>JBAQNN010000004.1:0-68765 GCA_049303835.1 Minisyncoccia bacterium | reverse complement strand
GGACTAAAGAAAGACTATCTTGTATATCTATGACTTTTGTTTTCAATCTGGAATCAGAGAGGGCTGCTGTGTTATCGGTACAGACATCGTCCGCATTTAGGTCTAGACAGACGGTGCCTTTGACGTCAAGTTTTGCATCTGGAGTATCATCACCGATGCCGACAGAGCCGGTGAGGGTGATTCGCATTCTTTCTGTAAGTGCAGTATCAGTAGAAGCATTTCTGGTAGAGAATGCCAAGTCTCCTTGAGTATTATTGGCTCCGTTTGTAACCAAATATTTAATCGCAGCTCCTCCTACACTTCCAGCCGCTACTGAATTGGCATGTCCAAACAAGATTGCTCCTCCACTTCCAGCCGCAGTCCCACTGGAATTTATGGCTAGCATATCTGTTCTTGCCCCAGCGTCAGTTATGTTTGCAGTCGTTTGTCCAGCTCCATAAATTTCTGTTTTTGCCATGGGATTTATTTTTCCTATACCGACGGTACCTGCAAAATACGCACCGCCATCCTTATCTATATATGCTTTTTCAGTCGTTAAATTTTGGAATGAAACCAACTTTGC
The DNA here is from genome assembly GCA_049303835.1 of Minisyncoccia bacterium. Taxonomy (GTDB): domain Bacteria; phylum Patescibacteriota; class Minisyncoccia; order Phycocordibacterales; family UBA9973; genus UBA9973. The sequence goes on along the minus strand of JBAQNN010000004.1, from coordinate 68,203 downwards.
TCCTGCTGTCGTTAAATTATTCAAAGTAGAAAAGGTTGTACCTACTGCTGTCGCGCCATCTGTCGCTCCTCCTTGGATGGAGATGTTTCCACCCGTTGGTGGTTTTATATAAACAGTTCCGGCAGTTTCTATTTCGGAGTTGGCTCCAAAGACAGCACGGTTGCTGGTGTTGTAAGTTAAAAGATTTGCCCGTACTCCTGTCGTAAGTAATGCTCCATACGATACGTTGTTTGGAAGAGTAATTTGTCCCACGGCATTTATAACCGGACCGACTGTTCCTGCGCTAAGTACTGAAGCAAAAATGGCTGGCTGTTTGGTGACAGAAGCAGATGCGGTATCGGTAAAAGCCTGGCTCACTGTCAAACTCGTATTTGAAGCTATCGCCGTAATAAACCTCTGTTCTCCATTTATTGTAATTTGGTCTCCAATGGAAAGTTCAGATAAAAATAACGTACCAGTTCCTAGCAGGGTAGTGCTTGCTGTCGGGTCTGCGGTTCCTGTGAGAGTCGTACCAGCCGCATTTTTTACTATTAAACCATTTACTATATCCAGAGCTTTGACTGGCGTCGTAGTTCCGATACCGACTTTACCTTTTAGTACAGTGGTAAGTATACTGTCATTACCAAGCACGACTGAATTTGAACCTACACCTGTAGCATCATATCCGATTACTATTTCATTTTGATCATTGTCGGCTAGGGGTTTGGTATTTGATCCTAAAAATACATTATAATCTCCTGTGGTGTTTGTCGGAGATCCACCATTAATATAAGTACCTGCAAAAGTACCAACAGCAGTGTTATAAATTCCTGTCGTATTGGTTTGAAGAGAAACATAACCAATAGCAGTATTATAATTTACTGTGGTACTAAAAAGAGACGCGTCACCAATAGCAGTGTTGTAACTTCCTGTACTGTTCAGTCGCAGAGACTGATTTCCAATAGCAGTGTTGGAACCCCCTGTAGTGTTGGAGTAGAGAGAAGTATATCCATTGGCGGTATTGGAATTTCCTGTAGTGTTGGAGTAGAGAGAAGAATTTCCAATAGCAGTGTTGGAACCCCCTGTAGTGTTGGAGTAGAGAGAAGACATTCCAATAGCAGTGTTGGAACCCCCTGTAGTGTTTGAATATAAAGAATAAGAACCAACGCCCGTATTGTTTGAAGCGTCACCAGAGCCGGTTGCTGTAGAGCCCATTGTTAAATTACCGGCGTTGATACCGACAAAAGTATTATTGCCATTAGTCGTCACTGTGCCATTGTTTCCATAATTAAAGTTATGAATGAATCGGTTTCCATCTTTATATATGACTCCATACGGAGCACCTGCGTTGTAAGTCGTTGAAGGTAGTCTGAAATTTTGGGTTATTTCAAGTTGTTGGTTTGGCCCCGTTGTCCCGATGCCGACATATCCTGAACCCAATATTGTCATCGCATTGACAGGAGTGCCATTGGTTTGTGTTCGGAAGTAAATATTTCCTGCAGCATTGGCATAACGATTATCAATATAAGCAGTTCCCACTGAACTATCTTGCCAAATATCAAGACCCAAGGAAGCTGACCTTCTTAAGAACAGTCCAGTATCTTCATTCGTGCCCGCATCAAGAATCTCTAACACTGTCCCTGCAGTAAACCCTGTCGGAAGAGTTGATCCTGGTGTAGTCGTCCCGATACCGACGTTGCCTGCACCTGTTATTCTGAATTTTTCAGTAGCCGTAGCATTAGTTGTTGATGTCCCAAAAGCCATATCCCATCCGACGCCACTAATCGTTTGAACATATGGTCTAATAAAACTTATAACATTTGCCCCTCCCGATGATGTGTCTGCTGTGTAAAAATCAACAGTTCCCGCATAATCACTGTTTACATTCCAAGTAAAAGTACCGTTATCAGCAAAACCATTTGATAAGCGCAAGGCTGGACCAAGATGAGGCACGGCTCCGGTATTACTTGTCTGGTATAATTCTAGATTTGCATTGGGCGTCGTCGTCCCAATGCCCACGTTGCCATCAGCACTAATCATCATTTTCGTCCCCGTGGTCCCTGTTCCAGCGACGTTTTTATAGAAGAATAAATTTTCTGCACTTCCCGCGAGTGCAGACCTATTTGTACCTATCAACCAATCTGCCCCTGATGTTCCGCCGATAACTTGAAGATATGCGTTATTGCCATCTGCTCCCGTGCTACGAGCAGTAACAATACCATTTGTTGCAGACAAAGATATGATATTACCATCAACTTGAAGTTTCCCCGCTGTCGGCGTCGTCGTCCCGATGCCGACGTTACCACCACCAGAGTTTAAGACTAAAGGAAGATACCCAGCACCTGTTCCATATTTATATGAATCAATTCTGGCATAACCTACTGCCGCCGACGCACTTGCTAAAATTAAACCACGACGTTCTGCCCCCATTCCATCAGATACTAATGCTCTTCCATATGCCCCAGAAAGACCAGCAACCTCAAGTTGGTCACTGGGCGTCGTTGTCCCTATTCCGACGTTGCCTGCACCTGTTATCCTTACTTTCTCTGCGACAACGCCACTATTTTCCGTATTGAATGTCAGATATGAACTCGTAAGGCTTGCCTCGTTGGCAGCACTTATCTCTGCTCCGAGCCTATTTGCTCCCACACCACTCGCTACGTATAGTCCCATTTTCACACCCCTGTCTACGAGACCGTTCGCACTATCAACTATCTTCAGAGCCTCGTTGATTCCAGCAGACTGGGCTATAGTAAAAGACCCTTTTCCGATAACATCCAACTTATCTCCCGGCGCTGGCGTCCCTATCCCCACATTACCATTACCTAAAATTCTCATGGCATTTACGGCTACGGCTGAGCCATATGTCTGAAAATCTATACCGGAATCTCCAGAGGAAGCGCCTCGGTAGTTAGAGATGACAGCAGCTCTGGCATATACATCGCTTCCTAATTTTATTCCGGATGGTTGGACACTATTGTTTACTGCACCCGCCCCAGCACTTATATATAAATATCCTCCATACATATCAAGTTTTGCTTCTGGAGTAACAGTTCCAATTCCAACATTCCCAGCTTCATTTATCGTCATTCTTTCAGTCAAAGTTCCAGTAGATGCGGCAGAAGTGAAAAATCCTAATTGTCCTGCTTTGTGATCATTCAATCCTCGCATGGACTTTATTTGTCCAGTAGTAACTACTGAAAGGGCGTAATGATTATAAAAGTCTAATTGACTCACTGTGTCTCTGTTTGATGCTCCTAACCCAGATATTCTAATTACGCCATTATCACTACCATATACATCCAATAACGCTCCTGGATTTGTCGTCCCGATGCCTACATTACCACTATTTGTAATTCTCATAATCTCAGTAACACTAGCATCTGTGGTAGCTTTTTTGACACTAAAACTTAGATTACCGACAGCATGACTAGTGGATCCTGTTTGTGTCGTTACTTCAGCCAAAGTTTGGGTTCCCCAACCAATGTCCCAAGGAGAAAATGAATTATAGAATTGATACTTTGACACTACTTGGTCAAAGGCACTTGCGGGTGAAGATACGGATACAATCCCTTGGCCAATTGTTGTTGAATTGACCTGTAATTTGGTGATTGGTGCCGTCGTCCCGATGCCCACATTGCCAGTGCTATCAATACGCATTGCCTCAGTAAGAACATTTGTTGATTTTGTGGTGGAAAATGTTAGAGAGGTTTGATAATTCGTTGAGATGTTTTCTAGTAGACTTTTTATTTGAGAACGAGGAGAAGATTCGGTTCCTATATGAGAGAAGTTAACCATTCCTCCTTGTCCATTTGTGGAGGCAGGAGCAGTAATATTAAATATAGGATTTGGGATGGTAGAAGAAGAAATATTCAGCAAGCCGATAGGTGCCGTGGTCCCGATTCCGACGTTGCCAGCGTTTATTGTCATATCTTCTGTTAACCCTCCATGATATGTGCTGAAGGCTAGAGCAGAAGTACTGCCAGTGACTGGCCTTGCTTGAATTTTAGCAGCCGAAGATGATACGAAGACTCCATCAGATAAACCAAAAAGCATGTTTGCCGTTGCACCAGCTGAACCTTTGTAGTCCCTAAGAGTTAAAGTTGTACTTCCCGAGGTTCCGTAGACTTCTAATAGTTGAGTCGGTGCCGTGGTCCCGATGCCCACATTGCCGCCACTTTGGACAGTAAATCTCTCGGCTCCTTGTTCTATAATACTAAACCTACGAGTAGTATTCATAAAAGCAGTATCCGAAAGCAAACCTATGTGAAAGTTTTTTGCACTTTCTCCTGTTGTATCATTAAATGGGTCAGCATTAACAGCGTTTGTAGATTTAAAGGTTATAAGATTTTGTTGTCTCTGCGGTGTGCTTGACCAACCACCACTTAGTATTAAACCTCTGTATAGTATAGTTCCACCCGATGTTCCAGTACCTATTTGCAAAGGAGCACCTGGGGCGATTGCATTTATACCGACATTGCCACTATTTGTAATTCTCATTTTTTCAGAGAGGGTAGTATCTGATGCTCCTGAACCATGCAAAAGAAAAGATAAATAAGGCTCTACTGTGCCTGTTCCACCATTATAAGCTCCGCTGAATAAAAGTTGTCCATCAATTGGCACACTACCTACAGCAGTTCTCCATCCATAGCCACTAAAATTTAAAGAACCAGGCAAACTTTGAGAATTTGTTAAGGCGGCAGTTTTATTTGTAAGGCCAAGAGAACCGGCATTACTTACATCTAACATATACCCTGGGCTCGTTGTCCCAATTCCGACTAGACCATCGTTTGTGATTTTCATTCTTGGTAGGTTGTTAGTAAAGAAGTTGGCACTGTTGTTTCCGGTTGTTCCGTAATACACACTATTATCTGAATAGAAATTTGCTCCTGTGCCTAAACCAGACCCAGCGATAAACATGTTATAAGTATCAGTCACTTGCAATTTTGCAGCTGGCGTCGTCGTCCCAATACCTACATTCCCAGCAAAATAATTCTGAGCAGTTCCATCAATGTATAAGTTCCAAGCGTTAGTTGCAGATGCAACAAGTGAACGCATACCACGCACCGTTGTGCCTGTTAATGCTCCGATGTTTACTCCTGTATGAGTAGTTACAGTTCCACCACCCGAATAAGATATGTCTAAATCTGTAAGAGTCCCGATTGCTCCTGTAATATTATTTCCAGCTAGAGCCAATCCTGTAACAGTCGTAGTAGTTGGGGTTGCGGTCAAATCAGAATTGAAATGTCCATAACCGAACACCATACCTTGCAAGAGAGAGAGTGTTCCATTATCTGCGGTGGTTGTATAGTTTCTTAAAACATTAAATCTCTGCCCAACCAATCTACCTGTATCGGTTACCCCAGCAGAGACTTTTTTGTTGGCAGTAGTATCATAAACAAAATCCAAATATGCTCCGCTCACTGTGGAGAGAGTATTGTATGTAGTACTCAAAAGTGTTCCAGAGGAATCTGCTAGAGTATCAACAGTAGTCAACCTGTTATCGGTAACAGAAATTACTCCTGTGCCAAAAGTTGTGCCATTATATATCAGACCAGTAGAGTCTACGAGAAGTCCTCCAGTTGAAGCGTATGGTATCCTACCAGAAGTAAGCCCTGAAATTTCTGCTGAACCCGCTATCAAATTTCCAGTGCTTAGTTGATAGATTCCTAAATCTACATCTGTAGTAGCTCCGGTATAGGGGACATAGCCTGTGGTTAAATCTGACACCAATGCTAAAGTTCCGGTAGTCGTAGGCAAGGTTAGAGTAGGAGTTCCCGCTACTGCATTTACTACAATGGTTGCTTTACCAGAAGTTGCTCCTGCTAGTGAAAGTGTTCCTGCTGTCGTGCCTGCAGTTCCGAGAGTGAGGAGTTCAAGAGGGGAAGTGTTACCGATACCGACTTTGCCACCACCAGAGTTTAAAATAAGTGGACCGACTCCGCTGGAAGCTACATCTATTCTTCCTTGGGTGGCATTTGCCCAAAAACGAAGCGAGTTTGTCACAGAAGAATCTGTAACTGTAATACCCCCAGAGCTAGAGTCGGTAGTTTGGTTTAGTTGTAGTTTTCCTACTGTCGGTGTCGTCGTCCCGATGCCTACGTTGCCTGCGTTAAAATATGAAGTACTACCTGTATTGGTGTGAATTTCTATGGTTTGAACACCGTTACTGTATCCTCGAATAGCTGCAGAAGCAGCACCAGCGTCTAAGCGTAAAGCATCAAAACCATCATCATTTTCCCTTAGAACAATATTACCGCCAGCTACTGTCAGTTTTTCTGTCGGACTCGTCGTGCCGATGCCGAGTCTGTTGGTCGTGTCGTCCCAGAAAAAGTTTGCATTGTCTTGGGATAGGATTCCATTGGCACCAGCAAAGAGTACCGAGCCTAAAGTAGGAGCAAACCAAGTAGGAGAGCCTGTGTTTCCAGAAATTAAGGCTTGTCCTGCTATACCCACGGCCGAGAAGGCCGTAGTATTGGCGGCAGATTGATAGGGGATAGTGCCAGCTCCACCACCGATAATATTTAAAGCACCTTCAGCGACGACAGCAGAAGGAACAGTGCCTAATTTTTTTCTGGGGGTCATTTCCGCATCACTCTCTATCTTTACTCCCAAGTAAAGTGTTTGATTAAAATCTACTCCAGTAAGGGCGGTGACTTCTCCTAACATCACACTGAAGAGTCCATTTGTCACTTGTACTTCGTTTGCCCCCGTTCTCGTTTCCGTCCAGATCGCCGTGCCTAAAGTAGGCACGGTGTAAAGTTTGAATTCCATGACATAAGTTCCGTTTGCCACAGCGACACCGGCACTGGTGGTTAGTTTGCCCTGATAATTTATTTGTTTGTTGATGGCAGCTTCCAGGACAAAGAGAGGGGAAAGAGCAGAGAGAAAAACAAAAATAGAAACAAATATTTTTCTAGAGAGAGAAGTATTTTTTATTTGTAAAAATGAAATTCTCATTTACAATTTTAATTTATTATTTCCACCTCAGAAGAGAGAGTCTTTCTCTCTTCTTCTACAATTATCTTTGTATTTTTCCCGTAAAAATAAATTCCGGACAAAATAATGCTAAAGAAAATTATGGTAGCCAAAATAAATATTTTGCGTGTCCTGGTGGGGGAGAGGAAGTCCACGACAGCGAGCTTCTTGTGGCGGACCTTTTGTTTAAAGACGTAATCTTTGATCGCTTCTTCGGAGGTGAACCAACTTCCTCCGATTTTCTCTCCTTTTAGCTCACCCTTGCGGATGAGAGCGCTTAAATAGTCTGAATGGTATCCAGAAATTTTAGATGCCTGATTTAGGGGAATAGCTTTTTTAAGATTTTCCATTTTATATAGATATATAATAATTTCTAGGATGTCCGAGATTCAAAAAAATGCTTTCTCGTTTATCCGATATTTATTTATACCCTTATATTATAATAGGAAATACACAGGATATCCACTAGTTATCCACATTTCATGTCTTTTAATTTTTTTCCTAAAAAAGTCTTATTTTTGTTGGTCTTTTTTCCTTCGTTTTAGCAAAAAGAGCATAAAAAACAGCAAAATCAAGAGGGAAAAGCCCAAAGCGAGATAATAAATATAAAGTTCATTGTAAGATGATGGAATTTTTGGTCCCCCTTCTTCCCTTACTTTTATAGAACCTTCGCTGATTTTTGTCTTTACTCCGTCTTCGTACCGGTACACTTCTATGTAGAAAGTTTTATTTTTTTCTAGGGGTGGGAGCACGCCTTGGAAGCGTCCGCTGTCTTTATTAAATGAAAATAAATATCTGCCGATGACTTCGCCATCCGTGTTTTTGATTTCTATCAGATCATCGGGATAAGTTTTTAAGTTTGTATCTATGACAGTGCTTTTTTCACTCTCAACATTTATCAAATTTTTATTTGATAATAATTCAACAGCTTGGTTGTATTGGTGCAAGAAAAAATTTTCCGATAAAGAAATTTTCGGAGGAGTTTCAATTATTGGCGTCGTCGTCTCCGGAGAATATGCAATTTGAGACACTCCTACACCCGAAGAATAAGTTCCTTTGTTGTCTCTAGCAAATAAAGTATAAAAATATTTTTTACCCGGAGTCACCTCTGTGTCCAGTGTGGCTTCTTTACTTCCTTCATAAATTAATTTTCCTAAAAATGGATCTCCACGAAAACGATCTTCATGTCTCATGATCCGAATATAAGAAAAATTATCATCTGGCGGATTGTCCCAAGTGATAGAGATGCCAGTGATGTCGGCCGAAGTTTTCACATTGCGTGGAGCTAGAGGGAATGTCGTATCAATTAAAAATTTTGTAAAAAAATAAGTAGGAGGATAGATATCTGTTTTTTCATTGGTGCCTAGGCTCTCTATGGTAAAATAATACATCGTGCCCGGTTTGAGATTTATTATTTCCACTTTATGTTTTACGGCGAAAGCGACATTGCTCAAAATGCCGGCCTTCACTTCTGGAGTTTCTCCCCACTTTAGAGTACTGATAGTACCAATAGAGCTATCCCAAGATATAATCGCACTATTAAAATCCGGTTTGATAGAAAGATTGTAGATATATAGGTTTTTTGGAATACTGCCACTGGTGGTGCCTGAATCTGGAGTAGGAACGACAGTGCAATCTGCGGGGCAACTAGTCAGATTTTCTCCTATTTCACATATGCCGTTGTTGTTGCAACCTTCAACTCCTAAATTTACCTCAATGCCGTTGGTCTCAGCTTGGGAAATATTTTTAGTGAAAAGAAAAAGAGAGAATATTATTAAAATAAAAAGGGAAAATTTTTTTAGCATAAAAACGATATTACAAGGTTAATGCAGTTACAATTATTGAAGCAGAATAACTACCAGAAGTTTGGATGTGACTAGAACCGGATTCTACACGGAAACGCACATCCACCGTACTGCCACTCGGATGGTTGCTACTAGTCTTGCCGGCGATGTCTTTGGGGGAAGTAGAAAGCCCGTCCCAGCATTTGCCCACCGTTTCTCCCGTGCCGATGTTGCAAGTGGCGCCGTTGTCTTTGAAACGATTGTTTGTATCCGTTCCCTCTGGAGAAAAACCAAAAGCGGAGATGAGAGGGGAAATAGAGAAATCATAATCCGGATCCGCTCCGGCTGGAGTGTAGTCTGCAAAAGAGTCTAGGGCTGAAGTGAGGGCGGGAGTGGTATTTGTCTTTATGGTCATCGTATAACCGGCAGTATTGTCTGTGATGACTTGCCAGGATAATAATCCTTCGCTATTTTCTCCGGTGATGCCTCCAATGTTTGCCAAGGCTAGATCGGATGGGCTGGTGATAGAGATGTAGCTCTCTTGCATCTGCCAATATCCGGCGTGCATGTAATAATTTGCGCTGTTGGACTCTCCAGTAGCCACTTCTCCCAATGTGTCATTTAGATTGTAGTTAGCACTAGAGGAACTCTCTCCTCCAAAGTTTATGCTGTCAGTCTGTATTTTGTAAGTACCACTTTCCATCACTTGCGCAAAAAGCAAGTATGTAGGAAATGCAGATATCAAAATAAAAAACAAGAAAAGTGAAAAAATTTCCAGGCTTCTTCTTTTGAAAGGGGGCATAAAAAATTTCATTTTAAATTATTTTTTTCTTAATTCAAATCGTGTCAGCATATAGTATAGGATCATCACTACTAGCAGGATAGCGATAGCTATCGGCAAGAGAATCTTCCAAGGAATTATCCAAAAAGATATTTGCGCTTCGGTAAACTCCTCGCCATAACCTTTGTATAGCGAGAGGTTCGCTGTATAACGGCCGACGCTAAAACCATCTTCCCAATGGATTTCTTGATATCGGGTAGATTCTGGCAACACAAAATATGCGTCTACTGGTATGGTTTTTAAAACTTGTTTGAATATATTTCTGATTGTGATGGTTCCGTGAGGTACCAAGTGCACGTTCCCAGTATTTTTAAAAGCAATTTCAAAACCCTCCGGTCTCTCGCTGTAAAACGTCTTGTCAGGACCGATGACCTTGAAACCCTCAATATTTCCTTCCTCTTTTCCTTCGCCGTTTATTCTAAGTAAAAAGAGAGAACCGATTCTAGAAACTATGCGTGTCTGCCCGACTGCTTCTTTGCTGTCTTCCGGAGAAAGTTTGTCTGGATCATTTGAAATAATAAGCGCACCATAGTAGCCCCTCGGTTCGGCATTTAGGGGTACGGAAACTTTTACAGGAATAGAAATCTTTTCTCCAAATTCTAAACTAAACTCCGTTATCTCTGGAATGATAAAATCCTTAAGTGAATAAGGACTGTTTGTGTCTCCCAATAAAACAACTGGTTGTTTGGCGTTGTCGGTTCCGATGAAGTCCTCGGTAGTTAGTTTGAATTTGACTGTCTTGTTTATCCTATTAGTGATTGAAATATTTTTTACAATATTTTCTCCAGGATTTAGGAAGACTTCTGTTTTGCCTGGTTCCACGACGAAGTCATTTTGGGGAGTTACATTTATATTTGTCTTTGTGTAAGCGTCACTCGGTTTTGGTAATAAAAAAAGACTCAACAAAAAAAATAGCACAAGTACTCTGTTGAAGGTTCTTTTTATAAAGAAAGTTCTCATTTTGCTTTTACAAAGTTACAGCAGTACCGGTAATGGTGGCGGTGTATGTGCCGGCAGCAGCGAAGATACCGTCTTGTTCGGCGGCGAAACATATAGTCGTAGCTACTCCAGTGAAAGGAGTGACAGTGGCTCTAGTCGCGATTATCTTGGTCGTAGGAGTCGGCAAAAAACCAACATAGTTTTGAGTACCACTCGGTACACCGGCTGCACCGCAAGAAGCGGCTGCGCCCCAAGTGACAGTAGAAGTGTCTGTGCCATAGGCTGAATATCCAAACTCTTTACTTCCAGAAGGAACAGACCATGCTTCAGGGGTTCCTGCTACTGCTTCTGTATAGTTTGCAAAAGAATCGGTGGTGCTTTTTAGGGCTGGGTCAGTGCTGGCATTTACTGCTAGAGAATATCCATTAGCTCCGTTTGTGATGACTGTCCAAGAAGAACTGCCGATAGAACTATTTGAAGAAATACTGATATGGGGAGCCATGGTGACGGCTGCTCCATCTGAAATACTGATTCCAGAGTCAACATCTAAGGTGACGACGACATTGTCCACTACTGCGAAAGAATATTCAGTCAAGGAATAAAATTGTACGAAAAGAAAAAGGGCCAAAAAACTTACTACTAATCCTCTTTTAAAAATTTTGATTTTCATTTAATTTTTTTAAGAAAATTTATTTTAATATTTTTTCTTATTTTTAATAGTAGACTTTTCCAACAAAAACTACAATACATATTTATCCACTCTATCCACACAATCCACAGTTTGTTTTTTTATTGGAAAATATGTTTCAAATCATAAAAATAATTTTTGCAAAATTAGTCAAAATAAACTAGTATGTTGGTATGCCGTTGTAGCTCAGTTGGTAGAGCACGATATTGGTAATATCGAGGTCATCGGTTCAATCCCGATCAACGGCTCCATGCTATTGCCGATATAGTTCAGTGGCAGAACACTACTTTCGTAAAGTAGGAACATGGGTTCGATTCCCATTCTCGGCTCATCGGGACTCAAATTATGGAGAAAGACATAAATGAAATAGAAGATGAAATAAAAAAGCTTGAAGCAGAGATGCAGTCTCCGGATTTTTGGAATGATAAAAATAAAGCGCAAATTGTTTTAAAAGAGTTGGCGGATTTAAAAGCCAGAAAGGAGGGAGTGAATAAATATGACAAAGGTAATGCTATCATTACTATCATTTCCGGTGCCGGTGGAGAAGACGCAGAAGATTTCGGCGCTATGCTTTTCTCTATGTATGTGAAATATGCGACCAAGAATGGTTGGAAAGTTTTTTTAATTCATGAAAATAAAAATAACAGTGGAGGATATAGGAATGTTTCTTTTGAGATAGATGGGAAAAATACATATGGTATGCTAAAAAAAGAATCCGGTGTCCATAGGCTCGTGCGGGTCTCTCCATTTGATGCCAAAAAATTGCGCCACACATCCTTTGTGCTTGTTGAAGTTTTGCCCAAATTTTCTAAACTGGAAGAAAAAGATTTTGTGATTCCGCCCCAGGATTTAAAGATAGAATTTTCCCGTTCGTCCGGCCCCGGAGGACAGAATGTAAATAAAAGAGAAACAGCGGTCAGAATAGTGCATCTGCCTTCGGGGATAGCGGTACATTCTTCTGAAGAACGGTCACAAGAGAATAACCGTGAACGAGCTATGGCCATCCTAAGGGCGAAAATTTTCAAAAAAGCGGAAGAAGAGAAAAAAAGTATAGAAGAAAGTATAAAACTAAAAAATACAGAGATAGAGTGGGGAAATCAGATTCGTTCATATGTACTTCATCCATACAAAATGGTTAAAGACCACAGGACAGATGCTGAAACCAGCAATGTGGATGCTGTTTTGGATGGGGAGATAGACTTGTTCATTGAGGCGGAGAAGAATTTATGGTAAGATTAAGAACGTGATTTATTTTAACAATGTTTCAAAAAATTATAAGGACGCAGTCGCACTCAACAGCATCACTTTTACTGTAGAGCCAGGAGAATTTATTTCTATCGTCGGGCATTCTGGTGCAGGCAAGACTACTTTGGTAAAAATGATCTTGGCAGATGAGTTTCCTTCGGACGGGACGGTCTTTTTTGAGTCTATCAACGTGCATAAATTAAAAAGTAAAGAATTGACTGATCTCCGCCGACGGATAGGAGTGGTTTTCCAAGATTACAAATTGCTCTCAAACAAGACTGCTTATGAAAATATTGCTTTTGCCATGGAGGCAGTCGGAAAAACTGAAGAAGAAATAATGTGTGATGTTCCGCATGTCTTGGAACTTGTAGATTTGAGCGGAAAGCTCCATCATTTTCCTCACCAAATGTCAGGAGGAGAACAACAGCGCCTGGCCATAGCGCGAGCCATCATCAACCAACCCGAGCTCATCATCGCTGACGAGCCCACGGGCAACCTGGACCCAGTCAATACCTATGAGATAGTGCAGATTTTAAAAAAAATAAATGATCTTGGCACGACGGTGATTTTGACCACACACAATCGCGGAGTGATTGAGTCTGTGGACAAGAGAGTCATCACGATGGAAAATGGGAAGATTGTAAGGGATACAAAACACAACAAGTAGGTGGTATAATTAATTTATATTTTTATGGCAATGACTACATTCAGAAGAATAATCAAGGGCGGATTTCTAAACTTTAAAAGAAGTGGAATCATTTCTTGGGCGGCTGTCTTGGTCGTCACCATCACCCTCTCTGTCATCACGGCCATTATCTTACTGCAAGCAGTTTTACACTTTTCACTCAACCAAATAAAAGATAAAGTGGATGTGACTATTTATTTCACTATTGGTGCTTCGGAAGAAAAAATTATGGAGCTCAAATCTTCTTTGGAAAAGTTGCCAGAAGTGGCGCACATTTCTTACACTAGTGCGGATGAGGCTCTTAGAATTTTCCGTGAACGCCATCAGAATGATTATCCCACTATCCAAGCCTTGGATGAGATAGGGGACAACCCGCTCGGTGCATATCTCAACATCAAAGCCAAAGAAGTTTCTCAATATGAAGATATCGCAAACTTTATGAAGTCCGATAATTCACTTACCCCCGGTGGAGGATCTATCGTGGATAAAGTAAATTACCATCAGAATAAGTTGGTAATAAATAGGTTAAATACCATTATCTCCGGAGCGCAGAGGCTCGGTTTTCTCCTCACTCTAATTTCAGTCATCATCACTATGATTATCACTTTCAATACCATTCGCTTGACTATCTTCATTTCCAAAGAAGAGATCGGAGTAATGCGCCTAGTCGGGGCATCCAAGATGCATGTGCGTGGACCTTTTATGGTGGAAGGGGCGATCTATGGTGTAGTAGCTACTATGATTACACTCGTGATTTTCTTACCTATCACTGCTTGGCTCGGAAGTGCGATGACGAATTTTCTCGGTATCAATATGTATCAGTACTATCTGTCTAGTTTTTTCCAAATTTTTGCAATACTTTTATTATCGGGTATAATCCTAGGTGTTGTTTCCAGTTTACTGGCAATTAGAAAATACCTTAACAAATAGTTATAAAGTAGAAAGTTGATAAAGTTGTAAAGTATGCAGAAGAAGAATACCAAATATATTTTCGTAGTTGGGGGTGTTATTTCCGGAGTAGGGAAAGGTATTACAGCCTCTTCTATAGGACTTATTTTGAAGAATCGCGGTTTCAATGTTACTTCAGTAAAGATAGATCCATATGTAAATGTTGACGCAGGCACCATGAACCCCACTGAACACGGTGAGGTTTTTGTTTTGTCGGACGGGGATGAAACGGATCAAGATATGGGCAACTATGAGAGATTTTTGGACCTGAATTTAACCCGTATAAACTACATGACCACCGGTCGGGTTTACAAAACAGTTATTGAAAAAGAAAGAAATTTGGAATACGGCGGAAAGTGTGTGGAAGTCGTTCCTCATATTCCGATGGAGGTGATAAACCGTATAAAAAAAGCGGGAGTAAATGCCAAGGCGGATATCGTCATTATAGAAATAGGGGGTACCATCGGAGAATATCAGAATATTTTGTTTTTGGAAGCGGCTCGTATGATGAAAATTGAGAATCCTAAAGATGTCCTCTTTGCCATGGTTTCTTATTTGCCTACTCCAGGGAAAGTGGGGGAGATGAAGACGAAGCCGACACAATATGCTGTCCGTACTTTGAATTCGTCCGGAATTTCTCCTGATATGCTTGTCGCCAGAGCAGACACCGTCTTGGACGCAAAGAGAAAAGAAAAACTTTCCATGTTTTGTAATATTTCATCTGACCGCATAATTTCTGCACCGGATGTAGATAGTATTTATGATATTCCGCTTAATTTTGAAAAAGAAAAATTATCTGAAAAAATTTGCGATATTTTGGATCTTCCAAAGAAAAGCCCGGACGTCGCAGCTTGGAATGCTTGGAAAAATTTTGCCAAACATTCACATAACGGCAAACAGACGGTAAAGATAGCGATGGTGGGGAAATATTTTGAATCCGGAGACTATATGCTGTCGGATTCCTACCTCTCTGTCATTGAAGCACTCAAATATTCGGCTTACGCGCAAAACAGGAAACCGATAATTTCTTGGTTGAGCTCCGTGGATTTTGAAGAGCATCCGGAAAAATTGAAAGAGCTAAAGAAATATGACGGCATCATCGTGCCCGGCGGTTTCGGTAAGAGAGGAGTGGAAGGAAATCTGAGCGCGATAAAATTTGCGAGAGAAAACAAGATTCCGTATTTTGGGCTTTGTTATGGTATGCAGATGATGGTGATAGAGTATGCGCGTAATATTTTGGGATTGAAAGACGCGAATACCAGAGAAGTAAATCCAAATTCCAAAAATATGGTGATTGACGTGATGGAATCCCAAAAAGAAAATTTGAAAAATAATCTATACGGAGGGTCTATGCGTCTGGGAGCATACAAGGCTATTTTGCGTGAGGGGACTATCGCCAGAAATAGTTATGGTAAGAAAGAAGTGGTAGAGAGACACCGTCATCGCTACGAGGTAAACCCTTCATTTATCGGAGATCTGGAAGCAAAAGGTCTCGTCTTCTCTGGACGTTCTCCAGATGGGCATTTGATGGAAATAGCAGAACTTCCAAAGAGCAAGCACCCGTTTTTCCTAGGCACTCAATTTCATCCGGAGTTTTTAGCGCATCCACTTTCTCCGCACCCACTTTTTTCAGCTTTTATAAAAGCTTGTATAGGAAAACAGTCTCGTAGCTATGGCCGAGGGAAGAAATAAATCTAAAAATTAAAGACCAAAAAATCCAATAAGAATTGTTGTTCCCCAACTACAGGCGGATACCATTCCGGAAACAAAAAGAAGCCGTTTTTCTTCTACCGAAAGGTCTGCGAACGGGATCACCGACGCCTTTTTCATAAGTTTTCCAATAAAGAATCCATTAGTTGCAAGTGTGCAAACGAATGCAAGTTTCGCATAGAATAAAGGCTTCTCAAACATTATGGCCCACAAGGGGACTGTGATGATAATACCGCTAACAATCAGAAGGATGAGGCCGATAGTCACGAGGTGATGCGTCCATGCCAGTTTCTTTGCGCTGATGGTTGGTGTCCTACCTGTGAGATACTTAAAACCCATATGATCTGCATATAATACGACCGGGGCGGTAATGATAAGGGCCACAAGATGTAGTGTAATAAAATTCATATTATTTAAGTAGCCCTATATAATATCCCTTTAATGTTTTTTCTGGACTAGACTCTCCAGCATGTTGTCCTTCAAACGCACTGGTGCCATCTATGCCACATATACGCAATATTTTTTTTGCACCACCCGGGTGACGTGAAATATATGATGTAAGATTGTACACACTCTTATTTACAATAGACCAACACGAGTTTTCTGAAGCATGAAGTGCAACCTCACTAGCTGTATATCCCGTGACTGGGGCTGGGGTAGGTTTTGGTTTGGGGGTCGTAGGTGTCGGCTTTGGGGTGGGCTGTGTTTCTTGAACGGGGCTTAATTTTTCGGTAGGTGTGCTAGAAGTTGACACCACATAGTTTTCACTATTTTGAGCAACGAGTGTATTGTCTAACGTGCGGGTTGCAATTGGCGAAACGAAGAAATACGCACTCATAGAGAGGACAAAAATACCAGTGATGATACTAAGTAATGTTTTTGTTGTCATATGTTAACAATGAAGAAAATAGATTTTTAGTAGTTTGTTTTGATTTCTTGGAAAGTAATGTCTTTTGGTAGTTCAAATTTTGCTGTATCCACTACCCAGTTTTCACAATTATAATCACCGATTTGGTCTGCGTCCCAGGCGTATGCTCCACTCGTGTCAGTAGTCGTGTCCGTAGTTTTGGTATTTTCAGCAACTTTTATTTTAAAGCCCATCCCAGGCGCCAAAGAAGACCAAGTGTAAGAATATCCGTCACGAGAAATAAATGAAGAAAGCATCGTCTTGCCTTCGGCGACGGTGCTGAATTCTCCTCTCAAATTTTTTCCGCTTACATACATCGTTCCACTGTTTTCAAAATCGCTCAGAAACTGCTTGACCTCACATTTATAAGCTCCTCCTTGTTTCAAGAATTCAGAGAAAGCCATTTTCTTGCCAGTCTGTTGTTGTTCCGCGTTTGTATTTCCAGGTTCTTCATTTTCCGCGTCTTTATTACCACCAAAAATAAAATATCCACCTATTAGTACTAAAACTACGACAATCAATCCAATTAATTTTTTTGACATATATTTTTATTAATTTAATGCTAATAGAAATATTATAGCAGAAGTTTTGCGGATCTAAATAGAGTTGAGCTAGGGGAGTTCTTTATAACACATCGGTTGCCTCTACCTCTGTGGGTCTCTTGGCAAAAATAGTGAGCTCTTTTTGTTTTCTGAGTTCCTCTGTGAGGTTCTCTTTTTCTTTTTGCAGATTTTTAAACTTAAAATGATTTCTGATAAATTGCGGGAGCAAAAGAAAGATGGAGATAAGCATCCCTGAGAGGATAGTCATCAATAAAACGAGAGCGAGAGAGCCAGTGAGCTCCCAAGAAAAGAAAGTCACCGTGATAACAGCAATATTTTGTAAAGCGAAAACTACAGCCATAGCACCGAGTAAAATTCCTATAATAAAAAGTATAATCATACCGTTAATTATACTCCTTTTTTGCTTCGGAATCAATTTGATAAAAAGGTGATTTTATACTATTGTAAGAATAACGATTGGGAGATCGTCTAATGGTAGGACTCATCCCTCTGGAGGATGATATCTTGGTTCGAATCCAAGTCTCCCAGCAGTCTAGTTTAGTATCGATGGACCTAGAGGGGTCAGAAACTAAACAGATACCTATGCAGTCACGACATACCTGCTGAGTGCAGTATTCAGAGCAAAAAATCACCATTAACAAAGTGGTGATTTTTTGTTGTAGTTTAATACAACTATTTATGATATAATCTTTTTATGAAAGATGATGCTAAAAAACTAGGAGAAAATCTCAAGAAGATTAGAACTAAGAAAAATATTACTCAGACAGAACTTGCCGAGACTCTCAATGTAGATAAGTCTTTCGTTAGTAATATTGAAAACGGAAAAAACAATCCAACACTTTCAACAATTGCCAATCTAGCGAAAGCTTTAAAAGTTCCAGTTGATGAGCTTTTTAAATAATTTATGATCAATTTAGCAACCTTACAAGAAAATCTTGAAAATCTAAGTCAAAACTTTTCCAAAGAATCGTTTATCTTTGATCTGCTTTCAGTGTATGAATTGCCGAAAAGCACCATTTCTTTGCTGTCTAAAAATCCTTCTAAATTATCTGGCAAGAATGATCAAATTATCTTAAAGAACAAGGTACTTTTCCATATAACTACCCTCGAAGAAGACGAGCATGTCGCTATTGATATTTTTCAAAAAGACAAGAGTTCATACAAGTTCAACCCACGTTTTATTATTGTTACGGATTTTGTAACATTTTTGGCAATTGATACAAAAACAAAAGAAACACTTGATATTCAAATCGAAGATCTTGGTAAACACTATGCATTCTTCTTGCCATGGTGTGGAATGGAAAAATCTCAACATGTAAATGAAAATCCTGCTGATATTCGTGCCGCCTACAAAATGGATAAGTTGTATCAGGCAATTGTAAGCGACGATCCTGAATACTATAAAAACAACAGTCACGATCTAAACATATTTCTTTCACGTCTTTTATTCTGTTTCTTTGCTGAAGATACGGGCATATTCCCTACAACAGGAATGTTTACTAATTCTGTAACATCTCACACTCACGAAAATGGAGACGAGATGGATACTTACTTTTCTACACTTTTTGATATTTTAAATACTAAAGATTCTGATCGATCGAAATTCGCGTCACATTTCTTGGAATTTCCATATGTAAACGGAGGTCTTTTTGAAAGTAAGATTAAATTACCAACATTTACCGCAAGTTCACGAAAACTAATTATTGAATGTGGAAAGTTGGATTGGAGTTCAATTAACCCAGATATTTTTGGATCTATGATTCAGGCTGTTGTTCATCCTGGTCAACGAGAAAACTTGGGAATGCACTACACTTCTGTTCCCAATATAATGAAAGTCATTGAACCTCTCTTTTTGAATGATCTTTATGAGGAATTGGAAAATTCAAAGAATGATATTAAGAAACTTACAAAACTTCGTGAAAGAGTTTCAAAAATTAAGATTTTTGACCCTGCTTGTGGATCAGGTAATTTTCTTATTATTTCCTATAAAGAACTCTCGAAGTTAGAGTCAAAAATAATTAGTTACGCCAAAGACCTCGGACATCAAATGATGTCGTATTCAGGGGTTTCGCTAAATTCATTTTACGGAATAGAAATAGATGACTTTGCACATGAGATCGCACGACTTTCACTTTGGTTAGCTCAGCACCAGATGAACCAGTATTTTGACGGAATGTTTGGAATTATGAAAGCAACACTTCCTCTTAAAGAGAGCGGAAAGATTGTTTGCGCCAATGCGACACGAGTGGATTGGAATGAAGTTTGTCCTCGTAGAGATCAAACTGTTGGAGAACACGAGATATATGTTGTCGGTAATCCTCCATTTGAAGGTTCTAGAAAGCAAAAAGAAGAGCAAAAATCTGATATTGAGTTTGTTTTTAAGAATAATACACGATTGTATAAATCTCTAGATTATGTGTCTATTTGGTATTTTAAAATGGCTCAATATATATCAGGATTCAATTTAATTAAAGGAGCATTAGTTTCTACTAATTCTGTGACACAAGGAGAACAGGTTTCCATGTTGTGGCCACTTATTTTTAAACAAAATGTCGAGATAATTTTTGGTTACCAATCTTTTAAATGGAAAAATCTTGCTAAGGGAAATGCGGGTGTAACATGTGTAATTATTGGACTGTCGAATCCAGGTTTTAAAAATAAACGTATATATACAGAGCATCAATATGTTAACGCTAAGGAAATCAATCCTTATTTAGTTGAAGGAAAGACAATCTTTGTGCACTCAAGAAGTAAACCACTCTCATCTTTCCCTGAAATAAACTTTGGAAACATGGCAGCAGATGGAGGTAAATTGATTTTATCAACCCAGGAGAAAGATTCTTTTTTAGCAACTGAACCAAGATCACAAAAATATATTAAAAAATTAGTAACTTCTGATACTTTTTTAAATGGCGGAAGTCGTTATTGTTTATGGATGAAGAATGATGCCCTTAGTAAACTTAAGGACATACCTGCCATTAAAAAGATTGTTGATAGTGTAGAGAAGATTAGGTTAGCATCTTCAAGGCCGAAACTTGCAAATATCCCTCATTTGTTTGCACAAATTACTCAAAAAGAAAGTATTGATTATATTTTTGTTCCTCGTGTTTCTTCCGAAAGGAGACAATATATTCCAATTGGTATAGCAGGCAAGGATTCAATTATCACGGATAGTTGTTACATTGTACCAGCGGAAAATTTATATTTGTTTAGTGTCATTACTTCAAGAATGCATATGGCATGGGTTAGAGCAGTAGGAGGAAAGTTCGAAACAAGATTGAGTTATTCAAAGGATATTGTGTACAATAATTTTCCTTTTCCTGAGATAACACCTAAACAAAAAGAGTCGCTCACTAGTCATGTATACAACATTCTTGAAGAGCGTGAGAAATATCCAGAAAAGACGATGGCAGACCTATATGATCCAGATAAGATGCCAGATGGACTACGGGAAGCTCACAAATATTTAGATCTCGCTATTGATCAAATATACCGAAGTAAACCATTTGAAAGTGACGAGGATCGACTAGCCCACTTGTTTAAACTTTACGAAGAAATGATTACTAGAAAAACTAACCAATAATACTATGAAAACAATTCAAGTAGCAGAAGCAACATACGCGCAAACAGGACAAAGTACCAAACTCAATGAACTTGGTATGCGTGAAATGCAGGCAAAAGCATTTGAGAAAAGAGGTGCTCAATACCTCCTTTTGAAAGCACCCCCTGCATCTGGAAAATCAAGAGCATTGATGTTTCTTGCTTTAGACAAACTTGCTAATCAAGGAATCAAAAAGGTTATCGTTGCCGTTCCTGAAAAATCTATTGGTGGATCTTTCAGTGAAACAAACCTAACTCAAGGTGGATTCTTCGCTGACTGGAAACCCAACGATAATTACAACCTCTGTACTCCAGGTCTTGATAATGCCAAAGGCAAAGTTGAAGCATTCAAGAATTTTATGGATAACGACGAGAAGATTCTTATTTGTACTCACGCAACACTAAGATTTGCTTGCGAGCAAATTGAAGACCTTAAATTTAATGATACCCTACTAGCTATCGACGAATTTCATCATGTAGCTGCTGATAAAGAAAGCAGTATTTTAGGACGAGTTTTGCATGGAATAATGACAAACTCAAACGCGCATATTATTGCGATGACAGGATCATACTTCCGAGGAGATGGTGTTGCGATATTGTTACCACAAGATGAGGCAAAGTTTCAGAAAGTAACATACAACTACTATCAGCAATTGAATGGCTACACCTATTTAAAGACCTTGGGCATTGGATATCACTTTTACCAAGGTAAGTACATCTCTGCTATTGCGGAAGTTTTAGATACAGATAAAAAAACTATTGTTCACATTCCAAACGTAAACGCAGGTGAGTCTATGAAAGATAAATATCAAGAAGTAAACATGATACTTGATATCATTGGTGACGGATCAACAGTTAGCGTAGACGAAGAAACTGGAGTTTACACAATCAGGCGTGATCGTGATGGAAAAATTCTAAAAATAGCAAATCTTGTTGAAGATGATTCGAAGCATCGTGAAAAGATTTCAAACTATCTCCGCACAATGAAAAAGGAGGAGGATATGGACATCATTATTGCTCTTGGTATGGCAAAAGAAGGTTTTGATTGGCCGTACTGTGAACATGCTTTAACTATCGGCTACCGTAGTTCACTTACTGAAATTATTCAGATCATTGGTCGTTGTACTCGTGATAGTGCAAATAAAAAACACGCACAGTTTACAAACCTCATCGCACAACCAGATGCAAAAGATGGAGAAGTTAAGGTGTCGGTAAATAACATGTTGAAAGCTATTACTTGTTCTTTACTTATGGAACAAGTCATGGCTCCGCACTACAACTTCAAGCCACGATTCCCAAATGACGACACAGCCTTTACTCCAGGTGAAATCAAAGTAAACGGATTTAAGGCTCCAAGCACTGATCGAGTTCGTGAGATTATTGATTCTGATATCAACGATCTAAAAGCTTCAATTCTTCAGGATGATCAGATGATTAAGGCTTTGCCTGGAAATGTTGACCCTGAGGTAATAAACAAAGTGATGATCCCGAAGATTATTCAAATGAAATATCCTGATCTTACCGATCTTGAAGTTGAGGAAGTGCGTCAGCATGTTGTAGTCGATTCTGTGATCAAGAACGGAGAAATCAAAGAAGTTGGAGATAAGAAATTCGTAAGAATGGCAGGACAGTTTGTAAATATAGATGAACTTAATATTGACCTTATCGACAAAATTAATCCATTTCAAGAAGCTTTTGAAATACTTTCAAAATCGGTCACATCGAGTATTCTTAAAGTCATTCAAGATACTATTGATTCTTCGCGAATTGAAATGACTCCAGAGGAGGTTAAAATTCTATGGCCAAAAATGAATGAATTCAAGAAACGTACAGGAAGAAATCCTGACCATAATTCTTCTGACCCTCTAGAAAAGAGGCTTGGAGAAGCAAGGCTTTATCTTATAAAGATTAAGACAGATAATTTAAATAGTTAATATGAATAAAAACGATTTACTAGATTTAATAAACGATGACGATTTAGGACTTCTTGATATAGACAAGAAGGCTGTTTCTGCTACACCTGATGATCGGCTATCAGAATCATTTATGGAAATAAATGAGTTCTTTTCGTTGCACAACACTGAACCAAAGAGTGGTGGAGATATTCATGAACATAAGCTCGCATCACGTCTTAAACACATCAGAGAAAATAAGGAACAAAGGGACTTTCTAAGTAAGTATGATACTCATGGTCTTTTAAAGATTGAAAAAAAAGATATTGATACAGTAAGTGATATTTTTGAAGACGATGACTTAGATCTACTTTCTATTGAAGATAGTTCTGTTTTTAATATAAAGAATGTTCCGCAAAGAAAAATAGTTAACACTGCGGATTTTATTGCGCGAAGAAAACCCTGTTCTGATTTTTCAAAGTTCGAACAAGTGTTTAACGAAATGAGAAATCTTTTGCATGAAAAGAAAAAAGTAATAATTCCATTCGAAAACAGAACTCAAATTAAAATAGGAACTTTCTTTGTTTTAGGCGGACTAGTTGGACTTGTTCAAGATATTGGGAATCTTGCAAAAAATGAACAAAGAAAATTTAACTCTAGATTAAGAATTATTTTTGAAAACGGTACAGAATCTAATATGTTTTTACGCTCACTTGTTGATGGTTTGCATGCTAACCAAGGAAGAATAATTACTGATTTGCAAAATATTAATAATATTGAAGATGAAGATTTAGAAACTGGATATATATATGTTCTAAAATCTTTAAGTGATAACCCTAGAATTGCTAGTGCAAAAAATCTTTTCAAAATTGGCTTTTCGACTACTAGTATTGAAGATCGTATAAAAAATGCAATTCAAGACCCTACTTATCTTATGGCTCCAGTTTCTATTGTTGCTACATATAAATGCTTTAATATGAACCCTCAAAGATTCGAGAGATTAATACATCGCTTTTTTAGTGATTCATGTTTAGACATTGAGATCACTGACAATCATGGAAAAAATTATATTCCAAAGGAGTGGTTCATTGCTCCAATTATGGTGATCGGAAGTGCGATTGATTTGATCATCAAAGGTGAGATCGTTAATTATTCTTATGACAAGACTACTGAATCGATCTTAAAGATTAAGTAATATTAATCTTCTTATTTTTTAACTCTATTTTACTTTTTAAACATCCCAATAAGTCTCTCTTTTCAAATACTGATCCGTCAGTAAGTAAGTATTTGGCATAATTTCTTATATCAGCATCCTGAGCTGAATACTCTTCTTTTGGTTTACCCATGATGCCCGAATGGAATTTCTTATGTCGCTCAATTTCTACCTCAAGCTTTTTCTTGATCCCAGATTTATCTAAATCAATTTGATTTATGATTTCTAAAAGATTACTAATTAATATTTTTTCCTCGATATACCCTTCTTTGCAATTAATATCTCTTGCTCTAGTGCAACCATAATAGATATATTTATTAACTGTGCCATCTTTTAGTGTTTTGTATTTTTCTTGTGCTGTTACTCCAGAGCCACAATTACCGCAGGTTAACATCTTGGTAAAAGCGAACTCCTTATTTCTCACATGAGATCTTAACTGTAGGTGAAGCTGTTTCTGTGTGTCATCGAATAAGTCTTTACTGATAAGTGGAATGTGCTTACCTAAAAACCATCTGCCACTACCTTTTGGGTATTCAAAAGTACCGTGATAAAAATTATTATTTAAAATAATATAAACATTACTAAGAGTGAGCGCTTTCCCAGTCTTAGTAACAAATTTTATTTCATTAAGCCATCTAAATACTTTTCTTCCGCTCCAACCTTGATGACCAACTTTTACAAATATTTCTTTCATGATGGGTGCTCGTATAGGATCTACAAATACAACTCCGGGCTGGTCTTTATTTTTTGAGTTTAGATAACCCGTAGGTGCAACTGAAGGCCATAGTCCCATTTCACATTTTGCTTTAAGTCCACGTTTTACATTTACACTTTTATTATCATTCTCAAGTTTTGCTTGTGATCCAAGAATCATTAGTAAGAATTTTTCATTTGGATTATTTGTGAACCTCTGACTATAAGTTCTGATTTCAATTAATTTCTTTTGATCTAGAAGATCAACAATTGCTCCAAGGTCGCCGGCGTTTCGACTCAATCTGTCTGGGTGCCACACCATTATTCCGTTAAATTTTCCTTCACGAATATCAACTAGAAGCTTATTGAAAACTGGACGCTGTCCACAATCCTTGGCGGAATGGGATTCTCTATACATATCAACAATATTAAGGTTCTCTCTTTGTGCCACCGTGAGCATTTCTTTTATTTGAGAATCTACTGAAAGAGCTTGTTTTTCTTCCGCCTCGCTTGATTTACGAGCATATAGGCAGTATTTAATCTGCTCTTGGGCTACGAACGCCGGAAACCCTATCTGAGCCCCATATGTTTGTGTATTATCCATACAACACACAACATACTCTGAACACTTATTAAGTCTAGTGAATGAGTGGATAACTTTATGGTAAATTACTATCTTGTATAATAATCAGAAAATGCCTTGACTTTATTCACTTATTCATATATACTTAGTATACTTGAATAAGTGAATACATGGCTAAAGCAAATATAAAAAATAAAAATGGTGCAACAATAACAGTAGAAGGAACTCCTAGGGAGGTTGCTGAGCTGATCGTTCAAATTCAGGGTGGCATATCTCCCAGCAGGAATAAAGAAAAACCTGTTTTTCAAAAAATGAAACCGAGTGGGAAAACTCCTTCCAAGCCAACACCCGCAACCTTGATTGCAGAATTAATTGATGGTGGTTTTTTTAAAAAACCCAAAGAGCTTGGTGTGATCAAGATTGCCCTGGAAGAACATGGCCACTATTATCCAGTTACCACTCTTTCATCGACAGTGCTTCGTCTGGTACGTAAGCGTGAGTTGCGAAGGATTAAAGATAAAAAGCGTTGGCTATATGTCGGATAAAATAAACAAAGAAATAATTAATATACTGAAACGCCTAGATAGACTTGAGACTTTTGTCTTTCCCAAAGGTAAAAAGAAGGTAGTAACTCCTGCTTCTAGTAGCATCAATTTTACTGGAACAAAAGGAGGTGTTTTATTTCTTGTATCTAAAAATTATTTTTCTAAAAAACATACAGCGCGAGAAGTATTAGAGGAACTTGCAAAGAATGATTATCATTACAAGATATCGGTTGTGCAAACAACCTTAAATAGACTTTCTGATAAAAAGGGTTTTTTAACTGCTCTTGAAGAATCAGGTCAGAAGGTATATGTAAAAAGAAAATAAGATATGAAAAAAGAAGAGATTGTTTTTGAATTAAAAAAAGCACAAAAAATTATTAATACCTGTCTTGACGCTCTAGAGTCTGCATCCGGAAAAATTCTAATCTCAAATAGAGTAAAAAAGAAGGGTGAGAGATCCGCTGTATCTAATGTAGATTTTTCGCTTAATGAGAGAAATTTTATAAAAACTTACGCTAAGGGAATGAGCGGGCCAAAGAAATTTACTCTTTTGCTTGCATTTATGGCAAAAGGTAGGACTAATGTTGACGTAGAAATGAGTGCAATAAGCACAAAATGGAGCAAGATGACGGGGAAAGATTTATTAGGTTATAAATTTAATCTTTATTACTCAGTCACAGCAAAAACTTCAGGGTGGGTTGATTCTAAGAAGCATGGAACTTATCACCTTAGAAATACTTGGATGAATATTTTCTCTTAAAACAAGATGGCTCTAAACACCGAAAAGAAAAAGTGGGGTTCAGTAAATAAAAAACAAACAGAAATACCTTCAGTGTATGATATTGGAACAAAAAAATTACTTGATTTAGGCCTCTGGTGTCTGTATGTAAGTAAACATGAATTTTCTAACGAATATTTAACTTACGAAGAAATTGAAACCATTCTTGATACTTATTTAGATATTCCGATTAGATTAACAAAATTAAAAAAAGCTATGGCTCCTGCCTACGGCACCAAGCTTAGTAAGGGAAAAGATGGTAAGGGAATAAAAATTAGTATTATTGGAGAAAAACATTTAAAAGGTCTTAGAAAAGATGGCCTATTGAATGTCGTGTGTATTGACCCTAAGAAACCAAGAGAAGCGACTCAAAATTTAGAACAACTGGTTAAATCAATTCCTAAAGGAGAATTATTAATATGTGATCCATATTACGGTGTCCGCTCTCTAGATGTTTTAGAAGAATTTATTAAATATCATCCTAAAATAAGATTCCTTACACGCGAGAAAGGTTCAAGAGAGAAAATAACAGCACTTACTACTGCAATTACACATTTTAAAAAACAATACCCTGCAACAAAGATTGAAATTCGTCTGATCAATACAAGGGATTTTCATGACAGATATATCTTATCGAAAGATAGATTCTTAATTATAGGACACGGGTTAATAGACTTAGGTAGTAAAGAATCGCTTATAGTTATGATCCCAGATCAATTTGGTAAAGATATAAGGAAAACTTTAACTCAGAATTTTAATACCCGTTGGGCTGCTGGTACCACTTTGTAGAATATTATAAGTGTGGATAACTCCACTACGCATTAGTTTGAAAGGAAGCTAAGCTACACAAGCCTTCCAAAAGGAGGTATAATCTCATTACAAGTTAATAAGGCGACCTAACCCCTAAATTCGTTTAGGGTATGGTCACAAGTCCAGTAACGCATAAAGAACCCGTCATGGGGTCGTCGTTACTGGCCGTATAGGGAAACCTATATGAGTGGCGCAAGCTACTACCCGTGATGGGCTTTTTGCGTCTTATCTCGGGTAGCTTATTACTAAGCGCAAAAGAAAATAAGAAATGAAACCAGAAAATAAGCAACTATTAATAGTTTTTGGGATCGGAGCAGCTCTAGCAATTTTGTTTCCTAGTTTTGTAAATGTACCGATGGTTTTTATTGCTTTAGCAATTACATTATTAATCCAACGATTTAATAAAAAGAAAGTAAGCAATAAATAATTATGGAAAACAAGCAATTAAAAAATGGAATCATCGCGATAATGATAATCGCAGGGGGTATATATTGGTTTAGTAAAAATAGTGATGTTCGCGACCCAACGATAGATGTAAAAGCAAATACAGAAATTAAAGCAACAAGCATACAAGTAGGGACATTCTACGATGGCGAAGACGGTTATTCGTTATCAATTCCGAGTGGAAACTCATCGATTTGTACTTGGAATTATAATGGTGGTAGTGGGGTAATTCCGTATATAGAAACAACATCAGCGAAAAGTGCGACAGAGAAACACGTTATTCATTCCGACGACTTCTACGATTGGAAAGTGTCTTGTAAAGATGATTTCGGCAATTCTTATGTTGGTGTATTTCCCACTGAGTAGGATATTAATTAGTGCTTAGTTATAAGATTAATTATTAAAACCTGGGAATCCACTTTGCTCTGAATTTGGTTTCTGTCTCTTTATTTCCAAAGCCTCTAATTCTTTAAACCTTTCTATTCTCGCTCCTCGATTTTGTCTATTGTAATAAATTATCATTTTATCAATTTTCTTTAAATAATTTACATTATATTTTCCTTTTTTATAATCGATAGCTTCTCTATAAGCTCCAATTATTCTCTTTAAAATTCTTACCTCATCTCGATATTCCTCTTGGTCTTTTTTTAACTCTATCTTCATTAGTTTTATTTCTTTAAGTAAACGAGGAGGACGAAATTCTTCAGGTTCTTTTTTAACCCAATACTTTAATGCCCATGCAGGATCACTTAATGCCCTGTTTCTTACTGTCTTAGTGGCAAGTATAAAAATTTCATCTTTATACTGCTTCTGTATTTCGGGAACCTCTGGATGTATTTTTATAAAATAATCATATTTTCTTTTACTAATACCGATATTCCTGCGAGCTTCTGCTGCTGATACGCCTACATAGAAAAGAGCCATAAGTCTTTGTGTCTTAGTCTGATCTTTCCACCAAGCATTGGCAGAAGGCCTTATCTTTAAATATGTACCCTCCTTTAAGGGGATTGAATACATAGGGATAAATTTTTCTTTCTTTCTATCTAAAGACATGTTGAAAGTATAGCAAAATAATAGAGAGTTTTGTAAAACACTTTTTATGTTTATGTTTTAAGCTTTATAAATAAAGGATATAAAAGCGTGCTTTTTATAAAACATATTTTTTGGTACAAAAGTAAGTAAAAACGTTAATTATAAAGAATATTTTATTTTTTTGTGGTCGATGGTTATGTGATAGTTTTTACACAACTAAAATATCATACTTAATGATTCAAGCTATATTTAAGGCTGTAATATATAGATATTATATCTCTATCAAGGCAACCAAACTTGTCGCAAAACTACTGCAAAAACTCTCGGTTTATGTCCGATGGTTGGCCATCTTCTTAATTAGAAACCCGACCTAAACGGGTTAGGGTTAAGGAATAGAAATGATATAATCAAAATATGATTAAACCAATAGAAATAACACCTTTAAATACTAGTAGAAAACTTTATTTTAAATGCGATAAATGTGGTGAATTTGGAACCATTTTCCTTGAAAACATTATAATTAATGTTGATGACAACAATAACCCCCTAGAACCATTAGAAGATTACTTCTGCCAGAAGTGCGGGGCAAATTTAGTGTAATAATGTAGTTAAAAGAATCTAACCCAGATAATATTGTTTATGAAATATCCTGATGAATTTAAAAAATGTTTAAACTGTGAGGTGGAAGATCATTCTTTCAGAAGAGGATATTGTGCAAAGTGCTACCCTCTTGTTTTGAAGATTGAGAAAATTAATAAAGGTATTTTACCGGATGTGTTGGAGAATATAAAAAAGCATTTTGACTTTTTTGAAAAATCTAAAGAAGAATATATCAGACAGATTAAATATCGACTAGAAATCATTAAGGAAGCCCGAACTATTTTTGATGTAAGCGAACATGATTTAGAATATCGCATAAATGGAACCCTTAGACTTTTAGATGGTAAAAGCTTGGGTAAAATCAATGATCCTATTAGGCATTACCTAAAAGATCCTAAAGCACGATCTTTTGTATATCAATTATTTACCAAAATTCAATTATTAAAACCCTTTAAGATAGACTACGGACGTCTATATGATGTGGATAGAAAAAATTAAGTAAAACAAGTAGACCTAGACGGGTCGCCGGATAGTTCTTGATAGTGGTAGAATACTCTTACGACGTTTGAGCTGGCACGTACTAGACCAGTCATCACAGCCTGCCTTTAGATTATCTTATTTTGTGTTATAATTATCTTATGAATAAAGTAACACATTTTGAATTTCCATGGGATGACAAGGAGCGAGCAAAAGCTTTTTATCAAAACGTTTTTGGTTGGAAGCCGTTTGAATGGGAGCAATTTGGTTATACCAGTTGGCAAACTGGAGAGGTTGATGCCAAAATGCAACCGACCGAGCCAGGCTTTATAAATGGCGGTTCTAGTAAGCGTGATCCTAGTATGCCATATCCGATGTTTTATGTTGATGTTGCGGACATTGATTTGGCTTTAAATAAAGTTGTGGAAAATGGTGGCATGGTCGTAAAAGGCAAAACTCCTCTAGGAGAAAATGGTGCGATGGGTTTCCTGGCTTGGTTTAAGGATTCCGAGGGAAACATTCTCGGTTTATCTCAATACAAAAAAGCTGAATAGGGAAGACACACATAAACTGTGTTAGAAACAAGCAAGAGCGATTCTTACTTGTTTCTAACGAGTATTTGTAATAGATCTATTTTAAAAACGTCTATACAATATAGTTATGAAAAACATTTACAAAATAGTTATTTTAATATTTATCGTCACCCTCGCTCTCATTATTATATATTTCACGGGGAATGAAACTGCTGTGGAAAAAATTCCTTCGGTAGGCACAGGGGATTCTATCGTGGGGTGTTATGTCGCACACTTACAAAAAGATATTTACACGCTTGTCATCCAATCCGCAGAGAAGGGAGCAGTCTTTGGTATGCTCGCTTACAATAATTATCAGAAAGATAGTTCATCGGGATCTTTTGAGGGCACTTTCGCAGATGGTATTCTCTTGGGTAATTATTCCTTTGATTCAGAAGGGATGCATTCAGATAGACAAGTGATCTTTAAAAAGATAGACGATTCTTTTATTCAAGGCTTTGGTGATGTAAAAGTGGCGGAAAGTACCGAAACATTTACTGATATTGCAAATATAACTTATGACCCAAAACTAACCTTTACAAAATCAAAAGATTGTACTGAGAATTTTTTAGATGCCAATGGTGTCTTTTCTTTTGATTATAATCCGTTTTTCAAAAGTATACCGGGATTTAAAATTCCAACGACAGACTGGAGTGTAAATGCGACACAAGAAGGTTTGCTTCTCGCAAGTGTGATTATCCCTAAAACATATATGCCCAATACAAATTTCTCAAATGCTCGTTTTACCATCGGGAGATCGACCACTTCAGATGCGATAAATAGTTGTTTGAAAAAGACACTGAGTATCTACACTGAAGGGGGGACGTCCGATATTGGTGGATATCCTTTTAAAAAGTTTACCTTTAATGATGCCGGTGCGGGGAACTTTTACGAGACGACTAGTTATCGTGGCATAGTAGATGGTGATTGTTATGCTATTGAGTATGCCATTCATTCTGTAAATATTGATAATTATCCCAAAGAGCAAGGAGTAGTAGAATTTGATAAATCTATCGTTCTCAATGATGTTGAGAAAATGATTAAAAGTTTCAAATTTCTTATAAATAGCGATTAGGATTGAAGTTTTTTTGTGGTCATGAAAGAATTTTTAGTTTTTGGAGTCAAACAAGCGCGGGCGGCGATATTTGCCGGGTCTTTTTTTGTACTTCTTTTTATTTCCAATCATATTCCTCTTTTTGGACTGGCCCGATATGATTTCCTTTTTCTTGCGGCGGTGGCAATACAAGCGATACTTTATTTCACCAAACTGGAAACTAAAGATGAAGTGAAAGTAATTTTCTTGTTTCATATTATCGGACTTATCTTGGAACTATATAAAACTAATCCAGCTATTGGCTCATGGAGTTATCCTGAATATGGGATTTTAAAAATTGCCACGGTCCCGCTTTATAGCGGATTTATGTATGCCGCGATCGGGAGCTATATCAGCCAAGCTTGGAAAATAATGAAACTAGAACTCACGAATTATTCTCGTTATGGTTTGAGTGTATTGCTTTGCTTTTTGATTTACCTAAACTTTTTTACCAATCATTATATTTATGATTTTAGGATATTTTTGATTCTGGCTGTCTTTGTTTTCTTTTGGAAGACAAGGGTGTATTTTACCGTGACCAATATTCGCAGGTGGATGCCGATGAATTTGGCATTTTTGCTTATCGCTTTTTTTATCTGGGTTGCTGAGAACATCTCCACTTATTTGGGTGCCTGGCAATATCCGAACCAGGTTCATGGTTGGGACGTCGTTTCTACGAGCAAGATAACTTCTTGGTTTCTAATGGTCATCATCAGTTTTATTCTGGTTGCTTATTTGAAGCATTTCAAGAAAAATATCTTGGAAAAAAATTTGATATAATAAAATTATGCAAAAAGTGATAAAGATAATACAAAATGCGATTCCTATTTTTATAATGGTTGGATTGATACCGTTGGTGGAGAATGATTATTTTCTGACAATAATTTATATTGTAATTATTTCTATTTCATTGTTGATTAAATATATTAGAGGGGATTGTGCCATTTTAGCCCTTGGTTTCATTATTATGACCATCTTTGAATATATTTTTATCAACACTGGAGTGGAAACTTTCACCAGACAATCATTTTTGGGTGTTATGCCTCTATGGCTACCGTTTTTGTGGGCTTACGGATTTGTCGCTATAAAACGGGCGATATCTATCTTATAAATTTTAGTAGTATAATAAATATATGAAAAAACCATTCGTGTATGCCCTAGCGGCGGCAGTGTATATAGTGCTTATAGTTTCTATTATGAATATTGCCACTTCTTTTTTGCCGAAAGACGATAGTGGGTCGCTTTTGCCTTTAATGATGATGCTCTCTCTTTTCGTATTGTCTGCCGCGGTCATGGGATTTATATTTCTATCCGAACCTTTCCGTTTATACATGGACAATCGTAAACAAGAGGGAGTGGTTTTCTTTGTAAGGATAGTCGGGATTTTTGCCTGTTTTGTGGTCGGTTTTTTGGTTTTACTTTTTCTCCTATAAAAATTATAATGTTTAGTAGATTAGTGTGGATATTATAAATTAATTTTAATAATTTTATGAAGAATTTTTTGAAATATGGAGTATTTGTTTTGATGTTGGTTTTGCCGATAGTTTCTTTTTCTGCGGAATTTAAGGGAGGAGAACAGCTTTCAATCGGGAAAAGTGAAAAAATTACAGATGACGTCTATGCTTTTGGTGGTAGTGTCATGAGCGCCGGGGAGGTAGATGGAGACCTCGTTTTGGCGGGAGGAAATATCGTTGTAAGTGGAGACGTCCTAGCTGATCTCATCGTCGGAGGTGGAAATGTGAATATTCTCTCAAATATCGGTGATGATGTCCGGGCGGGTGGGGGAACTGTTATTTTGGCTGGGGGAGTAAAAGGTGATGCACTTTTGGGTGGCGGACAAGTAACCGTTAGTGGTCTGGGCATAGGAGGAGATATGGCTATAGCCGGAGGTGTCGTCAACTTAGACGCACCGGTAGCAGGGGATTTATTTATTGCTGGTGGCAATGTCTATATCAATGCGCCGATAGGGGGCGATGTAAAAATTGAGGCGGAAAAAATAACTCTCGGAAGCAATGCGGTAATATCAGGCAATCTAACTTACAAAGCAAAAGAAGAAATAATAAAAGAGGACGGAGCCACTGTCTTGGGTACCGTAGATTTTAAGTTGATGGAAAGGAGGGGTGTTTCTCCAAAAATATTTTTTGCTGTATTCTCGGCTGTTCTCTTGTGGAAATTCCTCACCCTGCTTGCATGCGCTCTTGTAATCGGGCTGTTGCTTCGTCGTTTTCATAGAGATTTGGCGGGTATCGTCACTGATAGTCCATGGGGTCAAATGGGTAAGGGCCTTGTGACATTGATAGTCCTTCCTTTTGCATCCATTCTGCTTCTCATGACCTTAGTGGGTATTCCGTTTGGGATAATTGGTTTGCTTGGTTTTGCAATAATGATGATATTCGCATGGATACTGACACCTATCATCGTAGGAAGCATCGTCTATCGTTATTTCTCAAAGAGAGAAGTTGAAGTATCATGGAAGACCATACTCTTGGGAGTGTTCTTGTTTACGCTGTTGGGGCTCGTCCCGTTTGTGGGTTGTTTCGCGCAGACGCTACTCTTGTTTATCACTCTCGGATCTGTAGTTACTCTCAAATTTAGAATTCTTAAAGAGTGGAGATAAAATACTAAATAAAATTTATGGGAGTTTTTCTTAATTACTTAAAAAAATATTGGGGTCTTTGTGTTTTGACTCTTGCTCTGGCATCTATCAATCAGATTTTTTCTTTGTTGGACCCCTATATTTTTAGACATGTTATTGATGAATACGCTTCCAAGCCAGATCTATACACTAGCTCTCAATTTTTCTATGGAGTCGGGCTGCTACTGCTTGCCATCATCGGTGTGGCTTTTGTTTCTAGGGTAGCCAAAAATTTTCAGGATTACTACTTAAACGGCATTAGTCAGCGTGTCGGAGCGGATTTATATCGGGATGGTATCGCACATGCTCTGGCTCTGCCCTACAGCACTTTTGAAGATGAACGAAGTGGGGAGACCTTGGGTAAATTGCAAAAAGTTCGGCAAGACACCGAGAAACTGATAGTGGCGATAGTCAACGTGCTTTTTGTTTCTTTGGTGGGGTTTATCTTCGTGGCTATCTATGCGGCCAATATATATTGGGTGGTAGCGGTGGTGTTTTTTGCGACTATTCCGCTAATTGGTGGGATGAGCTTGTTTCTTTCAAGGAAAATCAAGAATATCCAATCAGTAATCGTAGCGGAGACTACCGCCTTGGCTGGGTCCACCACGGAATCCTTACGCAATATTGAATTGGTGAAAAGCTTGGGTCTCTCTGGACAAGAAGTGGACCGGCTCAACACCACTACTGAAAAAATATTGAACTTGGAACTAAAAAAGCTCCGCTATCTACGCAGTCTGAGCTTCATCCAAGGAACGGTGATTAATTTTATTCGTACGAGCATTCTTTTCTTTTTGCTTTATTTAATTTTCAACAAAACAATTACTTTTGGAGAATTCTTTTCATTGTTTATATATTCCTTTTTTATTTTTAATCCGCTTCAGGAAATAGGGACTACGATAGGAACTTATCGTGAAGCGCAGGCTTCTTTGGAGAATTTCCAAAAATTAATGCAGACAGAAAAAGAGGCGATGGTTCAAAATTCTCTACACCTGGAAGCCGTGGAAAAATTATCGTTTAAAAATGTTTCTTTTAAATATAAATCCAGTAATGAGAATGCTCTACAAAATATTTCTTATGATGTGGCGCGAGGGGAGACGGTAGCTTTTGTCGGTCCTTCTGGTTCCGGCAAGACGTCTTTAGTGAAATTATTGGTCGGACTTTATTTACCCACAGAAGGGGAAATTTATTATGATGGAGTGCCTTTTGAGTCAATAAACAAAGAAGAGCTGAGAACCCAGATAGGCTTTGTAACTCAAGATACGCAGCTTTTCGCTGGAACGATACGTGAAAATTTGCTTTTTGTAGAACCGCGCGCCACCGACGAAGAATGTTTGGATGCTCTTTATAAAGCGCAAAATCAAAATTTACTTGCTCGGGGAGGTAAGGGGTTAGACACCTTGATTGGTGAGGGTGGAGTGAAAGTTTCCGGCGGAGAACGTCAGCGGTTATCCATCGCTCGGGCACTCTTGCGTAAACCGAATATCTTGATTTTTGATGAAGCGACTTCTTCCCTTGATTCTCTAACCGAAGAAGAAATCAGTAAAACAATAAAAGACCTTTCTGAAAAAAGTTCTCACATCACCATATTAATTGCACACAGATTGTCTACTGTTATGCACGCCGATACTATCCATGTTCTTGAAAAGGGAAGAATTATTGAATCTGGTTCGCATCAGGACTTAATTAATAAAAAAGGATTGTATTATGCAATGTGGCGTCAGCAAATAGGGGAAAGATGACAAAAACCGTCCATCTTGGGCAAAATGGAACGGTTTTTGTCATAGTGTAAGGGCCGTGTGATTTAATTTATGTCGGTCATTTTAACTATTTGTCGTGAACGAGAGTTCTGCAGAAGTAGACGAATTATCTTCGGCATCACTAGATTCTATCAAGAAGTAATAGACGGTATTGGCCGTAAGTCCGGTAAGATCAAGTGAGTGTTCTTTCGTTAGAGACTCATTGGTGACAGAAATCGTAGTGTTTGCGTTTAGGTCAACCGGGGTAATCTTAGAATAATGTACTTCTGAAGAAGAAGGCTCATCAGTGGTCCACGATATGGTAGCGGTCGAAGTACCCGTCGCAGTTGCTTTGGCACCACTTATTACCGGTCTCGTAGTATCACCTGTCACGGTAATCTTCATAGAAGAAGAAGCGTTTTTACCTGCTTCGTTTTGTACAGTGAAGGTTGCGGTATAAGTTCCTGGATTGTCATACATATGACTGAAGGTAGCGGTTTGGACGAAAGGCTTTGAATCGGCAGACAGGGCTGTCTTGAGTAATGAGTCATCTCCCCATTCTACTCTATAAGACAGAGGACTATTTTTCGGATCATAAGCCTTGACCGTTACTGTCTCAGTTTCTCCTACCCCGATTGTGGAAGGACCCTCCAATCCGGTAATAACAGGAGTCACATTGTCAGTAAGCGCTGGGGTGGTGAAAGATATCTCGGATGATTTAGTCAGACCATCTTTATTGGATGAACCGACAATCACATAATATTTTGTATCCGGTTTAAGTTGGGATAAGTTTATTTTGTGATTCCATATCTTGGCTGGACGGAATACTTCTGGTTGTTTTGATGTGTCTCGTGGAGAGGTAGTTCCGTACCATACTAGACTGGTTGCCCGAGTATCGGTCGTCCATCTGATGGTAGCTTGACGAGGTTTCAAAGATTTTGCCGTCAAGTTGCTTATGACTGGTCCATCTTCGGAATCTTCGTCTTCTTCAACATGTACGGTGACTGTTGAGGTAGTCTTTAATCCACTTTCATTACTTACGGTAAATTTTATTTTATATTCTCCCTCTTTCGCGTAAGCGTGGGTGAATGTGCTCGTCTGGACAAAAGCAGATTTTGTATCCATCATCTTAAGTGATTTAGAATCACTATCTCCCCAATCAACAGCATAACTCAACGCTGTGTTTTTAGGATCCGAAGCTTTGACTGTCCATGTTCCCATTTCTCCTTCTTCAAGAACTGTAGGAGCGGTAATGCCGGAGATGGAAGGTACGAGTCCTTTTACTTTTACCTTGGTGGCTGCGTTCGCGCGAATCCCGAAGAAGTCAAAAAATCTACTCCAGGCGGAATTACCGCGATAATCCTTCTCTTTTTCTTGATTCTTGGCAAAACCTACGGATGGGATAGAAGCAAATACTACGGCTATTAATATAAACAAGCTAGCGATAAACGGTTTTAGTTTTCTGTTCATTTTTTTCATAATATTTTATTATAGTTATTAAGCTTATAATTTATATTGGGTGTTTAGAACTTCTAAACACACGACCCACTTCATAGATAGACGTTTTTGGGTATTCCTCTCTTACATGGACATAAATATTTTTATGTTGTATTTTATATCTAACCCCCAGACAAGGAATTGTAAGAAATTGATTATATATACGTCATCCAATATGGAAACAGAAAATGTAAGCAAATTTGAAAAAATATACAATAAAGAATCGGATGCTATCTTTCGGTTTTGTTTGGTTCGGGTGTCCAACAGAGAACAAGCGCTGGATATAACCCAAGAAACATTTCTAAGGCTATGGCAAAGTTTGTCTTCTCTACAAGACATAAAAAACGAAAGAGCTTTTCTCTTTACCGTGTCTCATCGTCTTATCATTGACTGGTACCGCAAAAAGAAGAGCATTTCCCTGGAAGGCATGATGTATAGAGAAGGAGAAGAAGGGGACGAACCCGGGTATGATATAGTAGATGAAAAAACTAGAGATGTTCACGAGTTTCGGGCGGAAGGTAGGTATCTCTTGACCAAGATAAATGAATTGACAGAAACATATAGACATCCGATTTATTTACATTTTGTGGAAGGATTGTCTCCAAAAGAAATAGGAGATATTCTAGGCATATCAGCAAATGCCGCTTCTGTCAGGGTGAACAGAGGATTGCTTGAGTTACGGAAGAAAACAGGATATTATGATGGCGAAAATAAATAAAAAATTAATATGGAAGATGATAAATTAAAAATTGGAATAAAAGAAATTAAGGAAATAAAAATGACTGATCTTGAAAGAGATCACATATATAGGAATATATTAAGTTCTCCGGTAATTTCTTATACACATCCCGTGAAAAGCCCATGGGCTGTCTTTTCTTTTATGGCCACAATACATAAAAACCGCTTTGTCTATTATGGATCTGTGTTGGGTTTGTTTGTTGTTTTGGGTGGAGGAGCTGTCTTTGCCTCGGGGAATAGTTTGCCGGGGAATATTTTTTATCCACTCAAAGTCAGTGTCATTGAGCCTCTATATTCTACCCTCACCTTTTCTCCGAAGGCCAAGGCTCAATATGAAAGTCATCTTGCTACCAAAAGACTAGTTGAAGCGGAGACTCTCAAAATTCAAGGTAAGCTTGATAAAAAGAAAGAAGAAAGATTGAATCTTCTTTTAGAAAATCATACTGAATCTTTTAGTAAGGCCATTGATGATATCAAACAAGAAAAATTGGCCCAGAAGAGAATAGACAAAACTACTGACGACAACGACGATGATACTGTTACAAATTTTCAAGCCGAAATGAAAGCACATGCCAGGGTTTTGGATTTTATCAGTGGACAAGATGATAAATCTGAAAAACAGGAAAAAAATATTAAAATTTCAGAAACCGCACGTACAAATGCAAGTAAAATCAGGGATACATTGAATGAAGATAAAGACGATGAAAAGGGTGGTGATGAGGGGAAAAATGAAGAAAGGAAAAAACACGTGAAAGAAATAATAGATTCAACCACCAGAGAACTTGAAAGACACACCTCCTCCGATTTATATCCAACCAGGCGAAGGATAATAGACGATACTCACAAAACCCTAAAAGAGGCGGATCAGTTCCTAAAGGAAGCGGAAGAAGAGAATGAAAGAGGGGATTCAAAAAAAGCTTATTTTAAGCTTCTGGATTCTGAAAGTTCAGCAAAGGAAGCAGGTATTTTTCTAAAAACGGGATTGAAATTTAAAGAAGATGAAAACGAAAAAGGAAGTAAGGACCGGGAAGAGGAGAGAGACTAAATTTTTTGGAACATACTCATAATCTGCTATAATGCGTTTATGAGTCTTGCTATCAAAACGACAACCAGCAAAGAAGAAACGGCAAATTTTATAGTTCTTTCTGTTTTAAGCCAACTTAAAACAGGAAAGCATGTTCTGCTTTTTTTGACTGGCGGGTCGTCTGTCTCTGTGGGAATAAAAATAGCAGAGATTCTAAGAGAAGACGAAGATTTGGTTAGAAATTTAACCATTACTCTAACGGACGAGAGATATGGGCCGGTAGATCATTTTAATTCAAATTATTTTCAATTAGTGGAAAAAGGTTTCAATTTACCGCGAGCGAAAGTAATTCCGATTTTAGTTGATGATGACCGTAATATTACTACGGAAAAGTTTGATATGATTCTCAAGCAAGAATTTGAAAAAGCAGACTACAAGATAGGCCTTTTTGGTATCGGGGTAGATGGGCATACGGCGGGAATTTTGCCGGAAAGCGAAGCTGTCTTATCGGAGAATTTGGCTCATAGCTATGACACGCCGACATTTTCCCGTATTACGATGACTCCAAAAGCTATAGAAAAACTGGATGAAGCTATAGTCTGGGCGCAGGGTAAAGATAAGTGGAAAATAATTGAGGACTTACAAAAAGATATTAAAATTTTTAAACAACCAGCACAGATTTTGAAAAAAGTTCCATTATTAACAATTTTTACTGATTATCAAAAAATATGAAAATAGCTATCGCAGGGTTAGGAAGAATGGGGGCGCAAATTGCAAAGAAACTACACGAAAATGGGTATGAAGTTATCGCGCACAACAGAAGCAGTAGTTCTGTGGATGAGATGAAGACACTTGGTATGATGCCTGCTTATACCAAAGAAGAAGTCATTAAGAATTTCGGCGATGAACCTGTAATCATCTGGCTCATGATACCTTCTGATACTGTGGACCAAGAATTGGAGGCTTGGCTCAAACTCGTACCGAAAGGAAGCATCTTGATAGATGGAGGCAATTCGGATTTTCGTCTTACAAAAAAGAGAGCGGAGCTGGTGACTCAAAATGGATCAACTATGATGGACGTGGGGACGAGTGGAGGCATCTGGGGATATCAAAACGGCTTTTGCATGATGGCGGGCGGAGACCAAGAAAGTTTTAAAATAATTGAACCAGTGTTAATGACTCTGGCGAAACCAACCGGCGCGTATCATTATTTCGGAAATTCGGGAGCCGGACATTTCGTAAAAATGACTCACAACGCCGTTGAGTATGGGATGATGGAAAGTCTTGCCGAGGGGTATAGATTACTCAAAGAAGGGCCTTATGAAAATCTTGACTTGGCTTCTGCCGGGGAAGTCTGGCAACATCATAGTGTGATTACCTCGTGGTTGAATGAACTTTCTGCTGACGCTTTGAAGAAAAATCCGGAATTGGATGGTATAGAAGGAATTGTCGCTGAATCGGGTGAAGCAAGGTGGGCGCTAGAAGTGGCAAAAAGTTTAAGCATAGATACACCAGCTATTTTGGCTGCCTTTAATGTCAGACTGGAATCACAAAAGGGAAAAGTAAACTTTGCTACGAAATTGTTGGCGGCAATGCGCAACGCTTTTGGTGGACATAAAATAAATCAGTAGAAATTATGAATAAGAAAATAAATTACATAATTTTTGGAGCCTCGGGAGACTTGGCAAAGCGGTATTTGATGCCGGCTGTCAAGAGTCTAAAGGAGGTGGGGGAGGTGGATACTCTGGTGCCAATTTCTCGCAAAGATTATGGTAATTTAAAAAATTTAATCAAAGAGAATGAGGAAAAAATATTTCATCTGGCGATTCCACCCGAGGCTGTATCGGATGCCGTCAAAATAATCAGTGACAATTTTGGCCAAGATAATATAAAAATAATGTTGGAAAAGCCTTTTGGCAATGATTTAGGGTCTGCTCAGAGTTTAATACGACATATTGATCAATATTTTCCCGAAGAACAGATCTATAGAGTAGATCATTATCTGGCAAAGGAGTCTTTACAAAAAGTGGTCACCGAAAAATGGGATAGAAACGATATCTCCGGCATTGAAATTACTGCAGTTGAGAAAATAGACATAGAAGGTAGAGTAAATTTTTATGAGCAGACTGGGGCGTTGAAAGATTTTGTGCAGAGCCACCTCATTGAGATGATCTCCGTGGTGCTGGCTGGAAGTTTTGATATTATTCGCAGAGAAGAAGCACTGGGAAATTTAGAGATTATCTGTGATATAAGCAAACATGAGTGCGTAAAACGAGGTCAATATGAAGGATATCGGGATGAAGTTGGAAATAAAGACAGTATGACCGAAACATTTGTTTCAATTAACTTGGCTTCAAAAGACCCAGCTTGGCGTGGAGTGTCTATAAATCTCACTACGGGGAAAGCTTTTAGTGAGAAGTTGACACAAATAAAAATTAGATACAAAGATAATAGTGAAAAGATTTTTAACATAGAACACGAGCCGAAGGCCTATGAACGTGTCGTCAAAGCTACCATAAGAGGGGAACACGATTTGTTTATTTCAAGTGATGAAGTGCTCCAAAGTTGGAGAATCCTTGAAGCGATACAAAAAACTTGGGTAAATTCTCCCAATCATAATTTTATAATCTACAAAAAAGGAAGTACCCTAAATGAAGTTTTGAATATAAAGTAATTCGTTGCAATAAAGAGCCTTTTCCTCTATACTTATTTTTGCATGAACAAAAAAAAATGGATTTTTCTAATAGTGACGACATCGCTGGTTGTTTTATTTTTTAACTTTTCTCCATTTTTAAGTAGGGTGGTGCGTTATAGTAAAAGTAATCAAATTGTAGATGCTATCCAAGCAGAAAAAAAACCAATAGTACCGGTTATTCCACCGTTTGATAAAGTAGCATACGATAAAAAATTAAATGAGATAGCAAATAATCCTATCCCGAAAGAACCGACTACTAAAATTGTGAAAGATCCAAAAACCGGAGCAGAAACGACTGTAATCATTCCCCCGAAACCGACCCCACCCAATATCTGGCCAGTCAAAACGGTTTATCCAAATGCCGGAGCTATTTTGCCTTTTAATCGTATTATTGCTTATTATGGGAATTTATATTCTACAAAAATGGGTGTGCTTGGTGAATACAAAGAAGACGAAATGTTGGCGAGATTGGATGCGGAAGTAAAGAAATGGAATGTTGCTGATCCATCTACTCCTGTTATACCGGCCCTACACTATATCGCGGTGGTAGCCCAAGGGAGCGCTGGAGCTGATGGTAAATATAGAGCCCGTATGCCACATACTGAAATAGATAAAGTTCTCGCTATCGCAGAGAAGATAAATGCGATTGTATTTTTAGATATTCAGCTCGGTTTTTCCACAGTGGAGACAGAGGTTCCACTGCTTGAAAAATATTTAAAATTACCAAACGTGCATTTGGGAATTGACCCCGAATTTTCAATGAAGGGGAGTATTCGTCCCGGGAAAGTAGTAGGCACTCTAGATGCTGCGGATATAAATTTTGCTTCAAATTATTTAGCGAATATTGTGAAAGAAAACAAACTTACTCCGAAAGTTTTGGTAATTCATCGCTACACACAGAAAATGGTCACTAATTATAAATTGATCAAAACATTACCGGAAGTGCAAATAGTGATGCACATGGATGGATGGGGAGGGGAAGCCAAAAAGATAAATACTTATCAGCAGTTTGTTTATAAAGAACCTGTACAGTTTACCGGTTTTAAATTATTTTATAAGAATGATGTCTTTGATCCAGGTACAGTACTGATGACCCCACAAAGTCTTTTAAAATTAAATCCTAGACCTGTCTATATACAGTATCAGTAGGTGTGATATAATACGAGTATATGAAAGGCATGGAAGAACAACCTAAACCCAAACAAATGGATTTAGATTTTGTTTCTAATGAAAAGGTGGACGCCCGTGAATTAAAAGATGTCTCTGAAGAAGAGCGGGATGTTTTGAGGCAAGAAATTATGAAGAGAAGAAGAGAAGGAAAAAGTCTTACACCGTTAATGAGTGAGCTGGAATTACTTGACAGAGAGGAGTCCCGACATGGTTCCTGGGAAACAGGTTTTTAAAAAAAGTTGCTTAACGTGACATCAAAAATTGAAAATTAGCAGTTTTAATTTTAAATTCATGAAAAAAACATATATAGCAATAATTGTTTTAATTATTATGATATTGGTGTTTTGGTTCTTTATAACTAAGAGTAGAGAGGTGGAGGCTCCTACTGTCGTTGACGGTAGTATTAATGAAACGAACGTAGAAAACAATGAGCCTGTCGTTAGTGGTAACACAGATACTTCTGTGAAAGAATTTACTATTTCCGGTCAAAATTTTTCTTTTACTCCATCATTGATAAAAGTAAAGAGGGGGGATAAAGTAAAAATAACATTTTATAATACCGCAGGATTTCATGATTTCAATTTAGAGGGATACGGGCTTGCTACTAGAAAGACGGAGGCTCCTTCTCAAGAGATATTGGAGTTTACGGCCGACAAAGTCGGGAAATTTGAATATTACTGTAGCGTCGGCACCCACAGGACTATGGGCATGACTGGTATTTTGATGGTTGAATAATATATGGACTTAGAACAAGAAAAAAAAGCTTGGAAAAAGGTAAAATACAGTCAAAAGTTTTTGAATGCCTTTAGGGGGATGTATATTGTATGGAAAACTACCAGGCTTATTTCTGTGCACGTGATTTCAGCGGTAGCGGTAATAATTGCCGGATTTTATTTTAATGTTTCTGATCTTGAATGGGTTGTTCTGGTGTTTGCTATTGGTTTGGTGATAATTTCAGAGGTTTTTAATACAGCTATTGAAATAGATATAGACCTGACTTCGCCTGAATACCATCCTTATGCTAAAGACACCAAGGACGTGGCTGCTGCTGCTGTATTGCTGTCTGTGTTTGTAGCAGTGATAGCGGGGCTAATCGTTTTCTTGCCAAAGATTTTCTAACTTGTTAAAATAGGCCATGGATAAAAATATAAAAATTTTCGTTTCAATTATAATTCTTTTGATTTTAGGCACAATTGCTACTGTATTATTACGAACAGATAGTATTACGTCATCTGAACCCGGAAAATATGATACTTTCGCTACTTGCCTAAAAGATAAGGGGGCGGTGTTTTATGGCGCCTTCTGGTGTTCTCATTGCCAGGCTACCAAAAAGCTATTCGGCTCTTCTCAAAAATTACTACCTTATGTAGAGTGTTCTACTGCTGATGGTAATTCTCAAGTTCAAGCCTGTGCTGATAAAAATATAACCAGTTATCCTACGTGGGAATTTGCTGATGGCTCAAGA
The DNA here is from genome assembly GCA_049303835.1 of Minisyncoccia bacterium. Taxonomy (GTDB): domain Bacteria; phylum Patescibacteriota; class Minisyncoccia; order Phycocordibacterales; family UBA9973; genus UBA9973. The sequence goes on along the minus strand of JBAQNN010000004.1, from coordinate 23,644 downwards.
CTAATGGGAGAACTCACTCTGGAACAATTGGCTCAAAAGACTTCTTGTCAGTTACCCCAGTAGGTTTAGATATGAATTTTGATACTCTATATTATTTGAATTTATTTCTTGGTTCGGGAGCCATCATCCTCCAGGTTTTTTCTGTAGTTGCGCTTTTTCTGTTGTTTTTTCCATTTAAAGAAAATAAGAAAAATTTTTATTTGGATTTTATAGACAAACATTTTTTAGTGCTGAGTTTTTTTATTTCTTTGTTCGCCTCAATTTTCCCTCTGGTTTATTCTGAGATTGCTAACTTCCTCCCATGCTATTTATGTTGGTGGCAGAGAATCTTCATGTTTCCTTTAGTGCTCATGTTTGGTGTCGCTCTGTGGGATAAAGATAGGAAAGTAATTCGTTATGCGATGCCACTGCTTTGTGTTGGCTTTCTGTTGTCCGCTTATCAGAATTTTTTCTATTATTTTGGACAAAACTCAAATTTACCTTGTGACGCATCCGGTGTATCTTGTTATCAGCGCTTGGTGTCCGTCTTTGGTGGGTATATCTCAATTCCGATGCTAGCCCTGACGGCTTTCCTCTCTCTTCTTACCATTCTTTCGGTTGCCCATTTCTATAGAAAAGAGATATAATAAAAGTGCTTATTATTAATTAAATAACTTGCCCCCCGTGGTGGGGAAAAAATATGGGAAAAGGAAATAACGCATACCGCAAGGATGTAAAAAAGCCAAAAAAGGCAAAGAAGAAATAATGTTTGATTTTAGTCCTAAAGAAAAGAGACTTTTAAAAAAGTTGGTTACTCCAGCTTTAATGCAGGATTTTTTAAACGGACTAAAATTTAATTTTGAGTTAAAAGGGGAGACGCTAAAGTCTCCGCTTTTTTCTTTACGCGAAGGGAGTAGCCACTGTTTTGAGGGCGCCTTGCTCGGAGCTTATATTTTATCCCTACACGGCTTTAAGCCTTATATTTTACATTTAAAAGCTGTCAGGGAGGATTATGACCATGTAATTGCTTTATTTAAGGTAGGCGGATTCTGGGGTGCATTGTCAAAGACAAACCATGCCGTTTTAAGGTATAGAGAACCAATTTATAAAAACATTCGCGAGTTGGCCTTGTCTTATTTCCATGAATATTTTTTAGATGATGGTGTAAAAACTTTAAGACAATACTCAACACCACTTAATTTAAATATTTTTGAAAAAGGTTGGGAGAGGGAAGGGGGTGATCTGTGGGGTATAGATGAAGAGTTGGATAAGATAAAACACTACGACATCCTACCCAAGGGAACTTCGGGGAAACTTCGTAAGGCAGATAAGATTGAGATTAGAGCCGGAAAAATTACGGAATTTAAAAGATAGCTAAAAGTTTGAGTAGCGCAAAGAGGAGAATGGTTCCCGACACTGTCCCTATAATAATTGGAATGTCTTGAATAGGGGCAGAAGTTTGTGGTGGTACGGCGTTGATTGCTGTGGCGGTGAAAATGTCGGTCGTCGGTTCATCGCTTTTTTCTTCTCCTGGTGGAATTTCTTTTTTGGGATCGTCTGGCAACTTTTCGATTTCCTGGATATTAGTAATTTTTTCTGGTGAAATGGGGGCTATGGGCGCGACAAGATTCGTTTCCTCGCTAGGTAAAACAATTTCTTCCGTTTTTTCTTCTTCGGAATCTTCGTCATTTCTAGATGAGCGAGAAGAATTGTCTTCTGTGTCTTCTTTCTTGGGTCTTGAAACTCGCTCCATAATATCACTCCATGGCTTGCCCAGTCCGGCAGGTATTGCGTAACTTGTTGTCCAAATTATATTTTGAGAGCTTTCGGAAGAAGGTAGCATCGCGCCGTTGTTGTTTGCACTTGTCTGTATTTCGGCCAGGTAATCAAGTCCACTCTTGCCATTTTTTGTCCAAGAAGCGTTGAGGATATTTTCTGCTTGCATCGCCCAGCTCGTAGAGGAAACATTTCCCCAACCGCCGTCCTCTTCCTGTGTGTTTATCAAATACGTTTCTGCGTTCGTGAGAGCCCCTGAGACGCCGGCAATTGATTGGAAAGGCAGAAGTGCTTGGATGGCCGCTGCGGTGATGTCTACACTCCCTTCCCACGAACCGTCTCCCTCTTGTTTAGAGATTATAAAATCAATAGTTTTGGTTATGATACTATCATCTTCGTCATAGCCGGCCTTGCTCAGGGGAATTAAAGCAAAGATATCATCATTGACCAGACTATCATCACCGAATTGTGTTTCATCAAATTCCTCAACGATAGCTTCAATATAGTTTACATCATTAAACGAATAAGGATTTTCTCCGAGAGCAAGCAGGGCCAGTGCACGTCTTTCGTTGTCCGTGATAAGTGAACTTATTTCATTGTCAGAATTGAAATATTCCAAAAGTAAACTGCGGGGGCTGCCAGATACTCCTCCTGCACCATAGGCGATGGCTGCCCAGTCGGTGTATAAATTTGAATCACCAAAAGATCCATTTGTGTCTTGTACGTTTTTTAAATAAGACAAGGCATCTTCCGCGCTAAATTTTGGTTCTGGAGTGGAGCTTCCTCCACTACTTCCGCCTCCTTCATCAGGAGGTGGGGGTGTTGTTACTGTAAGGGGTTTGGTCGGAAAGTAATATCCAAAATTATCTCTTATTCCCACGTCATATAATCCGGCGGATATGGAAGTAAAAGCAACTTGTCCAATAGTATCAGTCGGGCTCGTCATTATCTCTATCGGCGGGTTGAATGAACTTACCGGGTCAGGCTGGGTGACGCCAAGCGTTATATTGATCGCTGGCAACCAAGTATTATCTTCAAAATTATATTTTTCCGCCGTCGCCAGAAGGGAATCATTCGTATTTATCGTGTTTGCGCTCAGAGTAATTTTGTTTTGCGGACTAAAATAAACATATACATTTTCTCCACCAACTAAAATCTTTTTATCCATACCTTCACCGGGTGTCATGCCATTTACCGCATATTGCCAGTCGTAACAATCATTCTTGGGGCTATCTGTACCCACAGAACTGGTTATGCAATTCAAAAGGAAACTTCCAAAAGATTCAAAATATTGCAAATCAGATATGTCCCAATTAACGTCGCTCAAATCAGCCCTATTTAAAGTTGCAAGCACACTTTTTGCATCCAAAATATGTCCATTTATCTCGGTAGGGCCGGTAGGTAAAAGTTCTACCAAATTATCAAAAAAAATAGTTTCTCCGCTTCTGATTTTTAAACTTATAGTTGTCGGTTCCACCGGCGGGGGTGTAGGGGAGGGTTCTTCTGCCTTAGTTATTCTCCCCATTCCAACCAATAATATTAATACTAAAATAAAAACTTTTCTCATAAAATTATTCTAATTTCCACTCTAGGACGTCACCATCTTTGAGCACATAAGAAGAAACGCCGACAGTCGCTTCTTTGCCATTAACATAATAAAGTAAATCCTTCCCGTCTCCAGCATGGAGTGTTCCGATGTTGGTAACAAAAAATCCCATACCCGAATAATTTTTTCCCGAAAATATCAAGGTTCCTTTGTTTTTGGCCTCTACCAAGGCATCATAAAAAAGCGTATTGGTGGAGACGAATAAACTCACTTTTTCTTCTCCAGCGATGATGGTTATTTTTTCGGTATTTTTAGAGGGGAGAGACCGGAGAGTTGGTTTTGTTTCTTTTGTTGTTTCAACTTTTTCAGATTTTATTTCACTAGTTTTTTCTGTGGAGTTTGTAAAGACTGTTACTTCCTCATCGCCCTTATTGTAAGTTAGAAGAAATATTGTAAAGATAATTATTGCAATAATGACACAGAAACTAACTATTTTGTTTTTTATTATAAATTTAGACATAAAAAAATTCTGTTGTGAGCAGAATTTGTGGGCCTTCAAAAAAGAAAGGGTTATCCTGCTCGGGACACATAAAATGATTGGTAGTCGGACTTATCCTATTTTTTTATTAGGATTTACCGTAGCGGCACTGTACTGGATTTTCACCAGTTTCCCCGAATCATTTCTATATTTTTAAAAAGGAACTTACTTAGTATATACTTACCTTATATGATGTCAAAAAGAACTGTGGAAAAGGCCAAAAAGACCCATAGAATAATGGTATTTGGAACCTTTGACGGGTTGCATCAAGGACACCTTAATTTTTTTAAACAGGCAAAAAACCTGGCGCCAGATCCTTTTTTAATTGTATCTATTGCCAGAGATAAAAACGTTTTAAAAATTAAAGGAAAATATCCTGATAAAAACGAAAAGCAAAGAAAAATTTTGGTCAAAAAATGTAGTCTGGTGGATAAGGTGGTATTGGCTGGAATGGAAGATCATATTTCGCATATCGTGAAAATGCGTCCCCGTATTATTGCCCTCGGTTATGACCAAAAAGCGTATGTTAAAAATCTAAAAAAATACTTAAAAAATAGAGGCATTTCGGTCAGGATTGTGCGCTTGAAGCCATACAAAGAAAATATCTACAAAAATCACTTGCTAAGACTGAGAGCAAAAAACTAGATATCTTGTTTGCTTATTGTGCTAGCCAGATAAACCCCGCCGAACATTAATGCTCCCAGAATAAGAAAAATAAAATTAAAAGATGGTGTGAGTAAAAATACAATAAAAGCGGTAATTGGCCCCAGGACATAAGCAGCAGGACCCGCGTTTCTATATACACTGACAAACCCGTCATTTTCTTTATCAATATGTCTGAAAAAGTGAACATCACTCATCACTTCTACAGTGGCAGCTCCGACTCGGGTGCAAAATAAAATTAAAGCCCATATCCAAACTTCGTTTTTTCCTATAAAAAATAGTGCCATGGTAGTAATGGCTGTGATGAAAAATCCGATCATAAGCATTTTCCTCTCGCCTATTTTGTCCGAGTATTGACCGAGGGGAAATTGGATAAAAACAAAAGGCAAGAGCATTGTTGTGAAAATTATCCCTATTTCTTTCCAGTCAAATCCCAAATGAGCAGATAGGTAAATTGGTGTATATATCACCATCCAAGTATAAAAAAATTGTAGAAGAAAATTTATTCCATAGGAACGGGCGAGGTTTTTGTCAGCAAAAAATTTTTTAAAAGATTGCCAAGCAAAAGCCCTATCATATTTTGGATCTTTCAGATTTTCTAGACTTAGCAAGGTAGTTAAGAAGAAAATACTCATGATAATGAAGGCTATGACATAAATGGTGGAAAAAGAAAATTCTGCTAGCGTCCTACCTGAGAAAAATTGTGAAATTACCCAGGCTAGGTTGACTACTGTCAGGTATAGTCCGCGGACTTTTCCGGTAGAAGAATTTCTAGAAAATATTTCCAACAGCTCATCTAGGGCAAAGATGAGTATGTTGTTGAGAGTAAAATAAAAAATAAAAATAAGTATGACCTGGGCCGGAGTTTTTAGGACAGATAACAAGAGGAGAGAAAGGGCGTTTAGTCCCGATGACCAAAGTAGAAATTTATAGCCGCCCATCTTGCGAAGCATTAGAGGAACAAAAAAAAGAGCAGAGATAGAAGCTAAAGAACCTAGTATATATATCAATCCTACATATTTTTCGGTAGAGGAGATAGATAGAAAGCTAGAATTGATATAAGAAGTGAAGGCTAGGTGTAGAGACAATAAAAAACCCATCAGGAAGATATTTTTTAATTTAGTATTGTTTTTGAACATAATTTATACACTTAATATCACAGGTATGACCAGTGGTCTTTTGCCGGTTTTTTGATATAGGAATTTTGATATATTCTCACCAAGATTTGCTTTGATTTTATCAAAATCCATAGACCCACCATCCAATCTATTGCTTGGTCCTGTGTGCATTTTTGTATTTGTATCTTCTACTCCACTTTTGATGATAATTCTTACTTGGCGTAGGAGCTCCTGATTTTCTTTTAGGTAAACAAATCCACGAGAAATTAAATCAGGAGATTTTTTTAGTTTTCCTGTTTTTTGGTCCAAAAGTGCTATGATGACGAACATTCCATCTTGGGCGAGCATAACTCGGTCTCGGATTACTACATCTTGAGTGTCACTTATAGAAGTTCCATCTACCATCATTGGGCTAGACGGTGCACGTTCTTTACGAGCTATTATCTTTTGTCCGTCGGCCGATATTTCAATTACAGAACCATTGTCAGGAACAATGATGTTTTCTTCAGGCATCCCGAGCTCCATTGCCAGTTCTTTATGGCGTACAAGCATAGAGTGATGTCCGTGTATAGGGATAAAAAATTTCGGATGAGTCTTTCTATGAAGCCACTTTATATCTTCTTGGTTGCCGTGGCCTGTCGCATGCACGAAGTCTTCACCTCCCGTTCGGTAAGTGATGATACGTACCCCCAGCCTCGTCAGGTTATCTTTCATTTTTTGGACTTGAAGTTCATTGCCGGGAACAATAGAAGCAGAGAGAATTATCGTGTCTCCTTTGTGCAGTGCAAACTTTGTATTGGATTTGTTTGCCGCACGATTGAGAGCAGCGAACTCCTCTCCTTGTGCTCCGGTCATCAATACCACTACTTTATTTGGGGGATAATTATTTGCTTCCTCAAGCGGTATGATGGCTCCTTTTTTAGGAGTAAAAAATCCGGCTTCTATCGCCACATCAATGTTTGTTTTCATGGAGCGTCCGTCAATGGCTATCTTCTTTCCCATAGCTTCCGCCACCTTTACTATATGAGCCAGTCGAGTGATGTGGGAAGCAAAGGCCGCGATAATCAATCTCCCTTGGCTTTTTTTTAATAAATTTTCTAGTCCTTGATGCACTTTTATTTCCGGCAAAGAAAATCCTTCATTTTCAATGTTGGTGGAATCAGTCATCAGAAGGAGTACTTTTGCTTTATCAAAAATAGAGTATTCTTTTTCTTCTTCCTTAGAAACAATTCCGTCCACTTGGTCAAGTTTGTAGTCTCCTGGAGTTATTATCCAGCCATGTTCTGTTTCCACTATCACTCCCATTGAATCCGGGATGGTGTGGGTGACACCAAAGAATCTAACTTTTATCTTTCCACAAGTTATTACGGAATCTTTTTCTACTATATTTTCTTTCATGGCAGGCAGATGAGGAAACTCTGCTTGACGTTTTCTCATTAAAAGAATTGAGAGTTTTCTGGAATAAACCGGTGGATTCCCGATGCGCGATAAAACCAACGGCGCTCCTCCTATGTGGTCCAAATGTCCGTGTGTTATAAAAAGTGCTCGGATTTTATCCTTACGTTCTTCTAGATAAGTTGTGTTTGGTATCACATAGTCAACTCCAGGAGTTGCCTCTGTGGAAAAATGCATACCGGCATCTACGATGATGATGTCATCTCCTATTTCTATCGCGGTCATGTTTTTTCCGATTTCTTCTACTCCTCCCAAAGGTATAATACGCACCACTCCCGCTTCCGGTGGAGGTATCTTTGTGTTTTTAGAATTTTTGTATTGATTTTTTGAATTAAACTGATTCTGGTTGGACCCCTTGGTTTGCCCGTATCTTTTTTTTGTGTATTGATAAGTAGAACTTTTGGTTGTTCTTTTTCGGTGGTCTATCGGCACCACAGATGCCGTACGTTTATTTTGCGGGTGTGGAGCGTTTGTAATATTTTCTTTTTTTTCATCAACACTTATCGCGCTGAAAGATAGTCTTGTTTTCTTTGTCATTTTAATTATTAATTTATAATCTATTTAGTGAATATTTTCCAAACATTCTCGGTTTCCGTGAACCAAGAATGTATATTTAAGAAGCGATCGGAGGGGGAGACCATATGACTTACTAGAGCTCCTTTTAGCTTATCTGGGACAGTGTAAATATAATTAGGACTATATAAGAACACAGCCGGCATGTCCTTTTTTATTTCATCTTCAAATTGTATGTATTTTTTTATTCGCTCTTCTTCACTTACTGTTATGAAAGCTTCTTCTAAAATTTTATCTACTTTGGCGTTGGTATACATAGCTACATTAAATCCGGGGTCCTTTCTTTGGGAAGAATGCCAGAAAGCGTACAAGTCGGCTTCGTCAGTGATGATTTGTCCGAAAAGCAAAGCGTCATATTTGCGGGGGCGGATGACACTTTGGTTTAGATTACCAACTTCAAAAGTTTTTATATCAACCTTCATACCGACGGCAGTCAAATCTTGTTTTATTATCTCAGCGGTTTTTACCAATTCAGGTGCGTTACCGGTAGAGATGGAAAATTGTAACGGGGTGGTCGTCTTTTTTTTGTTTTTGTCGGTGATAATTTTTTCCAGGAAACCATCTTCTCCCTTGGTCCATCCATCTTTGATTAAACTATTTTGTACATCTTCCAAGATTTCCTCACGCGAAAGATTTCCTTCTTTGTATTCTCTGTAGGCCAGCATATTTGGAGGTATTGGTTCATCTATAGCTACTCCGTATCCAAAAAGTACTTCACGGATTATTTTATTTTTATCTATAGCTCTGTTGATAGCTTTGGTTATGACCTTATCAGTAAAAAGGTGGTTTTGGTTTTGATTGAAGAAAAGTCCGAATACTCTGGGTATCACCGAGGATTCTATTTTGTAATTTCTTTCTTTCAAGATGTCCGCGTTTAGAGGGGTGATAGAACTTATCTGGTCCACTTCCTTTTTTTCCAATGCAGCGATGAGAGATTCTTCGTTTGAATAAAAATGTAAGTTTACACTCTCAATATGTGGCTCACCCAGGATAAATTTTTTAAACGAAGATAATTTATAGGAATTGATTATTCCCGAAGATTCTTGGGTAAAATCTTCCACCTTGTATGGGCCAGACCCTATCGGGGAAGTATTGGCATTATTTAGTTCTATGGGGGAATCATTCCACAAATGTAGGGGCATTATACCGATGGTCGCATTTTCCAGAAACGAGGAATAAGGTTGTTTGAGAGTAAACTCCACCGTTTTTTCGTCTATTTTTTGCACAGTAATTCCATCCCAATCCACTTTGCGTGGGCTTTTAATTATTGAATCCCTTACTTTACTGACGGTAAATACTATGTCATCAGCGGTGATGGCTTTTCCGTCTTGAAAAAATATTTTATCTTTCAGAGTAAATGTATATACCAGACCATTTTTATCCATCTCATATTTTTCAGCCAAGTCAGGGGTAATTGTCCCGTCGGGATTTTTCCTCATAAGACCGGAATAAATCATAGCGACCAGATCTTGGTCTACCGGAGAAGTAGCTAAGACTGGGTTTATAAAACGTGGAGTGCCTATGATTCCGATAGAGATGGATCCTCCGCGCAACGGTACACTCACCATCAAGGATTTGTTTATGCTCTGTACGATAGATATTGTACTTATTAAAAGAGCTAAGAGTAACACACTAAAAATAGCCCATTCTTTTCTTGAGAAAGTAGCTAGTGCCCTATTTATTTCCTCTTTCTTTGGTAATTTAAAATTTCGCATCCGACTAAAAAGATTTTCCATATGAGAATTTATAGTGTAAATATTACTTGAGATAAATTTAGAAACATTTAGAGAAGTAATCAGATAAACCAAACAAGTTAAGGCTGTTCTTTGCTTACTAGATAATTATAGACAAAAATGCAAATAAAGCAAAAAGAATGGCACAAGCTAGGGCCAAATAGAAAAGAAATCTTTCAAATCCTCTACGAGTATGATGAAAAGAACCAGCGTCGCTTCCTCCCAATGCTCCCCCTGTACCGGCCGCGGATTGCTGAAGTAAGATTGCTGCTATTAATATTACTGAAAGAATAATCTGCGCATATGGCAAGATACTCGCTACTAAATTCATGCACACATTATTACATATTTGTATCCAAAAAGCAAACCAGTTCAAATCGTGTTGCTTTTTTTGTTTTATATTTTATATAATGAGGGTATGAAAAACGAAACTACAATTTTGGGTTTGTTTCAGAAATTATTCCATAACTTTAACGCTCGAGCGATGAAGGATGCGACGCTCGCTTACAAGAAACACTTAGACGAGGGAGGCAAGATGCTCCTCGCTATGGGGGGTGCCATGTCTTCCGCACAAATGGGTATCACTTTGGCAGCGATGATAAGAGAAGGCAAGATTCATGCCGTGTCTTGTACCGGGGCAAATTTAGAAGAGTCAATCTTCCGCCTAGTAGCGCACGATAGTTACAAAGATTATCCCGATTACCGATATTTTACCAAAGAAGACGATGAAGCTATCTTAAACAGAGGCGAGAGGCGAGTGACCGATACTTCTATCCCGGAAGAAGAAGCTTTTCGCGTGATGGAGCCGATTATTTTAAAACATTGGAAGGACGCAGAGGCAAAGGGGGAGCGATATTTCCCGCATGAATATTTTTATCAAATCCTTCTCTCGGACGAACTCCATGGTAAATACGAAGGCAATCCCGAACACTGTTGGCTTTTGGAAGCAGCGAAGAAAAATTTACCTATCGTGGTTCCGGGTTGGGAAGACTCTACGCTCGGAAATATTTTTGCTGGATATTGCAAAGCAGGCGAGGTAAAACCTAGTGTGATGAAGACGGGGGTAGAGTATATGATGTATCTCTACGACAGATACACAGAGCTTGCCAAAGATGGTCCAGGCTTAGGGTTTTTCCAGATTGGTGGAGGAATTTCCGGCGATTTCCCGATTTGCGTAGTGCCAAGCATTAAATATGACTTGAAAAAACCTGTTCGCCCTTGGGGATATTTCTGTCAGATTTCCGACAGTACCACTTCATATGGTTCGTATTCCGGAGCTACCCCAAACGAAAAAATTACTTGGGACAAACTAACGAAAGAAACTCCAATGTTTGTGATTGAGTCGGATGCCACTATCGTCGCTCCGCTCATCTTTGAAGCCATCTTGGATCGCTATACTCTAAGCGAGAAATAAAAATGGAAGAAAAATTTAAATTTCCTAATCCGCGAGAGCATCTAAAAGAAGGGGTAAAACCTATCGTGGTTTGCATCGGTACTCCGGAAGATTTTTCCAAACAAGATTTGGAATCTGCTGTCTCTTTTGGGGTAGATTGGAAAAATGGGGTATATCAATCCGGACAGAAAGGAGAGTTTTTTACTGCCGGGCCTACTACTTATGTCATCTCAGCGATAGATGATAAGGATAAATTTACGGAAGGATTAAACAGGTGTACTAGTTTGATTGTTTCGGGTCTAGACAAAGAAACCAAGAAAAATATTTCTTTTTTGACTCATCAACCCCCGGGGATGATTTCTTTTATGAAAGAATATGTTTTTGCGGATGAGGCCAAGAAAGAGCAAGTCAGAAGGATATATCCATTTTTGGATGATCTGAAAACACAGCTTTTAAAAATGAAAGAAAAATGTGAATCGGGGACGACCGATGCCGTGATTGTCGGAGGATCTCTTGGTAAATTGACTCCGGTAGAATTAACAGAACAAAGAAAAAAAATGAATGATTATCTTTTATCGGTTGAAATACTAAAAGAAAACGTAAAACAGGTTTTGGGTTTTAATCCTCGGGAAGTAAACGGTCCAAAAAGAGATGGAGGGCAAGATAGTCTTCGTTTTGACAATGAACACCGAAGACTTTATTTTATTAGATCCGAGATAAATCAAAATATTTAATTTCAATAAATAAAGAGTATAATATTAAGCGGAAGGAGTAGCACATGAGCGAAAAATTGGAGTTTTCTCCGGAAGAGGCGTCCATCTTGGAGGAAGGCGGAGTTGTGACCAAGGTCACTGCTATGGGATGGGCGGCCTTTTACGTGACGAAGGGAGTAGGCAGGCATGCCTGCACGGCCGTCTTCGGGGAGACCGAAGAGAAAGCCAGGGAAGTGGCCGCAAGGACCAGCGAGCCGTGGCACGGCGTTCGGGCCGATGGCCCACATTTCTGTTAGCGAAGGGAATCGCGCCGGCACGAGTACTTAAACTCGTGCCGGCGCATGATTGTTTATGGTATGATTTTCATATAACTACGAGCTTAACGCCACATATCATGAAAAGATTTTTACTAAATATAATATTAATTGTTGTGGCGATGGTGTTGATATATCAATACAGAGATGTTTTAGCCGCACGACTTTTGCCCGTTTGGAACAATGCAAAGCTATATCTTTTTTCTAAAGCACCCTGCGAAGAGCCCATAGCATATGTTCTCAATACTTTTGACAAAGAATTTAATATTTCTAAAACGTATTTTTTGAGCGCTCTTTCCGACGCGGAAGCCATTTGGGAAAAATCTGCCGGGGTGGAACTTTTTACTTATGAGCCGACCAGCTCCGCTTCTAATACTTTAAAAATAAATTTAATTTATGATTACAGGCAACAAGCCACAAGCAAACTAGCCAGTTTAGGCATCGTCGTCAAAGACAACCGTGCTTCGTACGATATGCTTCGGACCAAACTGGATATTTTAAAAAAGAAATTTGATCTGGCGAAGATTGATTATGACGCACGGGTAGAGAGTTTCAATAAAAGGCAGAAGGTTTATGAAGAACAAGTACGATATTGGAACAAGAGAGGAGGAGCTCCAGCTGAAGAATATGAAAAACTGGAGGATGAGAGAGTTGCACTAGATAGAGAGGTATCCAAATTGCAGGCATTACAAAAAAATATTAACGAAATGGTGGAGGAGATAAATTCCATGGTAGTGGTTTTGAATCGTCTGGCTGCTACCCTCAACTTGGTGGTGGAAAAATACAATACTATCGGTGCTTCTCGCGGAGAATCGTTTGAGGAGGGTGTCTATATAGAAGAAGGCTTAAGTAGGCAGATAGATATTTATGAATTTAGCAACAGAGATAAATTGGTCAGAGTGTTAGCACACGAGCTCGGCCATGCGCTTGGGCTGGGGCACGTAGAAGACCCCAAGGCCGTCATGTATAGTTTCAATCAAGGTAATGAACAGACCCTGACTGCGTCAGATATAGAGGAGCTCAAGTTAAAATGTGATATAATATAGGGGGTATTATCAATTAATTAAAATCATTAATTTTATGGAAGAAAAAAGCAATAAAACATTGTGGATTATAGTAGGGGTAGTAATTTTGGCTATTTTAGGGTATCTCATGTATTTGGATTTAAAGTCCGAAGATGAAGAGACGACCACAATAGTCACAAATTTTGAAGAATGTGCTCGAGCAGGGTTCCCGGTCAGAGAAGGCACACCAAGAGAGTGTACCGCTGAAAATGGCTTAGTATATAAAGAAGAGGCCTTGGATACTGGAGAAGCTTTAGGAGAGGAAGGTATCTCTGAATTTGAGGGAGAAGAACCGCTCGGTAAATAGTTTTGACGGATGTATATCCACACCAAAGTTATAGCAGGTGCCAAAAAAGAATCTTTTAAACAGAAGAAAAAATCTGTAGATCATTTTGAAGTTTCAGTTAAAGAAAAAGCGGAGCACAACATGGCGAATTCTCGCGTCTTGGCCCTTGTGGCGGAACACTTTAAAGTGTCAGTTAATAAAGTAAGGATAATCAACGGCCACCGACACCCTAGCAAGCTTTTGGTGGTAGAGGATTAGCTTTATTTTTTGTGTTAAAATACGAGTATTATAAAAAATTTTAATTTAAATTAGTTTTATGACATACGTAATTTACGGGCTTATTGTTTTGGTGATTATCAGTGTTCGTCAAATAAATCAATATCAAAGAGGAGTGAAATTCACCTTCGGTAAATTTACTTCTATCATGGAACCTGGCTGGAGGATAGTCTGGCCCATTATTCAGAGTTCTCAGAAAGTAGATATCAGAGTGAAGGCCGTAGATGTTCCGGATCAAAACGCCATCACGAGAGACAACGTCACAGTGAAAGTAAACGCTGTTATTTATTACAAAGTTAGTGATGCCGAGAAAGCGATTATTGAAGTGGAAGATTTTAGGTATGCCATCTCTCAATACGCCCAGACTACGATGAGAAATATCGTAGGTGAAGTCACCTTGGATGAATTGCTTTCCAGTAGAGATAAAATAGCTGACAGAATCAGAGAGATAGTGGACAAAGAAACAGATGCCTGGGGTCTGAAAGTTCAGAACGTGGAATTAAAAGACGTCAGTCTCCCTGCAGAGATGGAGAGAACGATAGGTAAGCAAGCTGAAGCGGAGAGGGAGAAGAGGGCTGTCATCATCAACTCCGAAGGAGAACTTGCTGCTTCTCAAAATATAGCAAAAGCTGCCGAAGTAATGGCCAAAACTCCAGGTGCCCTTCACCTCCGAACTCTCCAATCCATAAATGATATGTCTTCAGACCAAAGTAATACCGTAGTATATATGGTTCCAGTAGAAGCGATAAAGGCGCTAGAGGGATTTGTCAAAAAATAAAATAGGAGTAGTATGGGGGTATTACAAACCCTAACGAATAAAAACTATGAAAACACACATATTTAAGGTATTATTTTTTGCAGTTATAGTGCTCTTTGCTTTTAACGCCGATGCGTCTTCCTGTGGCTTTTCTCGTGATTTGATGCAAGGTACAAGGGGCGAAGATGTACGTTGTCTGCAGCAATATTTGACCAATTCAGGCTATGGCATGAGCTATCCGGACGGTGTTTTTGGTCCACGAACTGCGCAGTCAGTTATGCTCTGGCAAGCAAACTATGGTCTTCCAGCTTATGGAGCTTTTGACTCAACTTCTAGAGCCAAATATTTTGAATTGACTGGTGGATATGTGGGCGGGCAAGTGCTCGGTTCTCAATTTGTCTGGGAAGATAGTGAAAAAGAGAGGGCAGCCATGAGGATAGGAGAAGCATTCGTGATGATAGAAGATGCACGAGACGAGATTGATGATTCAAATAAAAACACTAGCTCCGCGGAAGACAGTCTGGAAGAAGCAGAGGATGATATTTGGGATGCCGTCATCGCTTTCTATGTTGACCAAGATTACGACGAAGCATATGACAAAGCTGATGACGCTTTTGAAAATGCCGAGGATGCTTTTGATGATGTAGATGGTGGAGACGGAGATGAAAACGACGCCGAGGATGCGATAGATGATGCGCGTGATGTCATAGACGACGCTCGCGATGAGATAAACGATGCGGATGATGATGGCGCTGACGTGGATGAAGCGGAAGATTTACTTAATGATGCCGAGGATACCCTGGATGACGCCGAAGATGAGTTTGACGACGAGAATTATGATGACGCCGAAGACTTGGCCGACGAAGCCATAGACCTCGCCGACGAAGCGATAGATGCGATAGATTGGTAAAAGATACAGTAAAATTAGCCTAAAATGCCCCGCAAAACAGCTGTTTTGCGGGGCATTGCCTTTCTGCTATAATATCCGGATATGAAAAAAATTTATATCATTATTTTAATATTATTAGCAGTAGGTGCTCTCTCTTATTTCGTCTTTATTCCAAAAGCTGAAGGACCCGAGCAGGTAGAAGAGCAAAACTTCTGCACCATGGATGCGCTCATTTGTCCGGATGGGTCAGGTGTCGGCAGGTCCGGTCCAAAATGTGAATTTGAAGCTTGCCAGAATAAGGAATCATTTACCGGCAAGCTCAACCAGCAGGGTGCAGAATATTTCTTGGTAGTAGCCGCTCCGGAGGATTCGGGGTTTGGGGCTTCTTATTCCATGCCTCTAAAATTCTCCAGGATAAGCAACGTCCTTGGAACTTTGTTAAATAAAAACGTAAAAGTAAAGGGCGCATTTACTACGGGAAATATTTTGGAAGTGGATATGATAGAAGAAACTACGCCCGAAGTAGTCACTACTGGCGCCGTTGGAGTAGGTGAGACTAAATATATAAATGGTGTGCGCATCACCTTAAATAAAATTCTGGAAGATAGCCGTTGTCCCGCAGATGCCACTTGCATCCAAGCCGGGAAAATTGTCGCGAATGTCACCTTAAAGTCCGACACAGATCAAGAGACGATAAACATCGCCGACACAGATACCCCACGAGGATTTGATACCTGGAAAGTTTCTTTGGTTTCCAGTTCTCCTTTTCCTCTAGCGAGCAACCCCGTTCCATTCAAAAACTACAAAGTTACTTTTAGGGTGGAAGAGATATAGATAGAATAATGGGTTGAAAATTTTCTTGAAATATGGTATAATCGTCCAATTATGATGAAAAATTTGGAAAAATTTAATGCTTTTTTGAAAGCGGTTGATCTGACAAGTTATCGCGAAAAATTCAGGCCTATTAAAATTGTGGAAATGGATTTACCGAAAGAGGTTCAGGCTATCAATATGCTTTATGAAGTGTATTGGAATCAAAAAAAGTTTTTAACTTTTGAAGACTTTTACGAAGCGTATTTAAATTCGCAAAAAACTGAAATTGAATCTTTTCGACAAAAAATAACAATGTGTAAAGATTGCTATTACCGTGGGCTTCCCGCAAGAATTTATCGTACCTGGGCAAGTATTATTACCCAAATCCATGCTGGTTATGTTGCTGAATCAGTTTTTGGAGATGGTTCAGTAATGATGTCAGGCGAGTTGGACCATCAGGGAGCTGATTTTCAAGTTAAATACAAAGGAAAAACTTTAAACTATCAAGTAAAAAAGAAATCATTTAGTGGAGAAGTGAGACGTGGGAAGGGGGGAGTGAAAAAACAAATAGATGGCGAATTCATTGATATTAATTACGAAGTTCCAAGTAGTGAATATTTTGATAATCCAAGAAAAAAGGACGGTGAATACAAACTCCCATATAAAAGATTCATAGACAATAAAGAACTAGAAAGATTTCCAAATGGCTTTGTTGTTTTTACTCCCTATGTTTTTTTAAAAAATAAGAAAGCAATTGACTCAAAATAACCTTGATGTAACTTCTACTGAAGCTATATATTTTTCTGCCATTTTTACATAATCAGGATTTATTTCGAAACCAATATAATTTTGCCCCAGTGCTTTTGCCGCGGCACATTCTGAACCAGTACCGACAAATGGTACTAAAATTACACCATCCTTTTTAGGAGTGGCAGATAAAATTAGTTTTTTTGATAATTCAAAAGGTTTTTGAGTTGGATGTTTTTCAATCTCATGATCTACATGGTTTTTCAATTCTCTAGGCGCAAAAATATTTTTACAGGTTTTACACATAAACCATCTTTCATTCATTCCCGCTCCACCAGCCAAAGCTGGTATTTTAATTACATCTCGGGGGAGGGCACCACCTGCGTGGGCATTATAGGTTGTCTCTTTTCCGCTTGAACTGAATCTACCGATTGTACCTTTTCTAGTTTTTCCTGCTGCGCCATTTAAAAATCCTTCTGTGTAAGGCTCTCGCACCTCATCACGATTAAAAACAGGCTTTTCCTTCCAAGCACAGATTATGGACTCGTGACTCCTTTGCCAAAAATGCAATGAAGCTACATTTTTATTTGTATAGTGCCAGATGAGCCATCTTTTGTTTATTGGGATTTCAACTGAAAGATATGCCAATATTTCGCTGAAACCATAAATAAACATCGTTCCATTTGGTTTCATGACTCGGATACACTGGTTGATCCACTCCTTGCACCAAGAAACATATTCTCCCATTTCTCTTTTATCAATATTATTACCGAAATCCTTTCCAATGTTGTAAGGGGGGTCAATTACAATTACGTCGCAGGATTCGCTAGGAAGTTTTTTTAACTCAACGAGTGCATCGCCCAATATAATTTTATTTAAAGGTAATTTTTTGTATTTTGTTGTTTCAATCTCAGATTGAACTTCTTCTTGGGGAAAAACCAGAGCAATATCACTCAGCTTTTTTAATAATCGAATAGAGTACTTTACTCCTTTTTCTTTCACTAGATATCCCTTTCTTTCTAAATAATCTACGTGTTGAAAAATGGTGGGTACGGAAACATCAAAATGGTCTGCCACATTTTTCAGGGCAGGGGAATATTTTTCTTTTTGCTGAAATTTCTCCAAGTAACCAAACACTTCAGCCTGCTTTTTTGTAAGTTGTGAATTTAATAAATTTGGCATATTGATGCCATTAATTATAATACCTAACGATAACCTAAACAAGGAAAAGTTATACCCAATTTAATATTAGACTGAAGTATAATATTTTTGGCAAGTTGTGAGGCTGTAATCCAAAGAATTTGTATTTGGATTTTGTTAAAATTGTTTCTCCGTTTGCACCCTAGATCTAAAAATGATCTAATACGGATATGTCTAGAAACAAAGAATCAGGCGATGCTGGGGAGACAGAAGTGGTAAAATTTATTCCGTGTCCAAATTGTTCAAAAAAATTAATGCTCTTACCTAAGAATTACCCCCTTTACGATGTGCAGTGTGTCGGATGTAATTTTCGGGCACAAGTTAAGACAAACAATTCCAAACCAAAATCTACAATTTTTGGGGCAGGTTGGGATATTATAGAAAAAGTTTTGAAATCAGGTTTCCTTGTGCCTTCTCTTATAGTAAATTTCAAATGGTCTGAAAAATCAGAAATTCACCAAGAAATTAGATTTTATCCATTTGTCCCCAAAACAAACCTAAAAAAACATCAACTCTCTTCAACAGCTCGCCGTGCCAATTACAAAATGTTTAATTATGTTGGGATAGATAAATTGCCGTATTTTACTTTGTTAAAAAAATAAAATGCTAAAAATAATAAATAAATATCCAATTCCAACCAAGGAAGCTAAAGATCTAAAAGAAGCTTTGGAACAAAAAGGCATTCTTGTTTATGTGGAATTAAATAATGGGTATAAACATGTAGATTTAGCAATTCCTAGGGCAAAATTAAATATAGAAGTTGATGGAATTAAACACCTTACAGACCCTCGCCAGATTTTGGCGGATTTGGGTCGTGGTTATTATTCTCATAAAAATGGTTATAATACAATGCATATTCCAAACGAAATGATTCGTTCTCATTTAAAAGAAATTTCGGAAGCTTTAGCTGAAGCATCAAAGATAAGGGAGCACAAAATACACATACATTTAGACTAAATTCTTTTAATAATCAGCAAGTAATCAGCAAGAACCGAATCAGCAAGAACCGTTCTTGCTTAAGAAGAACCGTTCTTGCTTAAGAATAAATTGTGGAATAAAAATAATCTGGTTTAAAAACAAAATAGTGCTATAATGTATTTACAACTTAATAAGTATCAAGAGTGGTGGTAGAGAATTGGCTCGGTGACCCCACAGCAACCCTGAGAATATCTCTCGAACGGGTGCTAACTCCAACCCAAACGGGAAAGATAATTGGTCTTTATATTTCCTGCATTACCAGGAATTTTTTGTTTTAAGAATCATTATGATCAAGACGGCTGAATTTGTGAGCCCCGGGCATCCGGATAAAATTTGCGACTTTATCGCGGACAGTATTTTGGATGCGTATTTGGAAGACGATATTGAGAGCAGAGTAGCAGTAGAAGTGATGGGTGGGCACGAGCTCATCACTATCAATGGTGAGGTGACTTCGTATGCCAAGGTGGATATTGAAAAGTTGGTAAAAAATATTGTCGGTAAAGATTATAAAATTATTTCAAAAATTGTGGCGCAGAGCAGAGAAATCTCGCGCGGGGTGGACTTAGGTGGGGCGGGGGATCAGGGAATAATGAAAGGCTATGCCACGAATGAGACTCCGGAATTCTTGCCGAAGGAATACGTACTAGCCCGTGACTTATGTAAAAAAATTTATGAAGTGTATCCGTATGATGGGAAAACCCAGGTGACGATAGGTGACGATAAGGTAAAAACAGTAGTGGCGAGTTTCCAGAATACAAAAAATGAAGAGCTTCTAAAACTGGTAAAAGATTTTATAGAAGCAGATGAATACTTGATAAATCCCGCAGGAGAATGGACGCAAGGAGGGTTTGATGCGGATACGGGGCTCTCGGGCAGAAAGCTTGTGATAGACAATTATGGTCCAGAAGTTCCTATTGGCGGGGGATCTTTTTCCGGGAAAGATTACACAAAAGTAGATAGGAGTGGAGCTTATATGGCACGAAAAATTGCAGTGGAACTTTTACATAAACGCGGAGCGAGGGAAGTCCATACTAAACTCGCTTATGCTATAGGGAAAAGTGAACCCGTGATGGCAGTCGCTATTGTAAATGGAGTGGAAGAGCCGATCACTAGCTACGATTTGAGCCCTCGCGGAATTCGTGAATATTTAAAACTGGACAAGGTAAAATTCGCGGAGACTTCCGCCTGGGGACATTTCGGCCGTGATTTTAAATGGAATTAATGCTATAATAAGAAGGCTAATATTATTAATTAGCCTCGAAAGAGGCGTAAGTTAGAGAAAATATTTATGGCAGAACTAAAAGCTTTGTGTATGAAGTGTAGAACGGATAACAAGCCGACGATGCAGGTGATGAGTAATCCTGTTGTCACCAAGAATGAAAAGGGGCGATATTCCGCGAAAGGTCAATGCAGTGTGTGCGGAGGCAATATGTTTAAATTTATGTCTGCTACGGATGGGGAAGCAATGATGAAGTAAAAGAATTTTAAAAAACAGCAAAAGAATTTTGTGGGGGAAGGTTCCGGCCGAAGGCTGGAGTAATCCCAAAAAATTCTTTTGCTGTTTTTTAGTTTTTAGTCTAAGTCGTTCCAGACTATGAGTTTCCACTCATTCTTTTTCAGCCAATGGTGTTTGTAGGTGCAGATAGCCATTCCCGCATTATCAATTTTATTAAAAAAAGAAAGAGTGTTGTATTGCGAAGCGGTAAGTTTTTTCCCGTATAACATATAGGAGATAATCATTTTTAGAAATCTGCTGTGAGTCACCATGATGATTCTCTTCGCGTTTCTACGGCTGATATAGCCCAATAATTTCTGGGCTCTTTTTTTTAGGTCGGTGAAATTTTCTTCATCCGCAATTCGCAAATCGTCTTCGTGATAACTTTTATCAATTTTATCCAGAACTTTTCTAACTTCACGATCTCCGGCTTCACGTCCGACGATGCCGGAGGGATTTTTTCTTTCTGCGAGTAAATCTGAATATCTAACTTTAAGATGAAGATAGTCTCCGATAATTTTCGCTGTTTCTTTTGTGCGTTCATAAGGACTGGACACGATAAGCTGTGGTTTACCCCGCCAGCCCTTCGGAAATCTCTTGGCCGTAGCGAGTGCTTGTTCCCGACCTCGGACGGAGAGTGGGCCATCCGGTCCTTGTTTGATTTGGAGGACATTATTCAGTGTCTCTCCATGTCGGACAAAATATATTATCTTAGATGACATACAGTGTATTTTACAGATTAATTGTCATATACACAATCATTTTGCTATAATAATAAGTGACAAATTATCATTATTAATTAAATATAAAAATATATGGATATAAAAACTTTTTTAGGTTCAAAGAATTGGGGTATGCTTTTGATTCGCGTGGTGGTGGGTTTGGTTTTTATTGTTCATGGATGGGATAAAATACAGAACATGGAAGGGGTGATAGGGTTTTTTGGTTCCCTCGGTCTTTCATCTATCTTTGCTTATCTGGTAGCTTGGACAGAATTCTTGGGGGGGCTAGCAGTATTGCTCGGACTATTCTATAAATACGCGGCTTATCTTTTGGCTGTCGTCATGGTCGGAGCTATCTATTTGGTGAAATTTAAAATGGGTTTCTTTGGAGGGTATGAGTTTGATTTACTTCTTCTTGTTTCCGCTCTTTCTATCGCCTGGACGAAAGACATGCCGTATAAGGTTTTATAATTCCGAAATATCACGTGGGGAAAATATATTGATGGTCCAATCCAAGGCGACTTTCACTTTTTTTCTTAGAGAAATTAGTTTTGATAGATATAAAGTTCTCCATACCCACCAAGTGATACGTCCTCCAAAAACAAAATCTGATATTTCTCCCATAGCCATCCATTTTCCGAGAGAAACCATTTTCCCCTTGTGTTTGTAGACGAAAGGCTCAAGATTTTTGTTGGTGATAGATAAATATATATTTTTGGCCACTATCCTTGCTTGTTGTTCAGCTACTTGTGCCGAGGGAGGCAGGAAAGATTCTCCGTCTTTAAAGGCTGCATTGTCACCAAGGGCAAAGATATCTTGGTGTTCTTTTAGTCCTAGGTATTCATTTACGAGCAATCTGCGATCTTTTGACCTCCATACTACTTGATCAAATTCTATTTCCGTCGGTTTTACTCCGGCTGTCCAGATGACTGTCGTCGTCTCTATTTTTTCTCCATTGTCTAGCAACACAAAAGAATCGCTAATCTCCCTTACTCCCTTGCCGAGTAGTACCCGTACTCCTTTTTTCTCCAGGATTTTTAGACTTTGTTCCCTAATTTTTTTATTAAATTGCGGCAGAAGTTCCGAACCCCTCTGGACTAGAGTGACAGAGGCGTCTTTGGTTAGCAGTTTGTTTTTATAATAATCGGAAAAATTTTCTGTTATAAATTCTTGCATTTCGGCAGAAAGTTCTACTCCTGTCGGCCCTCCACCTACTACCACAAAAGAAAGTTTTTTGGTTTGCTCCAGGGTATCCTCCGTGTGTGAAGCGCATTCTATCTTTCTGATTATCTCGTTTTTTATTCTTACCGCATCTTCTATGGATTTCAGAGTCAGAGAATATTTTTCCGCGTTTAGGGCGTCGTGAAAATTTGTTTCCGCTCCGGGCGCTATCACCAGATAAT
Source organism: Minisyncoccia bacterium (assembly GCA_049303835.1). Classification (GTDB taxonomy): domain Bacteria; phylum Patescibacteriota; class Minisyncoccia; order Phycocordibacterales; family UBA9973; genus UBA9973. Next base: position 1,213 of record JBAQNN010000004.1, on the reverse strand, counting down.
CATAGGGGATGATGTGCGCTCCGGCACTCACGGTTTTTTCTTTGATATTTATTTTCTCCGCTTTACCCAGATAAAGTTTGTCCAAACAACAGCCGAGAATCTTACGCAGCGGTTCTACTATGTTTTCCGGGTTGATGCCACCAGTAGCCACCTCATGTAAAAGGGGAGTAAAAAGAAAGTAGTTTTTCTCGCCGATGAGGCAGAGACTGATGTCTTTATTGTGGTGAAAAAGCTTGTGAAGATTTCTCAAAGTATATATACCCCCAAAGCCATTGCCTATGATGACTATTTTTGTTTTAGGTGTCTCCATTTTGTAGATATATATTATATATCAAATCTTCTCTTAAAGGTAATTTTATTCAATAAATAAAGCCTTAAAATAAGGCTTGGAGGCTTCTTGACACTCGTTTTTTATTAGTATATACTTTCCCCACGTCTATCCTTTAGTGGATAGGACGTTTTTATTTAAGAGATTCTTTGAAAATATGAATAGAAATTGAGAACCCCGGCTAGGAGCCGGGAGCAAGTCCTCAAATGTTTATTGAGTAAGTAAAATAATTTTTGGAGCAAAGACAAACTCTAACAAACACAGACAAAAATATTTACCCGCCTCCGGTGGGCATTGCTGTTTTTTGTTTTGTTTCGTTCTAATTAACTTTTAGTTAGAGTTTGATCCTAGCTCAGGATGAACGCTGGCGGCGTGGATAAGGCATGCAAGTCGAACGGACTTTCTAAAATCCGAGATGAGATTATATCAAGTCAAAGGTCGTAGAAAGTTAGTGGCGAACGAGGTAGTAATACATAGGAACTTCCCCTCTAGTCGTGAATAATTCGTCGAAAGACGGACTAATACACGATGGTCTCGCAAGAGTAAAGTTTTAACGCTAGAGGAAAGGCCTGTGCGATATCAGCTAGTTGGTAGTGTAATGGACTACCAAGGCTATGACGTCTAGGGGAGCTGAGAGGCTGACCCCCACCGATGGTACTGAGACACGGACCATACACCTACGGGTGGCTGCAGTCGAGAATCTTCCGCAATGGGCGAAAGCCTGACGGAGCGACGCCGCGTGATTGATGAAGTCCCTCTGGGACGTAAAGATCTTTTATGAGGGAAGAAGTTTATTGACTGTACCTCATGAATAAGAGGCTCCTAATCTCGTGCCAGCAGGAGCGGTAATACGAGAGCCTCGAGCGTTATCCGGAATTATTGGGC
>JBAQNN010000003.1:0-279473 GCA_049303835.1 Minisyncoccia bacterium | reverse complement strand
CGACGGCGGAGTTCGGCACCTCGATGTCGGCTCACCTTAGCGCGGCGGTGGAGAAGCTGCCAAGCGTTTGGCTGTTCGCCAATTAAAAAGGTACGCGAGCTGGGTTCAGACCGTGGAGGAGTTACATCATGTAGCAATACATATCGTGACTTTTCCACAATCTGAACCCTCAGAGGAATCATTGAACTTAAAATGAACTGTTTTAATCGAAATTAACCATACTGCTGTTTGCAGTATCACGGCGGCGCTTTGTAGAAATGCAAAGTGGCAAGCTAACTTATATCGGAGAAACCCGAACTGTTTTTTACAGAGGGCAACGCCGAGGGAAGAATTTTTAATTCACCCGTAGAGACTGAATGTTAGACAACTTATTTTTAATTATAAGTTGAAGTCACAGTCCAATCCCATAAGTAATTATGGACGTAGATGCGTGAGACAGGTTGGTCTCCTATCTACTGCACTCGTTGATTCTTGAGAAGATTTGTTTCTAGTACGAGAGGACCGAAATGAACTGACCTCTGGTGTACGAGCTGTCCTGCCAAGGGCAATGCTCGGTAGCTATGTCGGGAATGGATAACCCCTGAAAGCATCTAAGGGGGAAGCCAGCTTCAAGATTAGGAATCGTTAAGAACCGTGAGAGATGATCACGTTGATAGGCTTTAAGTGGAAGCGCAGTAATGCGTTAAGCTGAGAAGTACTAATGTTTCGATTCCTGTTAAGAAATTTAGAAATCACATAAAAAATAAAAATCAAAATTGAAAAATCAAGTTTTCAGTGTTGGTGATTTGTCGCAAGGGTTACACCTCTTCCCATTCCGAACAGAGAAGTTAAGCCTTGTTGAGCCGATGATACTCGTCAAGGGAAAAGTAGGCTGTCGCCAACACTGAGTATTTGATTTATCCCGTTAGAAAATTTTAATTTTCGCTCGGGATTCCAAAAAACCTTATATAGTATAAGGTTTTTTGGCTTGACTTTTACATATAAAGTGTGCTATAATATAAGGTAGAGGAGATTTGATATGAAGAATACCAGTTTTCAGCCTCGCATCGTTCACCTTCACATCTCTCGTCCGGGGGATGGCGAGATGCTCAAGAAGGCGGTAGGGATCGCCTTCAGGGCCATTCTCCGGGCTCGGGGTTTTCTGGCTCCTGGCCAGCGCCATCATGTCCATGTAGGAGGTGTTTCATGGAAGAGATCTTCGCCAAGGTGTCATCTCTTCCTTTCTCTTTCCACATCGGTCTCGTTCTTGTTCTGGTTCTTCTCATCTGTGAACTCGTCATGATTCGTAGGTGGGATCACCGGAAAGGAAGGAGGTAGGTAGGATGGAAAAATTCCGGACACTACTTGTGAGGGTGGTAGTGGCGGAAGTGTTCTTGTTGCTAACCCTCATCGCGTACGCTCTTCTGGAAGTTTCAAAAGAATAGAGCGTATATCTATCGGCCCCGGTTGCCCTAAAGGCGACCGGGGCCTTTCCAATTTATGAGTGATTTTTTAATTTTTTAGTGTTATTATATTCATATGACATGGGCTCTAAGGCGACAAATTTTTTATATTTTAATTCTCGTTTTATTTATTTCAGTCTTCGGATTTCTGATAATTTACCCGAAATTAAACAAAGCACCGACCTGCACGGACTACAAACAAAATGGAGATGAGCTCGGGGTGGACTGCGGAGGGTCTTGTGTGAATGCGTGTCTTTCTCAAGTGGACAACATTTCTGTGTTATGGGCTAGAGCTTTTCGGGTGATTCCCGGGCGCTATAATGCAGTAGCTTATCTGGTAAATCACAATACAAATGTCGGAGCTGAAAAAATAAACTACCGATTTCGTTTTGCTGACAAAGACAATCTATACATCGGCAAGCGCGAGGGGAACATCTTTGTGCCTCCTGGGGGAAATTTTGTGGTCTTTGAGCCGGGGATAGACATAGGCAATTCCATTCCCGTTTATTCCACTTTTGAATTTACGGACGTGCCGCAATGGAAACAAGTTTCTCAAGAAAAAATCAATCAGTTAAAAATTTTGACTTCCAATATTCAGTTAGTGGATGAGGAAACGTTTCCAAAACTTTCCGCTACCATAAAAAATACTTCTCTTTTTACTATTCCGAATGTCGGGGTAGTAGCTATTTTATATGACGTAGATGGCAATGCCATCTCTACCAGTCGCACGTACCTGACGAAGCTCTCTCCTCTGCAAAGTACTGATATAAATTTTACTTGGCCGGAACCATTGCCGGGGGTTGTCGTAGAAAAAGAGATAATCCCGATGTATGATATTTTTTCCGCTAAACTAGAATAGTAGTGATATGGCAGAGAAAGCTCTCAAAAGAATAGACTGGCTCCTGGTAGCCTTTATCCTCCCCATCATTGCGGGTGGGCTCGCTACTATGAAGTCTTTTTCTTCGCTTGAGGATGCAAGTAATTTTTTCAGCAAGCAAATAATCTGGGTCTTGATATCCCTTACCGTTTTTTTTATTTTTTCTTTTATTGATTTTCGTTTTCTGAAGCGTACCGACGTATTGGTATTTTTATTCTTGTCTATGTGTGCCGTCTTGCTCTTCTTGGTCATCTTGGGCAGTATTTTTAATGAAAATAAAAGCTGGTTTAATTTTGGTTTTTTCTCTTTTCAGCCGGTAGACTTTATGAAGCTTGCCCTCGTATTGGTGCTGGCTAAATATTTTTCTCGCCGACATGTGGAAATTCGGGATATCAAGCACATTTTTATTTCTGGACTTTATGCGCTACTTCCACTTATTTTAGTTTTACTTCAACCGGATTTCGGTTCGGCGATGATCATTCTTTTTATCTGGCTCGGCATGGTGTTGGTTTCCGGAATTTCCAAACTTCATTTATCTTTGGTCTTGTTGTCCGGGGTTGTTATTTTTGCTTCACTTTGGTTTTTTGCTTTTGCTCCATACCAAAAGGCTCGCATTTATAATTTTATCAATCCACTGGCGGATATTCACAAGACAGGGTACAACGTATTTCAATCCACTATCGCCGTGGGTTCTGGGCAGATAGTCGGAAAGGGTCTTGGTTTTGGTACTCAATCAAGGTTAAAATTTCTGCCGGTTGCCGAATCTGATTTCGTCTTTGCCGCTTTCTCCGAAGAATGGGGCTTTATCGGTTCAACCTTGATTCTCTTGCTTTACGCATTAGTGATTTGGCGTATTTTATACACCGCATCTTTGGGGGCTTCAAATTTTGAGATACTTTTTGGTATGGGTATGGCGATATTTTTTATGGGCCATATTATAATAAATATAGGAATGAATTTGGGTCTTATGCCGGTGACGGGTATTCCGCTACCTTTCATGAGTTATGGAGGCTCACATTTATTGACTGAATTTATCGGTTTGGGTATTCTTATGAGCATGCGTAAATATGGCAGGCCTGCGCATAGAGATGATATGCAAAATGAGTTTTTAGGGGTTTAAAATTTATGCAAACCATAGACGGAAGAAAAATAAGAGATGAAATTTTAGAGGAGATAAAAAAAGAAGTGGCGACCCTTCCTTTTAAGCCGATTTTTTGTGATGTGTTGGTAGGAGAAGATCCATCTTCCGTCCAGTATGTCCAGATGAAAGAGCGCACAGCCGAAGCAGTCGGAGTTTCTTTTTATCAAGCCAATTTTCCCGAGTCTATCTCTACTGATGATTTGGTTAGAGAAATAAATATTCTAAATAACATGAAAGACATGTGTGGAATTATTATTCAATTACCAATACCCAAACACCTAGATAGAGATAGGGTGCTAAATAGCATTGACCCGCGTCTGGACGTGGATTGTCTTGGCAAAGTAGCCAGTGAAAAATTCTATAAGCACTACAGGGAAGATGATACCTTGGTTTTTCCGACGGCTCTCGCTTGTATGACTATCCTTGATTCTTTAAATTTGGATTTAGAAAATAAAAAAATAGTCGTCTTGGGACAGGGAATGCTCGTCGGTCGTCCGGTTACGGCTTTGCTTCAGCATAAAAATTTAAATCCTATCCCGATAAGTAGCCAGACAGGAAATAAAGAAGAACTGATCAAACAAGCAGATGTTATAATTTCCGGTATGGGAAAGGGAAAATATATTACGGGTGATATGATAAAAGAAGGCGCAGTATTGATAGACGCGGGCACTTCAGAAATTGAGAGTAGCATTGTCGGTGATGTGGATTTAGAATCAGTAAAAGACGTAGCAGGATACGTGTCGCCCGTGCCGGGAGGAGTAGGTCCGGTAACTGTCGCCATGCTCCTCCGTAATGTATTAACAGTAGCAAAGTTGTCCCTATCCTAGGGATAGGGGCGGATATGAATAATCAAATTTTTTTCTTTTTTTATAATTTAGCGCATCGGTCAGAAGCTTTTGATAAGGTGGTTATTTTTACAGCCGATACCCTGCCGTACCTCGTCGTGGTTTTGGCTGGTTCATTTTTACTTTTTTATCGCAAATCCTGGAGAGAATTATTTTTGGTTTTTGGCTCTTCTGGAGTGGCTTATGTTTTTTCCAAAATATTAAAAATCTTGATTCATGTTGATCGTCCGTTTATAGAATTTTCCAATGTTCAATCTCTCTTTTTTGAAAATGGTTTTGCTTTTCCCTCTACTCATGCCATGTTTTTCGCAACTTTAGCTGTATCTATTTTTTTATTACACAAAAAAGTGGGTGTTTTGTTCATTTTTTTCGCATTTTTAATCGGTATGGCGCGCATCATCGCCGGAGTACATTTCCCGTTTGATATCTTGGGTGGGTTTATTCTAGGCGCTGGAATTTCTTTTATGATTGCTTATTTGGTAAAAAACGTATATAATGCCGATATCTTATGTGGAAAAAATTAATTTTAGCTTTGACTATATTGGTTTTGAGTGGGGCAGTAGCTCTCTTTGTTTTTAAATCAGAACCTAAATTAAATAAAAATTTTGAGACAGAAAAGTCATTTTTCAAAAATCACCAATTTCGTCTAGGGCTTGATCTCTCTGGAGGCACCCACCTGACATATAAAGCCGATCTTTCATTGGTTTCTGCCGATCAAGTAGGGGATTCTATGAACGCTCTTCGTGACGTAATTGAGAGACGAATAAATATTTTTGGAGTTTCTGAGCCGGTAGTTCAAGTACAACACAGTGGATTTGTTTCTGGGGCAGATGAACAATTGATCGTCGATCTCCCAGGAGTGACAGATGTCAAACAGGCGGTAGATATGATAGGGAAGACCCCGCTCTTGGAGTTTAAGATTGAAGCCCCAAAAGATACTCCACAGAAAGCGACGGTAGATGAAAACGGACAGGTGACATTGAATTTGGATTCTCAGTTTGTTCCCACTGATCTTACTGGTAGATATTTAAAAAAGGCAATTTTGGAATTTGATCCAAATACACGCGAACCAATGGTGAGTCTGCAATTTGATGATACTGGGACAAAACTTTTTGCCCAAATTACTAAAGACAATATCGGCAAGATGGTGGCTATTTTTTTAGATGGTGTTCCTATCTCCACTCCTGTAGTACGGGAAGAAATTCCCAATGGTCAAGCGGTGATTTCCGGAAGTTTCACCCCCACTGAAGCCAAACAACTAGTAGGCAGACTCAATTCAGGAGCTCTTCCTGTTCCGATAACTCTTCTTTCTACTCAGACTATCGGCGCTAGCTTGGGTGACAGTGCCGCTTCTGCCGGAGTGAAAGCAGGAATTATTGGCTTTGCCCTTATCGCCCTCTTTTTGATTTTGTGGTATAGATTGCCTGGCTTGGTAGCAGTATTGTCCTTGAGTATCTTTGTCGTGATAGTACTTGCTTTGTTTAAATTGATTCCTGTCACTCTCACTACTGCGGGTATTGCCGGATTTATTATCTCTATGGGTATAGCTGTAGATGCCAATGTTCTTATTTTTGAACGTATCAAAGAAGAGTTGCACGCAGGCAGGAGTATAGGAGATGCGGTGTCAGCTGGATTCACTCGGGCCTGGACTTCTATCCGCGACTCCAATTTTTCAACTATCATTACCGCTATTATTCTGTTCTGGTTTGGTACTTCACTTATCAAGGGTTTTGCTTTGACTCTCGGTATGGGAGTGTTGGTGTCAATGTTTTCAGCTATTACCATCAGTAGAATATTCCTATCTCTTTTGTCATTTATGAAAGAGAATAAATTTTCAAGATTTATGTTTGCCAGTGGTTTATCAAGCGGTAAGGTAAAATAAAAAATTAATATGTTTATCATAAAATACAAAAAAATATTTCTTTCCATATCCATCGTTCTTGTTACTCTCTCAGCCATCTCAATGTTTTATTTCGGTTTTAATGTCGGGATTGATTTTAAAGGTGGAGCTCTGACAGAAGTAGTATATGAGAATGAAAGACCAGAGAAAGAGGACCTTATATCAAAGATTGAAGATCTGAGTATCGGTTCTGTCTTGTTCCAGCCGACGGGAGACAAGGGATACATAATAAAGTCTCGCGATTTAAATGAAACTGAACACGCCCTTTTATTGCAAGCCCTTTCCGACGGAGATAAAAATGTGGCGAAAGAAACTAATTTTAATTCCATTGGTCCGTCTGTAGGGGCGGAACTTACGAGAAAGGCTATCATTTCTATAGTCTTGGTGTCACTCGCCATTATTTGTTTTATTGCTTTTGCTTTCAGAAAAGTAAGTAAGCCAGTTTCATCCTGGAAATACGGATTAATAGCGGTCGTCGCGCTTCTGCATGATGTCATTATCCCTGCTGGAATTTTTGCTTTACTTTCACATTTTTTTGGCGCAGAGTTGGATACGCTTTTCGTAGTGGCAGTGCTCACTATCTTGGGCCTTTCTGTCTCTGATACCATTGTTATCTTTGATCGGATAAGAGAGAATTCAAAAGATCAAAATGATCACAAACAGATTGATTTTAAAACAATAGTCGGCAATAGTCTGGACCAATCTTTTGTCAGATCACTTGCCACTTCCATGACTGTCATTTTGGTTCTGCTTGCTCTTGTGTTTTTTGGACCAGAATCTACAAAGTATTTCGCTCTGATGCTTACTGCAGGGATGTTTTTTGGTACTTATTCCTCTATATTTTTGGCTTCGCCACTCTTGGTTTTTGTGGAAGAACACCAGAAAAAAAGATAAAATCTCCTTGTCTTATTTTGTGCTATAATTATATAGTTCAGTATTATTATTTAATTGATTAAATTTATATGAAATATTTTTTTGTAGTTTTAGGGTTGGTGGTTTTGTGGGCGGTTTATGTGTTTAATCGTTTTATCTCTCTTCGTAATCGTACTAAAGAAGCTTGGGCGGATATTGAAGTACAGCTGAAGCGCAGATATGATTTGATTCCAAACTTGGTTAATACCGTAAAGGGTTATGCTACCCACGAGAGTTCTGCTTTTGAGAATGTCACCAAAGCCAGATCTATGGCAATGGGTGCCACTGGTCCAAACGAGGCCCATGCGCAAGCGGAGAACATGCTGACGGGTGCGCTCAAGAGTGTGTTTGCTATCGCGGAGGCTTACCCGGATTTGAAAGCTAATCAAAATTTCTTGGCCTTGCAAAACGAACTTTCTGATACCGAAAACAAAATTCAAGCGGCTCGCAGGTTCTATAATACCAATGTGCGAGATTTAAATATCTCGGTGGAAAGCTTCCCCGGTAACATTGTGGCTAAAATATTTAATTTTTCTCAGATGGAATTCTTTGATCTGGCCGATGATGATGTGGCTCAGAAAAATGTGGAAGTAAAATTCTAGAAATTAAGAGGAGATGACAACTTTATACACGGAACAATCTAAAAATATTACCAAAACATGGTTATTGATGAGCATGTTTTTGGTGGTGGTCATAGGAATAGGCTGGTTTTTTAGTTTTTATTATAACAATCCAAATATCTTATATTTCTTTGTCCTTTTCAGTGTGCTGATGAATGTTTTTTCCTATTGGTTTTCCGATAAGATTGTTCTCACCTTAGCTTCTGCTAAACCCGCCAGGAGAGAAGAACATTTTGCTCTCTACACGACGGTTGAAAATCTGGCCATCACCGCAGGGCTTCCGATGCCGAAAGTTTATATTATAGAAGATCCGGCCCCAAATGCTTTTGCTACAGGTAGAGACAAGGAACACGCTGTCGTCGCAGTGACTACTGGTCTGCTTGCTATTTTAGATAAAACCGAACTGGAAGGAGTCATAGCGCACGAACTCTCACATGTCGGCAACCGGGATATGTTGCTCTCCACTGTCGTCGTGGTTTTGGTTGGCTTTGTTTCTATCGCTGCTGATGTATTCAGACGTAATTTGTTTTTTGGGGGAGGCCGGAGAGACAATGACAAAGGTGGAAACATATTGATGATTGTCGGTATTGTCTTTTCTATTTTGGCGCCGATTTTTGCAATGCTTATTCAATTGGCGATCTCCAGAAAAAGAGAATTTCTAGCGGATGCTTCCGGAGCCCTTCTGACTCGTTATCCAGATGGACTGGCTAATGCTCTGCGAAAAATTTCTCAATACAGCAAACCGATGGTTCGTCAATCAGGCGCTATCGCACATTTGTATATTTCTGATCCGAAAGGCCTCGGTATTGGTAAAAAAATTAGCGGACTTTTAGCCACCCATCCTCCGGTAGAGGAAAGAATCAAAGCCTTGGTCGGATAGAAATTCACATTATTAATTTGACAAAAAAGCAAAAAAGGAGTAAGGTGTTCTGGATTCATTGATTGAGTATCGGATGCAATCTCTTTTATTATAAGGCTTAGAAATAGGCGTAATTTTAATGTTATCCGAGGTAAGCTAATAAGAAACAAAAAGAAGTAAGAGAAAAGCACCTTTTCGTCTGTTTTTCTTTTATTTTTTGTTTACTCTCGTTGCTTACAAAAGGACTCAATCAGTATGCAAAAAGAAACAAAGCGTCCGAAGAAGTTTTTTGGAAGATACAAGAAACCCCTCGTGGAGTTTCCCAATTTGATAGAAGCGCAGGTCAAAAGCTTTAAATGGTTGGTGGAAGAAGGAATCGGAGAAGTTTTTAAGGAGTTCTCTCCAATCATAGACTACTCTGGAAAAAAGTTTCAGTTGGAATTCACCTCTTTTTCTTTGAGCGAATCCAAAGTTGACGAAAATGATTCAAAAATAAACAAACTCTCTTACCAAGGGCTACTAAAGGCACGAGTAAAATTGACGAATAAAATTTTGGGTACTGTAAAAGAACAGGAGATTTTTATGTCCGAAGTCCCTCTTATGACTCCGCATGGTACTTTTATTATCAACGGAGTAGAACGTGTGATCGTGCCTCAACTTGCGCGAAGTTTCGGAGTTTTCTTTACTGAAGCAGAGACTAAAGGTACTAGATACTTTGGTGCGAAAATGATTCCAGCTCGTGGAGTATGGATTGAGATAGCCTCCGAGGCGGACGGTGCAATTTATATAAGAATAGACAAGAAAAGAAAATTTCCGGCGACTGCTTTGTTGCGGGCCATGGGATATGAATCGGATGAGGCTATTCTCAAAGCTTTTGAGGCGGATGCTGTGGCAAAAGAAACAATCAAAGCATCTCTTGCTAAAGATGGGATAAAAACTCAAAGTGATTCATATGTAGAGATCTACAAACGTCTCCGAGACGGGGACATGGCTACGGCCGACAACGCCAAGGAATTTATAGACTCTCTGTTTACCGGAGAACGTTATGATCTTTCTCCTGTTGGACGATTTAGATTTAACCAACGTTTTGGTAAGTCTATGGATGAGAAAGAAATGGCTCGTCGCACGATAAATAAAGAAGATTTAGTAACGGTAATTTCCCATATTATAACATTAAACAACACACCGCTTGCCAAGGCTGATGATATAGATCACTTGGGTCAAAGACGAGTGCGTTTTGTCGGAGAAATACTTCAACAAAAGATTCGCACCGGAATGATGCAAATAAAGAGAAATATTCAAGATCGCATGTCTATCATTGACGTGGATACTGCGATGCCTATCGCCATCATCAATCAACGTCCGCTCCAAGCTCGTATCAAAGAATTTTTCACCACCAACCAACTTTCGCAATTTATGGCGCAAGAAAATGTGCTTTACGAGATGGAACATTTGCGCACGTTGTCTGCTCTGGGACCCGGAGGTCTCACTCGTGAACGGGCAGGTCTAGAAGTCCGTGATGTGCACCCTTCACACTACGGTAGAGTCTGTCCTATTCACACCCCGGAAGGTCCAAACATCGGACTTATATTGCACCTTTCTACTTATGCAAAAATAAATGATTTCGGTATTATTGAGACTCCTTATGTAAAAGTTAAAAATGGGAAAATTACCGGTGAGGTGGTTTATCTAAACGCGCTGGAAGAAGAAAAGTACAATATCGCCCATGCCGGTATTCCTTACGACGAAGAAGGAAAAATAACAAAAGATAAAGTAGAAGCTAGAATCAAGACAGAACCGGGCATCATCTCCAAGAACGAAGTTGACTTTATTGATGTGGCTACCAATCAAGCTTTCTCTATAGCTACGTCCATGATTCCGTTTTTGGAACACAACAATGCAAACCGTGCACTCATGGGAAGTAACATGCAGAAACAAGCAGTGCCGTGTGTTTTACCGGAAATGCCGATAGTAGCGACTGGGGTTGAGGAACTGGCCTCAAGAGATTCAGGCAGGCTAATTATTGCAGAAGAAGAAGGAGTCGTTTCTTATCTGGATGCTAAAAAAATAGTAGTGAAGGGGAAGAAAGAAATTACCTATACACTGGTTAACTTTTTAAGAAACAACAATTTTGCAGTATTTCACCAGCGTCCACTCGTAAATGTCGGTGATAAAGTGAAAAAAGGTGATATCTTGGCGGATACTTCCAGCACTGTAAATGGACAGATTTCATTGGGACAGAATATTTTTGTAGCCTTTTTGTCTTGGTCTGGTTCAACTTACGAAGATGCGATTATCGTATCTGAGCGTTTAGTAAAAAAGAGCAAATTCACTTCTGTCTATGTTGAGGAATTCACTTGTATCGTTCGCGACACTAAACTTGGACCCGAGATTACCACTCGTGATATCCCAAACGTCGGGGAGCTAAAGCTAAAAGATTTGGATGAAGACGGAGTCGTTCGTGTCGGAGCCGAAGTTCGTGAAAACGATATCTTGGTTGGTAAAATTACTCCGAAAGGGGAGACAGAACTCACTCCAGAAGAGAGACTTCTTCGCTCAATTTTTGCCGAAAAAGCACGTGATGTTAAAGACACATCTTTGCGTATGGAACACGGCAAACGAGGACGCATCATAGGGGTAAAGGTTTTTTCTCGTGATCTAGGGCATACACTTGAAGCTGGAATCATTAAAAAAATTGTGATTGAAATTGCTCAAATTAGAAATATTTCTGTCGGAGACAAACTTTCCGGTAGACACGGAAACAAAGGAGTTATCTCCATGATTTTGCCGGAAGAAGATATGCCATATACCGCAGATGGTACACCGATAGATATTATACTTTCACCACTTGGCGTTCCTTCTCGTATGAACTTGGGGCAAATCTTGGAAATGCACCTAGGTATGGCGGCTAACAGCTTGGGTTATCAGGCTATCGTCCCTCCATTTTTGGGAGCCAAGAGTGAAGAAATAAAAGAAGAACTGAAAAAAGCTGGATTGCCGGAAAATGGAAAATTAAAACTTTTTGATGGCCGTACCGGAGAAGCTTTCAAACAAGATGTGGCCGTGGGTTATATGTATATGTTGAAACTGCACCACATGGTGGAAGACAAGATACACATGCGCTCTATCGGACCGTACTCGCTCATCACCCAGCAACCTTTGGGAGGAAAAGCCCAAGGCGGAGGACAGAGATTCGGAGAAATGGAAGTCTGGGCTTTGGAAGGGTATGGTGCGGCGTATACACTTCGTGAAATGCTCACGATTAAATCTGACGATATATTGGGAAGATCAGCAACCTTTGATTCTATTATTAAAAATGAGACAATCAGACCGCCAAATTCCCCAGCTTCCTTTAACGTATTACTCAACTATTTGCGAGGTCTGGCACTTGATGTTGATTTAAAAAAATCCGGAGATAAGGCTTAATCAAAAGAATTAAAAAATATGAAAACCTTAAACACAACTGAATTTGATCAAATTGGGCTTAGGCTTGCATCTCCGGAACAAATAAAAGAGTGGTCTTTTGGAGAAGTTACCAAACCGGAAACGATAAACTACCGCACAGGCAGATCTGAACGCGGGGGTTTATTTGACGAGAAAATTTTCGGTCCGGAAAAAGACTATGAATGTTACTGCGGAAAATATCGCCGAATTCGCTATAAAGATATTATTTGTGAAAAATGTGGAGTGGAAGTTACTCGCTCTATAGTACGTAGAGAACGCATGGGTCACATAGAACTTTCTACCCCAGTCTCGCACATCTGGTTCTTGCGCGGAGTGCCTTCCAGGATGAGCATTCTTCTGAATATTTCTGTCTCCGATTTGGAAAAAGTCATTTACTTTGCTGGATATATCATCACTAAAGTGCACGAAGAAGAAAAAGAAGCTATTCTTTCCGGTTTGGACAAAGAGTACAAAATGAAGTTAAAAAATTCAGCCGATGATGATACTAGAGAAAAGCTGAAGAATTTGCTTTCTGTTACCAAAAAAGAAATTGGAGAAATTTATGAGGGTAAAGTTTTGAATGAAATTTCTTTTCATCATTATTCTTTAAAATACGGGACTTGTTTTGAGGCGAATATCGGAGCAGAAGCCATCTACTCTATCTTCAAGAATCTTGATTTAAACAAGCTTAAAATTCTTACTGAGAAGATGCTTGAAAAAGCGAGCGCAGCGGAGAAAGATAAATTACAGAAAAGATTGTCTCTCATCCGAGCGATGACTTATGCAGAAATCAGACCGGAATGGATGTTTCTGACCGTTATCCCGGTTATTCCTCCTGTTCTTCGTCCGATGGTGGCACTTGATGGGGGACGTCATGCTACCTCTGATCTAAACGATCTTTATCGCCGAGTGATAAACAGAAATAATCGTTTGAAAAAGTTGAAAGAAATAAATGCTCCGGATGTGATCTTGAGAAATGAAAAACGCATCATTCAAGAGGCAGTGGATGCTCTCATAGATAACTCTATTGCCAAACAAAATGACTCTGCGGCTATGAGTCAATCCCAAAAGCGTCCGCTGAAATCTCTCTCTGATAACCTAAAATCTAAACAAGGTCTTTTCCGCCAAAACCTTCTCGGCAAGCGTGTGGATTATTCAGGACGCAGTGTTATCGTTGTCGGACCGGAACTCAAACTCAATCAGTGTGGTTTGCCGAAACATATGGCGTTGGAACTTTTCCGACCATTTGTGATTTCAAAGATTTTACAAGCGGAGCTCGCCTTCAATATCCGTGGAGCAAATAAGTTGATAGAAGAACGTTCTCCGGAAGTTTGGGCGATGCTGGAAGAAGTTATTCAAGGTAAGTATGTGCTCCTAAACCGTGCTCCTACTTTGCACCGTCTCGGTATTCAAGCGTTCAATCCTATTTTGATTGAAGGAAATGCAATTCAAGTACACCCACTAGTCTGTCAGGCTTTCAACGCAGACTTTGACGGAGACCAGATGGCTGTATATGTGCCCCTTTTAGAAGAAGCTCAGTGGGAGGCAAAAGAATTGATGGCGGCAAACAAAAACTTACTCAAACCACAAAATGGTGAGCCCATTGTGAACCCACGTATGGACATGGTGTTGGGATCTTATTGGATGACCAAAGCTGTGGATGGAGAAGAAGGAGAAGGTAAGTATTTTTCAAGTCCAAACACCGCTATCACTGCTTATGATTACGGAATCGTTTCTCTTCGCGCCAAGATAAAAGTACTTGCTACCGATTCACATAAATATAGAAAATTTGATGGAGGAATCTTTGAAACTTCTGTAGGTAAATTACTTTTCAACAGCATTCTACCAAACGATTTTTCTTACGTGAACGATGAAATGAACT
Source organism: Minisyncoccia bacterium (assembly GCA_049303835.1). Lineage (GTDB taxonomy): Bacteria > Patescibacteriota > Minisyncoccia > Phycocordibacterales > UBA9973 > UBA9973. The sequence goes on along the minus strand of JBAQNN010000003.1, from coordinate 265,551 downwards.
CAAAAAGACTCTCCGCTCTCTTAGACGAGCTTATTGTTCATTCCGGCATAGACAGTACTCCGCATGTTTTAGACAAGATCAAAGAATTTGGATTCAAATATTCCACAGTTTCCGGTACCACTTGGGGATTGGATAACGTGCAAATTTCTCCCAAAAAACCTGAGATTATCGCTCAAGGAAAAAAATTGGAAGAACAGGTAGTGTCGGAATGGAGTGAGGGTCTATTGTCTGAAGAAGAAAAGTATCAAAAAATTATTGAAATTTGGACGCATGTAAAAAAGGATTTGGAAAAAGTTTTGCCCGAGACCCTAGATAAAAATGGCTCAACTTTTGATTTGTTTACTTCTGGCGCCAGAGGAACGATGAGTTCTTTGGTGCAGATGATAGGTATGATCGGACTCATTCAAAACAACCAGGGTAAAATTTTGGAATTTCCGATTATTCCTTGTTACTTGGAAGGTCTTTCCCCGATTGAATATTTCGTCATTACTCACGGTGCTCGTAAGGGTGCATCCGATACCGCGCTCAATACTGCCAAAGCTGGATACTTGACCAGAAGATTGGTGGATGTGGCACAGGATGTGGTAATCACAGAAGAAGATTGTGGTACCAAAGAGGGAAAGATTGTAACCAGAGAAAATATTTCCGGCATTGAGATTCCTCTTTCAAAAAACATTCGCGGAAGGGTACTCGCAGGAGATCTAAAGGATAAGGATGGAAATGTGGTTTACAAAAAAGGATTTTTGGTCACCAAGGAAGAGGCTTACAATATTGAAGGCGCGGGCTTTACGGAGGTGTTTGTCCGTTCTCCGCTTACCTGTAAGACAGCGCACGGTCTTTGTGTTCAGTGTTATGGTCTAGACTTGGGAAGAAACAGGCTTGTAGAGCCTGGTGAAGCTGTCGGTATTATCGCTGCTCAAGCAATCGGAGAGCCTGGTACCCAGTTGACACTTCGTACGTTCCACGCCGGAGGAGTAGCGGGAACGGATATCACCACCGGTCTTCCTCGTGTTGAAGAAATTTTTGAAAGAAGAATTCCCAAAAATCCTGCAGTCATTTCCGAGACGGATGGAGAAGTCCTTGAAGTAAAAGTAAAAGATAATAAAGAAAAAGTTATTAAGGTTCTATCCGACAGCCTCGCTGACGGCAAGAAGAACGAGATGGAATATGTCGTAGCTTTCCGCCGAACCCCTATCGTTAAAGCTGGTGATAAAGTGAAGAGGGGGGAACTCTTGACCGATGGATCAGCTGACATCGCCGAGATGTTCAGGCTGGGAAGTAAAGAGCTGGTTGAAGAATATATCATCGGTGAAATAAATAAGGTTTACGAACTGCAGAGCGCTTCAATTTCCAGAAAGCACACGGAAATTATTATTCGCCAGATGTTCTCTCGCCGAAAGATAAAAGATGCTGGGGAAACAAATTTTTCCACCGGAGATATCGTTGAAAATACCGCTCTCATAGAAGAAAATATACGGGTGGCCGGTATTGGTGGAAAAGAAGCGAAGGCCGAAATAGTGGTGCTGGGCATCACAGAAGTTTCGCTTCGCACCAAGAGTTGGCTCTCAGCCGCTTCCTTCCAAAACACGAACCGTGTGCTTATTGAAAACGCCATCAAGGGCGGGGTGGATTCTCTACGAGGACTCAAAGAAAATGTCATCATTGGACGATTGATTCCGGCTGGAACTGGGTTCGGAAACAAGTTTACTTCAAACAAGGAGGAATAAAATAATCATGAACTCTCCCGTTCTAAAAATTAAGGAGAGGCTATCAATTGAAGAAGTAGTCTCTTCTTATATAAAGCTTGAGAAAGTGGGCACAAACTTAAAAGCAAGGTGTCCTTTTCACAACGAAAAAACTCCTTCTTTTTTTGTCTCAGCTGACCGTGGAACTTATTATTGCTTTGGATGTGGAGCTTCGGGAGATATCTTTACTTTCGTAGAAGAGTTTGAAGGGCTTGATTTCAAAGGGGCACTCAAAATGCTTGCAGACAGAGCCGGGGTACCACTAGTAGCCTATAGCAAGGATCAAAAAGAGGCGGAAAGTGAAAAAGAAAAATTATATAGGGCGATGGAAGAAGCATCTTTGTATTTTGAAAATAATTTAAAAGAAAGTCAGGATGTGCTGGAATACTTAAAATCTCGTGGATTAACGGAAAAAAGTATAAAAGATTTTAGAGTTGGATTTGCTAGATTGGATTGGAGGCTACTTTACTCACATCTCAAAGACAAAGGTTTTTCCGACACTGAGATAGAACGCGCTGGTTTGGCTAAAAAGCCCGATGATAAAAGCAAGGCGATGTATGACAGATTTCGCGGACGGATAATGTTTCCGATTGCCGACTCAAGTGGGCGTGTGGTGGCTTTCTCCGGAAGAATTTTTGTAGATGACGGTAAATCCGCCAAATACTTAAACAGCCCGGAAACTCCAATTTTCAGCAAAAATGCAGTACTTTACGGCATAGATAAGGCCAAAGATTCAATTCGTAAAAATAATTTTTCTATTTTAGTGGAAGGACAAATGGATTTGATTTTGTCACATCAGGCTGGATATAAGAACACTATAGCTACTTCCGGCACAGCCCTGTCCGATGCTACTGTTTCTAAAGAAAATGTTGTAAGCAACTTGGGTCTCGTACGTCGTCTTTCTAGTAACCTAGTACTTTCTTTTGACGCCGATAAAGCTGGAGCTAATGCTACTATCCGGGCGGGCAAAATTGCTCTTTCCTTGGATATGGATGTTAAAGTGGTAGAAATGCCGGAAGGAGTTGACCCAGCGGACTTGATATCTAAGAGTGGGGTTCCAGCCTGGCGTGAGGTCGTTAAAAATTCAAAACACATTATAGAATTTTTATTAAACAAGGTTTTAAAAAATTATAAAGATGATGGACGCAAAGCCGGAAGGGAGATAAAAGAAAAGATTCTCCCTTTTGTAAATGCTGTGGGAAGTTCAATAGAAAAGACGTATTTCTTGAAAAAAATAAGTGATTTGTCGTCTATCCCTTTAGAAGCGCTGGAAAATGATTTAAAGAAAATTGAACAAGAATTTAAATATGACACAGAGGAAATAAAAGAAGTTGGAAATATATTGGCTAAAATGTATAGAAAAGATCGTATAGAACGAAATCTTTTGGGTATCGCGTTTTGGCAACAAACTTTACCAGAACCCGTGGTAGATTTTAAAAAAATTTTTGAGAAATTGGGTGCGATAGAAGAAAAATATAAAGACATTAAGGAAGATATTATTTTTGAAGCAGAAGTATCTCACATAAATAACGAAAATTTGCAGAAAGATGTGGCCGAAATGTTTCTCAATTTTGATGAAGAAAGTATAAACGAAGAACTGAATAAAAAAATGACTGAATTAAAACGAGTACCAAATGAAGAAGTTGGTAAAAAGATTTTACAAGAGATAAATGATTTAATTAAGAAAAAGGAAGATATTAAAAATGGTCGTTTAAATAAAGTATAATGTATGAAAAAGAAAAAAATAAACAAAAAAAAGAAAGTTCTTGTCAAAAAAATAAAGAAAAATAGTCAAAAAGTAAAAAAAAGTATAAAAAAGACAAACAAAAAAGTTGTAAAAAAAAATGTAGTTAAAAAGTTGTCTTCTTTGGAAAAGAAGGCCGAAATACTGAATTGTCTTGCGAATGAACTCATAGAAAAAGGGAGGAAGCGCGGATTTATCACTTATGACGAAATTTTAAAAACTTTTCCTGACATAGAAAACAACATTTTATTTTTGGACGAGCTTTATGAAAAGTTTGCGACAGCTTCCATTGATGTTTTAGAAGGAGGGAATCTGCTTAATTTAGATCTTGATTTAAACGACAAAGATCTCAACAAGGGAAGCATGCACGACTCTATTCAAATGTATTTGAAAGAGATAGGGCAGTATCCGCTTATTCACGCAAGTGATGAAAAAGTCCTTGCTAAGCGCATTGAACACGGAGATCTGGAAGCTAAAAACCTACTCGCACGGGCCAACTTGCGTTTGGTCGTTTCTATCGCGAAAAAATACGTCGGTAGGTCTGCCAATTTAACTTTACTGGACTTGATCCAAGAGGGGAATTTGGGATTGTTTAAGGCGGTAGAAAAATTTGACTGGACGAAAGGGTATAAGTTTTCTACGTATGCTACGTGGTGGATTCGCCAGTCCATCACTCGTGCTTTAGCCGATCAGTCCAGAACCATTCGCATCCCAGTTCATATGGTTGAAACGATTTCAAAATATAAACAAACTCATCGTAGATTAAGTCAGGATTTGGGTAGGGAACCGCTTGCCGAAGAGATTGCGACCGAGATGGGGGTGCCAGTTGAAAAAATCCATGTTATTGAAAATATCAGCCAGGAGACGGTTTCTTTGGAACAACCGGTTGGAGATGATGATGACAAATCAACTTTAGAGAATTTCATTCCCGATGATAAAATTTTGCGTCCGGATCAAGAATCTTCTCGCCGAATTCTTTCTGATCAAATTCGTGAGGTTTTAAACGAGTTAAATCCAAAAGAGCGCAGAATCTTGGAGATGCGTTACGGATTGCTTGACGGTATTCAGCATACTTTGGAGAGGGTAGGAGAAGAATTCGGGGTAACTCGTGAACGTATCCGTCAGATTGAAGCGAAAGTGCACGAAAAACTTCGCCAACACGACAAGATTTCAAGATTGAAAAATTATTTTGATTAATAAAATAGCAATAAAAAAATCCCGCTTTCACGGGATTTTTTTATTGCTATTTTATTTTAAAGCGGCTTCAATTTTGAGTTTTACCGTCTCATAAGATTCAGCACCATCTATGGTGCTTGAAATCTTGCCGTCTTTCAGGATAAAACCTTTGGGTGTGCCTGTCACTCCGGCAGCCAGACCTTCCGTTTTAGAGTCTGCGACTGCTTGCGCGTATTTACTTTCATCAAGACATTTGTCAAAAATGACGGTATCTAATTTTAGTGTTTTTGCAAAAGATTTTAAATTAGTATCTGCAAAGTCTCCCTCATTTTCTCCTTTTTGGTGTGCATAGAGATAATCATGATATTCCCAAAATTTACCTTGGTCTCCGGCACACCTGGCCGCCTCCGCCGCTCTGGTGGATTCCGGTCCTAGAAATGCCCAGTCGCGATAAACAAAAAGCACTTCTCCCTTTTTTACATAATCATTGATAACCCCCGGTAAAAATGGAGTCCAGTTTGGGTCTCTTTGTTTTAAAGATGCTATCAAAGATGGATAAGAGTCAGATCCAGAAACTGCTCCACAGAAAGGGCATTGGAAATCCTCGTAAACAACTAGGGTGACCTTTGCCTCTGGATTTCCAAGTTTGTGATCATTTTCTCCTATTGGGGCTAAAGATTTTGTTTCTACTGGGATACCTTTATTTGTTTGGTTGTTTCCCGCGTATGGCGCATTGCTTCCTTTTAATAAGATAGCTCCTGCGATAAGAACCCCCGCTATAATGATTGCACTTACTATTGGTTTATTTTGCATGGTTATATTGTTATTTATAATACGCTATTATATCACACTTTTTATATGTGATATAATACAAGTATTAGCCAAAAGGTCTTTTATTAGTTAATTTTCTCATGAAAGTGAGACATAGATATAAAACATATGCACAATGCAAAATGTTGTGGTTGGGGTCATAAACTTGTCAAAATTTTATTGATAGTCGGTGGACTTAATTGGGGTTTGGTAGGAGTAGGCATGTTGCTTGGTAGCAATTTAAATGTTGTCAATTTGCTTTTGGGTTCTGTCCCTACTTTAGAGGCAATTGTTTATATATTGGTTGGCGTCGTGGCGGTAATGAAACTCTTTAAGTGCAAGTGTAAGAAGTGTACAGTGGGGGATATGTCTTCCTCAAGTACAAATGTTCCTGGTGTGGACCAGAATATGTAATTTAAGTTTTTTTGTACAAAAAAGCCCCTCAAAAGAGGGGCTTTTTTCATTTACTTTTCATCCTTAAAATGTTATACTTAAAACCAAGCGTATGACTTCAATTTCCAATGTGATATTCTATATCCTGACTTTTTTATCTGTCTATGTCCAGGTGTTTTTCTTTGTGACTTTTCTGGAAAATAGAAAAAAAATATTGATCAGAAAAGGCAAAACTAAACTGGATTTCTACCCGTCCGTGACTATCGTCGTGCCTTGTTGGAACGAAGAAAAAACAGTTGGAAAAACAGTATGTTCTCTGCTCAATTTAAATTATCCAAAAGATAAGGTAAAAATATTTCTTATAAACGATGGGTCTACAGACAACACAAAGAATGTGGTGGATAAGTTTGCAGAATTTCCAAACATAAAGGTTTTTCATAAAGAAAATGGGGGGAAATTTACTGCTCTAAATTTAGGATTAGAAAAATCAGAAACAGACTTTTTTGGATGTTTAGATGCCGACTCTTTTGTGGATCCGGATGCCTTGGTTCGCATCATGAGTTATTTTGAAGAAGATTCCGAGACCATGGCTGTCGCTCCTGCTGTGGTTGTGCATAACCCGGGGAACATTGTGCAGTTGGCTCAACAAACAGAATACAATATGGGTTTGTTCTTTAAAAAAATGCTTGGTTTCTTGGGAGCTATCAACGTGACCCCTGGACCTTTTACAATTTTTCGTAAAAAAGTTTTTAACGATTTAGGTCCTTATAGACACGCGCACAGCACAGAAGACATGGAGATTGCCTATAGGATGCAAAAACACAACTATAAAATAGAGAATTGCAACGATGCATTTGTCTATACCAATACTCCTCACACAGTCAAAAAACTTTACAAACAAAGACTACGCTGGATCTATGGTTTTTTAAACAATACTCTTGACTACCGGGGAGTTTTGTTTAGGAAGAAATATGGCAATTTTGCTCTTTTTACTTTGCCGATGGGGGTCGTCTCTATCTTTTCTGTCAGCTATCTTTTTGGTAGGATAGTTTATAACGTGGGGCATTTCTTTTATTTTAAAGTGTTACAATTTAGGGTGGTCGGTTTTGATTTAGGTATCAAAGATTTTAGTTTTGACCCATTTTTTATAAATACTGAATCCTTTGTTTTTATGATGGTCGTCGTCTATGTCCTAGTAATGTTTGCTATACTTTTTGGGAGAAAAATGGCTCAAGAGAAAAACATTTTCTCTCTTCAAATCCTTTATTTTTTCCCGATTTTTGGTATAGTTGCTCCTATCTGGTTTTTGCAGGCTATTTATAATACGATCTTATCCAGGAAGCCTTCTTGGCGATAAAAAATGAACAACAACATTGATTGGAAAAAATATTTAATTGTACTATTGATCACTACTGGTCTCTTTTTTACTGCTATTTATTTAAGTAATTATTTTGGTGATAAAAAAATTAATCAGTTAAAAACCATCCAAGACCAGATAGCGATAGATATTCTGTCCTCGGAAACTCAATTTTCTTTATTGTCAGAACTTTCTTGTAAAAATATCTCTGATTCTGTGTTTTCTAGCGAACTTGCCGAGCTCGGCAATAAGCTTGAGTGGAGCCAGGATAATTTGGGTGATATGGGAGAGGTATCTTATCTAAAAAAATATTATTCGTTATTACAAATCAAAGACTATCTTTTAGCAAAAAGAATTTCTGAGCGTTGTGGAATTAAATCGGCCTTTATTTTGTATTTTTATACAACAGCAGAAAATTGCAGTCTTTGTAAAGAGGAAAGTATGGTGTTGGGTACACTAAGGACCAAATACCCAGAACTTCGGGTTTATTCCTTTGACTATAGTACAGACTTATCGGCTGTCGCTTCCATGCTCCAAATTTACAAGATAAAAGACACCGCATTGCCGGCAGTAGTGATAGACGATAGTGTATTTTCCGGGTTTCAAAGTTTAGAAAATCTTGAGGCTTACATAAAAGGATCATTTAAGCTTCAAGAAGTAAAATCGGAAGCAACCAGTAATACTAAAATTTAACTCTATTAGATCTATTGTGGAGCCGCCTCTCGGATTCGAACCGAGGACCTTCGCTTTACAAAAGCGTTGCTCTACCAACTGAGCTAAGGCGGCGTTGTATTGCATTCTATCAAAACAACTAAGGCAGTGCTATCTATATTGCATTCTATCAAAACAACTAAGGCTACACGTACTATTATGAATTTCTCTCCTCTTCTTCCTCCACTACTCTGTGCTTTATTTCTCTGATTTTGTGTTTATAATCTGACACGGTCTTTAAAAATCTAGAAACCTCCTTTTTACTCCTCTTTATAATATGTTCTTTCCTTTTTTTATCTATCTCGGTGATTATTTTTTCATACTTATTTTTTATAAAATTAGAAGAGCGGACATACAACCTGATGACGGTTACCAAACCACTATAACTGTGTTTTTTTACATTTTTTATAGTCAAGTGTTTCCATTCTTCCACATAGGGGATCTCCAAGAAAAGTTCTTCTTGAGTTTCTCCCTGCGCATCTTGAAGTACCAATAGTCTTCTGCCGATCATGAAGATTATCCCGAATAGTGATACAAAAAATAAAGTTAAAAGAAAATACATTTTTTTATATTGAGTAACGTTTTACTTCCTTGATTTTTGCCTTTGCTTTCTCCAAAAGTCCTCCCACTGTCTCGTCTCCATTTTTTATAAATGCCTGGTCCGAGAGGGTTCTTTCCTTAAAGTATGTAGCCATTTTCCCTAGCAACATTTTTTCTTTTATTTCTGCCGGTTTATCTATATTAGCTACTTCTTTCTCAAAAATTTCCCTCATGGTGTTTTTAGTATCTTCAGGTATTTCGTCTTGTGAAAGATATTCTGGTTTCATAGCGGTCACATGCATGGCTATATCTTTAGCGAGCTCTGTGGAGCCACCAGTCAGACTTACGATGACGCCTGTTTTGTTGTTGTGAACATAATTACCCAAGACTTCCCCGGTTAATTCAAAAACTTCTCCCAGCTGGATATTTTCTCCAGTTTTCTGAATTATAGGATCTATCAAGTCTTTTGCCTCATTTTTCATCTTTTCTACACCATCTCTGAAAGCTTTTTCCGTTAATTCGTTAAGTAGTTTTGCAAAATCTTCATTTCTCGCAACAAAATCTGTTTCGCAATGCAAAGATACTAAGACAGCTCTGTTTTCATCTGTCTTGATAGAGACTCTGCCGTCTTTTACTTCACGACTTACTTTTTTCAAAGCGATATCTGAACTGGTTTTCTTTAAAATAGCAAGGGCCTTATTCATATCACCACCTGCTTCTTCTAGGGCACGTTTGCATTGCATTACGGAAATACCAGTTGCATCACGAAGTTCTTTAACTTGTTCTGTGGTTATTTGATTAGACATAGATATTTAAGATTTTTTTTCTGGTAAAGTGGTTTGGCCTTCTTTGTAAGCATTACCGATCGCGGCAATGAAGAATTTGATTGAAGGTATTCCGGCATCGTTTCCTACGATAGGGTAGTCAAGGCCCTTGATGTTTGAGTCGGAATTTACCAAAGCGATTACCGGGATGCCGGACTTTCTGGCTTCAGTGGCTGCAATGTGTTCATTTCTCGCATCTATGATGAGTAATGCATCCGGAGCTTTTTTCAGGCCGATCAATCCAGAATAATATCTGGTGAGTTTCTCCATTTTTTTGGCCATTACTACGCGTTCCTTTTTAGTATACTTGTCCAATCCACCAGTAGCGCTATCCTTGCGATAATTTTCCAGTTCGGTTATCCTCTTTTTTATTTCAGTGAAATTAGAAAGTGTACCCCCGATCCATCTCTCTGTAACGTAAGGCATATTCAAAGATTCTGCCATGCCTTTGGTGGCTACTTTCGCTTCCGGTTTGGTGCCTACAAAAAGAACGGTTTTGTTTTGGGCTCCGAGATTTTTTACAAACAGAAGAGCGGTTTCCAGCATGATGTTGGTCTTTTCCAGGTTGATTATATCTACTTTATTTTTGGTAGTGTATATGTACTTTGAGACAGAGGGGTGTCTTCTGGTCTTGCTGTAGCCGTAATGCGCCCCGGCCTGAAACATCTTTTCAACGATTGTATCGTTACTTTCCTGCGTGTTTTTTACTTTTTGCATATGAATTAATATAGCAGAAACTTACCCTCTTTGCAAATTGCGCAAAAGACTTTTTTCGGGTAAGATGCAAGTATGAATAATAGTATGAAGCAATCTAAACTTTTCACTAAAACCAGGAAAGAAGCGCCGGCAGATGAGACATCCAGGAATGCCGAGCTTTTGACTCGGGGCGGTTTTATTCACAAAGAAATGGCCGGGGTGTATAGCTTTTTACCACTTGGTTTGCGTGTTATTAAAAAGATTGAAGGCATCATTAGAGATGAAATGAATAAAGTGGGTGGCATAGAAATGAAAACATCCATTCTTCAAGATAGAGAAATTTGGGAGAAAACCAATCGGTGGGATGATAATGAAGTAGATATTTGGTTTAAAACAAAACTCAAAAATGGCGGAGAAGTTGGTTTGTCGTGGAGTAATGAAGAAAATTTTGCCAACATTTTAAAACAGTACGTTAGTTCTTATAAGGATTTACCCCTACACCTTTATGATTTTAAAGATATTTTACGAAATGAAACCAGAAGCAAATCGGGAATTTTAAGAGGTAGAGAATTTTATTGGAAGGCGCTTTATTCCTTTTCTAAAAATGAGGAAGAACATAATATTTTTTACGAAAAAATGAAGGCAGTTTATCAGAATATTTTTAAGAGAACGGGCATTGGGCATGTGACTTATTTAACTTTTGCTTCCGGTGGCGCTTTTTCAAAATACTCTCATGAATTCCAAACCCTTACTTCTGCCGGTGAAGATACTATATATGTAAGCGAAGACAAGGCTATGGCAGTAAACAAAGAAGTAATGGAGGAAGAGGTGTTAATAAGTTTAGGTTTGGAGAAAGATAAGTTGGTAGAACACAAAGCGATTGAGGTGGGTAATATTTTTACCTTAGGAACCAGCAAATCTGAAGCATTGGGGCTCTCCTATGTAGATAAAAATGGAGAAAAAACCCCTGTTTTTATGGGTTCCTATGGCATTGGTCTGGGACGATTGATGGGCACAGTGGTGGAGGTTTCATCTGACGATAAAGGTATAGTCTGGCCGGAAGCTATTGCGCCGTTTACTATTCACTTGCTTGCCCTGGGTGACGATGAAGCGGTTATGAAAGAAGCAAATAAAGTTTACGAGAGTCTCTCTCAAGCGGGAGTGGAAGTTTTGTTTGATGACCGCGCTGGGATGTCCGCCGGAGAAAAGTTTTCCGATGCGGATTTGCTCGGGATGCCTTACCGGGCCGTAGTTTCCCCAAGGAGCATCAAGGAAGGAGGGATAGAATTAAAAAAGCGCACCGAAGAAAAAGGCAAAATTGTAACGCTTGATGAATTATTGACATGCTTGAAAAATTATACAGATTAATTAGCAATGACATAGGCATAGACTTGGGGACCTCAAATACCCTGGTATATTTGAAAGGACATGGCATCGTGATAAACGAGCCTTCGGTCGTTGCTGTCAATGTCAAAACCAATCAAATTTTGGCTGTCGGCACACAAGCCAAGGAGATGCTTGGGCGTACCCCAGGACACATCAAGGCTGTTCGCCCTTTGGTGGAGGGGGTTATTTCTGACTTTGAAGTTACCGAGGAAATGCTTTCTTATTTGATAAACAAAGCGGATAAAATTTCTAAAAAAATTGCCCGACCGAGAGTTTTGGTCGGGGTCCCTTCCGGCACGACAAACGTTGAGACGCGCGCAGTATATGATGCGGCGAGGTCTGCCGGCGCCAGGGAAGTTTTCTTGGTGGAGGAGCCTATGGCAGCTGCTATCGGCATACGGCTTCCTATTAATGATCCTGTCGGATCTATGATTATAGATATAGGTGGTGGCACTACGGACGTGGCAGTGATTTCTTTAGGTGGAATTGTTAAATCAAGAAACTTGAAAATTGCGGGTGATCAGTTGAACAACGATATCATCACTTATATGCGTGATGAGTTTAAGATTTTAATCGGAGAAAGAACAGCTGAAATGATAAAAATTGCTATCGGTTCTGCTATTCCAGGAGAGTATATGGAGACGGAAGTTCATGGACGCGATCTTTTGACTGGGTTGCCGAGAGAAGTAGTAGTTACAGATTCTGATATTAGGGAGGCACTAGCGTCTTCAGTAAGAGGATTGGTGGATGGAGTCAAAGATATGTTGGAAACTACTCCGCCGGAAATATTGTCTGATATTATGCAAAGAGGTATCACTTTATCTGGGGGCGGAGCTCTGCTGCCAGGGCTTGATCAACTTTTGCAAAAAGTTCTCAAAATTCCAGTCTATGTAGTGGAAGACCCTCTCTCGGCGGTAGCTCGGGGAACAGGAGTGATCCTGGATGACATTCCGCTTTATAAAGATGTTTTGATAGGTAATCAAGATGAGTTACCTCCTAGATAAAAAAGAAAAAAAAAGGAGGTTTTGGGGGATCGCTATCGGTGTCGTTGTTTTTTTCGCGCTCTTTTATTTTAGGACGAGTTTTTTTGGTGGATTTTCTTATGTTAGCCAAGGTATTTTCCACCCTATTTGGGTTGTTGGGAACAATATTGGAGAAAAGTTTAAAAATCTTGGGGCCTATTTTATTTCCAAGAGCTCTCTTTCTTTACAAAATGAAAATTTACATTCCCAACTGAATGAAGAAGAAGCTAGAATTTTGAATTATAATTCCGTGTTAGAGGAAAATGAGTCATTGAAAGAAATCCTAGGAAGAATGGATACCAAAAAGAGTATGATTTTAGGAGTTATTCTATCCAAACCGAACCGGAGCCCATACGATACACTTGTACTTGACGTGGGGACAGAGGAGGGGATAGATGTAGGAAGTATGGTTTTTGCTTTTGGTAATATCCCTGTGGGATACGTCGCAGAAGCTTTTCCAAGTTCTGCCAAAGTGACTTTATTTTCAAACGCCGGAGAGAAAACTCAAGCGATAGTTACCCTTGGCCGTAGTGCCCTCGGCAGTAGCCCCACGGGCGAGGCGGGCAGGAATATTTTTTTTGAATTAGTGGGGCGAGGCGGAGGAAATTTTGAGATGATTTTACCGAGAGATTTAATTCTACAAAAAGGAGATTTGGTGACGATGCCGGGGATTAATCCTTATACCCTAGCCAGGGTAGAGACTATAATATCTGATCCGCGTGATCCATTTACCAAGGCATTGCTTTCCAGTCCGGTAAATATCCAAGAATTGAAATTTGTGGAAGTAGAAATTTAAAGTGATTTTTAAAATAGAAAAAAAATTAAAAAATAGTTTAGGCAGGGTGGGTGTTCTAAATACTCCACATGGAGATATTCTAACTCCTGCTTTCGTCGCAGTGGGAACGAAAGCTACGGTGAAATCTCTCAATCCTGAACAAGTGAAAGATGCCGGAACGCAGGTGGTTCTGGGGAATACTTATCATTTATATCTACAACCAGGAGACGAGACAGTTCGCGATGCCGGAGGTATCGGTAAATTTATGAATTGGAAAGGGCCCACGATGACTGATTCCGGTGGTTTTCAGGTTTTTTCTCTCGGAGTAGCTTATGGTAAAGATATCTCAAAAATTACTAAGATTACAGATCCTTCGCTTTTGATACCGGAGCGTTTTGACGATAGCGATGCGCCAAGATTGGCAAAAATAGGGCAGGATGGGGTCTCTTTCAAATCACACTTGGATGGGTCCATTCATTATATCACTCCCGAAAAATCAATAGAGATTCAGCACAATCTAGGCGCAGATATTATTTTTGCTTTTGATGAATGCACTAGTCCTACTGAAGATCTGCGGTATCAAGAAGAGGCGTTAGAGCGCACTCATTCTTGGGCAAAGAGGAGTTTGGCTGAACACCAAAAACTAGGAGGCGATCAAGCTTTGTTTGGCATCGTGCAGGGTGGGCGAGATGAGAATTTACGAAAAAAATCCGCGCAATTTATTTCAAGTTTGGATTTTGATGGTTTTGGCATCGGGGGAAGTTTTGCCAAAGAGGACATGTCTTCGGCTGTAAAGTGGGTAAACGAAATTTTACCGGAAGAAAAACCTCGTCACTTACTAGGCATAGGAGAGCCGGAGGATTTGTTTATGGGGATAGAAAACGGTGTTGACCTTTTTGATTGTGTGGCTCCGACTCGGCTCGGCAGGAATGGGACTATTTATACAAAAAACGGAAAGATAAAAATTATGAATACAAAATTTAGAAATGATTTTTTTCCGATAGAAAATGATTGTGATTGTTATGCTTGTAAAAATTACACTCGTGCCTATATAGCGCATCTATTCCATGGTAATGAAATGTTGGCGGGGACTCTAGCTTCTATCCATAATTTATATTTCATTGTTAACTTGGTAAAAAAAATAAGACAGTCAATTTTAGATGACAACTTTTTTGAATTTAAGGATGAGTTTTTAAAGGAATATTTATAGTAGTACTTGATTTTATTTTAATTTCTGGTATAGTTTTGAACAGAAAGGAGCTTGAGGTGAGCACAAAAAATGATGAGACCAGAACGTCAAATGGTCCCGAAGGTTCCGAGCGTGGTGTCGGATGCGCCGGGGTCGGTCTTCCCGACATTTTTCTTCACACCGATTCCCCGTTTGAGGGGGACGTCCGTCGGTTCCTCGGACAGGAACCTGTCCTTCATGCCGCAGACTCCTCCTTCGGTCCGCCGCCGGAGGATGATGACGAGTTCGCGTAGCTATCCGGCCCCGAATGTTGCCTACAGCACACTCGGGGCCACCCTTTTTATACACTTAATTTAATTGCATTTTATTGACAGGTTGTTATACTTATTTTTACTTAGATGCCAAACAAAAAAATAAAAAAGCAAGGGAAAAATTGGAGAAAATTTTGGAAGCTCGGAGCAGATGAATTCAACACTCAGTTTTTTGATGTAAATAAAGATGGTGAACTGACGGCTACCGAAGGTCATCACGTTTATAACATTAATGATTTGGCTCATAAATATGGCACACCTCTACAGGTGATTTTCCCATTTATTATAGAAGACAGACTCAAAGACTTGATTGGTTATTTTCAAGCTTACATAAAAATTTATGGTTATAAGGGTAAGTTTTTTTATCACTACCCGATGAAAGTAAATCAAAACAAAGAATTTATTCTTCCTATTTTATCTGAGGGAGCGAATCTGGAAGTAACCTCAGCTAATGAACTTTGGATAGTAAAAAAACTCTGGGAAGGAGAAAAGTTTAACAGCAAAATCCGGGTACTTTGTAATGGTCCAAAGACCGACCAATATCTGGATTTAGTGGAAGAATTACGAGCCAAGGGAATGAATATCGTGCCTATCATTGAATCCTTGGAAGAGGTGGAAAGAATTTTGAAGTATAAGGGTGATGTGGGTGTACGGGTGGACTTGGATATAAAAGCGGATACTCATTGGGATAAGAAATTTGACCGTTTTGGTCTTTCAGAGAGAGATGTCCTGGATTTGAGTAAAATAAAAAACTTAAAGATAATGCATTATCATCTTGGTTCCCAAATAAAAACACAGAAAAGTATTTTGGACGGGGTAAAGCATGCTTTCAGCATCTATGCTCAATTGCAAAAAATTCACCCTTCGCTTGATACTTTGGATATTGGCGGAGGTTTTGGAATTCCTTATGAAAAAAAGAAATTTTACACTGCCAAGGGTGTCTCCAGTAAAATTATCAAAGTATTAAAAAATTTATCGGACAAAGCGGGGATCAAGCATCCCAATCTGGCGGTAGAGTGGGGGCAGTACATTGTGGCTCCATCCCAGATTACCGTATACAAAGTACTTTCTAAAAAGTTTATCCCGAAAGCAAATGCAAAAGCGTGGTACATCATAGACGGTAGTTTTATGAACGATCTCAAAGATACTTGGGCCATCCACCAAAAATGGCATATCATCCCGGCTAATAATATGCACGGCGCACTCAAGACCGTATGGCTAGCTGGAAGCACCTGTGACTCCGATGATAAATATACGGCGGGCGGAAATTATATTTTGATGCCGAAACTTCATGGAAGTGAAGACCAATTGATGGCTATTTTAGATACTGGGGCCTATCAGGATGGGCTAGCTTCACACCATTGTTTGCTCTCTGCTCCAATGAAAATTATTGCTCAAGATGGAATGATAAAAATAGCTCGTAAGCGTGAAAATGCGGATACCATCGGCAAGCTTTTTGGTTGGAACGGAGATAGTAAATGAAAAATAAATTTATCAATTTTCTCGTAGTCATTATGTTCCTAGGAGTGGGAGTGTTTTTGGTTGGTTCTGCTCCAAAAAATTTTAAACCGGAAGATATAAAATATGTAAAGATCGCAGGAAAAGAAATTAAAGTGGAATTGGCTTTGACGGAAGTAGAACAAAACAAAGGACTTAGTGGACGAAGTAATTTGATGGAAAATTCTGGGATGCTTTTTGTTTTTGATAAACCAGAGAAATATAGTTTTTGGATGAAAGATATGAAATTTTCAATTGATATTATCTGGATATCAGAAGAAATGAAAGTAGTATATGTCGCTCAGGATACACAACCAGAAACATTTCCTAAAACATTCGGACCAGAGATGGACGCAAAGTATGTCCTGGAAGTTGAAGCTGGTTTTTCTGGCAAAAATAATTTGAAAGCAGGGGATGAGGTGCTATTTACTTACTAAAAATTTATAGTATAATTGTCTCTAGTCCTGCGTTGGATAGCTACTCTATGGTGAAAGCTGTAGGGAGGAAAGTCCGAACACAGTTTACCCCGTATTTATGCGGGGCGAAAAAATGGTAGCGGGTAACTCCCGTGTGCAGTAATGCATAGGTGCGAGCAGAGACGCCGATGCCGAAAGGCTAGGGCCCCTTCGGGGGTAATCTGATGGAGACATCAGAGTGAAACGGCTAAATCCTTACCTCTGTGCAAGATCGTGCTCCGACTTAGGTCGGAGAGAATCGCTTGAGCCTGAAAGTAATTTTAGGCCTAGATAAATTGCTATCCTTTGGTTTCGGCCAAAGTACAAAATTCGGCTTATAGGCGCAAGACAAAAACATGAAAAATCCTCTCGCAAGAGAGGATTTTTCTGTTACACAGTCCCAAAACTTGCATTCTTTTTAGAAGTATGCTATACTTATATTGTGAGTGTGAGGTTGTTTCTCACATTTTTATATAGACAACATAAGTGCCGCAAAACCCCCGCCGTAAGGCGGGGGTTTTGTTTTTGGCCTTTGAGTGTTGTATTATTAATAAAGTCGCTTATTATAAGGATTATTACAAAAGATAAAATTATGAATGAAAATATTGGAAAAGGTAGGATAGACCCGACAGAAAGGCATTTTAGTGTTCTTCCTGGAGAAGAAAAAAACCCTCTGGCAGTAAAGGGGATAGAAAAAGTAAAAAATATAATTGAAATAAAAAAAAGGATAAAAGAATTAAGAGAAGAGACAGATGCTTTAATTGATGAGCTCTTAAAAAGGGGGATAGAAGAGCCTGAAATTATTGAAGAAGATAACTTGGAGACAAACTAAAAGTAAAGAACAAATTTATGGCATTTGAATTTTTAAGAAAAAACTCTGTCAGTATTCCTTCTTCTTTAGAAAATAAAAATAGAAATGGAAGAAAGACTCGTGATGAGCATAGACTTGAGTGCCAAGAATTGATTGACGAAGCGGCAGTAGAAGCAGCCAGGTCTTTGGCGGAAAGCATCATAAGAAAAGAAGCCGGGCAAATAATAGATTTTGGTTATATAAATGAAATGCACCAAGTGCCAGCAAACCAGATTATTTCTGAACAAAAACGAGAAAGGATGGCGGGAGAAATCAAAAAAACAGTTTTACGGGAAATACGTTCTGACAGGGGAATATCAGAGATACTCATCGCGGTGATAGAAAGGGGAGAAAAATCTCCCAAAATTTTGGGAAGGGCTATTTTAGAATATAAAAAACTGGGGGAAAAGGATTCCAAGAAATTAGGAGAAATAATATTGGAAGAGCTGGAGACAAAAAAATAAATTTGCTCTTTTTAATACTTGCTAAAATACGAAGAATGTGGTTTTATTTAGTTGAAGTACTTCTCAAAGAAAGGAGGTGAGAATATGGGCGACGTCCATCTGGTACCTGAATCAGAGTACTATATGATCCGGGTAGACAGAAGCATCCGGCCCAAGTATCCCGTGTGGGTGACTAGGGTCATTCATCCCGAGCTTGAATGCTCGGGGCCCGCAGAGTTTGACCTGCGAAAGATAGATCGCCCTCTCAACCTCCAGGACGGAGAGGCGATCGCCAAGAGAGACGGGGGGAATCTCTTCAGGTCTCTTTTCAGAGAGCGGAGGCTGTTCCTCTTTTCCTCGGTCGTGTCACGCAGGGGGAGCATGTATGTTCCCTATGTGATAATCTCTCGCCAACGGGCTGTGATCCGCTGGTCGTGGGTGACTCACGACTGGGGCGTGGAGCTTCCTGCCGTCCATTTCGTTCGTTGTAGCGTATAGTGTACAAAAAATCGTTTCAAGGGGGCGCTTGCGCTTCCTCCCCGGGCCAGGTGCTCGGGGTTTAGCTTTTATGGAGAGAAATAAAATTTAAGCTTTTTGAGTGATAGAGTTTTTGTAAACTGTCATCAGACTTTTAGTCAAAATCTCACTGAGGTCTTTCTTGCCGACGACAGAATCATAAAGCAAATCTTTTAATTCTGAACTCTTTGCCAAAAAATCATTAATTTCTTTTTGAATGTTTCGGCGAGCTGTTTGATACTCAAATTCGTTTCTATAATTTATTTCACCCCCGATTTTCTCCAAGGCTAATTCTAAAGCAGCGCTGTCTGCCGCCGCCAACAGAGCTTCGTCTCTGTTTGCTTCACGAATTTTTTTTCTTTCTAATACAGCTGCTTTTCTTTCTTTTTCCTCTTGTTCCTTTTTGACATATAGAGGAGAAAATCCTTCGTTTTTACCCATAAATTTATTTTCTATTTTTTGCTTATAAAAGCGACTTTAAATATGGTGGACCCTAGGAGACTCGAACTCCTTACCTCCTCTTTGCAAAAGAGGCGCTCTACCAGATGAGCTAAGGGCCCTTGCGACGGTGCTATTTGCACAAAGATATTCTATCTTATTTTCTCAATAATGCAAATTTTAGTGTACAATCATCGTATGATCTATAAATTTTTTACCAATTCGGAAAGGGCTTGGCAGGCCATGTTTGAGGCTATCAGAAATGCCGAAGAGTCGGTCTATCTTGAGATGTATATTTTTACGAATGATATGACTCAATACAATTTTCTCCAATTATTGAGAGAAAAAGCCAAGAAGGGTATACGGGTAAAAATAATTTTAGATTCTTTGGGTAGTAGAGAATTGAGCAAAGAGGCTATCATGGAATTACGAAGTAGCGGAGCGGAATTGATATTTTTAAGTCATTTTTTGCATCGTACTCATAGAAAGATTTTAATTGTGGATGAAAAGAGAGCTTTTGTCGGAGGAGTAAATATAAGTCAGAAATTTAAGCTCTGGAATGATTTAGTGGTAGAAGTCAGAGGTAATAGGGGTCTGGTACGTCACCTCATCAGATCCTTCGCGAGAGTGTATGGTGAGGGTGGGGGAAAAGATAAAATGGTTTTAGTAAAAAGAGAACCGATTATTTTAGACAAGACGCGCACTTGGCTAGTGGAACATTTCCCTATTGAGAAAAAATTTAATTTGAAGAAAATCTACAAAAAACATTTAAATGAGGCCCAAAAAGAAATTATTCTCATCACTCCGTATTTTATGCCAAAGCGTTGGCTCACGGGAGTATTGCATCAAGCCGTCCTTCGCGGAGTACGGGTGGATATATTGGTTCCAAAGCACACAGATATTTTTCTGACTGACAGGGTGAATTATTTTTACATGTTTAAGTTGTCCAAGCTTGGTATTAATTTCTATCTACAACCGCGCATGAACCATGCCAAAGTCACCATCATAGATGATAAAGAAGGGATAGTGGGTTCCAACAATCTGGACTTTTTATCATTTGAATTAAATTCCGAAGTGGGAATTTTCTTTAAAGATTTGAGTGCGGTACGAAGGCTTTCAGATATCGCGACAGAGTGGAAGAGAGGAGCGGTTCTTTTTGATTTTCGTTATCATAAGCCGAAAATTTTGGACTATATTCTGTCTCCAATTATTAGTCTTTTTGCCAAGATTTTCTAGTTTGTTTTTTCTCAAATTTCTGTTAAGATGTTAGGAGTTCTTTAAAGTTTAAACACATTCCGGGGTAGCTCAGCGGTAGAGCGGTCGCCTGTTAAGCGATTGGTCGTAGGTTCGATCCCTACCCCCGGAGCCAGTGGTGATTTATGCTATTGTATTGGTAATATATTAAAAGCTTAATCGTCTAATAAAATATATGAACACAAAAAGTAAAAAATATGTGGACGGATTTGTAATACCTATAAAGAAGAAAGACTTGGCTGCTTATAAAAAAATGGCAGAATGGGGAGCCAGGATGTGGAAAAAGAATGGCGCGTTAGAGTATTTTGAATGCGTGGGAGATGATTTAAAAATTAAAAAAGGCATGCCCCAGAAAGGCTTTTTGAAGCTTGCGGGCCTTAAAGCCGATGAAATTGTTGTTTTCTCTTGGATCGTATATAAATCTCGCGCTCACAGAGACCAAGTAAACAAAAAAGTAATGAATGATCCAAGTATGAAAGATTTTGATCCATCCACTATGCCGGTTGATATGAAGCGTTTCGCATCTGGAGGATTCAAGCCAATCGTTGAGGCTTAATAATTTAGAACGAGGACTGTTGTATTTATCTTCCTTAAAGAATTTTTTTGTGTTAATATTTATTTATATTAATTGATAATCAATATAAATGAAAAAATATTTTATTATAATTGTTTTTGTTTTTATGTTAACTTTCTCTTTTGCTCCTACTGTATCGGCGGAGAGGTTTTTTTTACCAGCGGTCAATTACGGAGTTGGAGATAATCCTGCCTCCATAATCACTGGATTATTTAATAACGATGCCTTTTTAGATTTGGCAGTGGCGAATAACCTCAGTGACAACGTTTCAATTCTTCTCGGGGCAGGTGATGGCACATTTGGCACGGCGGTTAATTATGGAGCTGGAGATAATCCTACCTCCATAATCGCCGGACTATTCAACGATGATGCCTTTTTAGATTTAGCGGTGACAAATAATGCCAGTGACAATGTTTCAATTCTTCTCGGGGCAGGTGATGGCACATTTGGCACGGCGGTTAATTATGCGGTTGGGGATGGTCCTAACACCGTAATCACTGGATTATTTAACAACGATGCCTTTTTAGATCTGGCGGTGACGAGTTGGGTAGGTGGCCTCTCAATTCTTCTCGGGGCAGGTGATGGCACATTTGGTGCAGCGGTCAATTATGCAGTTGGAACTGATCCAGCTTCTGTCACCACTCGCGACTTTAATGGTGATTCTTTTCTTGATTTAGTAGTAGTAAAAGAAAATTCTTTTCTTAACAACGTTTCAGTTCTCTTAGGGGTAGGTGATGGTACGTTTGCCAATCCGGCAAATTATAGAGCTGGAGACAATCCTTCTTTTGTTATTTCTGGTGATTTTAATGGTGATACATTTTTTGATCTGGCGGTGACGAGTTTTTATGAAAAAAATGTCTCAATTCTCCTCGGGGCAGGTGATGGCACATTTGGGACAGCAGTCAGTTATGTAATCAGTGAAACTGGAATAAA
The DNA here is from genome assembly GCA_049303835.1 of Minisyncoccia bacterium. Lineage (GTDB taxonomy): Bacteria > Patescibacteriota > Minisyncoccia > Phycocordibacterales > UBA9973 > UBA9973. The sequence goes on along the minus strand of JBAQNN010000003.1, from coordinate 243,912 downwards.
TGGAAATCCTACTTCCATGATCACCGGGCTATTCAATCATGATGCTTATTTAGATTTAGCAGTAGTAAGTGATATCGGAGAAGATGTTGTCTCAATCCTTTTTGGAGTAGGTGATGGCACATTTGGTGCGGCAGTAGATTATACAATGTCTGGAAATCCTTTTGGTAGCGCATTTTCCATAACCACCGGACTATTCAACAATGATGCTTATTTAGATTTGGCTGTGACGAATAAAGCTTTTAGTGATAATGTTTCAATTTTATTGGGAAAGTTGGATTTGTTATATGCTGGGAATTTCCATGAGCCATATGTGAACGATGGCTCACTCTCTGGAAGTAGAACGGCCTCCCTATTTAATGATACTTTCGTCAACGCAGGGGGCACTCTATCTGAAGGTATTCATTACGCGTTAACAAATAAACCGGCGGGACTTACTGCTGTCATGACGGTAGATGGGGCCGGAGAAACAGCTACGTTGACGTTTACAGGAAATGCCACAGCTCATGCAGATATTGATGATGTAAACAATTTAACTATCACTTTCCTAGACGGAGCATTTACTAATAATGCCACGGCCAGCAATGTAAATAATTATATAGACAGCAACGGAACAATTAATTTTTCACCACCAGGTTCTTTTGAAGGTACAATTGTGTTGTACGGCGCGAATGGGGCTGGGCAAAACACAGAGACAAATTTGTTTACGCTTGACCCAAACACAGGAGAAGTGGCTAGCACTATTGGTCTAATGGAGTACAACATAAACGGTATGGATTTTGATCCAATATCTGGAAATCTTTATGGAGTAACTTCCAATACTGATCCCGATGGCGGTGCAGCTAAAAGTCTTTTTACAATAGATACGACTACAGGAATAGCCACCTTAAAGTGTTCAATCGGTTTTGGATTTGCTGATATCGCTTTTAGGTCTGATGGTCGTCTATATGCTAGATCAGGATGGAATGAAAACTCTAATTCTCTTTATACTATTAATACTGAAGATTGCACGGCCACTCTCGTGGGCCAAGGTCAATCTGATATTGGAGCAGGCGGAGGTGGCGGCATAGCTTTTGACTCTGAAGATAATCTGTATATTTTTGATGAGGAAAGTTCGGGATTTTTCAAAGTTAATCCTGACACTGGTGTAATAATAGAATCATCTGCGTATGCTGTGGACAATGGGGAAGTTATCTCTTCCGCTAAATTTGATCCGAATGGTATCCTTTTTGCCACAAGAAATGATTTTGGTTCTTCTACTGATCTAGTGACGATAGATATTACTACTGGAGTCGTGACTACAGTAGGAGGTAAAGATTCTGCCTTAGACTACATGACCGCCCTCGCTATTTTTGAAGAGGAAGCTCCACCAGTAGATCCGACTTGTTCTGATGGAATTCAAAATCAAGATGAGACGGGGATAGACATAGGAGGTGTCTGTGGTGCTCCAGAACCAGAACCAACTAGGCGACAATCCTCTGGTTCATACTTGCCAACTCATTTAAATGCTGGATGCAAAGAAGGATTTTTATTCAGTCCGGCAACAGGCAGACCATGTGGGATAAATCTTGCTTCAACTGCACTCAAATTTATATTCACGAAGATCCTTAAATCTGGAATGGTAGATTCTGAAGCTGAAGAACTGCAAAAATTCTTAAACACAGCTGGCTATGGCCTGCTTGTAGTTGATGGAAAATTTGGCCCCATGACAAAAGCTGCGATTATCAAATTCCAAATCGCAAACGGATTAGTAGGCGACGGTATAGTAGGGCCTCTTACCCGAGCAAAATTAAATAATAAGTAAAAAAAATTTGTAGCTTTGTTAATAAAACAGATAAAAAAATAAACCTCCTTGGGAGGTTTATTTTTTTAAGTAGCTAAGTCTGTAAACACGACTAAGCGTTTGTCGGAAGTTCCGGTTGATGCATTCCAGTCACCTGAGCAGGTGATGAGGTTCAAATAAGCGGCATCATTTTTGTTCCAAACTTCTGGCACTATTTCAAGAGCACCATATACGCGCATTTCGCGCACAACAAAAACTAGTATGTCTCCTTTCTCATTCTCTACGTACACTTTATCGCCAAGTTGAATTTCGTCCAAATCATCAAAGATTGCTCTCCCAGTTTTCCAACCCCTATGTCCAGCAATTACGGAGCTGCCTTTTTCTCCGGGGCTTGCTCCTAATTTAAACCAAGCAGTATCTAGGGGTTCTTCTGGAGACTCCATTGTTTTTAGTTTTGTCAGTCCTACGGGTTTTATCAGAGCCTCTACTTTTATACTCGGAATTGTAATTCGTATAGGAATTATCTTTTCCGGAGAGGCAAACAAGGGAGCAATATTATCGTTTGGATTTTTGGAATTGGTGATGAAGAAGCCCAAGAAAAGAAAGACTAGACATGTGGGCACTAGGATAAAAAGCAATATTCTGGAATTAAGCCTTTTATGCATTTATCTTCATCTTGTGATAAGCGTACATCGTCAGAGTGGCGACAACTAGAATCAAGGCCATAAGGTTTGTGGAATCAGGAGTAGCTTTGTTTCCGAGACCAGTAGTAGGAAAGCCCGGGGTGTATGTTGCTCCGAGTACTTCTCCGGTATTGTCATCCGATGCTCCTAATACTTGCCCTCCCGTACGACGACTACTTCCGCTACTGCTTCCGCCAGAACTTCCACCACTACCGACAGTACCGGCTATATTTCCGTTGTCTAGTGTGCCAGTAATTTCTGATCCGGATCCACCTCCTTCATTTTGGGTACTTGAAGAGAGGGTTCCTGTCACTTCCGATGCATATACTTGCGCCCCAAAGGCCACCATCAAGGTGAGCATTAGGAAGGATTTTAATAATATTTTTTGTTTCATAATTTTTGTCTATATTATTATTCTGACTTAACACCATAATTTGTCGTGTAAGAGCCACTCATTGTGCCGGTAGGTATTTTTACCTCTACAATAACTTTGACCTGTATGCCATCTAGTGATGGGTTAAGATCAGTAGTCATGACAAGTGCTGGAGTAGAATAAGTATTAGCTGTGGTGATCGGAACTGTTGCTCCACTATTGTTTGCTTGTGGAGAAGAGATTCTCATGTTGCCACCTGCAGGAATAATTTCACTTCCGCCAGTTCTTACCCAGTCTGCGAATTTCATTGAGAGGTTTGCCTCATCTGTAGGGACGGTGATGTTGAATACATATTCCCAACCATCTTCAAACGAATTGTTTGCTGTGGCTGTAGTGTCTGTCATTTCAATAGAGGTAACTTCAAGGATTCCGTTACCTGGTACCACTTCACCTCCGATTTCTCCTCCTGTTCCTAAAGTAGTGAAACTCAAAACTTCACCAGGATACCATACACCTGCAACATTAGACCAAGCTGAGAAGTAATACGTAGTATCTGGAGTTACTGTTATGCCAGTAGAAGAAAGAAGAGCAGAGAAGGGGGTATTGGCTGCAATCACTCCCAAATCAGGAGTTGAGTAAACACCAACCGGGATTGATGGACTAGCAGTACTAAATGTGTTTAGCGAAGCCCAGAAAGAGTGTCCGAGAGCGTCACTTGCACCATTTGTGCCATTTAGGGTCGCATCAGTAATGGTGATTGCGGTTGCGGGATTGGTGATGACATTTCCTTCAACTATAATTGGATCCGCTACTACTGCCCCACTTGCTGTAGAAAATGTGCCTGTTCTAGCTTCTGCTTGGAAGTTGTCGGACCATGTGCCGGACATCGTCCCATCCGGGGCAATTGTTCCGACGATGTGCAGAGTTGTTTGGGGTGTCACTGCATCTGGGGTCGCTGTGTAGTCAGCCAAGAAATCAATGGTATCACCCACTACTCCACCAGAAGTTATTGTCCAAGTATATACATTGGCTCCGGCTGGACTCCCGCCGTTACCAGTAAGATTGTCTGAAATATCTTGAACTAAAGACATATCATGAGGATGATCTGTTCCAAGATAATTCATGTTTATAACGTAAGCGCCTGTCGTGTCCCATGTGGTGGCTGCCAGTGCAAATTTATTTGGAGAGAGACCAAAAGAGCCCACTGCAAATGCCAAAAGCATAAGACCAGCCGTAGATTTTTTAACTATTTTTGATATTGTTTTCATAATTTTTTTGTTAGTTTTTAATAGTTATTTTAATAATTAGATAGATAATCGACCAGTTTATCCTGATATATATTTGCCGAAATAGGGGAGGTTTGATGACAGGGAATGTGTGGTGTAATACAAAATATAAAAAGAGATAAATAGCCCCTGGAGGTCCCAAGTTTAAAACAAGTGATTTTTATTTTTTATACGAAAATTATTTACTCTCTACGGAATAATCCAGACCCTGGGTTATCACCATACTTCTGTAACTATACTGATAGTTCGCGATAAAAATTGCACCGATGATAGCGAGCATCGCCAATCCATTTGTGAGCAGATCTACATGATGGCTTCTGATTTTTATTATGATATAGAGAAGCAGGGCCAAGGCAACAATGCTAAAGATTATAGCCATAAGCACATTGGTGGTGTTTCTGGGTGAAGCCAAAAGTTTCTGCCAGAAAGTCGGTTGTGTTTCGGTGTAATTTTTATTTTCTATGTTGAGAATTTGAACATCTGGATTGACTGCCAAGGAGGCGGTCGTAGAAACTTCTGCGCCCAAGACATTTTCCGTTTCTTTGGTAGGTTCAGAAACTGCGACAATCTTAGGTGTCGGGGATGGCTTTGTTTCAACTACAACTGCCTTAGGAAAAGTTTTAGGCATCGGGTTTGCATACACTTGGGCTACAAACACAGCCTCTCTTCCTTTGTACATACCATTCGCAATCCCCGTACCCATTTCTGTATAATTTCCTTTGACGATATTTGCTTTGTGGGTGGGGCTATTGAGCCAGGCTTCGGTCACGTCTTTTGAATCTTGAAAATTAACTGCGAGGTTCTCTCCGGCGTATTGATATTTATATCCGGAAAGCAATATCCAATACCACGGAGTAAGTCCTTCGGGGCTGGTGTGAGCAAAATATCCTTTTAAAGCCATGTCCTGCGCCTTCATCTCCGCTGCTTTGTTCAAAAGAGAGTTTACAGAAAGGATGGGTAATCTTTGTGATTGTCTCTCTACGTTGGTCAGGTCACTTAAAACTGAAGGCAACACTGCCGCCATGCCATCTAGCATATTTATATTTGAGACAGTTGGAAGGACAAAAGAAAATAATTCTAAAAATAGAATGATGGCGATAATGTTCCGAGTGCTTTGGTCTCGCAAAATATGAGGGCGGTGATCATTTTCAGGATGTGGAATAAAATGTTTTTTTAGCCATGAAAACATTGGACTATTATAACAAACAAAGCCCTACCTGTAAAGGTAGGGCTTTGTGAGTAAAAATCTTTATTTAGATTATTTATTTAAGACTGCTCTAGTAAGAGGTCCTACTATGCCATCGCCTACTAATCCATTTGCGATTTGGAATTTAACGAGAGCCGCTTTAGTAAGCACTCCAAATTTTCCATCAACTACGAGCGGGCCATAGCCGGCTGTATTTAAGAATTTCTGAAGTTCCATTACTTCCGGTTTATTGAGGTAGGGAGGCCCCATCTTCAAGAAAAGAGTGAAAGTAAAGTTTTCAGCACCGAGCACTTCTCCAGGGGTAGCGGGAGTCGCAGGAATGGCTGGGCTTACTCCGGGAACTGCTGGAGTAGCGGGGGTAGCAGGAGTAGCTCTTCTACTTCCTCCACTGGAAGATCGGTTTCTTTCAAAGTTTGCAGTGACGGTAAGGTCGGCGGTGACGTTGGTATCAGTTCTGACCTCAGTGGTTACTCCGTCGCTCCAGCCATTAAAACGATAGCCATCGTTAGCGACCGCGGTGACAGAAGATGCGTTGCCTCCAGTAGGAACATTTTGATTTGTATACCCAGTAATAGTTCCGTTGTCTCCCGCGATATAATTTACTTCAAAAGTAACTGGCATTACCTCCTCAGCATTTCCTCCAGTAAGTAGGGTGTTTTGAGCTGTCATCATCTTGCCGTTAATCAAAGTAGCTATTGCTATAACTTTTGTAGGAGCGGCAGTTTGTCCGTACTCATTTTCTCGAGTATTAGTCCAATATCCATCTATTACATAGTTAAATGTTCCAGACACATCAAACGGTGCGGAAATTTGAGTTCCGGCAATGGTGCCGAACAAAGGGAAATTTGCTGTGTCCGTCTGCAATAGGTTAGTACCTGCATACAATTTTACTACGACAGAAGCCACTTCCGCCCATGTTGCCTCGGTTAACGCAAACCCTGTGGAATAACCAGTAAGGATTCCTGTAGTAGGGCCAGTATTAGAATTTACTACTACATTAAAATTTTCTGCTGTAAGAATGCCAGGTGGAATTATTGTGGTTATTACTCCTGTTAGATTGGTGTTTTCTGCTGTAAGTATTTTTCCACTTTCAAGTATTACTGTGGCTTTTACTTTAGTGGGTGCTATGTTCTTGCCGTACTCGCTCTCTCTCTCGTTTGTCCAGTATCCGTCGGTAACATAATCAAAATTTCCGAGCACATCAAACGGTGCGGAAATTTGAGTTCCACCGATAGTTCCAAACTGAGGGAAAATCGCGGTGTCGGTCTGAAGGAGTTCTGAACCTGCATACAGTTCAACCACTACAGATGTAGCGTGATTCCATGTATCTCCAGTTAAAGCAAAACCGGAAGTGAAACCTTTAAGTATTCCCAATCCTGTATCAGAATCTACTACGTTGAAATTTTCAGCAGCCAAAGATCCTGCTGGCATTACAGTAGATGGATCGCCGGTTAAAACATTGTTTTCTGCTGTCAGAATTGTGGAATCTGTTAATATAACAGTGGCGACTACTTTTGTAGGAACAAGGTTTGCTCCGAATTCACTTTCTCTTTCGTTTTGCCAGTAACCATCAGCTACATAGTCAAACGTGCCTGTGACATCAAACGGCCCAGAAAAATCAGTACCAGTAAATTTACCTGGCAAGGCAGTATTAGTTTGTAGTAAAGCGTCTCCAGAGTACAATTTTACTACCATACTAGCTCCCGTTAAGTCTCCGTTAGTTAGGTGAAAACCGGCAGAATATCCCATGACCCCGCTAAAATCCATGACCCCAAAGTCTTGGGCGGATAATGTCGGAACAGCTTGAGCTTGCGTTGTCCCTGCTACCATAAAACCGAAAGTCAAAACCAACAAACTATATAAAAGATATTTTCTCATATATTTTAAAAACCCTAATAATAATTGATAAAAATCGATCTATTTATCCCACCTTACAACTCTTTACTGACAAGTCAATAGATTAAAGTGTATAAAAAGTGAATAACCAAGAACGCGAATCGGTAAAATGCATCTCTTTCTACCCATATTCTAAAGGACATTTGGTATGTCCGTTAGGAAACCCTTAAATTACGTGTTATTATCCACAAATAGATATATGTCTTCAATGGATAAACTAAACAATCGTGTTTCTGAAGTAGAAGCCAGAGATCGGGAACTTGGGGGTTTTTTGACCTTCGCAGCCAAATTTTTACCGGAAACCAGGCTCAGGCTAGTCAAAGATATTGAAAGGCTAAAAATTGATTGTGCCGATGATAAAGAAAGGTTTAAAAAAGGTTTGGCAGCCATGCATCAAGAATTAAAAGATTTTGGAGATGATTATGGACTGGTAAAAAGGGTAGAGGATAAAAAATAAATTTCTGATTCTAGTTATTTTTTAGTTTATTAATCTCTTTCTCCATTTCTTTAATACTAGATTCTAGTTTTTCTGTCTTTTTTGCCGTTTCTTTCTCAAATTGATTGGTGTGCAGGGCGAGCATTTCAGCTACGGCCATCATTTCAGTGATATCTTCCATCGCAAGGAGGATGATGGGCTGGAAATACAAATCTTCCTTGAAATGAATACGTCGGGCATTTAAGATCATTATCTTGTGCCCAATCAAAGGAAAGTCATGCGCCACTTCAAAACCCTTAAAAAAGGTATTTTTGGGTAAAATATCTTCCAGTAGTTTCCGTAAGGCGGGGATATCCCATTGGCCATTTCCTAAATCATATACAATCTTTTTTTCCGTATCTTTTACTTCTACCTGGAAAGTTCTGTAGAAAGAATCATTGGCTGCCATTACCCGGAGATCTTTATCTAAAATCAAAATCGGTTCTCGTACTACGTCCACAACAGTTTTAATATACGTCCAACTTTCTTCCCAGAAACTTTTTACAAAATCAGAAGGAGCAATTTTTAAATTTGTTATTGTTTTTTCTTTCATATAACCATATGACGTACTTTTATTAAAACGATTACAGTGCTTTTGGGGTTTGATGTGCTATAATGTGCAAGTTGTATTTTCTCTCGGACCTAGACGTCCTGTCATATAAAACCCTCTCATACGGCTATATTCTATTGGTTAACAAAGCCATGAACAAGAAACAAGAGGTAAAAATAAAGGATATTTTAACCTTAGCCCATCATGACTATGAAAAGGGCTTAAACGCTCGGGCATTTTTTAAAGTTAGTGATAGAGCGGCTAGCCAAGATTTAGTCCAAAATACTTTCATAAAAACTTGGAGTTACCTCTTAAAGGGAGGAAAGATTGATATCATGAAGGCTTTTCTTTATCACGTCTTGGATAATCTTATTGTGGATCAATATCGGAAACATAAGACAAGTTCGCTTGAACTTCTTATGGAAAAAGGTTTTGAACCAGTAGCTGAAGAAGAACATCTCATTAATCTTCTGGATGGAAAGAAAGCGCTTCTTTTGATCGCGCGTATTCCAAAAAAATATCAAAAAATTATGCGAATGCGCTATGTCCAAGATCTGACGCTTAAAGAAATGTCTTTGATAACCGGACAATCAAAAAATACTATTTCTGTGCAAGCGCATAGAGGGCTTGAGCAAATTAAAGCTTTATATAAAAAGACAGTAACTGTCTAAAAAAACAAAACCCCGTCGCCCTCGGGCGGCTGGGTTGCTTTGTTTTTGGGTTGGTGGTTAGACTCGTATAGTTTTGCTATTTTCCAACGGTCGTCTATATAGATAGATGAAGAAAACAAATAGAATCAAAAGAATAAAGACTACCCAGAACGAAGAACTGGCGCCAAGGTCACCAAGCTCATCTAGTACTGTGGCGGTTAGGCTCGGTGACTTTACAGGACTTATTGTTGTTGAAGTTGGAACATCATTTTCAATAGCCAGGTCGTTGACCTCAGGTCCAAGGGCCGTGCCATCGGAAGAGAAATTATTTCTGGTCTCAGAAGCTTGCGCGAAAGAAGCAAAAATAACCATCAAAATGAGTATCAAGAAAGATTTTAATAATATTTCGCGTTTCATAGATTTGTAAAGTTAAATTATTCTTTAATTTGTCTTTACTCCGTAGCTCGTAGTATAGGCACCATTTAGAGAGCCTGTTGGAACAGCTACTTCTACTTTAACCTTTATCTGAATTCCATCTGTAGCAGGGTTTAAGTCGGTAATCATGTGAAGAGTAGGGGATGAATAAAGATTTGCCCCAGTCAACAAGACGGTCGTTCCTCCGTTGTCTGCTTGGAGAGAAGAGATTCTGATGTTATTAGCTGTTGCAATTATTCCAGGGCCACCGGTTTGCACCCAGTCTGCGAATTTCATTGCAAGATTTGTTTCATTGGACGGAATTGTTATGTTGAAGATATATTCCCAGCCACTTGCGAATGTGCCATCAGCGATGGCTGTATTGTCTATCGTTTCAATTGAGTCCACTTTCAAAACTCCAAATCCGCCGACTGTTCCAGTGATTGTTCCAATTGTTTTATTGCCCACATTGGAAACGTAATTAGAATCCAAAGTGACTGCAGTCTGTGCCAATGCTCGGCCATTTAATGTTGCTCCAGTATTTAACACGATTGCTGTTTTGTCCAAGATGTTTCCAATAAAGACAGCTGTAGTACCAATAGTTGTTTGGCCGGCGACTATCCAGAAAATATTTTTTGCTTGGGCACCACCACTGAGAAGCACCTGTGTAGCAGAACTTATGTCAAGATTTTGAGCTATTTGAAATACCCAAACATCGTCTGCGTTTCCAGAAAGAGTAACGTCGGCTGGTATTATGACACCGGTAGTCCATTTATAGACTCCCGGAACAATCGTCAGTCCGCCAATATTTCCAGCACCGAGTTCAGTAACTCCTGGAGCTAGGCCGTTCGCTGTCGTGTAAGCAGTTTCCATGTCGCTTATGGCTGTAGTTAGATTAGTAGGGGTAGGGGCTGCATAACCCGGAGCATATATTTTTCCAGCTACAAGTGCAGAGGTGGAAAAGGGACTTCCTTCTGTAAGACTTAATGCAAATCCTGTTATAGAAGTTGCTTCAGAGGGACTTACTCCCATGTCTCCAACAACACTAGTAGGGCCAGTGGTTGAAATTCCTGTTTTTGTTAAGATTGTATAGTCACCGGCTGTCCCGAGGTCAACTAACGGTGGTATGGCAACAGCGTATACTATTTGTGGCGTTATGCCGAACGAACCGACCGCCAAAGCCAAAAGGGCAAATACGGGCAGAGATTTTTTGATTAGGGTTAATTTTTTCATAGGGTTTTATTTTTTATTAGGTTTTTAATAGTTATTTTGATAATTAGAAAAATAATCGACCCATTTATCCTGATATACATTTGCCGTAATACAATCGCCTCAGTGACAAGAAATATGTGGTCTAATAATAAAAAAATTATGAAGATAGAAACTGTGCGTTCTATCTTTTTTGTTTGTTTAGATATACTGGTTATATTTTTTAGTAAAATAGCCAAGTGGCTATTTAGATATAGGATGAAATTAAAGACCTATACTTAAACAAATATTATTTTTTATAATTCTTGCAAGTCTTTCAACTCCTTTTCAAGATTGCCGACGAGGGTGGTGCGTTCCTCGGGTGAGAGTAAATCATACAAATCAAGCCAGACGGAAAGTTCTTCTTTATCTTCGCCATTTTTAACCAAGTCGGTGATTAGTTTTTGTAGGTACTCTTTTGTTGTGTTACTCGTTGTCATCTGGTTTTTTGTTTTGTTTTATTTTTTCTATTAATTTTTTTACATTTTCCTGGCCGTATTCTTCTATTGCTTTTTTAGATGCTATGAGTTGTTCATTCAATGAATCTCCGTATTTTTTTACAGATTCAGGTATGTCTTCTTTTACTTGTTGTCTTTTCCCCGCGATGGTGAGCCCGACTGTAATTGCATACACTGGAGCAGACAACATGATTGCGTTCGGGTCTCCTTTGATGAGTCCATATCCCAGCAAGGTGGCATAGATTGAGCTATGTAAAACTATCAGACCATACATAATTCTATCCTTTTTACTTAATTCTTCACCTGTCAAAAATCTTTTACCTAGCATTGCTTCTGCCCCCATTTTAAAATTTCCGATAGGGGTGGTGACTTCTAGGAAGTGTATGGCTAATTTTACTGTTTTTAAAAAGACATCAAATTTTAGTTTTAGACGTTCTTCTTGAGCTTTTTCCATTATTTTATCCCTATTTTCATTGGGATTTTCGGTTTCCAAAGAGGGTTTTTCAAGTTTAAATTCCATTAGACAAGTATAGCAAATAAGGAGGTGGAAGGAAAAGAAAGATTCATGCTATAATTTAAGAGGCGATATTAATTATTAATTTAGTGCTTTAAATATTTATGGATCCTAATAATAAAAACGAAAGTTCGGGAGGGGGTACAAATATTATTAACAAAAAAGACAACAAAACCGTGATGGGAGTTTTGGCGTATCTTGGTCCACTTGTTATCGTTTCTTATTTGGTTGCCAAAGATGATCCTTTCGTAAAATTTCACATCAAGCAAGGTCTGGTTTTGGTCGTGATTGAGGTGATAGTGTGGGTCCTCGGTTCTATGATGTGGTCGCTTTTTATGTTTATGAATTTAATTAATCTGGCTGTGTTGATCCTGGCTATTATCGGTATTGTAAATGTCGTAGAAGGACGCGAAAAAGAACTTCCTTTTGTCGGGCAATTCTCTCATTATTTTTCTTTCTAACTTTTTATTTATGTTAAAGGAATTCAAACAATTTTTACTTAGAGGTAATGTGGTTGATCTTGCGGTAGGCGTCGTCATCGGTGCGGCTTTTGGTACCGTCGTGTCTGCTTTGGTTTCTGATTTGATTACTCCATTGATTGCAGCTATTGCAAAGGTCCCGGATTTCTCCAGACTTTTCTTCAGTATAAATGGCAGTAATTTTATGTATGGACATTTTGTGAATGCTTTAATTTCTTTTATTTTGGTTGCAGCTACTATCTTTTTCTTTGTAGTGAAGCCGATGAACATCCTGGTCTCACGATCTCACAAAGAGCCTCCTGCTGATCCCACAACTAAGAAATGTGTAGAATGCTTGAGCGAAATTCCGCTAGGAGCCAAGCGTTGTTCGTTTTGTACTCAAGTATTAATGCCATAATCCTTACTAGATGACTTTAAATAACAAAACCCTTCTTTTGTTTACCAGAAATTTTATTTTTGGGGCTGAAGATAGTTTGGTGTCTACCGTGGGCTTGCTGGCAGGGGTAGCTTCTGCGGGGATGGTGCAAAAAGAAATAATTATCTCAGGTACGGTTTTGATTTGTGTGGAGGCATTTTCCATGTTTGTCGGTAGTTTCTTGTCCGAGCGTACCACCGAAGAATCATCTCCAGGTTACGAAATACAAAAAAGTAATTCCCTGATGGCAGCATTTATAATGTTTGTATCTTATCTACTTTGTGGCTTGATTCCATTACTTCCATACTTTTTCATTACCGTTCCGTGGGCTCTGTGGTGGTCTGTCGCGGGGAGCTTATTGTCTTTAATTGTTTTAGGGTTTGTAAGTGCGGAAATTTTAAAGACTAGGATTCTAAAAAATGCTTTAAGGATGGTTATTATTGGAGGAATTGCCATAGGATTGGGTGTCGTGGTGGGTGCAATTTTAAAATAAAATTTGGGGTATCTCTAGTTTTAGGATATACTATAGACTAGTTTATTATTAGTTAGATTTAAATACCGCCATAGGCGGGTAACAATATGGCAAAAAGAGGAACTACGCTTAGTCCAAAAAAGAAATCAAGACGTTCTCATAAGACAGCGAAACGTCTAGCAGTGAAGAGGACGATGCTTGCTAAAAGAGCCCTGAGAAAAACTGAAAATAAAGGATAAAAAGGGTTTCTGAGATAACTTAAAAAAATTTATGGAAAAGAGGCCATTCAATGTTCATCCTGATGTTTTTAAATTAGGAATTGTTAGTTTCCTGACGGATGTCAGTTCGGAGGCTGTTTTTTCTGTTTTTTCTATGTTTTTCACGGTGATTGTGGGAGCTCCAGCCACTCTTTTGGGTCTAGTGGAAGGCTTTGCAGATTTTTCCGCTTCTTCCTTGGATTATTTTTCTGGATGGTTGTCAGACAGATCAGGAAAAAGAAAAAAATATACTATTTTGGGGTATGGTTTTTCTACCTTAGCAAAAGGGATGCTCTTGGTTCCTTCTTCGGTCGTGGCGCTCGCTTCTTTTAGAATTATTGAACGTATGGGAAAAAGTTTTCGTGGTCCACCCAGAGATGCGTGGCTTTCGGAAGTAGCGGAAGGCCCCACCAGGGGATATGCTTTCGCAGTGCACAAGGCTATGGATAAAGCGGGAGCCATCTTGGGTCCGCTTATTGTGTATGTTTTATTTCTTTTCCTGGGACAAGAGAAAAATACTTTTAATATAATTTTTATTATGGCGGTAATCACGGCGGCCATATCTGTGGCCGTGCTCTCTATGATGAAAGATCGTCCGGGGATTCCGCATGAAAGAGAAAATCTTTTTGAAGCTTGGAAAACTTTAAATCCATCATTCAAAAAATTTCTGATTCCATCGGGTATCTTTTCCGTCGCTTATTTTAGTTTTGGATTTTTATTATTGAGAGCTTATGACATTGGTTTTGTCATAAAAGACGTAGTTTTACTTTATGCTCTTTTCAATATTTCTTTTGTCGTTGTCTCTGTCCCGGTCGGCAAGCTCGGTGATTTAATTGGCCGAAAATATATCGTTGTTCTCGGATATCTGACCTATCTTGTTATGTCCCTTGGGTTTATTTTTGCCAAAGAAAAATGGGAAATTATAATTTTGTTTATTTTGTACGGAATTTTCTACAGCATAGATGCAGCGCAAGGCAGAGCATTTATCGCTGACCTGGAGAAAGAGAGGAGAGCTACGGCCATGGGGGCGTATAATCTGGTTGTGGGGTTGATTTACCTGCTTGCCTCATTGATTGCGGGTGGGCTTTGGATGTTTAATCCTATTTATGCCTTTATTTTTGCAGCTTTTATGGCTCTAGTAGCGATAGGAGTGTTTGTCATGCTTTTTAGGAAACATAGGGTAGATTTTGTTTAGTTTATTTTATGTTATAATATTGCTATGGAAAATATAAAAAATTATAGTGTGTGGATTATCAGTGCGGTATTACTAGTTTTTAGTTTTGTGTTTTTTCTTTCTGCTCAGAATTTTTCAAAACAAGGATCCTATGTAGAGGTCAAAGGTTTGTCGGAAAAAATAGTGAAGGCGGATGTGGCCATCTGGTCCATCAATTTTGATGTAAAGTCAAACAATATAGACTCTCTTTACGCTGATATTGAGAGAAATACTTTGACCATAAAGTCGTTTTTAACAGAAAAAGGATTTGAGGCATCAGAAATAAATGTTGCTCCTGTGAATATTTACCAAGATACCTATAAAGATGCTTTATTTAGGTATAATGCTTATATTCAATTATCTGTTTACACTAAAAAAGTTGACTTAGTACGAGCTACATCCAAAGAAACTTTAGCTTTGGTTAAAAAGGGAGTAACCCTGAGCCAGAACTCAATAGATTTTCAATTCTCAGATATCAATAGCATCAAACCAGAGATGCTTGCCGAAGCCATTAAAAACGCCAGAACTTCAGCTTTACAGTTTGCGCAAGAGTCCGGTTCTCGTTTGGGCAGTGTCTCTCGTGGAAATCAAGGGGTATTTGATATTACCGATAAAGATCCGGGTTCTCCTGAATATAAAAAGATTCGCGTAGTTTCCACCTTGAGATTTCTATTAAAATAAATTCTTGTTAGTTTGAGTTTTATGAGCAAAAAACCTTCATCTAAAAAAAAGAAAGTGGTGATGGTCAGTGGGGGATTTGATCCGATACATATCGGGCATGTGAGGTTGTTGCAAGAAGCAAAAAAGTTGGGTGATGAGCTTGTAGTGTTGCTCAACAATGACCATTGGTTAAGATTAAAAAAAGGATTTGTTTTTATGGCGGAACACGAACGTAAAGAAATTATTGAGGCCTTTCATTTTGTTGATAGAGTTGTTCTAAGTAGTCATAAGAAAAATACAAAAGATATTAGTGTTACTGAAGATATCCGAGCTCTTCGTCCTCATATTTTTGCCAAAGGAGGAGACAGACATTCCGGCAACATCCCCGAAGTAGCGGTTTGCAATGAAGTGGGATGTGTCATAGTCAACGACGTCGGTTGGGGCGGTAAAGTCCAAAGTTCATCTGAGTTGGTCAAAAAAGCAAAAGAAAAAACAAAAAAACATAAAAAATAAAATGTTGCCTCCTAATAAAATTATAGCTTTTGATCTTGATGGAACACTTACGGTCAGCAAATCACCCATAACAAAAGAGATGGCTTCTCTGGTAAAAGAACTTGTCAAAAAAAGAATGGTAGTAATAATCAGTGGTGGAAGTTTTAAACAATTTCAAACCCAATTTTTCCCTCCATTCCGTAGTGATGATACTATGGCTTCGTTTATCCGAAACCTTACATTGTTACCTACCAGCGGTAGTCAAAAATATGAGTATGATGAAATAAAAAAAGATTGGGAATTGACAGATAAAGAACCACTAGATGATGAGGTTAAAGAACGGGCGATAAAATTATTAGAAGGCATCATCGCTGATCCTGACTATGGGATACCGCCGAACCCCATAGGGCATATCATAGAAGACAGAGATACTCAAATTACTTTTACTCCAAATGGACAACAAGCCCCGATTGAAATAAAAAGACTTTGGGATCCGGATAGAAAAAAAAGAGAAAAAATCAAAGCAGTCCTCGCTCCTAAATTACCGGAAGTTGATATTTTGATCAACGGTAGTTCCAGTATTGATATTTTGTCTAAGGGATTTAACAAAGCGGTAGGACTTACACGATTGCTTAATAAAATTGGGCTTGAAAAATCGGACTTATTATTCGTCGGAGACGCTCTTTTCCCTGGCGGAAACGATTATTCAGTGCAAGAGGCAGGGATGGAAACCATTGCAGTCAAAGGTCCGGAAGAAACCGGAGAAATTATAAGAAAATGGATTAGCTAAAAATCTATTTAGTTATATAATATATATAATATGAAGACGTTCACGGTAAAAAAACCCTGGGGGCAGTTTGATCAATTTACCCACAATGAGATAAGTACAGTAAAAATTCTTTCCGTTAATTCTAATTCATCTTTAAGTTTGCAATATCACAACGACCGAACAGAATTTTGGCGAGTTATTTCCGGTCATCCCCTCATCACTATTGGAGAAACTAAAAAAAGTGCAAATCCAGGAGAAGAGTTTATAATAGAGAAGTTAGAGCTCCATCAGCTTGAGGCTCAAGATGATGATGTGCAAGTCCTGGAGATAGCTTTTGGAAATTTTGATGAGGAAGATATTGTAAGAATAAAAGATAAATATGGTCGCGCTTAAAAAGATTGTCCGCCACGGCGGGAAGAAAATAAAAAAAGTTTTAACAAAAAAGCCTACATTGCGCAGCGCGAAAAAAGCAGTTAAAAGGGTGGTTAAAAAAACTACCAAGAAAGTTCTCGTTAAGAAAAAAAAGATTATAAAGAAAATTCTGCCAAAGACCTTAGCCCGAAAGAAGACTTCGCTTGATTTAAAAAGATCAAACAAAAATCCAATTATTGAACCAGAAAGCAATTTGTATTGGGAGTCCAAAGCTAGTTTTAACCCTGCCGCTCTTTATCACGATGGGAAAGTTCACATAATTTACAGAGCCATTGGGGAAAACGATATTTCAGTATTAGGCTACGCAAAAAGTTTTAATGGTTTTAATATAGAAAAAAATTCAAAAGAACTCGCTTATTATCACAAAGTGGTAGAGCCTGTATCAAAAATAGTGCCGCAGATATCTTATTGTTCCGGAGGCGGTTGGGGAGGGGGCTGTGAAGATCCCAGACTGACTCTTTTTGATGATAGGGTGTATTTGATTTACACAGCTTTTGATGGTTGGGGATCTGTAAGGATAGCCCTCACTTCTATCAGTCTGGATGATTTTATCCAAAGACGTTGGAACTGGGAAAAACCTGTTTTGATTTCTCCCCCAGGCCAAATCCACAAAAATTGGGTTCTTTTTCCGGAAAAAATAAATAATAAATACGCAATTCTACACAGTATTTCTCCACACGTGATGATAGATTATTTGAAAGATTTAAAGGAACTCAATGGAAGTAATTTTATACATAGTGTTCACCAAGGGAGTCCTTTGTGGGGGGCTCGCGACAGACTCATAAGGGGTGTGGGTCCTACTCCTATCAAGACGAAATACGGATGGCTGGTGTTATATCATAAAATGGATAAGGGTGAAATGCACAGATACAAACTATGGGCGATGATTTTGGATACAAAAGACCCTACGAAAATTTTATATAATTCTAATCAACCGATTTTGGAACCGGACGAATGGTATGAAAATGAAGGGTATAAGGCTGGCGTGGTATATTCTTGCGGGGCGATAGTTAAGAATAATGAATTGTTTGTATATTATGGCGGAGCTGATAAGGTTTCCTGCGTGGCGACTGCCAATTTGGATAAATTTTTAGAGGAATTGATACATTCCAACGCAACGAAAGTAAAAAGCAAAAAAGGAAGAGCCTGATTATTTTATGTACGTAGTAAAAAGATCCCACCATAATCCAATTTTAATTCCGTTTAAAGACCATTACTGGGAGGCTTTTGCTGCGTTTAATATGAGTGTCGTAAAAAAAGGGAAAACTTATTATGGCGTGTATCGGGCGATAGGAGCGGAAGACAAATTGCGAGTTCCTGAGAGAATATCAATTATTGGAATCGGTAAGGGTAAAGATAGAGTGCATTTTGAAGACTGTGCTCCTTTTATTACCCCAGAAGAAGAATGGGAAAAATATGGCTGTGAAGATCCGCGCATAACTTATTTTGAAGGAAATTATTATACTTTTTATACCGCACTTTCCAGGTATCCATTTGGCGCAGAGGGAATCAAGGTGGCGGTGGCTGTCTCAAAAGATTTAAAAAAAATTGACGAACGACACTTGGTCACACCTTTCAATGCCAAAGCAATGACTCTTTTTCCTAAACGCATCAACGGAAAAATCACAGTAATACTGACGGTAAATACAGATATGCCCCCATCAAAAATCGCTATTGCTCAAGTGGATAAAATAGAGGAATTGTGGAATCCCCGTTTTTGGGAAAAATGGTATGCAAGTTTGGACGAACACACGATCTCATTAAAAAGAACGGAATCCGATCATACCGAGGTCGGGACTACCCCTATCAAAACCCCACATGGGTGGCTCATTTTGTATTCTCACATCCAAAATTATTTTCCTGGAGGAGACAATTTGCCACGTATCTTCGGGATTGAAGCGGCACTTCTTGATTTAGATAATCCACTCAGCGTTGTTGGGCATACCAGAGGTCCTGTTTTAGTCCCACGGGAGCCGTATGAACTTTTAGGCCATGTTCCTGATGTGATCTTCCCCTCGGGTGCAATTTTAGAAAAAGATACTCTCTATATATATTATGGAGCGACGGATATGACTGTCTGCATGGCACATGTAAATATTGATGATTTGATAGGGACTATGCGTCCGGAAACAAGCATGCGATGGCATTTCAAACGTTTTCCCGAAAACCCGATTATCACACCAGACAAGACACACCCATGGGAAGCTCAAGCTGTGTTCAATCCGGCTGCGTTAAAAATAAACAACATAACACATCTCTTATACCGTGCTTTATCCATGGACAATACGTCCACTGTTGGTTATGCGAATACCAAGGATGGATTTTCTATAGACGAGAGAGATACAGAGCCAGTGTATGTTCCTAGAGAAAGTTTTGAATTAAAAAAAGTGGCTGGCGGAAATTCTGGTTGTGAGGATCCGCGATTGACGAAGATAGGAGGGAAGATATATATGTGTTATACGGCCTTTGATGGTGTTGGCCCCCCGAGGGTAGCGGTGTCTTCTATTACGGAAAAAGATTTTCTCAAAAAAAATTGGAAGTGGACAAAACCGGCTCTGATTACCCCGGCAGGTTTTGATGATAAAGATACTTGTATTTTGTCGGAGAAAATTAATGGAAAATATTTTATTCTGCACAGAGTCGGTAGTGAAATATGCGGGGACTATCTAAAATCTCTTAGTTTTAAAACTGAAACAGTAAAAAAATGTATTAGGATTATCGGACCAAGAATAAATGCATGGGACAGTCTGAAGGTCGGTATTTCTGCGCCACCAATAAAAACCAAGCACGGCTGGTTACTTCTTTACCACGGTATTTCTACAAACCATCATACGTATCGTATAGGGGCAGCCTTGCTTGATCTTAAAGATCCAGCTCTTGTGCTCTCACGTACCACTGATCCGATATTTGAACCGGAAGAACCTTACGAAAAAAATGGCATAGTAAATAATGTCGTTTTCCCGTGTGGTATGGTGGTAAAAGATGGCCTGCTTTATATTTATTATGGGGGAGCGGATACAGTAGTAGGAGTAGCGACCATGGAGCTAGATGTTATTCTAAAAGCTTTGACCCGAGATATAAAATCTACACATAAGGGCAAGAAGAAATAAGGCTCTATTTTTTCTTTTTAAAACTGTTAGAATACTCCTATGACTTCTTTTGTGGAATGGGTTTCTGCTTTTATCCTCAGTTATCCATTATTGAAATACGTAATAATATTTTTTGGTGCAGCTTTCGGTGGAGAGTCAGCAATTATTTTTCTGTCTTTTCTTGCCGCTCAGAACGCTTTTCCCCTGACTCCATTTTTTATTGTCAGTTTTTTTGGTACTTTATCCTCGGATACTTTGTGGTTTTTGCTTGGTAAAACAAAAATGGCAGGAAGAATAGTCGGCCACCGTTACACCGCCAAAACAATTACCGTCATCTTTGAAGCGATACAGCGTCTAAGTAGGGGAAATCATTTATTTGCCTTTATCTTTGCAAAATTTCTCGTTGGTACCAGAGTGGTTGTGATTTTTTATGTCAGTAAAACAGGCATCGCTTTTAAGAGATTCATATGCAACGACCTAGCGGCTATCTTAATCTGGCTTACGACACTCACCTCTATAGGTTTTCTGTCCGGTCTCGGTTTTGCTTACCTTTCTCGTATTTTAAAGAACGTATATGCCGGAGTGGGTTTTGTCGTTTTAATTCTTTTAATTATCGTCATGGCGCAAATTTGGCTTAAAAAAGTCTTTACCAGGGAAGAGGAGGAAATTATTAAGGAAAAAAATTTATGATATAATTAATATATGCAAATAAATTTACAAAGTAAAAATATAGAGTTGACTGAAGCTATTAAGGATTATGTTTTAAAAAGAGTGACTAATTTGGAAAAACTTCTTTCCTCTATTGAGGAGAATGGGGGAGAAATAAAGGTCAATTTTGAGGTTGGGCAGAGTACGAAGCATCACAAGGCAGGTGAAGTTTTTCATTCTGATTGTTTGATTAATATAGATGGCAAAAAGTTTTATTATAGTACCGATAAGGAAAACCTCTATGGCTCAATTGATGAGGTAAAAGAAAGACTTTATGAAGAGATAAGAAGAAACAAAGAACGCAAACAAACTTTGTTCAAACGTGGGGCTGCCAGTGTTAAAAAAATGTTGAAAGGCCTATCTGACAGGAATCCGTTTACCTCTAAATACTAGTTTTTAAAAAATCTTCATACTTGATTTCTTTTCTACCCTCAGGCAATACTTTTTTGATTTTAAATTCGTTATTTTCTAGTGTTGCATCGGTGATAATAATTCTCTTATTATTCTGAAAAAAGAAAATCCTTGGCCAAGAAGCAAACGCTCTGAATTTATTATAGTTTTTTGTGGCATTGTCATTCAAATCAATAAGGCCATCTTCTTTCTTGATTTTTTTACAAAAAGTTACTTGTGATTCATTTTGCGCAACCTCTTTAGTTTTTCCTTCAATTAAATCCGGTAAAATTTTTACCAAAAGATCCCCACCTATTTTTATCAGACGGTTTTTCAATTCTAAAGCTTTTTCATCCGGATGTATATTAATCTTTTCCTCTGTAATAATTGGCCCGGCATCCATTTTGTACACCATTTTTTGTATTGATATACCTGTCTCAATATCACCATTTAAGATTGTCGATTCTACCGGGGAAGCTCCGCGATATTTCGGAAGTAATGAATAGTGAATGTTTATGGAGCCCAACTTGGGCATGTTTATTATTTCTTCTGGTATTATCTTGCCATAAGCTACTACGATGGATAGCTTGTGACTTATAGCTTTTAGCTTGTTAGAAAATTCCTCATCTAGTTTTTCTGGTTGTACGCAGGGTATGTTGTTTTGTATGGCCCAGACTTTTACAGGAGGGGGAGTGATGAGCATTCTTCGTCCCTGTGGTTTGTCCGGAGAAGTGACGATAAGAGATGGTATATAGCCACTTTCCTTTAAAATCTCTAAAGTTTCACTGGCTACCTCTGGAGTACCCCAAAATACAAAATTCAATTTTTGTCCCGTGTCGTTTTTCATTTATTTTTTAGCGGGGAGCTCTTCTTTTATATCCTTGGCGTGGTCAATAAAGAGAGTTCCAGCTAAATGATCAGTTTCGTGTTGAAATATTTGGGCCAATAAGCCAGAGGCCCCCCTTGTAAATTTCTTCCCATTTTCGTCATAAGCAGTGACGGTGGCCTTTTTTGATCTGAAAGTATTTCCATAAAGCCATCTAACAGACAAGCAACCTTCCGGCACCCATTCTTTTTCTCTGGAGAGTTTGGATATTTTTGGATTAATAAAAACTAGATCTTTTATCTTTTCTTCGTTTTCTGTGGATTTTATTATGTTGTCCTTTTTTTTGAGTAATTTTTCTTCCCGACTTTTGACAAAATAATCAGAAAAAATTTTTCCCGATACGACGAAGATGCGCAGAGAATATCCTATCTGAGGCGCGGCGATGGCGACGCCGTCATCCTGACTCAAGAGCGCTTCGGACATTTCTCTTAGGATATTCTGGATTTTTTTCGTTTTAATATCTGAAATAGGAATCTCGTGAGCAATCTGGCGCAAGACCTTTTCTTTTTGTTGAAGAATTTTCTTCATTTTCGTTTTTATTTAAGTTCTTTTAGATATTCCAAAAGCTTGCTCAATTTTACTGTGTCCTGAGATCTGTTGGACATGTCTCGTACGATAACTGAGTCATCTATTGCTTCTTTTACTCCAAATATTATAGCATAGGGAATGGAAAGCTTCTCTGCGATTCCCAACTGAGAACCCAAGCTATCTTTAGATAGGGACTGAGCGATGGGTATATGCGCCTTGCGCAATATTTCAATTATATTTAAACTTTTCAATTTTGCCTCGGAACCCAATTGAATGAAATAGATCTTTGGTTTTTTTAATATGCGAGGAGAAAGTTTTTTGTACCATTTTGCTTCCACTATTCTATCTACTCCGATAGAAAAGCCGACAGCCGGTACATCTTTTTTCCCGCCGACTTGTTTTGCCAAGTAATCATATCGTCCGCCACCTCCGAGCGCGAGCGGGGAACCATCTTCCGCTCCGCCTTCTTCTATTACCTCAAAAACAGTACGAGTATAATAAGAAAGTCCTCGCACTAAATTTTTGTTTATATTGTAATTAATTCCCATTTCTTCTAAATATTCCAAAACTTCCTTGAAATGTTTTTTGCAAGAGGCGCAAAGAAAGGAAACTGAATCTGGCGCATTGTCATTTAGTTCTTTTGTTTTTTCTTCTTTGGAATCCAGGATGCGGAGGGGATTGGTCTTTAATCTTTCTCGGTCAACAGCAGGTAAGCTGCTCAAATTTTTGCGGTAATAATTGGTTAATTCTTTTATATAACCATTTCGGCACTCTTTATCACCGATTGAATTTATATCAACCGTCAGATTTGTCGCCCCTGCTTCTTCCAAGATGCTGATTCCAGCTTTGATTACCAATGCGTCCATTATACTTTTGTCATTTCCTAGACAATCCAAATCAAATTGCCAAAATTGGCGATAGCGTCCACGTTGTGGTTTGTCGTGTCTAAAGACTGGGCCGTATTGATAAAACATCACAGGTTGAGGCATGGACTGCATTCCGTGTTCTATATAAGCTCGCATCAAAGAAGCGGTGTGTTCGGGCCTCAAAGCCAAGTGGTCTCCACCCTTTGTCTTCAAAGTGTACATTTCTTTGTCTACAATATCTGTACCTTCTCCAATACCACCAGTAAATACTTCTTCGTGTTCCAAAATAGGGGTGTCAATAGGTTTAAACCCAAAATACACAGCTACTTCTTGCGCTTTTTCAAAGAAGCCTTGAAACCCATAATACTCTTCATTCATCAAGTCTCGCATTCCTTTTGGTGAAGCTACTTCGGTGGATTTGTTTTTCCCCGTATGTGTTGTTTTTTTCATAAATTAGTTTTCTTGGCTATAACTTCCCGGCCAGAAGTCCACTTTATTTACAGGAAGTAAACGTAAGAGCGCTTTTCCCGTGAGAAGATCTTTTTCCACCGCACCCCAATACCTTGAGTCAGAGCTGGCACTTCTATTGTCTCCCATTACGAAATATTCATCATTTTTTAATTCAAAATGTGTGTCATTGTTTGAAATATTTTTTACAAAAGGTTGTTCTAGTTTGAAACCTTCCTTCTTTCCTTCATTGGTGATTGTAACCTCATTACCTTTGATGTCTACTGTCTCATTAGGAAGACCGATTATTCTTTTAATAAAAAATTTTGAAGTATCACCAGGATATCTGAAAACCACTACGTCGTCTCTTTTTGGGCTACCTAACACGTATGATACTTTGTCTATTATCAGATAATCTCCATTTTCAAATGTCGGCACCATGGAGGAGCCTGAAACGATAAATGGTTCAGCGATAAACACACGGATGGGGATAACTATAATAAGAGCTATGAGCGCGAAGCGCACAAGCTCCCAAAACGATTGCCACTTAGTTTTTGTTGGTTCCATTCATATAATATAGCACAAAGAATCCTTGACATTGTGGTAAACGATATATTCTAATATTTTTCACCCCCAAACTAGGTTTGGGGTGGGGATAACTTTTTTGGGTTATGGTATTATAGGAATATGAAATTAGTCGTTGGCTTGGGAAATCCAGGCAAAGAATATGAAAATACCAGGCACAATACTGGCCGTATTTTAGTCGGCATGATTGAGGAAAAGTTGGAAGGTAAAAAAATAAAATTTCTAACCCCGGATACTTTTATGAATAATTCCGGAAAAGCCGTAGCTCCCTTGGTAAAAACAAAAAAGGATTTAGAAAATTTAGTGGTGATTTATGACGATATTGATTTACCGCTTGGAAAAATGAAAATTTCGTTTAATCGATCATCTGGAGGACACAACGGACTTAATTCAGTAATCAAGTCTCTCAAAAGTCAGGAATTTTTACGAATTAGAGTCGGCATCACACCCACAACGCCCGGAGGAAAATTAAAAAAGGCATCAGGCGAAAAAGAAGTATTAAAGTTTTTACTTGGAGAATTCAAAAAACCAGAATTGGAAATTCTCAAAAAATTATCCAAAAAAGTCGCTGAAGCAGTGGAAACTATTTTTACCGAGAGTAAAGAAAAAGCGATGAGCTTGTATAACTAATTTCTATATTTCTTTTACAGCTTCAATGATGATGCTCTTTTCGCCGTTGCGATTTGATACTTTACCAGATAGGGCAATGCATTTTTCTGCCACAAGAATGTCTATTGATTCTTTGAAGATAGAGGGGAAGCAGACAGCCTCTATGGAATCGGAAAAATCCGCGATTTTCAAGAAGGCCATACGTTCGTTTTTCTTTGTCACCACTTGCCTGGCATTTTCTATTATCCCGGCGATAGTGACTTGCATACCATTGCCAAATTCTCCTTTTATTTTTTTTATATTTATATTTCTTTTCTCCAGTTTGTCGCGCAGACGGTCAAGTGGATGACCGGAGATGTAAAGCCCCAAGAGTTCTTTTTCCCAAAGTAGTTTTTCTGCCTGTTCTGCTTCTTTTCCACTTTGCATTTTGAATTCTGGAGCTTGCACTTTTGTTATCCCGCCAAAAAGAGAAACCTGGTTTCCGTTTTGTTTGACACTTTCGTGGTTGTAAGCAAGCATTGCTTCCAAATTTGAGAGTAATACTCCGCGGTCTCCCCAGTCGTCCATGCATCCGGATTTGATCAAGGCATCCATAGATTTCTTGTTTAAGTTTTTATGTTTGATTCTATCTAAAAAGTCGCTGACAGATTTAAATTTTCCGTTTAATTTTCTTTCAGCGATAATATTATCTGAAATATCAGTACCCAAGTTTTTGATGGTATAAAACCCGAATCTGATCTTCTCGCTCTCATTTTCTTTGTTTACATCTAGTCCTGTTTTGGAAGATAGGCAAGTAAACCCACCAAAGCTTTCGTTAATGTGGGGAGGCAAGACCGGAATTTTCATGTGTTTGCACTCTTCAATAATTTCTGCAATTTTTTCTACGTCGCCTGATTCAGCAGTCAAAATAGCCGCCATGTATTCTACTGGATAGTGTGCTTTCATATAAGCGGTCTGATAGGCGACCTTGCCGTAGGAAGCCGCGTGCGCCTTGTTGAAACCATAAGCCTGAAATGGTTCAAAGAGTCTCCAGAGCTTCTCGGCAAATTCTGGTGTCTGTCCGTTGTCTATGATGCCTTTGGTAAATTTCTCTCTCTGAGCCGCCATTTCCGCGGGAATTTTTTTACCTACGGCCTTGCGGAATTTATCCGCTTCTTCCCAATTGTACCCGGCCAGTTCTATGGCAGAGAAGAGTAAGTCGTCCTGATAAACGATCAGTCCATATGATTGTCCTAAGAATTTTTTCATTCTAGGATCCAGATATTTTACCAGGCTCGGGTTGTGTTTTCGTTTGATATATTCAGGGATTGATTCCATGGGTCCGGGACGATATAGGGCGACCATGGCATTGATGTCGTGAATAGAAGTCGGTTTTAATTCTTTTAAATATCTTGTCATGCCGGAACCGTTTAGTTGGAATAATCCTTCCGTCTGGCCTTTTGCTAAAAGTTCAAAAGTTTTTTTATCATCAAGGGGGATACGTTCAATGTCTATGTTTACATTGTAAAATCTTTTTACCAGATTAATTGCGTCCGCCAAGATTGCCAGGTTTCGTATTCCCAAGAAATCAAATTTTAAAAGTCCTGCTTCTTCAATGCTGTACATGTCGTACTGGGTTATTACCTTGCCTCCTTTGGGGTCAAATTGAGTCGGAGTATATTCTGAAAGTGGCTTTGGAGAGATGACGACTCCGGCGGCGTGTACCGAGATGTGGCGAACACAGCCTTCCAGTTTTTTGGCCAGGTCCAGGATTTTTTTTGTATCCTTTTCTTTTTTATATGCCTCTTTTAATTCTGGGACTATCTCCATGGCGTGGTCTATGGTCATAGGCATCCCTTGAGAGCCAAGGGGAATCATTTTTGAAAGTCTGTCTCCGATACTGTATTCGTACCCGAGCGATCTGGCGACATCTCGTACGGCCCCGCGGGCCATCATCGTGCCAAATGTTCCTATTTGGGCCACTTTTTCTTCACCATATTTTTTCTTTGCATATTCAATCATTTCATCTCGGCGATTGTCGGCATAGTCCATATCTATATCCGGCGCCGAGGGACGATAAGGGTTTAGGAATCTTTCAAAGGGGAGTTTGTAGGCGATTGGATCCACATTGGTAATACCGAGAAGGTAAGTGACCATAGATCCGGCGACCGATCCTCTGATGGTCGTCAGAATTCCGTTTTCCTTGGCAAATTTTAAAAGATCTCCGACTACCAAGAAATACGGCGAATATCCCTTATCAAAAATAATTTTTAATTCATACTCTACTCGTTCTTTAATTTCAGGAGTTTCTCTCAGTCCTAGGCGTTCAAACCCAGCGTAAGCCAATTCACGTAATTTCTCGTCATAAGTTTTACCTGGTTCAATTTTAAAATCAGGGAAAACCCATTTTCCCAATTCCAAATCCAGGTTACACATCTCCGCCACTTTTGCCGTATTAGTCACAGCCTCCGGTATATCTTTAAAAACCTGAAGTGCCATTTCCGTACTCATAAAAGAAAAATCATCTTCGGAAAATTCAAATTTGCCATTTTCTTTGCCATCTCCCTGGGTGTTTATTTGGAGTAAGGTGTGATGTGCTTCATGATCTTCCGTGCATGGATAATGTGAGTCTTGGGTCGCAACCACGGTGATGTTGTGTTTTTGGGCAAGTTCCACGAGCGCTTCACGGACTTTTTTGTCATTTTCAACAGATGGGTGAGATTGAATTTCTATAAAATAATTTTCTTTTCCAAAAATATCTTGATATTCGTAAATTATTTCTTCCGCTTTTTTTATGTCATCTCGAACAATGCTTTGAGACAATTCTCCACCCAGACATCCGGAAAGAGCAATGATGCCGGAGGAATATTTTCTCAAGATTTCTTTATCCATTCTCGGTTTATAATAATATCCTTCTAGGTTTGCCAGGCTTACCAGTTTAATTAAATTTTTATATCCTTCCAGATTTTTTGCGAGCAATGTCAAATGATAATAACGCTTGGTTCCTCCTTCTTCCGCTGTTCTGTCTAATCTTGACCCGGCAGTCATATAAGCCTCTACTCCAATAATGGGCTTAATCCCGGCTTTTTTCGCCAGTTTATAAAATTCAATAGCTCCATACATGTTGCCGTGGTCAGTGATAGCTATCGCCGGCATTTTAAATTTTTTAGCTAAAGCAATTAAATCTTCAAGCTTGGAAAGCCCGTCCAAAAGAGAATAGTGTGAATGAGTATGGAGATGTACGAATTTTGGCTCATTTTCTTTGGTTTCTTTTTCCATTTCCACCATAATAGCACATTTTAGTTATTTTTTTGATATACTGTATGTATTAAAATTTAGGCAAATAATTATGAAAAAAATTAAAGTTGGCATTAATGGTTTTGGCAGGATCGGTAGAGCTTTTTTGAAACTTGCATGGGAACGTCCGGAGATTGAAGTTGTGGCGATGAATGATTTGGGAGACATTGCCAATATGGCCTATTTACTTAAATACGATACGGTTTATAGAGGATGGGGACATGATATAAAAGTTGATGGGGATAGCCTGGTAATTGACGGCAAGAAGGTAAAAGTTTTGGCAGAAAAAGATCCGAGTCTGCTTCCCTGGAAAGATTTGGAGGTGGATGTAGTAGTGGAATCCACCGGACTTTTCACTTCATATGAAAAATCAAAAATGCACTTGGGTGCAGGGGCAAAAAAAGTGGTAATTTCTGCCCCCGCCAAGGAGGGAGACGGTAGTGTGATGGGTGAGACTATTTTACTTGGTGTAAATGAAGAAAAATTTGGCACTTGTGATATTACTTCAAATGCATCTTGTACCACAAATGCAGCTTCACCACTTATCGCTATTTTGGATGAAGCTTTAGGTATAGAAAAAGCAATTTTAAATACCGTGCATGGATACACCGCTTCTCAGGCCTTAGTGGATGGGCCTAGTAAAAAAGATTTAAGAGAAGGTCGTGCCGCTGCGCAAAATATCGTACCTAGCTCTACTGGAGCAGCGATGGCTGTTACAAAAGCTTTTACAAAGTTAGAAGGACTTTTTGATGGGATATCAATGCGTGTCCCTGTGCCCGCCGGGTCAATGGTAGATGTGACTTTTCTTTCCAAGAAAAACACCACAGCAGAAGAAGTAAATGAAATTCTCAAAAAAGCGGCGCAAGAAAAAAGATGGGAAAATATTTTTAGCGTTACGGAAGAAGAGCTTGTTTCTAGCGACATTTTAGGAAGTAAATATGCATCTATTGCCGATCTTAAGATGACTCGCGTAGTTGGTGGAAACTTGATAAAAGTTATGGGTTGGTATGACAACGAAATGGGGTATACCTATACCTTAGTAGATCATGTTATTAAAACAGGGAATACAATAAATTAAATATAAAAATCAGATAATTTCTCTGCGACTTTATCGTCTAAAAGTTCATTTTCTATCATCCAAGTATCTGAAAAAGCATGAGTTAAATAACTTTCTCCACTATCTCCAATCAAGAGAACCATTGTTTTTGTTTCGGAGTTTTGCGGGCTATTTCTAATAAATTTCATAGCATAGTAGAGCGCCATACCGCTTGAATCTCCAAAAAGTAACCCTTTATGGTGGGCAAAAAATCGCATGGTATTAAAAGTTTCAGTATCAGATACATAGTCGTGTAAATCAAAAATTAATGGGTCAATATTTTTAGGCAGAACAGCTCCGGCGGGGTATCCGGGACCGGATATAAAATATCCGTGACCCAAAGGGGAGAAATGACTAGAGCCTTTTGGCTCTAAGGCGATTATTTTTGTATCACCATTTTCCTTGAGATATTTACCTGTTCCGGAGAGGGAACTACCTGTGCCGATGGTCCCTATAAGATAATCAATATCAGGTACTTGGTTAAAAATTTCTTTGCCTAAAGTTTTATAAAAGCCAAGAGGATTTTCCGGGTTGTCGTATTGATCTAGATTGATGCCGTTATTTTTTTCGGCTAATTCTTTAGCTTTATTACGACGAACATCTACTAAGTGACCACTTTTATCGCCTTCGTTTTCAGCGCAAAAATGAAGTTTGCCCCCATAAGCTAAAATAGAGTTGAGTTTGTCTGCCGGGGCGTGTTTGTCAACGATTGCCACAAATTTATATCCTCTCTCTGCGGAAAGCATGGCTAAAGCCTTGGCAGTATTGCCCGAAGAAGATTCATAGATAGTCATTCCCTTTTTTAATTTTCCGGATTTCTCTGCCGCTTCTATCAAGGCTCTGCCTGTGCGGTCTTTAAAACTTCCACCAGGGTTAAAATATTCTAACTTTAAAAATATTCTCCAATCAGGCCTATTGGTTTTTATTTCTAACATTGGAGTGTCTCCAATTAGATCACGAAGATTGTTTTTTATATTATTCATATACTATTTAAGTTAAAAGCCGACGCTCGGAGCGACGGCTTGGGATCGATGGGAGTGTCGGGGGGGGGGGTTATTTGTTAGTCGAGGGATTGTTTTGTCGGAGTTTCTTGACCAGGTTTTGGGTTTGAACCCTGGTCAGTTCTCCCGTTTTCATCTTAATCTCTTCGACGATGGGTCGAAGCTCCTCCGGGCACTCTTTTGGCATCGGGTTACACATCGCGGGTACTCCTTTCTCCTTAATCATATCTTTTTGTTTTTTTGAAGTTAACTTTTTTAACATTAATGTAATAATTTGGACTTTTTGTAAAATCTGTTAGAATATTAAAATGATTAAAATACAGCCAATCGTACGGGAAATAGTAATGGGTGAGCTAGAAGCATATTTTGCCTTAACTAATAACTATATGAATATGAGTAGCTATGCGCATCGTATACGTCCTGCCGTTGAGGTACTTACTAAAAAACAAGTGACCATTACGAGCTTGGTGGTGTCTCTGTCTCGTTTACGAAAAGAATTTAAAAAAGAAAAACCTCTCATCCATGATGTGGTGATAAAAAATATTACTACCAAACTTCCTCTTTCTGAAATAATTTATGAAAACAGTGATAAATTTATAAAAAAACTGGACTCTCTTTATCAAAATATTTCTGTGTCGCAAGATGATTTTTTTACGACGACCATCGGCACAAGAGAGATAGATATTATTTGC
Organism: Minisyncoccia bacterium; assembly: GCA_049303835.1. Taxonomy (GTDB): domain Bacteria; phylum Patescibacteriota; class Minisyncoccia; order Phycocordibacterales; family UBA9973; genus UBA9973. The sequence continues at coordinate 213,016 of JBAQNN010000003.1, read as the reverse complement.
TCTTCTAATCTAGAAAATAAAGTGTTAAAACATTTTAAAATAAAACCAAAAATTATTAACCACAATTTTGCCGCTGTCGGTGTCTCTTATGGTCCCGAAGTTTTCGGCACCCCGAATGTATTCTTTTCTTTACTTTCCGTCACCGCTCGCGCAAGTATCAATATAGAAGAGTTGGTTTCTACTCCCACTGAGCTTATTTTTATAGTAGCGGAAAAAGACTTTGCCGAGACGGTAGCTCTATTTTCAGATTTACACAGAAAAACAAATAAAGAATAAAACTCATGCTCTATTTTTAAAAAATGTTGTATAATAATACTATATGAAAATTTACATTGGTTCGGATCATACGGGATATGAAATAAAAGAAAAATTAAAAAAATATTTGACCGAGCTAGAACTTGGATATGAGGTAGAGGATAGGGGTGCTTTAAAATACGATGCGGACGATGATTATCCAGATTTTGTGAAAGGAGTGGCAGAAGCTGTGGCTCAAAATGAAGAGAGTATGGGGATTGTTTTAGGAGGTTCCGGGCAAGGGGAGGCGATGTGTGCAAATAGGACGGAAGGAGTACGGGCAGCTGTATTCTATGGAGAAGCATTGCCGGATGAAGCGGTAGATATAAAAGGCCACAATAGTGTGGACTCTTTTGAGATGGTCAAACTAGCTCGTTTGCATAATAATGCAAATGTTTTGTCTCTGGGTGTTAGATTTTTATCGGATGATCAGATTAAATTTGCTGTGGAGCTTTTTCTTAAAACCAAATTTAAAAATGAAGAAAGGCATGTTAGAAGACTTAATAAATTCTAATTTATTAATAATATGGCTGAAATAGTTCCCGCAATTTTAGAAAAAAATTATAGTGAAATAAAAAATAAACTTACTTTTCTGCGTGGACGGACGAAATGTGTGCAGTTGGATTTTTGCGACGGTAATTTTGTACACAATCAGACTTGGCCTTTTGCAACCGGCGGGTGGAATGATTATGACTTCAGTAAAATTTTAAATGAAGAAGAAGGCTTACCATTTTGGGATGAATTTGACTTTGAATTTGATTTAATGGCGGAAAATGCGGTGGAAAATTTTGATATTTATATGAAATTGGGGCCAAAGAGAATCATTTTCCATCTAGGGGCAGAGAGGAGTATCAAAGATTTTGAGCATTTTTTAGATGGGCTAGATATGTACACCAGGGATAATGTAGAAATAGGACTGGCTTTTAAGCCAAGTGAGGATCTGGCGGCAATCTTACGACTGGCAGAAAAGGTTGATTTCTTACAATGTATGGGAATAGAAAAAATAGGTTTTCAGGGGCAGAGCTTTGATCTAAAAGTAATTGATAATATAAAATACCTAAAAAATAATTTACCGGGAGTAGTTGTAGCGGTAGATGGCGGGGTCACTTTGGAAAATATTGAAGAGTTGTTGGAAGCTGGGGTTGATAGAATTGCTGTGGGTTCGGGTATTTGGAAGAACGGAGATCCTGTCGGAGCTCTCCAAACTTTTCAAAGTTTGGTATAATTATACTAATGCGTTTAACTGAAGAAAAAATAAAAGAGCTTGAAATCAAAGCGAACGATATCAGGGAGAGTATTATTGAAATGTTAGTAGAGGCGGGAAGCGGACACACGGCCGGACCGCTTGGTATGGCGGATATTTTCGCGCTTTTTTATTTTCATATTTTAAAACATGATCCCAAAAATCCGACTTTAGAAGACAGAGACAGGGTGGTGCTTAGCAATGGACATATCTGTCCAGTACTTTATGCAACCATGGCGCATGCGGGATATTTTCCGGTGAAAGAATTAAAAACCTTGCGAAAGTTCGGCACGAGGCTCCAAGGTCACCCGCATCGGGAATATATGCCTTGGCTTGAGAATAGTTCTGGCCCACTTGGTTCCGGGCTTTCACAGGGAGTTGGTATGGCCTTGGCGGACAAGATTGATAAAAAAGACAAAACACGATTTGTGTATTGCTTTATGTCTGATGGAGAAATGAACGAAGGCAATACTTGGGAAGCAATGATGCTTGCCGGGAAACACAAATTAAGAAATTTGATTGCCGTAGTAGATAGAAACAATATTCAGATTGAGGGATACACCGAAGATGTGATGCCACTTGAACCGTTTCATTCAAAATGGAAAGCCTTCAATTGGCATGTGATAGAAGTTTCTGGGCATGATTTTAGGTCTTTGAATGAAGTGGTAGAAGAAGCACAAGCTATATATGAAAAGCCGACTGTGATTATCGCACATACGATACCGGGTAAAGGAGTAAAAGAATTTGAGAGAGATTACAAATGGCACGGTAAACCGCCAAGTAAAGAAGAAGCCAAAATGGCGCTAGATGAACTGCGCACCCTGGGTGGTAAAATTAAAAGCGAAGGAAAATAAAATGTTAAACCCAAAATTAAAATTAAACCCCAAAATTTTTAACCCAGATGTGGAGCAGGTACCGATCCGAAAAGGTTTTGGACAAGGCTTGTTGCTAGCGGGAGAGAAAAATGAAAAAGTAGTGGGACTCTGTGCGGATTTAACGGAAAGCACCCAAATGAATTTATTTGCAAATAAATTTCCGGATAGATTTGTACAGATTGGAGTCGCTGAACAAAATTTAGTGACAGTGGCGTCTGGAATGAGTGCTATGGGCAAGATTCCTTTTTGTTCATCTTATGCCATGTTCTCTCCGGGGAGAAATTGGGAACAAATCAGAACGACAATTGCCTATAATGATCGCAAGGTGGTGATAGTCGGTTCGCATTCTGGTATTTCTGTCGGCCCTGATGGCGGAACGCATCAGGCTCTTGAAGACATTGCGCTGATGAGGGTAATGCCAAACATGGACGTGGTTTCTCCTTGTGACGCGATAGAAGCAAAAAAGGCAACGCAGGCTTTAGTTGATACAAAAAGACCAGCTTACCTGAGACTTGTTCGTGAAAAGACTCCTATCATTACCACCGAAGAAACTCCTTTTGATATAAATAAAGCAGAAATTTTTTGGATGCCGGATGTAGGCATGGCACAAGTTGGAATAATCGTAACCGGAGGACTAATGTATCGCGCTCTGCTCGTGGCGAAAGAGCTAGAAGCTGAGGGTGTTAAAACAAAAGTAATGAATCTGGCTTCCATAAAACCACTAGATACCGAAGCGATTTTGGCTTTAGCAAAAGAAACCAAAGCGATAGTGACCGTAGAAGAACACCAAATTGCCGGGGGTATGGGTTCGGCTGTGGCGGAAGTGTTGGCGCAAAATTTTCCGGTGCCGATAGAATTTATCGGAGTGAAAGATAAATTTGGCCAATCAGGCACACCGGATGAACTAATAGAACATTACGGTATGGGAAAAGATGCCATCAAAGAGGCGGTAAAAAAAGTTTTAAAAAGAAAAATTTAAATTTGTTTTACTTTATAACTCTCCGGAGCTTGGGACAAATACTCTTCTATTTTCTCGCGAGGGAGGAGACCTTTTTGGGCGCCGATTTCTTGAACTACGGACATAGAATTGATTCCGGCCCAAGCGAGAGCTTCTGGAAGAGTTTTTCCTGAAATAATTGCAGAGACCACCGTAGAGGCGAAAGCGTCTCCGGCTCCTGTGCGGTCGTAAGGGGGGTTGGAATCCGGATAAGGAGGTATAAACAAATATTCATTGCCATCGTAAGCATAGGCACCCTTTGGTCCATCCGTGACCACTACAATCTCCGGGCCCAGATCATGAACTTTTGTAAGTAAATCTTTTATTTCCAGACTATCTAGCCCCAATATCTTTTTTGCTTCTTCTACATTGCAGAAGAATATTTTTGCATGTTTATACAATCTCTGTAGCTTTTCCTTTCCCAGTTTAATCTCATTTTTCCCTGGCTGGAAAGCTAATTTTGTATTCGGATGATCATCAAGATAATCTGCTACGGTGTAGTGGAAAGGGAAAGCAGACTCGCTTACTGAACTGAAATAAATCCATTTTGGATTGTTTATTTCCGGAAGAATGTATGGGTAAGATTCATGTTTGATTAAAATAGTTCTATCGGATCCATACCATAAAACATAGTGATAATTTGTTTTTATTCCAGGATTGATTTTTATTAGGTCCGTGTTTATTCCCGCTTTTTTAAGAGCGTTCAAACAATCTTCTCCCTCTTTATCGTCTCCAATATTTGAGAGTAACGCAGATTTAAGTCCGAGTAGTGATGCGGAGACTGCGGCGTTGGCGGCATTTCCCACTGCCGGAACCACAATTACTTCTTCGTAAGGTATTTTGTCAGCAAAGGGTACGCATATTTCATAACTTTCACTATCAGGAGCCCCTTGGACTTTTGCTTGTTTTAATTTTATAAAAGCATCTGTGACGATGTCTCCAATTGACAAGAAATCTATTGTGTTATCATTTTTATCCATGTTAATATTATAACATATTATCTTTTAAAATATAAAATTAATTTATGTCTAAAAAACTAACTTTGATTTTGGTGTTGATCTTTTTGTCCAGTTTTAATTTAGCACAAGCGGAAGTCATCATAAATGAGGTTCAATTGTCTCCCACAGGAGAAAGATTTTTAGAACTTTATAATACTTCAACTGAAGCAGTTGAATTGACTGGTTGGTACATTCAAAGAAAAACTTTGGAGGGAGCTACTTTTAGTTCATTGGTTTCAAAACCAAATTTTGAGGGGAAGACGATTGCTGCACAGGGTTATTTTATAATTTCTAGGACTTCTTTTAGTAATTCTGATATTGTTTTGGAAACACTTACTCTCACTGAATCAAACACAATACAGATAAAAAATACAGCCGGGGAAATAGTAGATTTAGTTTGTTGGGGGGAAAATTGTAGCACAGTATCAAATCCAGCAGAAGGAAAAAGTATACAAAAAAATGGAAATTCCTGGGTTGTGTCTGGCCCAACGCGAGGAACTGTCAACCAACTTTCTTCAGGAGGATCAAATAATGAAGATGAAAATGATGCTGCTGATGAAAATGATGCTGCAGGTGAAAATGACGAAGAAGAACCTGAATCGGAAAAACGAGTATCTCAAAAACTTCAAAGACCAAAAATTCAAATAATTTCCACTAAACTTGCTCATATCGGTGTTCCTTTTGCAATTCAAGGAACAGGTACTGGGACATTAGGGGAAAAGCTGTCTCATGGAAGATATTATTGGAATTTTGGAGACGGGGACTTTAGGGAAGTAAAAGTAACCAATAATGAGAAATTTACCCATACTTATTTTTATCCAGGTGATTACACTGTAACTTTTGAATATTACCCAGATAGTTTTGCGGATGTCCCAGATGCAACAACTGAAATTACGATCAAAGTACTTGAACCCAAAATTTTAATTTCTAAAGTGGGGGAAGCAAACGATTTTTTTATAGAGATAACAAACGCGACAGAGCACGAAGCTGATCTTTCAAATTGGGTACTTTTAAGTGACTACAAAGTTTTTACTTTACCAAGAAATACAACTTTGTTGTCAAATAAAAAGATGATTATCTCGCCAAAAGTCAGTGGTTTTTCTATTGAAGATAAAAACACTTTGAAATTGATGACCCCACAGAGGGAGTTGGTTTCTAGTTATTCGTATCTTGTTGCTCCGGTTAAAGTTGTCACAAAGAAGGAACCCTCTTCGGTGGCGAAGAGAGTTGATGTCGCTGTTGATGATTCTTTTTCGGAAAATTTAGTGGCTACCCCAATATTTGGAGAGAATAAGGATGATTCTAGCCCTCGGTCATTGGTTGTTCCTATTATTTTCCTTGTTTTTATAGGAATTTCAGCGGGCGGTGTTTATTTTATAAGACGACATAAAAATGTGTCTAAAACACCGGCAGATGATTTTGATATCCTAGACGAGTAGTTCTTTTGCTTCTAAACCTGTTTTTTTGGGGGGGATAACTCCCTGCTTGACATATACCCCCCAGGGGTATATACTTTAGATATGAAACATGAAATAAAAAGTAAGTCCTTGAGACGTCTCAAGATTATTGAGGGCCAAATCAGGGGACTGCAAGAAATGGTGGAAAAAGAAAAATATTGTATTGATATCATCACCCAAACCGGCGCGGTGAAAAAAGCGCTTTCAGGTGTGGAGGATCTGATTTTAGAAAACCATCTTTCTACCCATGCCATTCATCAGATAAAAATGGGAGAAACCGGCAAGGCGATAACCGAGATTTTGAAAGTTTATAAATTAAAGAGAAAATAAAACTTATGCAAACCAAGACTTACAAAATAAAGGGAATGCACTGCGCTTCCTGTGCGAACATAATAGAAAAAACTTTTAAAAAGGTTGATGGTGTTGAAGTAGCGGAAGCGAACTATGGGAATGAATCTGTAAAAGTAAGTTTTGATGCCACCAAGACAAGTCCTGAAAAATTATCTCAAGGGATAGAACCTTTTGGATACTCTTTGGTATTACCCACTGCCGGTGAAATGGGGATGAGCGAAAATGAACATGCCGAACATCTGGGATTGAATCAATCAAAAAAAGAAAAACTTACAGAAATATCGGAAATGCGGACGAAAGTGATTTCAGCCATTCCGTTGTCTGTAATAAGCGTCTTTGTGATGGGTTGGGAAATTTTGGGAAAATATAGTGTAGTCCCGACTATGAGTTTTACTGTTGAAGAATTTTTTCATCACCTAATGCCCTTATTTGCCACTTATGTGCTTTTTGTAGTTGGCAAACCTTATTTGCTCGGTTTCTATCGCTTTCTTCGTTATGGGAAAGCCAATATGGATACTTTGATAGGGATAGGAACCTTGTCTGCTTTTTTATATAGTTTTGCAGTTACTGCCTTTGAAGACGTGCTCAAGCCTTTTGTAAACGTAGATGCTACCTACTATGATGTGACAATTATAGTCATCACTTTTATTGCGCTTGGAAAATATTTAGAAGCACGTTCAAAGTTAAAAACTGGTGATGCTATTGAAAAACTTTTAAATCTTCAAGCCAAGACCGCTCTAGTGATCCGTGATGGAAAAGAAATAGAAATTCCAGTAGGTGAAGTAAAACACGGTGATTTAATTATTGTAAAACCCGGGGCTAAAATTCCTGTTGACGGAGTGGTTGTTGAAGGGAAATCATTTGTTGATGAATCAATGGTGACAGGAGAACCAATGCCGGTTGGCAAAGAGATTGGGGACAGTGTGGTAGCAGCCACTTTAAACAAAACGGGGTCGTTTACCTTCAAGGCCACGAAGGTCGGCGGAGAAACATTATTGGCGCAAATCATTAAAATGGTGGAAGAAGCGCAAGGTAGTCGGGCTCCGATACAGGCTCTAGCCGATAAAATATCAAGTATTTTTGTGCCCATCGTGCTTGTAATTTCTTTTATTACTCTCGGTGCTTGGCTGTTGATAGGTACTCAATATCTCGGATTTTCACAAGCACTTTCGTTCGGGCTTGTGTCCTTTGTAGGCATTTTGGTTATCGCTTGTCCTTGTGCACTTGGATTAGCCACCCCGACTGCCATAATCGTAGGAGTAGGCAAGGGCGCGAAAGAAGGAATCTTGATCAAAGACGCGGCTACTTTAGAAAAATTACATAAAGTGAATACTGTCGTGGTGGACAAAACAGGGACTATCACTATAGGCAAACCGACTTTAGTTGATATTCAAAATTTTTCAAATCTAAAAGACGAAGATTTTATATCGGTTCTTTCGTCGCTTGAAAAAAAATCAGAACACCCCATTGCTCACGCTATCCTTAATTATTCTTTGGGAAAAAATATAAAAATAGAAGATGTTTCCAGTTTTGAAAGTATTTCAGGCAAAGGACTAAGGGGAACAATCAACGGGGCAGAATATTTTGTTGGAAATGTGAAACTTGTACAAGATTTGGGACTATCTTTTGATGATGCAAAATTGGAACAATACACAGCGCAAGGTAAGACCCCTGTTCTTTTAGCGACGTCAGAAAAAGTTTTGGGTTTTGTGACGGTGGCGGATGAGATAAAAGCTGAATCAAAAAAAGCAATAATGGACTTGCATAAGCTTGGGATCAAAGTAGTCATGCTTACTGGGGACGATGAGAAAGCGGCCAGATATATGGCCTCATTGGTCGGGATTGATGATGTGGTGGCGCACGTATTGCCGGCAGATAAATTGTCCAAGATAAAAGAATTTCAGAAAGAAGGGGACATCGTCGCCATGGCGGGCGATGGAGTAAATGATGCTCCGGCACTCGCGCAAGCGGATGTAGGTATCGCCATGGGTACCGGCACTGATGTGGCGATTGAGTCAGCCGGAATCACTCTTTTGCACGGGGATATTTCAAAATTAGTAAAAGCCATAAAACTTTCAAAGATGACTATGCGCGGGATCAAGCAGAATCTTTTCTGGGCTTTCGTCTACAATATAGTTGGTATCCCATTGGCCGCTGGAGTTTTTTATCCAATATTTGGCTGGCTTCTTTCTCCCGTGTTTGCGGGGTTTGCTATGGCCATGTCTAGCGTCTCAGTAGTCGGAAATTCACTTCGTATTAAAAGTAAAAAATTATAAACATTATGCAAAAATATACATTTCATGTTTCCGGCACACATTGTGCTTCATGCAAGATCTTAATTGAAGATGTTTTGGGCGAGCAAGATTTTGTAAAAAATGTTCAAGTTGACTTAAAAAAAGAAATTGTAGAAATAGAAACTGACAGCGAGCAAAATGCTGAAGAGGTGGCTGCTACCCTTACAAGTAAAATAAAAGGAAACGGCTATATTCTCTCGGTAGAAAAAACGATTACCGCAGAAGGTGACGATGATGTCATCTGGAAGGCGATACCTATCGGTCTCGTTTTTCTCGTGTTATTTTTTATGTTGCAAAAATCAGGGATTCTCAATCTGAGTATCGGTGGGCAAACTACTCCTGTCACGAGTTTCATTATCGGATTGATCGCGTCTGTTTCCAGCTGCCTGGCTGTTGTTGGTGGATTGGTTTTATCGCTTTCGGCGAAGGTTTCTCAAGATGAGGTGGGAGACAAAAAGAATTTTTTACTTTTTCACTTTGGAAGACTTTTTAGTTTTGCTGTCTTGGGCGGAGGGTTGGGTGCATTAGGCAATGTCATCGGTATTAATTTTACTTTTACTGCAATATTGGGATTGGTAGCATCTTTAGTTATGTTGTTCTTGGGTTTAAATTTAGTCGGAGTGTTTGCCAAAAATAAAATTACGTTACCTTCTGGAATTTTTCAAAAAATTTCTTCTGTTTTCAGAAAAATTGAGCATAAAACTCTGACTCCTATTGTTATCGGTTTTGGGACATTCTTTTTGCCTTGTGGCTTTACTCAATCAATGCAGGTCTCTGCTCTCGGGAGTGGGTCATTTATGTCAGGACTACTCATTATGTTTGCTTTTGCTCTTGGTACGTTGCCGATGTTATCATTGTTATCCTTTGGGTCAGCATCTTTTGCCCATTCAAAATACGCTCCGCTTTTCTTTAAGTCCGCAGGAGTGGTGGTTGTGGGTCTGGGTATATTTGCGTTATTGGCGGGGCTCGCCGGATTAGGCATTATTAGTCCATTATTCAATATCTAAATCTAATTATGGTAAAATTAATTTATGAATAAAACAGCTTTAATTATAATTACCTTAGGTCTCCTTGTCGCTATCGGCATTATCTTTGTTGGCGGGAACAAAAAACTTGATTCGGTAGAAAATGTTGAAATAAGAGATGGCATCCAGTATATCACCGTAAATGCCAAGGGTGGGTATTTCCCGAGGGAGTCTGTCGCCAAGGCGGGTATTCCTACAAAACTGATAGTAAAAACAAATGGTACTTACGATTGTTCGTCTGCGCTTGTAGTACGTTCTGTCGGATTTCAACAACTTCTGCCCAAAACAGGGGAAACAGAAATTGATATCGGTATCCCCAAAGCCGGTGTTCCAATAGAAGGCGTGTGTGGGATGGGAATGTATAGTTTTAATGTTAATTTTCAAAACTAATCCGAATGTGATATAATTGTCCCATTATGACTTTTGTAAACAAGATTTTGGGTTTTATAAAGAGAAAAAAGATTTTATCCGGCGTCGTCGTGGTGGTTTTTATTATTCTCGGATTGATTATTTTTAAAAACGGTAAGGCTACAAATGGTACCATCACTATCAGTCACACTGATTTTATCAATCAAGTTTCTATCTCCGGTAAGGTGGTGGCGTCCGAGGAAGTTGATTTAGGATTTAATAACGGTGGGCGCATCGCACGTATTTTTTCTTCTGTAAGCAGTGGTGATGGTGCTGGTCAAATAGTAAAAGCCGGAACCTTGATCGCTACCCTTGATGCCAAAGATGCAGAACAAGCTGTTCGTGATGCTGAGATAAGGCTTGAAAGCGCAAAACTTTCTCTGTCCAAGCTTAGACTTGAGAATTCCGATGAGAACCTCAGTGCTGATTTAGAGAAAGCTTATGGTGATGGGTTTACTGCCGTGTTGGATTCATTCACAGACTTATCAATTGTTATTATCGGACTTGAGGATATTTTAAATGATGAAAATCTCGCAGACGGTATCGTGCGAAATGGGGGAACTACAGCCCAAAACTATAAAAATGAGGCAGAAAAACTTTTCTACAAAGCGGATGGTGCTTTGAAAGATAATAGAAAAAATTTCAGATTATTGGATCGTAATTCTCCTAAGCCAGCGATTGAATCTATCATAAGCGAAACTTACGAAACGGTTAAAATTTTCTCTAACGCTGTAAAAAGTGCAAAGAATTTGGTGGATTATTTGGCTGATGACACAGACAGGGAGGCTGATTACGCTTCTTTTAAAACAATTCTGGCTGAATACACCAATGACGTCAGTGGACACTTGGATAACTTACTTTCTGTTCAGACAAACATAAAAGACCAAAAAGATGCTTTCTCAAGTACTGGTTTGGACATAAGTGATGCTTTGCTTTCGGTAAGGCAAGAAGAAAATAACCTACAAGACGCGAAAAATAAATTGGCAGATTACTATATTAGAGCCCCATTTGATGGAATAGTAACCAAGATAGATGCTAAGATCGGAGAGATAGCATCTCCCAATGTTCCTTTGGTAAAAATGATGAGTGCTGGTACTTTTCAGGTGGAGAGTTATGTACCAGAAGTAAATATTGCACAAATAAAATTCGGGGATGAGGCAAGTATTACCCTAGATGCTTATGGAGAAGATGTATTATTTTATGCAAAAGTAATATCAATAGATCCAGCTGAAACCATCCGAGATGGAGTATCAACTTATAAAATTAAACTTCAGTTCAACACCGTGGATGACCGTATAAAATCAGGCATGACAGCTAGCGTTAAGATAATTACTTTTAGTAAACCGAATGTTGTGGTGATTCCCGGAGGAGTTATCTTTGATAAAAATGGGAAAAAATTTGTGCAAGTGAAAATCAATGAAGAGGTGGTGGAAAAAGAGGTAGTATTGGGCATGACATCTTCTTTGGGCCAAGTAGAGGTCATTTCGGGTCTTGCGGATGGTGATAAAGTTGTTCTTAATCCAGAGATTAAATAAAAATTATGTTTTCTTCATTAAATATACGCATGGGCCTTTTTTTGGCCAGGCGACAGATAAGGAGATCAAGTTTATGGACTACGATACTTATAATCTTCGTGATGTTTTTCACTTTTCTCAACTTGGTCGTGGTCAGTGGAATTTTAATTGGACTTTTGCAGGGAGCAGTAAACGCAGTGCGTACTCACTATACTAGTGATGTGATTATTTCCAGCTTGAACAATAAAACTTACATAGAAAATAGCCCGGAGATAATCAGTATTGTAAAATCATTGCCTCAGGTAGAAAATATGACGGCGCGATATTTAGAAGGGGGAACAGTAGAGGCAAACTATAAGACGCGCACCAATGATAAAGAAAAAGCGAACATAGCTACGGCTTCGTTTTATGGTATCAATCCAGTGGCTGAAAATAATGTGACGGAAATTTCCAAATTTATGGTGGAAGGAGAATATCTCACTCCAGGAGATTATGATCAAGTTTTGTTGGGAGCGTATCTTGATAAAAAATATATGGATTTTGATTATCCAGGGTTTACTGCTCTTGAAAATATTAAACCAGGAGTGAAGGTTCGGATCACTGTCAACGGGGTAGAACGGGAAGTAACAATTAAGGGAATAATAAAAGCAAAAGTGGATCAGATTTCTATGGGGGTATTTATGATTGACTCTCAATTTAGGAGTATTATCGGGAGAAATGATTATAATGTTGATGAAATATCAATAAAACTAAAACCCGGGACTGACCCGGCTGTTGTACGAGATATTTTAAAGAGAAATGGCGTGGACAAAGTTGCTAAAGTTCAAACTTATATTGATGCCCAACCCAAATTCATAAAAGATATGATTGCTACTTTTTCTCTTTTAGGGAACATGCTTTCTTCTATCGGACTTGTCGTTGCTTCAATCACCATCTTCATAGTTATTTTTATTAATGCGATTACCAGAAGGAAATTTATAGGAATTTTGAAAGGAATAGGGATAAATGAAGCAGCTATTGAAATATCATATATTCTACAGTCCTTCTTTTACGCACTCTGTGGTTCGGTCATTGGTCTGGTGGTACTTTATGGATTTCTGGAGCCGTGGATGACCACGCACCCGATAGATTTTTCTTTTAGTGATGGAATATTGGTGGCTCCTATCGGTGGTACGATGCTACGAATAGGGCTTTTGATGGTTACGACAATTATCGCTGGATTTATTCCCGCCAGGCTGGTCGTGCGTAAAAATACACTGGATTCTATCTTAGGAAGAAATTAAGTATATAAATTTATGATAGAAGTAAAAAACCTTAAAAAATCATTTCAAGATGGCGAAAAGACTACAGAAGTTCTGAAGGGGATAGACTTCACGACCAAGAGCGGCGACTTCGTCGCTATTATGGGTCGTTCTGGTGCTGGAAAGAGCACTCTTCTTTATCAGATGAGTCTGCTTGATGAACCTACGGCAGGGCAAATTTTTATTGATGGTAAAGATGTGCTTGCTTTAAGTACTGCAGAGAGGACCTCTTTTCGCCTTTCTCAATTAGGGTATGTCTTTCAAGACTATGCTTTGCTTCCGGAAATGACTGCGCTTGAGAACGTGGCTTTGCCACTTTTGATGCAGAATTTGCCGGAGAAAAAAGCATATGCGAAAGCGGCGGAACATTTGACCTTGGTGGGCCTCGGAGAAAGATTGAATAATTTACCGAGCCAGCTCTCCGGAGGGGAACAGCAGCGGGTAAGTATCGCGCGTGCCATAGCTCACGAGCCGAAAATTCTTTTTGCCGATGAGCCTACGGCAAATTTGGACAATGAGTCTTCTCGTATTGTTATGGATATTTTTAAAAAATTACATTCCGAAGGGCAGACTATAATCATGGTTACTCATGAGGTAGAATATAGTAAATATGCCGAGCGTATTATTCACTTAGATAATGGTCAAATTATTTCTGAGGAAAGAGTTTAATATACAATATATTTATGTTTAAAAATTTTTTACTTAAAAAAATGCTTCGTACTCAAGGTGTGCCTGAAGCACAAATAGATATGTTTATAAGTATGATGGAGAAAAATCCGGGGCTCTTCAAGGCTATTGCCGAAGAGATAAAAGCAAAAATGGATGGGGGAATGGATCAAATGACTGCTTCTATGGAGGTGATGAAAAAGTACGAAGAAGAATTAAAAAAACTAACTTAAGACAAATTTAGGCTTAAAATTTTTTATGATTAAAAATAATTTAAAACATAAAAAACAATCCACGAAATACTCCAAAGAGAAGGTTCTTGAGGCGGAAAATAGATTTCGGACTCTTTTTGAAAATGCGAATGATGCTATTTGGTTAATGAGAAAAAATGTTTTTATCGATTGCAACAGAAAAACGGTAGAAATATTTAAATGTAAAAGCAAAAAAGACATGATCAATCACACTCCGATGGATTTTTCTCCTGTCAAACAGCCGGATGGTCAAAATTCAAAAACCAAAGCCTTGAAATATATTAAGGCCGCTTTTAGCAATAAACCGCAAAGATTTTATTGGAAACATCAAGATAAATATAAAAGACCTTTAGATATGGAAATATCGCTCAATAAAATTGTTCTTAATAATGAGAAATATCTTCAGGCTATAGGGAGAGATGTTTCTGAAAATAAAAAATATGAAGAAAAATTGAAAGAAAGCGAGACTCGTTTTAGAAATATTTTTGAATATTCAGCAGTGGGAGTATCTTTGGTATCCACTACTGGTCGTTGGCTAGAAGTAAATGATGCTCTCTGTAAGATTACCGGTTATTCTAAAAAAGAACTTTTGAGCAACGATTTCAATGATATTACTTTTGTAGACGACAGGTCAAAAAGTCTGGGAATTATAAAGAAAATTATATCAGGAGAAAAAAATCATGCGCAGTTTGAAAAAAGATATATAAATAAAAACGGGCAAATTGTTTGGGTCAATATAAGTACTGCTTTGGTCAGAGATCCATTGGGTAAACCACTTTATTTTGTTACTCATACAGAAGATATTACTTCACTAAAAGAACTTGAACAGGCCAAAAATGAATTTTTGTCTATGGCATCTCACCAATTGCGTACTCCCTTGTCGGCGACAAAATGGGTGCTAGAGTCCATGAACAGTGATCAAAATTTTACCATTAAACAGAAAGAGAAAATTCAAAATTTAATAATTTCCAACGAGAAACTCATCAATCTGGTGACTGACTTATTGGATGTTACTAAAATTGAATCAGGGAAATTGGTGGTGAATAAGAAAATTACTGATGTTAAGAAAATGATAGATGCTACATGTCTTGCCGTCAAAGATTTAGCAGAAAACAAGAAAAAAATTATTAAAATAATAGTACCGTCCAAATTAAAAAATATTCACTGCGATCCATTTTTAATTAGTGAAGCGTTAAAAAATTTATTAATCAATGCAATTAACTACGGCGAAGAGAATTCAAGATTTATAAAAATAAAGGTTACCGATAGGGTCAAGGATTATTTAATCTCTGTGCACAACAATGGAATCATCAACCCGTCTTCCTTAAAAAGAATACAAAAATTTGAAAAATTTACCCGCGGAGTTGACGCATCAAATAGACAACCTGCGGGGACAGGGCTTGGTTTGTATATTATTAAGAGTATAATTGAGGCGAGTGGTGGGACTGTTTGGTTTAAGTCGGATACCAAGTCCGGAACCACATTTTACTTAACAGTAGTTAAATAATTTTTATCCACAAAAGTATGAATAAACTTGATAAAAAAATTTTAATCTTGGTTGTAGAAGATGAAAAAATATTGATTGATACTCTGGGGGAGAAATTAGCCTCGGAAGGTTTTGGGGTACTCAAGGCTCATGATGGATTAGAAGGCCTCAGGTTGGCATTAGCTGAACACCCCGATCTAATTTTGCTTGATTTATTGATGCCCAAAATGGATGGAATGAGCTTGTTGAAAGAATTACGCGCGAAAAATGACTGGGGCAAGAGTGTACCTGTGATTATTTTGACCAATCTTTCCGCCAGTGATGAACAACGCAATAGAGATATCACAAATTTGGAACCCACATATTACTTCATGAAAGCCGACAAAAGTATAGAAGAAATTATTGAAAAAATTAAGGAGAGACTAGGTCTAGTATAACGACTTCTTTATCTTTAGTTTCTAATTTTTCAAGTCTTCAATGGAGCTGTACCGCAGCTGTGTTTTTCTATGATCTTGTATCGCAAGTTGTAATTATATGTCTATCTCTACGTCATATTATAGAGAGTAAATGATGGTCGAAACTTATCACTTATAATTTAATTAAAATTAAAAAAAATGGACTCATATAATTCACCCACAACCAAGCCACTTTATCGAGGCACACAAATTGTCTGGTATATTCTCGGTTTTATAGAAATACTATTATTGTTTCGTTTCGTCTTGAAATTACTTGCGGCCAATAGTGGTGCTGGTTTTACTAAATTAATATATGGTATCACCCATATATTTGCGGCTCCTTTTATTAGTGTTTTTCGGATTACTTACTTAGAAGGCAGTATCTTTGAATGGACTACTCTTTTAGCTATGTTGGTGTACTTTATTGTCGCCTGGGGGATTGTCAAAATGTTTCTAATGAGTAAGACGGTTTCTACTCCAGAAGCGGCAGTTAAATTAAACAAGCAGGAAACTGGAACCAACTAATCTTTGAGTGATCGTGAAAAAGTTTTCTTTAATAATTAACTTTAAAAAATATGATTACAACAATAGTGGCAGTTTTGGTTATCTTGTGGCTTCTAGGAATGTTGACGTCTTTCACCGTGGGTGGACTCATTCATATACTCCTCGTTGTCGCCATCATAATCGTTTTGCTTAGAATTATTAGAGGAGAGAAAATTCTTTAGAAGTTCAAGCAAATATCACAAAGCAAGAATGACTTTTGTGTCGTTTTTTGCTATATTTTTTCTATGTCACTATCAATCGGAATTGTCGGGTTGCCAAACGTGGGGAAGTCCACGCTTTTTAATGCGTTGACGAAAAAAGGGGTCCCGGCGGAAAATTATCCATTTTGCACCATTGACCCATCGGTTGGAATTGTGCCTGTGCCTGACGAACGGTTGACCAAGCTTTCTGCTATTTCTAAATCAAAGAAAACCATTCCTGCGGTGGTGGAATTTGTGGACATTGCCGGATTGGTAAAAGGAGCATCGGACGGAGCGGGGCTAGGAAATAAATTTCTGTCTCATATTCGCGAAGTGGATGCGATTATTGAAGTGGTAAGAATTTTTGAAGACGCTAATACTCTTCACGTACACAATAAGATAGACCCTCTTTTTGATATTGAAGTTATAAATTTTGAATTAGAACAAGCGAGCATAAAGAAACCGACACTTTATGTTTTAAATAAGTCAGAAGCAGCGGAAAATGTAAAAAATGATTTTGTTTCCAAGCTTCCCGGGCCGTATATTGAAGTTGACCCAGTCTTCGGTACCGGCTTGGATAATCTCATAAAGGCCGGATATGATTTATTGAATTTAATTACTTTCTTCACCACTGGAGAAGATGAATCAAGGGCTTGGACCACTCTCCGTGGGGCGACAGCACCTTTTGCCGGTCGTTCTATCCATACGGATTTTCAACAGAAATTTATTCGGGCGGAAGTGGTGTCTTATGATCAACTAATTGAAGCCGGCTCTTTCGCCAAGGCAAGAGAGCGTGGCTGGGTGCGAACGGAAGGAAAAGAATATATTGTACAAGACGGCGACGTGATAGAATTTTTAATATGATTAATACTTTTTATTCCAAAGATTGGAAAGATTACGAACTCCTAGACACAGGTGCCGGGGAGAAGTTGGAGAAATTCGGCCAATATGTTTTCGTTCGGCCATATGAAAACGCCGTTTGGCCAAAAACCCTTTCAAAAAAAGAATGGGAAGAAGCTGAGGGCAAATTTTGGAGTTCCAAAGTAGGCGCCAAAGCGGGATGGAAGATGTCAAAGAGTACTTTTGATATGAAAGCTAAATGGGAGATGGAATATAAAAGTATAAAGTTTCTTGTCATGCCTACGCCGTTCCGACATTTTGGATTTTTTCCAGAACAGGCAAGCCATTGGGATTTTATAGAAAATTCTATCAAAGATTCTGGCCGGAAAGTTAAATTTTTAAATTTATTTGGTTATACCGGGGTGGCGAGTTTGTTTGCTCTTCGGGCCGGAGCGGAAGTGACCCATGTGGATGCTTCAAAGCAAACTTTAAACTGGGCAAAAGAGAATCAAAAGTTAAATACCGAGCTGGCTGGGGCGCCGATGCGAGTGATAGAAGATGATGTTTTAAAATTTTTAGAACGGGAAGAAAAAAGAGGGAATAAATATGATGCGGTGATTATGGATCCGCCGAAATTCGGTCGGGGACCCAAGGGAGAAGTTTGGAAAATAGAAGAAATGTTACCCAAGCTTCTTTTACAAGTAAAAAAAGTCTTGAGTGACAAACCGCTTTTTGTGATTCTAACCTCATACGCGACGGATTCGTCTTCACTTTCTCTCAAATATGCTCTTCTGGAGACAATGAAGCAAAAAGAAGGCGGGGTAGAGGCGGGGGAGCTTTGTGTGTTTGAGAAATCAAACAGTCGTCTAATTTCTCTTGCCAACACCGCTATTTGGAGCGTATAATATAGTTTATGGAAACAAATCAACCAAAACTTAATATCGGTTTTTTCTTCTTGTCTTTGGGCGTATTAATAACATTAATAACTTCAGTCGTATCGTTTTTGAACCTTGTGTTTGAGACGTTAAATAAACGTTTCCCGGATGTTTTGAATTCAAGTTACCAATATGGATATTCTACTTATGAGTATGAGAGTATTCGTATGGCCCTCTCTACACTCATAATATTTTTTCCAATTTTTGTTGTGGTGTCTTATCTCTGGAAAAAATATGGGAGAAGGGTCCTCGGCAGTATTGATGAAATTATAAAAAAATGGGTTATTTATATTATTTTATTTTTGTCTTCACTTATTGTCGTGATTGATCTTGTGACTTTGATAAAATACTTTATTTCTGGAGAAATAACTTATAGATTTATCTTGAAAGTTGTCACTGTGCTGGTAGTGGCAGGTTTGGTTGGTTTTTATTACATCCTCCTGCTTCGCGACAAAGAGAGTTCTCCTGCCAAAGTGGGTATGATTTTTGGTGTACTTAGTATCGCACTTGTTTTATCTGCTGTCAGCTATAGCTTTTTAATCATTGGCAGCCCGATGACGCAAAGATCTCTCCGCTTGGATGATAGGAGGGTGAATGACCTCCAAAGTATTCAGTATCAAGTAATTAATTATTGGCAACAAAAAGAAAAACTACCAAAAGATTTAACCGAACTTGCAAATCCTCTGTCTGGTTATTCTCTGCCAGTAGAGCCGGAATTTGAAAAAGGAAAGGTGTATGAATACGCTGTCAAAGGGCCACTATCTTTTGAACTATGTGCTACCTTTACTTTACCCATCCAAAAAGGTTGGCGTGAATATAGTGGAGGGGGAATAATCCCGATGGTTGCTTATGAAAAAGATATCGCCAACGTGTCGTATCCTTATCCGGGTGGAGGTATGAATGAATCTTGGGACCACCAGGAAGGACGCACTTGTTTTACTCGTACCATTGATAAAGATATTTATCCTCCGTACCCAAAACCGTTGAGATAATTAATTGTGTCAAACGAACAAAAAACCGCTTTGCATAAAGGCGGTTTTTTGGTTATTATGTAAGACATGCGTGAATATGATCACAAAAAGATAGAAAAGAAATGGCAGACTATTTGGGCAAAAAAGAAGATTTATCAAGTCAAAGATAAGGTAAAAGGGAAAAAGAACTTTTATACTCTAGTTGAATTTTCCTATCCATCAGGCAATTTACATGTCGGGCACTGGTATGCTTTTAGTGTCCCTGATATTTTTGCACGTTTTAAACGGATGCAAGGTTTTAATGTTTTGTATCCCATGGGTTTTGATGCCTTCGGACTTCCTGCAGAAAATGCTGCAATTAATCTTGGGGCTGACCCCAAGGTGTGGACATACAAACAAATGGCAAAAATGCGTGTGCAATTAAAATCTATAGGAGCCATGTTTGATTGGAAACGAGAAGTGGTTACTTGTGATCCGGAGTACTATAAATGGACCCAGTGGATGTTTGGTCAGTTTTTAAAAAATGATTTAGTATATCGCGCGGTGACAAAAGTAAATTGGTGTCCCAAAGACCAGACGATTCTCGCAAATGAGCAAGTGGTAGATGGATTTTGTGACAGATGTGGATCTCAGGTTGAACAGCGTAACCAGGAACAATGGATGTTGCGTATTACAAAATATGCAGATAGATTGATTGATGATCTTGAAAAATTAGAATGGCCGGAGGAAATAAAAACAGCTCAGAAAAATTGGATAGGGAAATCAGAAGGAGCGGAAATTGAATTTGGAATCAAGAATTACGAATCACGGATTAAAGTTTTCACCACGCGTCCAGACACTATTTTCGGAGCGACTTATTTGGTCTTGGCTCCAGAACATGAATTGTTGCAAAAATTACAATCACACATTACAAATTGGGGAGAAGTTGAAAAATACATTTTAGATACCAAGAAAAAGTCCGAGCTCAGTCGTCAACAGTCTAAAGAAAAAACGGGAGTGGAGTTGAAAGGAGTGAAAGCGATAAACCCAGCCACTAAAGAAGAAATCCCAGTCTGGATTGCGGACTATGTGCTCGTGGCTTATGGCACTGGAGCCATAATGGCTGTGCCTAAAGACGACGAGCGTGATAGGGAATTTGCCGAAAAATTTAAATTACCGATAGTAGAAAATTACACAAAGGCGGGTTTTGAAGATTTTGGAAAGAAAATTACAAAGTTCAAACTGCGTGATTGGGGCATTAGTCGTCAGCGATATTGGGGTACTCCGATACCTATTGTCTATGATCCCAGCGGGTTGGCTCATATGGTTCCTGACAAGCATTTGCCTTGGCTCTTGCCAAAAGATGTTGATCACAAACCTTCCGGAATTGCGCCACTGGCAAAAAGCAAAGAATTGTTAAAGAGGACAGAAAAAATATTTGGCAAAGGGTGGAAACCGGAAGTAGAAACCATGGATACATTCGTTGATTCATCCTGGTATTTTTATCGTTATCTTGATTCAAAAAATAAGAGGAAATTTGCAGACAAAAAATATTGTGATGCGTGGATGCCTCTTGATTTGTACATGGGTGGGGCTGAACACACTACAATGCACTTACTCTATTCGCGCTTTTGGGTAAAAGCGCTGTATGATTTAGGTTTAGTAAAAGACACAGAAGCGTACAAGGTTAGAAGAAATAGGGGGCTTATCTTGGGGCCAGATGGCAATAAAATGAGTAAGTCAAAAGGGAATGTCGTTGATCCAGACGAAATTGTCAAAAAGCTTGGAGCCGATACGGTGCGTATGTATTTATCCTTTATGGGACCATACGGAGTGACGGTAAATTATCCTTGGGATCCAAATGGCGTGGTGGGGATCCGTAGATTTTTGGAAAGAGTATGGAAATTCCAGTACAAAATAGGTAAAGGGAGTAGCACACCTTTTCTGCAAAAGGTTATAAAAAAGATGACCATAGATATGGGAGAGTATAAATTTCACACAGCAATTACCCAGATGATGATACTCCTCAATGAGTGGGAAAAAGCGGAATATATTTTAAAAAATGAATATAAAATTTTGTTACAAATTCTTTCTCCGTTTGCTCCACATATGGCAGAAGAATTGTGGAGTATCCTAGGAGAGAAAAAGTCTATTCATCTCTCCAATTGGCCAAAAGCGGATGAGAGTATGGCCGAGGATAAAGATATAAAAATAGCGGTACAGATAAATGGCAAAGTCAGAACAGAAATAGTAATCAAGATAGATGAGGATGATGAGGAGATTAAAGAGAGGGCTCTTGTGGACGAAATTGTTTTAAGGTATATAAAGGGAGAAAGTGTAAAAAAGATAATTTATGTAAAAAATAGACTTATTAACATTGTGTTTTAGGATAATTATTTGTATTTAATTATTATTATATAGTATAATATAACATATGCATTCAAATATATTTGATAGGCTCTCATTTTTATCATTATTTTTAGTAGTAGTGCTTTTGCCGGTTTTTTGTTTACCTTTTACAAATATCCCCGTTGAAACATCCAAGGGGTTACTCTTAGTATTGGGTCTTGTGGCCTGTATTATTTTTTGGGCCATTGCCAGATTCTCTGACGGAGAAATGATTTTTCCCAAATCTTCCGTGTTGTTGGCTGGTTTTGGTGTGGTTTTAGCGGTTCTTTTTTCGGCCATTTTCTCCGGGAATTCTCAGGTATCTTTATTTGGAGTGATGTTTGATATAGGAAGTTTTTGGTTTATTTTTTCGGGCTTTATTTTAATGTTGCTGTCTTCTATCGTCTTTCGTACTAAAGAAAGAGCCAAAGTGGTTTTGCTTGGGGTAATCTTGTCTTCAGCTTTCGTCTTAATCTTCCAGACTGCTCATTTGTTTATGCCCAATATACTTTCTTTGGGAATACTTTCAGGGAAAACAGGCAATGTCTTGGGGTCTTGGAATGCGCTGGGTCTTTTTGCTGGATTTTCCAGTCTTGTTTTTCTTTTGGTGGTTGAATTTTTCCCAATTTCCAGGATGAGAAAGTTCTTACTGGAAATATTTATGTTGCTTTCAATTCTCTTGGCGGCGACGGTAAATTTCCCTCTAGTGTGGGTGTTGTTGGGAATTTCCAGTCTTATAATATTTGTTTACAAAACTTCAATTTCTTTTCAGGGAAATGAAGAGGGAAATACAAAGAGGCATTTCCCGATAATTTCTTTTACGGTTGTAATGGTGTCACTTCTCTTCTTTGTTTCCGGACAATTTATAGGCAATATAATTCCCAATCGTTTACAAATAACAAACTCAGAAGTTAGCCCTTCTTTGGGTGCGACCATGTCTATCGCGAAAGGTGTATTGTTAAAAGACCCTGTCTGGGGTGTTGGCCCAAATAGATTTGATATTGCATGGGCAATGCACAAACCCGGGTCAATAAACGATACTCAATTTTGGGACGTTTCGTTTACCTCGGGCTCTGGTTTAATTCCAACTTTCTTGGCTACTACCGGTGGTTTAGGTATTCTCGCTTGGCTTCTATTTTTTGTTCTATTTTTAATTACGGGGATGAAATCGGTATTTTCTAGCATAAAAGATGGAGCAAATTGGGAAGTATTAGCTTTTTTCGTGTTATCTCTCTATTTATTTATTTCATCATTCTTTTATTCTACCGGTACAGTAATATTTTTATTAGCTCTTGCTTTTGCCGGAGTATTCATCGGGTTGGTTTCTTCTGGTGGCGGAAAAGAATTTCAAATTTCATTCTTAAACGATCATAGAAAGAGTTTTTTCTCCATTCTTGCATTGATTATTGTGGTTATTTTTTCTGCCACCATTTCATTCAAGTATATAGAAAGAGTAGCTTCTGTTTCTTATTTTGGCAAATCACTTCAGGCCACCTCAGTTGCTGAAGCAGAAAATGCTATCGGCAAAGCTCTCTCTCTATACTCAAACGATCTATATCTTAGGACTTATTCACAGATTTATCTAGTCAAACTGGACTCTATTGTTTCCGCCGGAGAGTCATTATCAGAGGAGGATAAAGCAAACTTAAAAATAAGTTTTGACCAAGCAGTAAATAGCGCTCAGTTGGCTACGACTTATGATCCTCAAAATTATGTAAACTTCCAATTGCTAGGTTCTGTGTATCAAGGGGTTGGAACCCTTGGAGTCAAAGATGCTTATAGTAATGCGGTTCTGGCGTATCAGACAGCTTCCAGCCTAAACCCACTCAATCCAGGTCTTAAGTTGGCAATGGCAAGTGCATCCCTTGCTGACGGGAAAACAAAAGAGGCCAAGGATTACGCAAAAGCGGCTTTGTCTCTTAAGCAAAATTATATTGATGCTTTAATTTTATTGTCTCAGATTTCAAAAAAAGAAGGCAATAATGCCGAAGCATTGTCTTATGGAAAGGTAGCTCTCTCTCTTGCTCCGAACGACAAAAATTTAATTCAGTATGTAAATTCTTTGAGCGGCTCTCCGACTCCACCTTCTTCAGAAGATAAGACTGATTAATAAAAAATGGAGAAGATCTTAAGAATTTTTACTAAAGAATCTGGAAGTATAAATCAGGCCGCCCTTCTCTTGGGAAGTCTCACCTTGCTTTCTCAGATTTTGGCGCTTTTTAGAGATCGTTCTATGGCGCATTTTATAGGACCTTCTGCTTCCCTGGACGCATATTACGCTGCTTTTCGTATACCTGATCTAATTTTTATTTGTGTAGCATCGCTTGTGTCTATCACTGTTATAATCCCATTTCTTGTAGCCAAGATGGACGGAGATAAGGTCACAGAAGAAGCTAAAAAATATTTGAATGACATTTTCACTATATTTTTTATTTTGATGGTTTTTGTTTCTGTTATTGCATTTCTTTTGATGCCTAAATTGGTTTTATTCATTACCCCTGGTTTTAATTCTTTTTATCAAGAGCAGGTGATTATTCTCTCAAGAATAATGCTTCTTTCTCCAATTCTAATGGGATTGTCAAATCTTTTTGGCACAGTCACCCAACTTTTTCGTAAATTTTTTATTTATTCTTTGAGCCCCATTCTTTACAATATAGGAATAATCATCGGTGTTATATTTCTTTATCCAGTTTTTGGCATTAAAGGGTTGGCTTTTGGTGTAGCCATAGGGGCCCTTATGCATTTTTTGATACAAGTACTGGCCTCTCATAGTTGTGGATTTACCCCAAAATTTTCTTTTTCGGTTGATTTTAAAAACATAAAAAGTACAGCTCTTTCATCTCTTCCTCGTACTATGGGTCTCGCTTTCAATAGCATAGCCATCATCTTTATCATAGCGCTGGCTTCTTTCTTAAAAAGTGGATCTATCTCAGTGTTTAATTTTTCTTTCACTCTCCAATCTGTTCCTCTCAATATTATAGGAATATCTTACGCGGTTGCTGCCTTTCCATCTCTGGCGAAATATTTTTCTAATGGCAAAAAAGATGAATTTAAAAATCACTTAAAGTCAGCGGCTAGAGCAATAGTTTTTTGGTCTTTGCCGGTCATTTTCCTTTTTATTGTGCTTCGTGCCCAGATTGTGCGTGTAATTCTCGGCTCCGGTTCTTTTTCTTGGGAAGATACTCGTCTGGTGGCAGCTTCGCTCGCTGTTTTTTCCGTCTCTATTTTAGCTCAAGGGATGATTGCTCTCTTGTCTCGTTCATATTATGCGATCGGCAATACCAAACGTCCACTTTTAATCAATCTCTTCTCTTCTTTGTTGATAATAATTTTATCTTTTATATTTATTTATACTTTTAAAACCATTCCGATTTTCCGATATTTTATAGAATCTATGTTAAAAGTAAACGATATTCCTGGAACCGAAGTACTGATGTTGCCACTTGCATATTCTGTCGGGACTATTTGTAATTTTATTTTACAGTGGGTATTTGTCAAAAAAGATTTTTTGCCGAATGAATCTTTTATTACCAAAACATTTTTCCAAAGCCTGGGTGCCTCATTTTTCCTTGGGTTGGTTAGCTATTTGAGTCTAAGTATTTTTTCTCCTATTTTTGGCACAACCACTTTTTGGGGTATATTCTTACAGGGGTTCCTTTCTGGAATTTTGGGTATAGTGACCGCTGTCTATGTTTTATACCTGCTCAAGAACGAAGAGTTGAGTGACCTCCTAAAAACTTTAAGGACCAAGTTCTGGAAGGCGAGAGTCATCGCTCCATCTCAGGAGGGAATTTAATTCATTTTTTTAGATTTTATGGTATAATGAAAAGATGACACGCCATGTGTCTTTTTTATATGGAAAGAGACTATTCAAATCTGCACCGAGGTTTGGTGCTTAAATACTTTTGGCAAGTAGCAAAGAACTATAAAACGTCTTTTTTTGCTGTTGTTTTTTCTATGATATTTGCATCAATTCTTGATGTTTATATACCGCTTCAATATTTGAAATTATGGAATGTTTTAAGTGTAAATGATTTTACTGTAATTTCTACTGCTCAATCAATAATTATTTTAATTTTATTATTAAATTTTACACGTTTTTCTGTTCGGAGAATATCAGGATTTTGTCTTTCTTATTTTGAAGCGAGTTCTATGGCTGGTCTTCGAGAGCAAGCATTTTCTTATATGGTGGGGCACTCTCATTCATTTTTTGCAAATAATTTTGGTGGTTCTTTAACTCAAAGAATAAATAAATACGTAAGAGCTTTTGAGAAATTAACTGATAGGATGATGATGGATGGATTGCCACTTCTTATTCGTGGTGGTGGAACTATTGTTGCTTTTTATGTTTTATTACCCAAATATTCTTATATTTTAGGAATCTTTTGTGTTGTTTTTTTGGTAACATCATTTGTTTATATTCGTTATAAATTAAAATACGATATTATTGCTTCAGAGGCTGATTCAAAGACCGTCGGTGTTTTATCAGATTCAATTGGCAACCATTCATCAATTCAATTGTTTACTGGGGATAAATACGAAAATGAACGTGTTGGTGAGGTGGTTCAAAATCAGAGAAAAAAAACAACTATAAATTGGTATTTTTGGGAAGGTCTTTCTACTATACAAGCTTTTTATACAATTTGTTTTGAATTTATTATTTTTTGGTTTGTTCTAGGTGATTGGAAGCTTGGTCTGATTACTTTGCCGGTAGTTGTTTTATTGCAAAGTTATTTTATGCGTTTAGCTGAAAGTTTGTGGAGTTTTGGGTCTATTGTGCGTGCTTATTATGAGAGTTTTGCTGACGCTGAAGAAATGGCTGTTATTTTAAGTACACCATACGAAATTGTAGATAAAGTGGAAGATAGTTTGGGGCATGTTTTGGGTGAAGTTAAGTTTGATAATGTTACTTATATCTATGAAAATAATAATTCTAAAGTATTAGATGATTTTTCTATAACCATTCCTGCTGGGCAGAAAGTTGCTATTGTGGG
Organism: Minisyncoccia bacterium; assembly: GCA_049303835.1. Classification (GTDB taxonomy): domain Bacteria; phylum Patescibacteriota; class Minisyncoccia; order Phycocordibacterales; family UBA9973; genus UBA9973. The sequence continues at coordinate 186,551 of JBAQNN010000003.1, read as the reverse complement.
TTCTTCTGGTGCGGGGAAGACCACTTTTGTGCGCCTGCTTATGAGATTATTTAATCTTACTTCTGGAAAAATAACAGTAGATGGTATAGATATAAGCAAAATTTCTCAAGAAAATTTGCGAGAGAAAATTGCTTTTGTGCCACAAGATCCAATACTTTTTCATCGCACTCTTTTAGAAAATATTCGTTATGGTAGACGTGATGCAACAGACGAAGAAGTATTGGATGCTGCTCGCCTTGCTCATTGTGATGATTTTATAGATGCTTTACCAAATGGTTATGAGACTTATGTCGGAGAAAGGGGAGTAAAGCTATCTGGTGGGGAACGTCAGCGTGTCGCGATAGCTCGTGCAATCCTTAAAGACGCCCCAATTCTCATTTTGGATGAAGCTACTTCTTCGCTTGATTCTCATTCTGAGTCTTTAATTCAAGACGCCCTTAAAACACTTATCAAGGGTAAAACAACTATTGTCATCGCTCATAGACTCTCAACTATCAGAGAAATGGATAGAATTATTGTGCTCCAAAAAGGAAAAATTGTTGAAGATGGAGCACACGAAGAACTTATAACTAAAGGAGACGGATTATATAAAAAATTATGGGATCTTCAAGCCGGGGGGTTCAAAAATGTAATTTAATTTTTTCTTTGCTAAGATAAACTTATGGATTTGAAACACATTAGAAATTTTTCAATAATAGCGCATATTGATCACGGTAAGAGCACCTTGGCGGACAGAATGCTTGAGCTCACACATACCATAGAAACTCGCAAAATGCGTGACCAGGTTTTGGATTCTATGGACCTGGAGCGGGAGCGGGGAATTACTATTAAGATGCAACCTGTCAGGATGCGATATACCCACGAAGGCAAGATTTTTGTTTTAAATCTTATAGATACTCCGGGGCATATAGATTTTTCCTATGAAGTTTCTCGCGCTCTAAAGGCCGTAGAAGGCTCTATTTTGCTTATAGACTCTACTCAGGGAGTGCAGGCACAGACGCTTACCACGCTTGCTATGGCTCGTGAGGGAGGCCTTAAAATCATCCCAGTACTATCCAAGATTGATTCGCCTTTGTCCAGGGTCTCTGATGTAAAAGAGGAAGTTGTAGATCTTTTAAATTGCGACCCGGACGAAATTTTACTTGTTTCTGGGCGCACCGGAGAAGGGGTAGAAAATCTTTTACAAGAAGTCATAAAACGTATTCCGGAGCCCAAGAGAACATACCAAAAAGAAGATGAATTACGTGCGCTTGTTTTTGATTTCAAATATTCAAATCATCGGGGAGTCATTGTTTTTGTGCGAGTGCTTGATGGAAAAGTTTCAAAAGGAGATACTTTGCTTTTTGCTGTTTCTGGTGAAAAATTTACCGCGCTTGAGGTCGGCACCTTTTCTCCGGAAGAAACTCCATGTGAACATTTGTCTGCAGGTGAGACTGGTTACATTGTTACTGGTATTAAAAAGCCCGGCATAGCTTCTGTCGGAGATACCATTACTATGTTTAAAAATCCATTACCCGCTTTTCCTGGTTATATGCAGCCATTACCTGTAGTCTGGGCTTCTGTTTTTCCTGAAGATGCAGATGATTTCGCAGAATTAAAATTATCATTAGGTAAACTGAAACTTTCAGATTCAGCTTTTTCGTATGAAGAAGAATCAAGCGGATCTCTCGGCAAGGGTTTTCGGTGTGGATTTTTGGGGATGCTTCACTTGGAAATTATTACTGAAAGGCTGAAGCGCGAGTTTAATTTAAAGTTGGTTATTACTACACCATCTATCACTTATGAAGTTTTAATGAAGAACGGAAAGCGGGAGAAAATTTATTCTCCATATTTCTTTCCCGATGATGGTCTGATAGAAGATGTGTTTGAACCTTGGGTAAATTTAAAGATAATCACTCCTGTCTTATATATTGGTAATATAATGCAACTCTTATTTGATCATGAAGGGGAAATAGGAGAGACGGATAACTTTGGAGACAACAGGTCTTCTGTATCTGTCACGATGCCACTACGCGAGCTCATGCGTAATTTCTTTGATGAATTAAAAAGTACTTCGTCGGGATATGGTTCTATCTCTTACAAAATAGGAGAAATGCGCAAAGCCAATGTCACTAGGCTGGATGTGCTGGTGGCGGATGAGGTGGTGCCTGCTTTCTCCAGGGTTGTTTCTAAAAAAAGAGCCGAAGAAGAGGCTGAAAAAGCAGTAGAAAAATTGGCGGAGATATTACCGAGACAGATGTTTACTCTAAAAATCCAAGGCAGAGCTCTCGGACGTATTATTTCTTCCCGAACTCTTTCGGGTATGAAAAAAGATGTCACTCAACATATGTATGGAGGTGATATTACCCGAAAAATGAAGCTTCGTGAAAAGCAAAAAAAGGGAAAGAAAAAGATGAAAGAAAAAGGGAAAGTGAATATTTCCCAAGATATATTTTTGAAGATGATGCGAACCGGGGATAAATAAAGACAAATAAAACTACCTGAACATCGGAGAATAAAGCAAAATCATGCTGACGATGATTAAAACGCTGACCACTGCCCAAGCAAATTGGATTTTCTTTTGATGTTTTTTATTGAAAAGCATATACTGAGTGTAGCATATTTTATAGGATATGAGAAATTTTCAGAAAAAAAGAGTGTGGAGAAACATAATGCAGTCCAGACCTGTTTTGGTGTTTTTGGGAGTTATCATACTGGTCTTTGCTTGGAATGTGCTTGGTTTTTGGAATACCATGGAAGAAACCGGAAAAAATAAACAAGCGGTTGAAAATAAAGTATTAGAACTTAAAGAACAAAAAGAAAAACTTCTGGCTGATATAAATAGTTTGCAAACGGAAGAGGGGAAAGAGAAGTTTTTTAGGGAAAATTACGGTTTGGCCAAGGAGGGGGAGAGTGTCGTTATAGTGGTGGAAGATAAAAATTTACCCAAAGAACCAACCGAAGATACTTCCGGTTTTTGGTCTTTTTTAAAGAATTTGTTTAAATAAGATATGTGTTATAATTGATTTATGAAAATCATGTTTTTTGGTCTGAAAAAAGATAAGCAATCCATTTTTGAAGGTTCTTTTAGTGATGCAAAAGTTTCTTTTTTTGAGGAAAAATTAGAGGAAAACAATGTTGCCTTAGCAAAGGATGCTGACGTCGTCTCTGTTTTTATAGATTCCACTGTAGATAAAAATATTATTGATACCCTCCCCAATTTAAAATTTATAACTACCCGTTCTACGGGTTATGATCATATTGATTATGAATATGCCAAGACCAAGGGCATCCAAGTTTCCAATGTGCCTGTTTATGGTTCGGAAACTGTCGCTGAATTTACTTTTGCTCTGCTTCTGACCTTATCCAGAAAAATAAGAGAAGCAACTAGTGCTCTAAAAGAAAATGGAAATTATTCCACACCTAAAAATGCGCAAGGTTTTGATCTGGAAAAGAAAACGATAGGAGTAGTAGGTACGGGGAAAATAGGAAAGAACGTCATTCGTATCGCTCGTGGTTTCAATATGAATGTTTTGGCTTATGATTTATACCCCGACACAAATTTTGCAAAAGAAAATGGTTTTATTTACAAAACTCTGGAAGAAGTTTTGTCAGAGTCCGATATCATTACCTTGCACGCTCCTTATACAAAAGAAAATCATCACTTAATTAACAAAGGCAATATTTCTTTATTGAAAAAGGGTGCTTATCTCGTAAACACTGCTCGTGGGGAGCTCATAGAGACTGAAGCTTTAGTGAACGCATTGCGAGATGGGATTATAGCTGGAGCTGGCCTAGACGTTTTGGAAGGGGAAAAAGGATTTAAAAAAGGAGATAGCATTCCGATGCTTGAAATGCCGAATGTCGTGATGACTCCACATGTGGCTTTTGATACTCGCGAGGCTGAAGCGAGAATTTTACAAACCACACTAGAAAATATTCAAAAATTTATTTCAAATTCTCCGGTTAATTTGGTCAATTAGTATGCGAAAAAGTTTGATAAAAAATTTTGATGAATTAGCAACTACCTCAAATAGAGAGACAGCGCTTCAAATAATGGAGGCCGGGGTTAGAGCTATAAATACAGAAGAAGTAATTTCAAAATCAATTTCGCTTGAGGGCGATATTTTAGATATTCAGGGAGAAGTTTTTGATTTATCTTTATTTGAAAAAATAAAAGTTGTAGGTTTCGGTAAGTCTTCTCCCGAAGCAGCCTTGGCGCTAGAAAAAATTTTGGGGTCTAGGATCAATACGGGCGCCGTCGTGGGTCTTTCAGAAGTTGACTGTAAATATATTGAAATTTTTATTGGAACGCACCCCAAACCGAGTAAGGAGAACGTAATAGCTGGTGAAAAAATTTTTGAAGTAGTAAAAAATTCAAGTGAAAAAGATTTGATTATCGTGCTTGTATCCGGCGGGGGATCTGCCTTGCTTTGTTCTGGTGAGGATGAATATCTGCAAGGATCAAAACTTTATGATGCATTCTTGGGAGCCGGAAAAACAATAACTGAAATAAATACAGTTAGAAAACACCTGTCTTCTTTTAAAGGTGGTGGTTTAGCCAAAATTGCTTATCCAGCGACTGTGGTCGGACTCATCTTTTCTGATGTTCCTGGCGATGTTTTTAAGGATGTAGCTTCCGGTCCAACTTATAAAGACGAGACAACCATAGAAGACGCCAAAGGGATTATTGTTGAAAATGATTTAGGTAATTTTAATTTGATTGAAACACCAAAAGAAGATAAATATTTTGAAAAAGTGTACAATTTTGTGCTTGTATCAAACAAGATTGCAGTGGAAGCTATGGCAAAAAAGGCAAAAGAATTAAATTTGAAAATAAACATTATTTCCACTGATTTGTATGATGGGGTAGATAACGCATTAAAAAAAATATTTTATAAAAAAGACGATACAGAAAAAGAATTTGTTAATTTAGCCGCCGGTGAGCCGAGTGTCAAAGTCCCAAAGGGCGGAGGACAAGGAGGAAGGAATCTCCACATGGGGCTTTCTGTCATAGAAGAAAAATATATTGATGAAAATAGCGTTTTTGTATCTTTTGCTTCTGATGGAATGGATAATAGTGACGCAGCGGGGGCTGTTGTTGATGTCGGCACCATAAAAAAAGCGGAGGAACTAGGTTTGGATGTGAAAGATTATTTAAGTCGTTTTGATTCGTATAATTTTTTTCAAAAAACAGGAGATTTGATTATTACAGGTAAGACGGGGGCGAATGTATCTGATTTAATGATTTTTTTAAATAAAAAATAAAATGCAAAATCAAATTACTAAAATTTTCGCGGAAGAAATAAAGGACTCACGGAGTAATCCCACATTAAAAATAACCGTTGAAGCAGGTGGTATGTCGGCTAGCTTCTCCGTGCCTTCTGGTGCTTCCACAGGGGTGCATGAAGCTCATGAGTTGCGAGATGAAGACAAAAAGGGGGTAAAGAAAGCGATAGATACAGTAAATAATATTATTGCTCCGGCTTTGATCGGGCAAGATGTTTTAAATCAAAAGGAAATAGATAGAGTTATGTTGGACTTGGACAGTACTTCAAACAAAGATAACCTGGGTGGTAATTCTATGATTGGGGTCAGTATTGCTTGCGCAAAAACCGCTTCCAAAGTTTCCGGGGTAGAAGTGTTTGAGCATCTACGCACACTGGTAGAAGTAAAACCTTCCAGAAAAACACCCTATTTGTATATGAATTTGATAAATGGCGGAAAGCATGCGAAGAACGATTTGGCGTTTCAAGAATATCATGTTGTTCCAAACACTGAAGATGTAAAAGAGGCGGTGGAAATTGGGATTCAAATACAAGATTCTTTAAGGGAAATAATTTTGAAAGATTTAGGAGAAGATTCGTTAATTTTAGGAGATGAAGGAGGCTTTGCTCCGAAAACAAGCGACATCAGACAACCACTTGTTTATTTAACGGAAGCCATTAAACAAAACAATTTAGAGGGGAAAGTCAGACTCGCTCTCGATGTTGCTGCTACCTCTTTTTATAATAGTTCTGTTGGTTTATATAGAATTGATGGTAAGGATGTTTCCAAAGAAGAACTTTTAAATATCTACAATTCTTTAATACAAGAATTTAATTTGCTCTCTATAGAGGATCCATTTTATGAAGAAGATTTTGAAAGTTTCAAAAAGTTAAAAGAAAATAATGAAACTATCGTTGTCGGAGATGATTTGACCGTTACAAATAAAATTCTTTTAAAAGAAGCCATAGAAAAGGGAAGTATTGGTGCGATGATTATAAAACCAAATCAAATTGGCACCCTTTCTGAGACTTTAGAAACGATGAAGTTGGCGAGAGAAAATAATATAGAGCTTATCGTGAGCCATAGAAGCGGGGAGACAGAGGATGATTTTATCGCAGACTTGGCATATGCTTTTAATTGTTTTGGATTAAAATCAGGTTCTCCCCAAAAAACTGAAAGAATGGTAAAATATAAAAGGTTAATTAAAATTATTAATTATTAATTATAATAAGGATTATTTATGACGGAAGGAAAACAAGATTTTGTAAAATGGTATAGCGAAGTGGGTATTGATGATGTTGGCAGTGTGGGGGGTAAAAATGCGGCCTTGGGGGAAATGTATTCAAATCTTGTGCCACTTGGGGTAAATGTGCCGGACGGGTTTGCTCTGACGGCTGATGCGTATCGTCATTTTTTTAAAAAGACAGGACTGGACGATGAAATAAAAAAGATTCTTTCAGATCTTGATACAAAAAATATCAAAAATTTGCAAATTCGTGGTAAAAAAGTCAGAGAAACAATTTTAAAATCCAGTTTGCCTCAAGACCTCAAAGATGCGGTTGCTGAGTCGTACAAAGAGCTGTGTGATAAATATGGAAAGGATAGTGATGTGGCTGTGCGTTCTTCAGCTACCGCCGAAGATCTGCCAGGAGCATCTTTTGCTGGTCAACAAGAAACATATTTAAACATTCATGGCATAGAAAATGTGCTTGTGGCCACTAAGAAATGTATCGCTTCTCTTTTTACCGATAGAGCTATCTCTTACCGAGCAGATAAAGGGTTTTCCCATTTTGATGCGGCCTTGTCCGTAGGAGTACAACGCATGGTTCGTTCTGATTTGTCAGCATCTGGGGTCGCTTTTACTATTGATACTGAGACAGGTTTTGATAAAGTTGTCGTTATTAACGGAATATACGGACTGGGTGAATTTATTGTGCAGGGCAAAGTAATTCCGGATGAATTTGTCATTTTTAAACCAAGCCTGGAAAATAATATAAAAAATCCTATCATTGGAAGGAATATTGGTAAAAAAAATATAAAGCTGGTGTATGCTAAAGACGGGACGAAGCAAGAAAAAGTTTCTTTGGGAGATCAGCAGAAATTTTCTATTACAGATGAAGAAGCGGTCAAGTTGGCAAGATGGTGTTTGCAAATTGAAAAATATTTTTCCAAGAAACACAATCGCTACCAACCGATGGATATAGAGTGGGCAAAAGACGGGAAGACAGGAGAGCTCTTTATTGTGCAAGCGCGACCAGAGACGGTCGTTTCCGGAGAAGATAAAAATATCTTAAAAGAATATAAATTACAAAAAACGAGCAAGGTGTTGGTTTCTGGTATTGCCGTTGGTTCAAAAATTGGCGCGGGAAAGGTACGTGTCTTACGCAATGCAAAAAGTATAAATTCTTTCAAGAAAGGAGAAGTATTGGTAACTGAAATAACCGATCCAGATTGGGAGCCGATAATGAAGATAGCAAGCGCCATAGTCACAGATAAAGGGGGGCGTACTTCGCATGCAGCTATCGTTTCTCGCGAATTGGGCATTCCTTGTATTGTGGGGGCTAATAATGCTACCAAGGCACTAAAAAACGGTCAGGAAGTCACGGTGGACGCCTCAGGAGGCCAGGTGGGCAACGTATATGAAGGGATTATTCCATTTGAAGTAAAAGAGCATCATTTAGATAAAATACCTAAAGTAGATACAAAAATAATGGTAAACATTGGTTCTCCCGATGATGCTTTCAAGAACCACAATATCCCCGCAGAAGGAGTGGGCTTAGGAAGACTTGAGTTCATTATCGCTTCGCATATTCGTTTACATCCGAACGCTTTGATTGATTATAAAAAATTAAAACTTGGAAAAAAGACTCCAGCTATCACGAAATTACTTAAAGAGATTGAGGCGATGACGCCTCTTTATAAAGACAAACCTCAGTTTTATGTGGACGAACTGGCTCTCGGAATTGCGAAAATAGGCGCTGCTTTTTATCCTAATAAAGTTATCATCAGATTTTCTGATTTTAAGACCAATGAATATCGTACCTTAGTCGGCGGAGAGATGTATGAACCGCACGAAGAAAATCCTATGTTGGGTTGGCGCGGAGCTTCCAGGTATTATGATCCAAAATTTAAAACAGCTTTTGGTTTGGAATGTAAAGCAATGAAAATTGTGCGAGAGGATATGGGTCTATCAAATGTGGTACCTATGATTCCATTTTGTCGAACCCCAGAAGAGGGTAAGAAGGTTATAGAAGTGATGAAAGAATTTGGCTTAGATAGAGCAAAAGATGAAAGCTTGAAGATTTATGTAATGTGTGAGATACCTTCAAATATTTTATTAGCGGATGAATTTTTAGAAATCTTTGATGGTATGTCTATAGGGTCCAATGATCTTACTCAACTTACTTTGGGACTTGATCGTGATTCTGGAATAGTCACACATATATCAAATGAAAATAATCCTGCTGTGAAAAAACTTGTGGCGGAAATTATTCACAAATGCAAAGAAAAGGGGAAATATATTGGAATTTGTGGACAAGCACCGTCGGACTATCCGGATTTTGCTCAATTCTTGGTAAATGAGGGGATAGAAAGTATGTCTCTCAATCCTGATACGGTCATCAAGATAATCATGGCTTTGGGTGAGAAAAAATAAAATGTGCGGCTGGCGAGAATCGAACTCGCGTCCGATGCTTGGGAAGCACCAGTTCTACCACTAAACTACAACCGCATAAGACTCATTATACTTCACCCCGCCTATTTCAGGCGGGGCAAGCTAAACTAATCCCGCGCAACTAAAATATAACTTTATTTTTGGTGCTTGACAAGTATGCTATAATGAAGATATTAAAAGATAAAAGAAGAAAAATATATGAAAAATGTAACGATTTATTCAACCCCGACTTGTCATTTCTGCCACCTGGCCAAAGATTATTTTAAAGCAAACGATATTGCTTACACAGAATATGACGTAGCAAGTGATCTTGAAAAGAGAAAGGAAATGGTAGAAAAAAGCGGACAAATGGGTGTGCCGGTTATTATAATTGATAATGAAATTACTGTGGGTTTTGATAAACCAAGAATCGTTGGTTTATTAGCCCTTTAGATTGTGTCCTCGGCAGGAATCGAACCTGCAATTACTCCTTAGGACGGAGTCGTTATATCCATTTAACTACGAAGACCTATATATAATCTAACACAAAACCTCCGTATTGAAAATCTGGAGTGGTTTTGTTTTATATATAAAATCGTGATAATATATCGGTATATGCCAATAGAAGGAGCTTTTGATGTCTATAATAGTCGCGAAGCGGAGCTAGAACGTAAAAACAACGAACTTCAAGCAAAAGTAGAAGCCGATAGGTTTGATCGGATGACTGGGTTATCCGGTGGAGATCATTTGGTGCCAAAACTAGAAGATTTGGTCAAGAAATTGAATTCTACTGAAAATAAAAATATGAAAGATGTACCAGAAAAAGTTATGGTCATCGCTTTAGATATGAATGGTTTAAAGTTTTTTAATGATACATATGGACATGCTGGGGGCAACAAGGCTCTGACCGCTTTTGCCAATCGTCTTAGAATGGTTATAAAGGATGTAGATTTTATATTCCGACACAACAAAGGTGGAGATGAATTTGTGATATTGTTACAAATATTTAAGAAGGAAGTGGATCCAGAGAAAATATTTAAAAGAATAAAAGAATCCGTAAATAATAATCTAACCATCAAACTTAATGAAAAAGAGTTTGCTATTACCGCAGCTATGGGATATACGATGATAGAGAAAGGAACTCCCAGTGCTGTTGAAGAAATCTTAAACCACACTGACTTGGAGATGTATAAAGACAAAGAAAGAATGAAACAAAAAGAAATCAGTTATCCAAAAAGTGGGCTAGAGGACTATAGTATATAATTTTTAAATCCCTTTTATTTTTTAAAAAACTATGCTAAATTATACTTATGGATCCTGAAGGAAGAAGATTATTAGAGGAGACATATCGCCTGGTGGAAGATAATAATAAAACGTTGCACGATATAAAACGTTCAATGATGTGGTCTCGTGTAATGAGGGTCATATATTGGGTGTTTATTATCGGTTCGGCGGTAGGCGCTTTTTATTTACTTCAGCCATATATTGATCAAGTAAAGGATTTGTATAGTGGGGCGAGTGATATATTAGAAAGTTTTTAAAAAAATTAGTTTGCCTGGGTGACTGTTTTAATAGAATGCATCAGGTTGGGTAAAGTGTTTGTTGAAAATTTGTGTGAGAGAATTTATGCCTGGGTAGCTCAGTTAGTAGAGCATTCCCCTGAAGAGGGAAGGGTCGGCAGTGCGATCCTGCCCCCAGGCACCAAAGCAAAGCTTTTGTGGGTTGAAGCACGAATAATAAAAAATTCCCTAGTTATAAACTAGGGAATTTTTTATTAGATAGATTTTACTTTAACAGTATTTTTCTTTTCCTTGTCTACTTTCTTGATTTTTATGGTTATCAAACCATGTCTCTCGGTGGCATCTACTTCTTCCGGTTCCACTTCCATGGGGAGGGGGAAGGTTCTGGAAAATTTTCCCCAATAAAGCTCTTTAGCAAAATAATTATCTTCATCAATATTTCTATTTTCTTCTCTTTCTCCGCGAATAGTGATAGTGTCCCTGGCGATGGACAATTCTAAATCGTCCGGCTTCACTCCGGCTACCATCGCTTGGATTACCACGTCAGTTGGAGTCTGGTACACATCTACGGACAATTCTGCTTCGTCATTTTTTTCTTCCATCCAATTATTGTCGTTGCCCTTTTCTCCTTTGCCAGACCTGAACCCCTTACCCAGATATCCTCCGTTTGATCCTTGTTCTTCATCTACACTTACGCTTCCTGTCAATCTTTCAAAAAAACTTCTTTTTTTATTTTCCATGTTTTTTATTCTAATTAATAATCTTCTCACTCATTCTTCTAACTTTCTCAAAGAGTAGCATGATGATAATAGTTATTACCCACAAGAACGCGAGTATCTTCAAAAAATTATTTCCATTACCACTTATTATAAAAAAATTAAAAGCGCTATGCAAGGTGATGGCGACGATAAAGCCCATAATCAGAAACCACTCTTTCTTCCATTCTTTCATAAAGAAGGAGAGTCCTATGGCGATACCGATCATGCCACTTGATATGGTGTGGAGCAGGGTAGACCCCATAAACCTGAGCTGCCCGGTGAGTAGGGCCACAGTAGTGCCACTTATCGGGTACATCTTTATAAGAAATAAAGTGTTTTCCAGGGCGGCAAAACCAAGAGCTGCGGTGACTAGGTATATAGGCCAATCTACTGGTTCGTCTGCGGTATTTGTCTTATAGAGAACCGCTAACACGGCAAGGTATTTTAATATTTCTTCCGTGCTTGCCCACAAGACGAGTTCCATTTGAGAAGAGCCTATATGGGCTTGGATAAATTTTTGAATAGGAAGGACTACCATGACGGAGAGCATTCCCATAATAAAAACAATAGTCAGCATGCTTTTGGGTTCCGGATGTTTATCATCCTCCCTGAGCCAGAACCACAACCACAAAAGGGAAGGGATGAGTCCACCCAAGAATGCTATGGCTAAAAGTTTTGGATCTGTGGTTAAGATGGCCATTGTTCAATCATTAAAAGGTTTTTATTCTGCTGGTTTCTTGTCTTTGGTATCATAGACCAGATTTCTTCTGTGACGAATGGAATAAAAGGATGGAGGATTTTGAGGCAGTCAATCCAAATTGTAACCAGAGTCGCTTTCCTCTCTCTTGCTTTTTCATCACCAGATTTGATAATTTCCTTTGATTCTTCCACGATCTCATCCGCGAATCTGTGCCAGATGTATTGATAGATTTTTTCCGATGCCAAGTGAAAACGGTAATTATCCATATCAGAAGTGATGTCTTCTACAATCTCACTGAATTCTTTGGTTAATTTATTTTTTACATTTTCTCCAAAACTATCTTCGTCTACATTGTCCAAAATAAATCGGGTGATGTTCCAAATTTTATTTGAGAAATTTTTATAACCCTTTATTTTGTCTTCGGATATTTTGCTGTCTGTTCCCGGAGCCGTGCCTACTACGAGAGCCATGCGTCCGGCGTCGGCGCCGAATTTGTCAGCTATATCAAGTGGGTCAATGCCGTTGTTTAAAGATTTGGACATCTTTCTTCCTTTGGCGTCGCGAACTGTTCCATGCAGAAATACGTTTTTAAATGGTATGACTCCAAGCGCGTATTCTGACATTAAAATCATTCTCGCTACCCAGAAGAAAAGAATTTCATATCCTGTTTCAAGAACATCCGTGGGGTGATAGGATTCTAAATCCTTTGTCTGTTCTGGCCAGCCCAAAGTTGAAAAAGTCCAAAGTCCAGAAGAGAACCAAGTATCTAGGGTGTCTTCGTCTTGTTTCCAATTTTCTCCTTCAGGTGCTTTTATTCCACAATAAATCTGATCTTGATTGTCATACCAGACGGGAACTCTGTGCCCGTACCATATTTGGCGAGAAATACACCAATCCTTCAGGTTTTCTATCCAATGGAAATAAGTTTTAGAAAAATAGTCTGGAATTATTTTTATGTCTCCTTTTTCCATGGGTTCGCGCATCAGTTCCTTTAAAGTTTTGTTTCCACGTTCTTTTATTGGTTTATTCACATTTATAAACCACTGTAACTTAGGTAATGGTTCTATTATTCCACCGGTTCGTTCAGCGGTAGAAATATTCTGTTTTACCTCTTCTTCTTTTTCTAGAAGATTTTCGGAACGCAGCCATTCTACTATAATTTCTCTTGCCTCTGTAGTTTTCTTTCCCAACAAATCTTCACCACCTACGGATATCTTTGCATATTCGTTTATTACTTGAGGTCTTGGCAAATCATGTCTGTCTGCTATTTCCCAGTCAATCATAGAGTGAGCGGGAGTAACCCCGAGTGCACCAGTACCAAATGCAGGGTCTACTTCTTTGTCCGCAATTATTTTAATATGTATTGGTACTCCGCAAAATTCTAAATTATATTCTTTACCGACGAATTTTATATATCTTTTATCGTCGGGGTGTACTGCTACTGCCACGTCACCGATTTTTGTCTCCGGTCTGGTGGTGGAAATAAAAATAGGGAAGTCTTTGTTGTATTTAAAAGTGTAAAGTTTAGCACTGCGCTCTTCATATACAATTTCATCATCGGAGATAGTGGTTTGTCCTTTTGGGTCCCAATTTACGATTCTATTTCCACGATAAATCAATCTATCGTCGTACATCTTTTTGAATATTGTATTGACGGCCAGATTTCTTTTTTCATCCAAAGTAAAAGCTTCACGAGACCAGTCACAGGATGCTCCCATTACTTTTATTTGAGAAACGATGGTGTCGTGACTCTCTTTGGCAAAATCTTTTATTCGTTTTAACATTTCTTCTCGTCCTAAGTCATGACGAGACTTACCTTCTTTTTTTTGAATCTCTTTTTCCACCCTGGACTGAGTAGCTATGGCAGCATGATCTGTGCCAGGTAGCCAAAGGGTTTTAAACCCTTGCATACGTTTGTACCGGATCATTATATCCTCTAGGGTGATCATCAAAGCGTGGCCCATATGAAGTACACCGGTTACGTTCGGAGGAGGCATCATGATGGTGAAAAATTTTTTTCTTTCTTCGGGTAGATTATCTGGATTAAAAAAACCAGACTCCTCCCAGAGCTTGTAGATTCTTTCTTCAGTTGCTTTTGGGTCATAAGGTTTCTTTAGCTTCTCGTGCATAACCCAATAATATCACATTTATTCTGACTGGAGAAGGACTAAAGCCTTAAGTTACCAGTTGCTTTTATGCTATTTATTTTTGGAGTTTTCTTCTTGTTTTTTATGTAATTCAAATATCCAGCGATGCCTATCATTAGAGAATTATCTCCAGTCAATTCTCTGGGCGGGAAGAAAAGTTTTATCTTATTTGTGGTTATTTTTTGGATTTCTCTTTTTAGATGATTGTTTGCAGAGACTCCACCAGCTACTATGAGAGTTTTAATTTTATATTTTTCAATTGCTTTTGTCGTCTTGTAAACCAGACATTCTATGGCAGCGTTTTCAAATTCCAGAGCTATCTGTATTTTTGTCTCTTCATTAATTTTTTCAAGACCACCCAGATCTCTAACTAGATACAAAACTGCTGTTTTTAATCCAGAATAAGAAAAATCAAAATTTTTACTGTGAAGCATAGGGCGAGGAAGAACAAACTTGTCCGTAAAAGTTTTTTCACCATTTTCTCGTACACTTTCTGCTAATTTTGAAATCTGTGGTCCGCCCGGATAGGGAAGTCCGAGTATGCGTGCGACCTTGTCAAAAGCTTCACCTACAGCATCATCTACTGTTTCGCCTATTCTTTCGTATTGCATCCATTTTTTGATTAATATGAGCTCTGTGTGTCCACCTGAGACCAGCAGTGATAGGGTGGGTGTTTTTATGGCTGGAATTTTAAATTTTCCTTTACCTTTCCCAAAAACAGAAAACATATGTCCCTCCATGTGATTCACAGGAATTATGGGGACGTTCCATTTTTTTGCTAATTCTTGTGCAAAAGTTATCCCTGTCCAGAGTGTTATCTCCAGGCCTGGTCCGTAAGTAACGGCGATAGCGTCTACAGGCGCTTTATTCTTTAGGCTTTTTTTTAAGAGTTTGGCTTCTTCCAATGTTTTTTCTAGAACAAAAGGCAAGTTTTTGGTGTGTTCTCTTTTTGCTAAAGCTGGATAAACGCCTCCGTAGGGTATGTGGACATCAATCTGTGAAGACACATTGTTTGCTAATACTTTAAAAGAAGCATCTTTTATGCCTCCTTTAATATCTAATATACTTATCCCTGTGTCGTCACAAGATGTCTCTATGCTTAAAATTTTCATAATAAAGTGCGCGATACAGGATTCGAACCTGTGGCCTACCCCACGTCAAGGGGTCGCTCTACCAACTGAGCTAACCGCGCAAATAAGGTCAATGACCCACCAAAACAGCTAACCGCGCATTTATCGTTATTTATCAAAACAGCTAACCGCGTGAACTGCACTCAACATAAGACACTATACTATTAATTTCTCTAATATTTCAAGTTCTTCTTGGGAATTTGGCTGGAGGCCCTCAATAATATTTGCCACGGGTACGGCCTCAATTTTTTTATTCTGATCAAAAGCTATTTTTATTATATCGGTAAATAAATATTCTCCTCGCGCTTCGTTTAGTTGTATTTTTTCTATATTCTCCCAGAGCCACTTTGCGTTAAACAAATAAATTGCCGGGTTTACCTCTTTGATTTTCTTTTCTTCATCGTTGGCATTTTTAAATTCAACCAATTTTTCTACTTGTCCATTCTCTGTACGTACGACTCTGCCGAAATTTGAATAAAGACCCACTCTCCAGTCCTCATAATCTGGGACCACCACCGTCCCCAGGGTGATGGTAGGTTTCTTTTCGGTATGCACAGAAAAAATTCGTGCGAGGGTTTCTTTTGATATTAGGGGCTGGTCCGTAGAGAGTACCAAGACAGTCTCGTGAGGGGAGTCAATAGCACTTCGGGCGGACTTGACTGCGTGACCGGTGCCGAGTTGTTCTTCTTGGATAGCGTATGTGTATCCATCACCAAAGACTTCTAAAATTCGTTCTTTTTTATAGCCGACCACTATAATTGGTTTTATTTCAGGATTAAACCTATTTAAAGTCTCCAAAATATGCTTTAAAAATGGTTTGCCTTGCAATTTGGTAAGAGCCTTTGGTTCTTCTGACTTCATTCTTTTACCTTTCCCGGCCGCCAAAATAATTATTTTTATATTTTTTGCATCCATATTTTTGATTATACACTAAGCTTCACGTTTCTCAATTTCCTTCAGAACTT
Organism: Minisyncoccia bacterium; assembly: GCA_049303835.1. Lineage (GTDB taxonomy): Bacteria > Patescibacteriota > Minisyncoccia > Phycocordibacterales > UBA9973 > UBA9973. The sequence goes on along the minus strand of JBAQNN010000003.1, from coordinate 170,432 downwards.
TTGGAATTTTTTTGAAATCCTCTATTAAAATACCACGCATAGAGCCGTCGTATAGGGCCGCCGCCGGGTGATAAAGAGGGAAGAAGTATTTCGTAGACATGCCGTTAAATTTTTTGACAAGCATTTTCCCGTGCGCTTGGGATATTTGCAAATCTGGGAAAAAATTATTCATTGCGTGTCGCCCCAAGAAAATTATGAGTTTGGGCGAAATTATTTTTAGCTCATCTAAGAGCCACTCTCTGCACTCTGCTTTTTCTTCCGGCAGGGGATCGCGGTTGTCAGGTGGGCGGTACTTTACAATATTAGTGATGTAGATGTCTTCTCTTTTTAAATTTATCAACGAGAGCATTTCGTTTAAGAATTTTCCCGCCGCGCCCACAAAAGGTTCGCCTTTTTTATCTTCTGATTTTCCAGGGGCTTCACCTATAAATATTATCTCTGCGTTCGCGCTACCGACACCCTTTACTGCTTGAGTGGCTGTTTTTTTAAGTTCACACTCACACTCCTCCACCCATTTTTTGTGTAAATTTTGGAGTTTTTCATTTTTATCCATTTGTGACCAAAATGCGTGGCTTTCCGAACTTTTGAGCCAACGCAATTCGATTGCTATAAGCATACAGGAACTATCGGCATATATGCAAGTACACAACAATATAGTTGCTTAAAAATACCGTAAGTATCGTCAATGTCGTCAGTATTTACGCTATTACGGCATTTACAGCATTATTGATTGATAAAAAATCTTAAACCGCACGGACAGCTTCTAAGAGAATTGCAAAAGTATTGTATTCGTCTAAGACTATTGAGATTGATACCCCCTTATCATTTCCATAGTTGTTTGAGCATCCTTTACTTGGTTAAACAACCCCGATTGATTACAGAGTTTCAAGAAGCGTTGAAAACGTTTTGTCCATTTAGATTTATATAGAGGTCGTGGAATACTTTCACGCATATCAAGAAGGGCTAATCTCTTGCTTTGTTGATAAAGCATTCGTCCATGGTCACTCCTGCTATTGATCGTAGTAGATTTATAACGAAGATTGTGACACTTAAAGCAGGCAAAAAAGGTGCTTTCCGGGGTGTTCTTGAGGTATAAGGCATTGGTTTTGTGTCCACAACCGCAAGTTAAATAGGTTCTGGTGCCATAGGTTAATTCTCTATTAGATAAAAGGATTTTCTGTGGTTCTCCGTTAAAATCAATAACAAAGTAGGTATTTCCATCAAAACTATCCTCTATGGAATAGAAAAGGACGGATGGTTTACCATTATGTATAAAGTTAAGATATTCCTCCTCCACCGGCTCTTTTAAGCGTGCTTTTTGAAGGCTAGTTCTCAATATTTTTGTGCTTAGCGCAAAGCATGATTCCTTTAATGTTTTCATACTTATATTATACGCTAGTACCTAAAACTACTGAGTTAGAGATAGGTCATGAATTCAGCTAGAATCATTTTTATATAAATCGAAGAAATAACAATCACAAGAAGGGCAAAGAATCCGGAAGTATTATTAGGGATTAAATCAAATAGTTTTTTGTCGCTAGAGTCCTTCCTTATGAATTGAATACTAAAATAGACAGAACACAATAAAAGAAAGAAAACTAATATAATCATATAGCCATTTATTTGTAGGAATAATGGGAAAAAATCAGAAAAAAGAAATTTAGCTTTAATACTTGGAAAGGAAAATATAAGCTCTTTCAATTTATCTAGTGGTTCACAGAATAAGGTCACATTAGCTAGAACAAAAAGCATTAACGAATATATTAAATTTCTACTGTTTTTATTTTGTGGCATTTTGTATAGCATTTTGTACTTCATAATCTACTCGCTCCCACGGTTTTAAATCTGCTACCTTGCCAGACATTTTAGATCGCTCAATGGCAATTACACAATTGTTGTCTTCCCATCGTTTCATTTTTGCCATAGCCCAGTCAGACATTGTTGCCTGAGGGGTCTTAAAAAACTCAGAGGTCCAATTACTTAGCGCCTCTCTATACTCCGCAGTGCCGATATCATCCTCTGTGTACTCTTCCGGACATTTAATGTGTGTGCTTTGCGTTGAAATTTTTAAATAAAAATTTAAGGCAAGAAAGAAAATAATAACTATAGCTATATAAAAAATGTTTCTTTTCATGTTTAAGATAAACTACTTTTTAATATTCGATATACACTAGTTACAGTTCTATCATGATGTTTCTTGCATAGAGGCGCGCCATTATTTATATTCCACAAAGCAGCACATTCATAGGCTTGGATTGTATTAGTAATTCCGTATTCTTTTATAATTGCGTAAAAAGATTTATAGCGATGGTCCACTTCTAAACTTTCGGTAGAACCGCAGACAGCGCATTTTTTGCCAAACTTCTCAAGAACTGATTGTCTCCAAATTTCATATTGAGGCATTTTCTCAATTTCTGCTCTTAGTTTTGTATAGCTTTCATTTTCACTGCTCTTTTTATTCTGTTGCCACTCTGCCACATCACGCTTCCACTGTTCTAAGCGTTCTTTGTTGATTGTTCCATATTTCTCTTGCCACCACTCTTCTCGTTTTCTTTTGTCTTCTTTCCACGTCATTAAACGCATTAACAAATTGCTTTCCTTTATAAATCCCATAGCCTCGATTACTTTTGAATCTTCGCGAAGTTTACGAGATATACAGGCATAAATAATGGATCCGCCATAAGGATAGGTATCTACCCAGGAATTATTTAGAGCAGTAAGAACTATTTCTTTATCGTCATCAAAACTAGGTGAAGCGTATTCTATTGCCTCGCCATAGTTTTTTACTGCTTCAAGCACAATATTTCTTTTACTGCGTAATCTTGGAGAGGCATATTTAAATACTGGCCCATTCATATTTGATCCGCACAAAGTTTCAAGTGATATGGCAACACGAACAATCTCCGCATCGTCTTGAAGATTCGGAGGAAGAGAAGCTAAGACATATCTGTCATTTTCCACTGCCTCAAGAGCAGTCTTTTTATCGGTATATTCATAATTTATATTATTTTCTGTGTTCATAAACAAAAAACCTACCACATAGGTGAGGACCGAAGTCCTCCAGCATCCCTTTCGAGACACGGCCAGACACGGCAGTCCTATATGATAGGTTTCTTGCCCGTGTCTGGTCTTGAATCATGTCAGTAATTGTCTACTGATTTAGATCGCTTATAAAGTTGTACTTACATATTACCACCTTGTTATTAAATACTGCAAATATTGAAACTAGGCCTTATTTTCCAAGCCATTTTCTAATTTTTTCTAGCGGAATTTTTGGAGGTCCTCGATTTTCAGATCTAAAAATATTCCAAACAACCCCTTAGCCTAAATTGAAAATAAGTTTCGGAATTCCAGAAGGTTACGTTTCACCACATCTAGCCAATCCCAAACATCCACGAATCGACAACCCCCCATACCCCTTTTTTAAAACACTTAATAACACAAACATTAAAACTATGTTTTTGAAGACAGGTCGATGTATGTCTTCACGGTACGTGCTAGTCTCTCGTACAAAATTTACTTATTAAATTATTTATTATCTATGGTTCAAAGTATAAAAGAAGTGATGAATAGTTCGCTATCTGAATACACGGGTTCAGAGACAACAAAAACCATTTGTGAGGATGCTATAAAAGAGAAATATGGATCTGCTGAGATCAAGAACATGGATTGCTATCACAATATTAGAACTTTCCATTCGTGGTTAAAGTTAGGTTTCAAGGTAAGACGTGGCGAAAAAGCAATTAGGTCAATAACCTATGTTGAGCAGAAAGATTCTAATGGCAACATTCTAAAAAAATACAGACGTCCTGTGTTTTTATTTTACTATCGCCAAGTCGAAAAGATTGGTACAACAAAATGAAAAAATTAATGACTGTTTACTATCAATTCAGACATGGAGTTAGGGGCGATAGACCAACAGCTCCGAAAATAGTCATCGCGAACCACCTACTAACCAAGCTAGGTGGTTTTATGATTGGAGATAAATTTACGGTTGAGTATCTTAAGGGCTCGATTATTATTACTAAAATTAATTCAAACTTATGCCAGAAATAATAGAACAAACGGATATAAAAAACGGTATTGAGGCTCTAGCAAAAAAGAGAAAGATATTTATGGAGCAAATACTGCCTACATTGGTCCTTGAACAAGATTACTGGATTACAGATGAAGGCAGAAAGGTGTTAAGTAAAGGCGGTGCTGAACGCCTGGCAGAAATATATTCTATTACAGCTCAATTTGTGGCTGATAAGGAATCTTTAGCTTTCTTTGGTAACACAACCGATACTGTGGTTTATAGATGTGTTCTCAGAAGAAATGGGGTCGTTTGTGGCGAAGGCAGAGGTAGTGCCTCACTCAAGGATCATGATGAATCTATTAATTCCACAATTAAAGTTGCGCAAAAAAGTGCTTTTGTTGATGGAATTTTAAGAGTAACAGGAATGTCTTTCTTGTTCTCACAAGATTTTCTACCGGAAGATAACAAAGAAATAGATTTGGAAGGTCGGGATAGAGTTGCAAGTTTCAATGACGAAGATCTGCCGAAATTTGCAACCCAGAAACAGCGTGATTTTTTACAACAATTGATTAACGAGAAATGCAGTAGTTCTTCCAAAGAAGAATATCTCAATCAATTGAGTTCCCCATACCTCTCACGATTTGATGCTTCGGAATTGATATCTAGTTTACTGCCGATGAAATAATTATTATTAACTTAATCTTAAAAATATGATAAACAATACAGCGATAGCTAGTTTTGAAGGTCCTAGAAGAGGTTATGCTTTTCCTGTGGAATATGTAGACGAAGGAATGATTTCGGAAGGGCAACGTCGCACACTCACTAACTTGATCTACACATATATTCAAGGAGAGAGTGAACAAGAAACTCGCATTAAAGAACTGGATGATTTGTCTTTCTCAGAGGCAGAGAATTGCATTCTTGATTTTAGTTTCGCGAGATGGAAATAGAAAATATAAACATTAAATGGCGAGGTCCTTAAACTGGGCTTCGCCATTTTTTGTGTTTCTTTTTTATTTTTTAGACGGCAGCCCAGAAAAGATTTTGTTTTATTTTACGGACCGTTACTTTACTCAATGTTATGGCTCGGATAATGTCTAGCGGAATTAAGTTTTTTCTTTCTGCGAAGAAGCATATATACGGCAATGATGGCAATGTAGTTTGGTATAAGGAACCAGACCGTCCCCCAAGAGAATCCATCAAATGTCCATCCAGAGAGCGGCCACAGGAACGGCGTTGGATAGAATTGAAAGGAATGCGTCGGGATGTCCAAAAGAATATGGATAAACCAGCCCCCGAGCTCCCAGATTGGCCGGCGAAATATGAGAAAAGTTATACCAAAAACAATGAGAAATATAATTGCGCTGTGGCTGATGCTATAGAGAAGCGAGGTAAGACGAAAAATCGGCAGGGTATCCTGCGGCGCTGGTTCAACCGAATCGGGGTGTGGCAGATCAGAAAAACTCATACCGCCAAAAATAATGTTCCCAAATAGCCAGATAAACGTGATAGTGAATGCAAAAAGATCGGGGAATATTCCCCAGAAACCGGCAAACCACACATTGAGCGGCTTTTTTGCTTTCTTATTTATTGCTTTGTATGCGGCCCCGGCCCAGAGGCCATGTGAAAAAATATCCATAGATTAAATTATATCAAATATACTTCTAATACTACTAAAATACCAATCAGTATTGAAGAGATGGATGATGTTCCATAATTATAATAAATACCGTTACTAATATTCTTACCCCTTAAAAAATTCCAGATATTTTTTAAGGCCATTTTTGCTTTTTTGATATATTATTTCTTGCAATCTCGGAAGTATTTCTTTGGCCGCTTTCTCACCAGTCAGGATTTTATCTTGACCATTTATAAACTGATACCAATAATTATTTGTGCCGACATCTATATTAATAACAATGTCAGCAGTTGACACGTTTGAAAGTGCGAGATGGTGGCGCAAAATATTTAGCGAATCATTGGCAATATTGTACCACCCAGGCTTCCATTTTTCATTGTGGTAATGTTTGTCTAAATTAACAGCAATAACTATATCTGCTCCCATATCCTGAACAATCTTTACAGGAACAGGTGCCGATAAACCACCGTCAATTAACATTCTGCCATCTATTTCCACTGGTTTAAAAACCAAAGGGATAGAGATGCTGGCTCTTATGGCTTGTGCCATTTCACCTTTGTTTAAAACCACAATCTCTCCAGTTTTTAAATCCGTAGCCACCGCCACAAACGGGATTTTACAATCTTCAATTCTTTTTCCATCAACATATCCCTCAATAAATGTTTTTACTTTTTCTCCAGTGATCAGTCCTTGCTTTAAATGCGGATCAACCAGCGAAAACATTCTGCGCCAGTTAGTTTCTAATACTATTTCCTCCATTTTTTTGACACCTAATCCGGCCGCATAAAATCCACCTGCCATGGCGCCGATGCTTGTCCCCGCAATAAAATCAATCGGTATATTATTTTCCTCCAAGACTTTAATGACCCCAATATGAGCCAACCCTCTTGAGCCTCCGCTTCCTAATGCTAAACCGATTTTGGGTCGCTTTGATTTTGCCATAATTATAATTCTATCCAGTTATTCTCTTTTTTAAATTTCCGGTTATATCAAAAGCTTTGTTTTTGGCGATGGAGAAAAACCGACTTGCAGTTTTACCTATTTCATCGCTTAGATATTTTACATTGGTATATTGTGAAGGATAACCAACCAATTCCATAAAACCGACTCCTTCTACTTTTTCTTCTCCAAAATTTCCTTCCACTCGAAGTGGGCCTTCCCAATAGTTAATTGAACCAAATAGCATTTCCTGATTATCAACTTTCGCCGTCAAATTCAGTTCGATATTTCTTTCCGGTATTTTTATTTTCCATGCTAATGGATAAACTGCTTTGCTTTTTGGGCTTGTCCACCGCTCATTTAAAGTGGTGATCTCAACTTCTTGATAATGTTCTTGGCGGTTGTCCGCATAAGAAATGTCTGCGAAGTAGGTTTTTACCTTGCCGTCATCATATACACAACAGACTATTTCTGTATTATTATCTAGTTGCACCGAAAACCAATCCCACTTATCCTGCGAATATTCAGTGTCAGCCCACTGATGATCCATCCATGATTTTCCAGTAACATCTATCCACTTGTTTCTAATTTTTATCCTGCCTTCGGTTTTTAAATTTGTCAGAGAATAATAATATGTGGTTTTGGAATGAAGATCCAAGTATCCTTTCCCTCCCTCAAGTATTGGCTCTTTGTTTGAGGTCAAAATTAAATCAACATCTTCATTTTTCAGGTGATATTTTGATTCGTCTATTTTTTCAATAGCACAGTTGATATATCCGTTTTTGACTTCCGGATTAAGATAATTTATATAAAGCAGTGGCTTAGAGAAACTATCATCAGAAATCATCGAGAAAGGGGCTATCCTATGAAAGAATTTTTTAGTATTTAAATCAGTAATAAGGGAATGAGAAAAGTAAGATGTTTTAAGTGGTATTTTGCTTAAAAATGGTATTTTTACTTTTTTAACATCTACCCGAAACAAACAATCCATAAACGAATATTCATTGCCATCATTGTCTTTTAAATGGCCGTTAAAATACCACCATTCAATTATGTAATCGTGAGCTGATTCGTCTGCTGGAAATTTTATTGGTCTATATTCTTTATGCATAAACTATTTTTTAAAAATATTAAATAAAAGCATTATTGGGTACTCAGTTTTTATAATTTTAAATTTAGCAACTGAATACCCTAAATATTTTTATTGTACAAACGGTGGCTTTTTTGCTGTCCAAGCCCATATCAAATAACCGACAATAGCTATGACAACGATTACTCCTATAACAATTCCAATAGTTGTAGGACTTGACCAATTAATGTTTGTTAAAAAATTTGTTTGCATGATTTTACTTAATCTAATTAATTTATAAGACCCGTGAGGTGAATCAGTCCTCGACCTTTAAAATAAAACAGCAATAATTTGATCTGATATTTTTGCTGAATTTATTTTTTTATTGAGGAATGAATGTTCCAAAAGCAGACCATCCATCATACCGGTAAGCATAGAAGTTAAAAGTCGACTATCAACTTTTCCGGTTATTTTTTTGTTTACTGACATTTCCTCAATTACGGGTTGGATTAGGCTAGCGACCCGCTCTCTTAACTGAATAATGTGTTTTGTTATTTCTGAATCGGCTGGTGGCAGTTTTAACATCAAAGCTTTAATGAGATTATTTTCCTTAAAACCGAAATCCAAGTAATTCTTAATTAATTTATGCAGTTTTTTATCAATAGTAACCTCATTCAAAGCTTCCGTAATAGTTAGACTTAGATCATTAGAAACCCCATCGATTACTTTCCCGTAAATTTCTGTTTTACCGGCAAAATGATAATAAAGTGCCGCCTTAGTGACATTCAGTTTCTTTGCAATGTCATTCATTGAAACACCCAAATAGCTATATTCAGAGAAAAGGTGACGAGCTGTATCGATGATATATTTCTTAGTGTCTAGAATAATGTCATCGGATTGTTTTGCTATTGTGCTCATATTTTTAAATTATTTATTTGCATTACTTACCACTCGGTAAGTATATCAAAGACACCTCGCATCTGTCAATAAGTTAAGTAGGGGTACTTTGTCTAAGGCGTTAAAAGTGTCGAATAGAAAACTAATGAGCGGAGGCAAAAAAAGAACTACAATCAGAATGATGAGTCCATCGATTATTTATTTTCTTGTCGACTTTGCATCCCGACTTTGGATCAAATGGCACAATAATGATTTAGATCCTTTTTCTTATTGTCACCTTGAGAGGTTTCTGTCAGTGAGGACATCTTGTTGTGGACATGGCTTCGGAATTGAATTTGCCATCACAAAAAATTACTTTCGTGCAATAGGGACAATTGCCTTCGTTGTACTCCTCTTTATCCATAGCCAAGTAAGAATCCTATCAGGAGATACCAAAGTGATGCGTACATTTGGATTTTTAGTATGCGAGGGTTACTGTTTTTCCTATAAACTTATTCTCTGTTAAGTCTTTCAACATAAAATCCGCCACATCCGCGCGGGAAATAGCATCTCCCACTTTAACAACCAGATTTTCTCCTACCCGGTATTTTCCTGTTTTTGGCTCATTATTTAACATAAGGGGTCTCACAATTGTATATTCAAGTCCGCTATCACGGATAGCGTCTTCTTGTTTTGCTTTATCATCAAGAACAGGCTGTACCATCGCTATTTGCTCATCTCCCATACCCATTTGTTTCAAAAACGCAACACCCTCCGCAGATCCACTCATAGGATATGAGCTTTGGACAATAATTCTCTTAACGCCGTGCTTTTTCATGGCATCCATTATATTCCTAGTCCCTTCTTCCATAACTATATCTGCCTGCATATCGGGAGACGCGCCTAACGCTACGACAACCCCATCAGCAACCGCAACTGCATTTTCAACACCCTGCGCCTTTGTGACATCGCCTTGAGTTACAGTAAGCTTATCGTTTTTAATATCCATTTTCTTAGGGTTTCTGACAAATGCAGTTACTTCATTTCCTTGAGCTAGCGCCTGCTCAACTACATTTTTTCCTGTTGCGCCTGATGCTCCAAAAATTGTTATTTTCATATTTATTTTATTATTATTATTAATACTTATAATATTTACGACCACTTGTTTTTATTACGAGCACATGATATTATCAATTTATATTATAAAGTAGTTTATATTGTAAAGCACTTTATAAAATAAATCAATTGGTTTAACCATTACAACACGATGAAAAAATTAAAACAATCTTTAACACCATCAGATCCTATTTGCCGTAGTGTTTTCAAGTTGCTTGGAGACAAATGGACTTTGCGAATAGTAAGCACTCTTAGAAATGGTGAAATGCGTTTCAAGGAAATCGGAAATATATTATCTATTAACTCAGCTACGTTGAGTGCTCGCTTAAAGCGACTTGAAGAAATAAAAGCGATTGCTCGAACCGAAGAAACTATCGATAAGCTGTCTGTGACATATACCTTAACAAGGTTTGGGTCCGATCTTCTCCCTATCTACGACGGCATGATTAAAATTGGCGAAAGAATATCAAAAAACTAATTTTGAAGAAATAACAATATTCTTAGAAAAGAGTAGCTGAATTTTCCAAGGATGGTATATAAATAAAATCATTATGAAAACATTAATAAAAATAAAGGTAATTATCGGCAGTACGCGTGAGGGACGTTTTTCAGATAAAGCAGCTGCTTGGATTACAGAGGAGATAAAAAAACAAACCGGTATTATCGTCGAAATGCTTGACCTACGTGATTACGATATGCCGTTCTTTAACGAGGCGGTCAGCCCTTCCTTTAAAAAGGAACCCTATGAGAATGAAGCCGTTGCTCGCTTCACAAAAAAGATTGATGAAGGAGATGCGTTTATAATGGTGACACCGGAATATAATCACAGCACTTCCGGCGTATTGAAAAATGCGATTGATTGGATTGGTCCAGAATGGAACAACAAACCTATTGCATTTGTGAGTTATGGATCTGTTGGTGGAGCACGTGCTGTGGAGCAATTGCGTCTTATTGCCATTGAACTTCAAATGGCACCTATTCGGGAAGCAATTCATATAAACGGAGAGCAGTATTTTCCAGTGATAATGGGAGGTGGCGACCATCTAAAGCTCTTGGCGAGCTACGAGGATAAGGCTCAAAATATGATTTCTAGACTTTTTTGGTGGGCAAAGGCACTTAAAACAGCAAGAGAAAATTAAGCACGACAAATTTTATGGAAATGCAAAATAAATATATTCCCGGGGTTTGCAATATCGGCCCTGCAGAAATCAACAAACGAAAACAAGCGGGATGGATAGGGCTCATTGCGACCATCGCGCTGTGGGCAATATTTATCTGGTTTGATATCCCATCTATCTGGCGGCTTACGCTCTTTTTGTCAGCGATGATGTCGGCAACAGGATTTCTGCAAGCATACATGCATTTTTGCGCCTACTTTGGCTTTGCCTCGCTCTTTAACTTTGGAGATGTCGGCAAAACAGAAAGCGTGTCTCAAGCTGAATTACGCGCAAAAGATAAGCGCAAGGCATGGCAGATTGTTATCTATGCTATTCTTATTGGTTTGGCGGTGGCGCTCATTGCCTACGCACTTTAGTTAACAAGGGAAGACTCATTTGTCTCTTCGTTAATGTATAGCCGTGGCTAACGCTACATCTTCTGATCGTTTTGGCTGTTCTGGAGGCTGTCGTAGAAAGAGCGCCACAATAACACCGAGGGCCATAATAGAAGAAGCGATAACGAATACATCTGCATATGCCATTACTTGTGCTTTGAGAATAACTAGAGCGCTAACTGTCTGTATTACTTGCGGGTTGGTAGTATTAATAATCGCATCTTGACCAAGCTGAATTACATTTGACTCAATAATATTACTTAAGACTGTACTAAAAAAGGCAATGCCTACGGCCCCCGCGATATTTCGCACAAGGTTAAGCAGTGCAGAAGAAACGCCAACCTCGTTTGCAGGTACAGAGTTCGTTGCGGCGGCCGTCATTGGCGCCATACCTAGCCCCAAACCTAAAGCAAAAACAACGAGAGGTATAGTGAGGTCAAGTGCAGTTGTTTTTACATCTAGCCCAGAGAAAAGATAAATACCAAAAGCCGAAATTGCCATTCCAATACTTACAAGATATTTCAAAGGAATTTTACGTGATAAATAACCCCCCAATGGTGCTGCCACAAACATAGAAAGTGCCATTGGAATAAACAGGAAACCGGTTTCTGTAGCATTAAAACCAAGATAGGTTTGCGCAAAAACAGGCAGAAGGAACATTGCGCCCATCATGCCTCCGAAAGAGATAAACGAGAGAAGCAAAATGTTCGAGTAGATGCGGTTGCTGAACAATTTTAGGTCAACGATTGGATCTTTGGATCTTTTTTCAATAAAATAGAAAACAATTAAGGCTATCACCACTAGAGCATAAAAAGTAACACTTTCCCAAGAACCCCAGCCCCAATCACGACCCTTTTCAAGAACAAGGACGAGTGAGGTAAGAGCTATGGCAAGAACACTTGCTCCCTTGTAGTCAAAACCAGATTTTTTATCTACGGGTTTGTCGTGTGGTAAATACCAAAGCGTCATAAAAATACCTATAATACCAACGGGAAGATTTATATAGAAAAGCCATCTCCAAGATAGATTATCAATTAGTGGTCCTCCAATAAGTGGCCCGAGTACTGCAGAAACAGCAAAAGATGCAGACCAAAGGCCAAGTGCTTGGGTTCTTTGTTGGGGATTAGTAAAAGTTTTTGCAATAAGAGCCATAGCGGTTGGATATACAGCAGCCCCAACGAGTCCTTGAAGTACCCGAAAAAATATCATGGAGGATAAATTCCAAGAAAACCCCGCAAATACAGAGATAGCCACAAAAGCAACAAAACTCCATAAATAAATAACCCTATTGCCAAGTTTATCTCCAAGTTTGCCAAAAACTGGCACAAAAACTGCGTTTGAAATTATATAGGAAGTTGCAATCCAACCAGCAGCAGAAACGGTTATATTAAAATCGCTAATCATTCCAGGTAATCCTAGGTTGACTACTGTACGATCAAGACCAATAAGAAGAGTACCTACCATTACAGTCATAAGTACAATCCAAGGAGAGTGAGTCGGTTTTTTTACTTCAGTGTTTGTCATACAGTTGACTATCTGCTATATACCAATAACTTAGCAGACATGCCAGATTTTAATTCTGGATATTTAGATACATCAAATGTTATATAGACGTTAAACTTATTGACTGGTCTTTTGTCTGAAATAGAAAATAAAATACCACTATTGTTTGATACTGGACTTATTTCATTAACGACACCTTCATATTCATTGTCAGGAAACGTATCAACAGTAAAAGTAGCACGTTGCCCGACTTTTATACTATCTAATCCCTTAGTTTCTTCTATTTTTCCTATAACTCTCATTTTCTCGTCATTAACGACAGAAACAACAGTCTGCCCAGGAGCATAGTAGGAACCCAAAACAAGGGGTGCACTAGAAATAATACCGCCTTCTTTAGTATAAATTATTTGTGAACCAACTAATGCTATTTGTGAGTTCGCTTGCACTCTGTCTCCCTCTTTAACATATAATGCATTTAAGGTTCCAGGTGAAGTTGGGGTAAGATTTACAATTGGTGCATCTAAATATGAATTTTCAATAGATATACTACCACGTTCTGCTTGCCAAAAGAGAAAAATACCTAGTAAACCAAAGATAACAACAAAATATATTGCACTTCGTATCCAGGGTGTTTTTAATATATGTTGTTTTTTAATTTTTTCTTCAAAACCTTCTTCTGCTTCAAGTGCTTTTTTGATATTTGTTTCCATATAATGTAATTTAAAAATTATTAGTTTTTAATTCGATAGCAGAAGCATTCGGTACTGCTATTTGTCCAGCCGCAATTACCACTGAGGTAATAGTGCCGTCCGTCGGCGCAGTAATAATAGTATTGTTGTAAGCAGCTTCCGCAATTTGTACGGCTCCAAGCGCACTATTCACTTGCGCTTGAGCTCCCTCAACATCTTCTGGGCGAGCAGTAGTCGCTATAGAAACAAGGTTTGCATTTGCTTGATCAAGGGATGCTTGGGCTGTAGCAATAGATTGATCTTTTGTTTGAATTGCAGATTGATATGCATTTAGATTGGCGACATAGTTTGCCCCGTTTTTATTTGGTATATCTACTATCCACCTATCATCGAGACGATAATCTGCCTCAGGAAATGCAATTAGAAGTCCCTTTGTGCCAAACTTTTGGGGTACATCACTTTTTTCTGCGATACCTCTTTCTAGACCCAAAAAAGATACCTCATTTCTGTTATATAGAGCATTAAAATCTGCAAAATAGATTTTATACTGGCCTTCTTGTGATCCATCGTAGTTACCCGTAATTGTAGGAATAATATTTCTCCTAGTATCGTCATTTGATACAGCCACTAGACTATCCGAATAAAGTTTTCGTCTCGCATTGATAACCAAAGTATTCTGTTGATTAGTTACTTGTTCCAGATTTGTCTTTGCGGTATTTAAAGCAGCCTTGACCACATCTATGGTAGTACCAGTCGCACCATTGATCACTTTTTGATAACTAGCCTGTGCGCCTTTATATGCAGCCCGGGCTTGAGTAAGGGCACCCAAAGTATTACCTGCATCCAGCTCCGCAAGTACTTGGCCTTTGGTAACTGTATCGCCAGCCTTTACGGAAACAGACTTAATTCGTCCAGAAGCCAAAAAGCCCAAGGTCAGGTTGCCAGAAGATAAATTCGTCACATCACTCTTTGTACTTTCTGGTATCACCGGGGTAGCGACCTTTTTATTAATTTGCAGATAACCAAAAGTACCCACTGTGAGGGCGACAATCAAAGAGAGTACGACTACTCTCTTTGGATGATGTGGTAATGATTTTATATGTTGTTTCATAATTTTTAATCTTTAATTATAATATTGATTATTTTAATAAGTTGTTTCTTGTTTTCATTGCTTAATTTTGAAAACAAGTTTTTTAAAATTAATAATTTTTTATCTTTAAATACAGAGAAAAGTTTAAATGTTTTTTGAGTAGCAGTAATCCTTATAGTTCTACGATCTTTTTCATCAAATTCTCTTTTTAATAGCCCCCTATCGTAAAGAGATTCTATAATGCTTGTAACTGATGGTGGAGTAATTCGTAATTTATCAGCTATGTTTTTCATTGTTGGATTACCTTTTTTTATAACATAGTATAAAACTTCTAATTGAGAAGTGCTAAAATTTAACAATTTTGCTTGTTTGTGCATTTCATCCGTCATTTTACGACGAAAAGATAACATTGCATTTTCTAAATCTTTTTCTAAAATCATATCATTGAGATTGTTTAGTTATAATAAAATAGTTAGGCAAACTAACTATTAGCTTACCTTATCATATTAGCAACAAAATAGCAAATGCTACTTCTTCAGTATATCCACATTTAGAATCAGTACCTCGTGCTTTTGTGCAACCATAATATATATATCTAGTAACTGTATCGTTTTTATACTTTTTAAACTTCTCATCTAATGATAACCGGTTAAAAATTGATGGCGCTGCTGATGTTAGCAGTGTTTGTGGGGAAGAAATATAAAGAAAGTGTAAAACTAATATACCCTATTAGTTATAATGTTTTTTTAGCAAAAAATGCTATACTCTGAGCATAAACATGAATAATGGAGATCCAAAATTTAACAGGGGTTCTGAATGGAGAAAATGGGATTTACATACTCATACGCCTTTCACAAAGTTAAATAATAATTATTCTAATACTCAAAACAGCGATGTATGGATAGAATTTTGCGAAAAGGTGGAAAGTGCAGATGTGGAAGTTTTTGGTATAACAGACTATTTTTCTGTAGAAAATTACCTTATTTTTAAAAAGAAGTTTGAAGTAAAATATCCAAAATCAGAAAAGGTATTTTTCCCTAACATTGAGTTAAGAGTTGACCGTTCCTCGAACAATCGCAATGAAGGGTATGATTTGCACTTAGTTTTTGATAATAAGATTGATGATGTAGAACTAGAAAACTTTCTACATAATTTAAAGTTAGAAAATACGAATACTAATGGTAAAAAACTAAAGGCAAGCGAATTAAAAACAGAAAACGATTTTAAAACTGCTTTTACCACAATTCCTTTTATCGACGAAGCTCTCAAAGATACATTCGGTGATAAACGGCCATTTTTTAGAATACTCATGGCTCATGGACATGGTGGCATACAGCCGGAAAAGGATAACTCTAGAAAGAACGCAGTTGCTGAAGAAACAGATAAGAGAGTAGCAGACATTTATTTTGGCTGTGATGGAAAAGACAGAGAATTTTTTCTTAATGATAGAGGTAAAGTAAGAAAGAAAAAAGCCTGTATCTCTGGAAGTGATGCTCACTCTTTCGAAGATTTTGATGATAAGGTTGGGAAAAAGTTTTTGAATGATAGCACAAGACACACTTCCCCCACTTGGATAAAAGCAGATAAAACCTTTGAGGGCTTAAAACAAATTACTCATGAACCACAAGAGAGAGTCTTTTTGGGCGATAAACCAGAAAAACTTTTAGATGTCGAATCAAACCGTTCAAGATTTGTGGAGTCTGTAAAAGTTGGACATATAGACAGTAAACAAACATCTGGTTGGTTTAATAGTGAAATTTCTTTGAATTCCGGGTTAGTTGCTATTATTGGAAGAAAAGGTCAAGGAAAAAGTGCATTAACTGACATAGTTGGTTTATGTGGAAGGACTAAAATAGATCCAAAAGACTATTCTTTTCTACGTGAAGATAAATTCCGTAAGAGAGGTTTAGCAAAAGGTTATGAAGCAACTATGACATGGTTAGATGGGGTATCTATTACTGAAAATCTTGATGCAAAGGTAAGTGCTACAGAGGTTGAAAAAATAAAGTATTTACCACAAAAATATGTAGAGACAATATGTAATGAAGATGGTGTAAGTTCCCAATTTCAAAGAGAAATAGATAAGGTCATTTTTTCCTATATTCCAGAAGAAAATAGACTAAATACGACAAACCTTATTGATCTTATAGATGTAAAAACTTCTACAATCGAAGGTAGGGTTGTGCAGATTAGGGCTGATCTTCATTCTGTAAATGAGCGACTTGTTAAATTGGAGGGGAAACTTTATCCCCAATATTTAGAATCACTACAAAATAAGCTTGAAGGTAAAAAGCAGGAATTAAAAAGCTTAATTAAACCTAAGACGGTTGTTGCGCCCAAAAATCAGCTTAAAAAAACCGACCAAGATAAACTAACTAAAATAACGGACGGAATAGAAACAATTTCAAAAGAAATTGAAACCGCAAAAGCTTCTATAAAAACAGTTAACGACAAGCTCAACAAGCTTGTAAAACTTAAAGCAGCAGTTGGACATATTACAGAAAGCGCCGCTACAATAGTAAGAGACTTTACAGAAGATGCGAAATTCCTCTCAATCAATTTGTCAGAGCTTTTGAGTATTAAAGTTGATAATAAAATTTTAGACAAGGCAGAACAACAATTATCTAAAAAGAAAAAACACCTAGAAGAGTTGTTGGATCAAAATGATAACCCTTCATCCAAAAGTCTTTATGCAAAAAAGTCAGACCTTGAATCACAAAAGGAAAAAATGGTTAATGTTCTAGGAGAAGATCAAAAGAAATATTCTGCATACCAAAACAAAATTAAAGAATATGAAGCGAGAAAAAAAGAGATTGAGGGTAAGCCAAATGATTTAACTCTAGAGACTATTCAATCAATTGAAACGGAAATAAAATATCTCGATAAAAAAGTTTACTCTGACCTAAAAAATGAACTCAATGAAAGAGACTTACTAGCCGGAAATCTATATACAGAGTTACAACAAAAATCTAATTTTTATAAAGATATTTACCGCCCAATTCAAAGATTTATAGAGGTTGAAAAGAAAACACAAGAGGAATCTGGGAGTATGCTTGAATTTGATGCCGGTGTGGTTTTTGATAGAAGTTCTTTTACAAATCGCTTTCTTGGTTACATTAACCAAAACCGAGATGGTAGTTTTCAATATACAGATAAAGGGCAAAAAGTGCTGAACAAGATTACTGATAAAACTGATTTTTCTGGTCCTACTGGAATTAAAAATTTTACACAAGAATTAATTGAACACTTAAAATATGATAAAACCCAAAATCCTGAAAAAGAAAGTACTCTGCGTTCTCAACTTAAAGGTGGAGAACAAGAGAACATACAATTTTATGATTACATCTTTGGTTTAGATTACTTAAATGTTAAATATAAAGTATTATTTAACGGCAAAGATCTAAACAGTAATGAATTTTCACCAGGAGAAAAGGGGGCATTATTGCTCATTTTTTACCTACTAATAGACAAAGAGAGGATACCTTTGATTATGGATCAGCCAGAGGAAAATCTAGATAATGAGTCGATTTTTGAACTGCTCGTTCCCTATATACGGAAAGCAAAGTTGAAAAGGCAAATTATCATTGTTACGCACAACCCTAATTTAGCTATTGTGTGTGATGCGGAGCAAATTGTCGCCGTTTCAATGAATAAACAGAAAAATCAAATAAGATACACATTTGGTAGTATAGAGAATATTGAAATGAATAAGAAGGCATCTGATGTGTTAGAGGGTACGTTACCGGCATTTGATATTAGAGGCAATAAATATATCAGAAAATAAAATCTTTTAAATTAATGGAAAAGTTATCTACATTTCACCACGAAACTTTAGAAATACTTAAACAATTAGAATATTGTTGTGATCGTTTTGAAATATATAATCCAGGAGAAGAATTGGAAGACAAATATCTTTGGATTTCTTTTGACGATATAGATTTTACCGTTCTTAAAAATGGTAAACATATACATGATATTGAAACATTTCTGCAAAAAAAAGGAGTGGATTTTCATATAACTTTTGATCTAGAAAATGAATCCCCGGATATGTATATAGACCACGAACATCCAAACTATGATTTTGTTCAGCTTGGGCAAATTAATGGTGAAAGTATACAAGATATAAAGACAAGGATTAAAAAAATTATTTTTGAATTAAATCCAGAAGAAAAAACAAACGAAGTTGAGAATATTTTAGTAAAAAATAGAGAAAAAAAGAGAGATAAGAACATTTTTAAATTTGATTTTGTCGAACCGATTCAATGGGATGGATTAACTCTAAAAATTAAAGATGGGAAGGAAGATGTTGAGGTTGTCTATAAAGACAAAACTTTGGGAACAAAAAGTTATATTGATCTTGGCTTCAGCTCAAATACAAAAAATCATAAACCAAATAGAGGATGGCAACTTTTAGTAATTCTTTCTGTGTTCCAGCTTAGAAATATTACAGAAGCAACACCGGCAAACATAGGTCCGATGTTTAAAAATCACACAGGAGGAAATGGAATAACAAAAGAAAATGTCTACCAAACAAAGAGAATACTTTCAGACACACTTAAGACTATCTTTAAAACAAACGAAGATCCATTCACAGATAAAAAGGAATTCTATGAGCCTATTTTTACCATATTACCTGAACCAGAGTTAAGGCATCCTGAAATATGGTCTTCACGGATAAAAAACAATGAATCGCAAGAACCTAATTTCTTTGAAGATAAGGAAGACGAAAGTCCATATAACGATGAAACCTTATTCAACAACGAAGATCCTGGTGATGATAAAGACATAAATGAAGAGTACTAATTAGCCTCCTGAAAAGTCAGGGGGCTTTTTTCTTTCTAAATAGCGAAAATATCCTGCTTTTATGGCAGGTTTTTTTATCTAACTGACTTTTCAGCATATATATTGAGGGCCGAAAGTTCTCAATTATAAGTAACTTAGTTTCTTGTGGCGGTTCTAGAGGAAGATATAAATCTTTACTGTCTAAAACAATTATAGGGAATAAAAATATATGAAAAATAAAAAATGAGTCATTTGGGGAGTGTTTCGATTATTAAAATTAACTTAAGAATTAAAATTTATGATGTTCAAAATGAGAAAGAAAGATGAAATAGAAACAGAAGCAAATATTGCGTGGAATAAGGTCTGGTACGACAGGCACCAGGTGGGTATGCAAAAAAGATATCCAAAAGAGAAAAATCCTGAAAGCCGAAAAGCCTACGAGCAAGGTGAAAAAGTAGCTAAGAAGTTGGAGAAAAAATATGGCAAAAAAAATCTCGGTCCATATACAAAGTTCGAGTGGGGTATGTTGAATGGCAGACTAGAAACATTGAATTGGGTTTTAGGTGAAGATTGGGGAATGTTAGATACATAAATAGTAACGGTCAATAAAATTATAAAAATGTCTTAAAGACAAGCGGAGAAAATAAAAAAAATACTTCGCTTGTCCTACAAGACTTAACACAAATCAAAATTATATGAATGAACAAATAAAAAAAATAAAATATCCGTATGTGGAGGCATACAAAATCGCACTAGAGGTTTTAGAACAACTGAAACCGTACTGCGAAAGAATTGAAATAGCAGGCTCCGTTCGTCGCAAAAAAGCCGAGGTCGGAGATATAGAGATTGTGGCAATACCAAAACCATTTGGAATCGACTTATCTCAAGGTGGCATAGCAAAAGTAGTAAATCAATGGGAAAAGGTAAAAGGAGAATTGCCATGTAAATACACACAAAGAATACTTCCTAGCGGAATTAAACTTGATCTCTTCTTTGCGGAAGAAGGAAATTGGGGATTAATCTATGCAATTCGCACAGGCTCAGCAGAGTTTAGTCGCTATGTTTTAGCTAATGGTTGGGTCCGAAATGGATTCAAGAGTTCGGGTGGGTATTTATTCAAGTATGGTGAAAAGTTTGATGTGAAAGAAGAAAAAGATCTGTTCAACTTAATTGGCATCCATTATGTCGAGCCAGAGAATAGAAACTTATAAATTAAAATATAAAATTATATGAATGACGAAAAATTAAAAACAAAATTAGATTGGGCTTTATACTATCAAAATCTCGGTTTGAGTATAATTCCTGTCGGATTAAATAAAAAATCTCTTGTTGATTGGAAAATATATGAAGATAGAAGTCCAAATGTCGATGAGATTAACACTTGGTGGGAACAATGGCCATGGGCTAACCCAGCACTTATTACTGGCAAGGTTTCGGGAGTAGTAGCTCTTGATCTAGACATAAAGCACAATAGAACTTCAAAGGAATTTCAAATACCTCCTACTGTCTCGGCTCGTTCTGGAAGTGGAGGTGAACATTTCTTTTTCAAATATCCATCAGGTGTTTATGTAAAGTCTGGATCCGCAATAAGCGGAGAAGGAGTGGATTCTCGCGCCGAAAAAGGATACATCCTTCTCGCACCATCAATAAATGAAAATGGGGGTAAATATGAGTGGATTATACCGCTTGAATCCAAGGAAGATCTAGCAGAAATGCCAGAGTGGTTTAAAAAATTAACCACAGAAAACACTAGTGATAGGAAGTGGCTAAATGCCAAAGATGGTGTCTCTGAGGGCTCTAGAAACGACACAGCAGCCTCTAGAGCTGGAAAGATACTAAGTTCTACAGATCCTAAATTGTGGGAAGATGTTGGTTGGGAACAGCTTAAGGTTTGGAACGAGAAAGACACACCTCCTCTTTCAGAGAAAGAACTAAGAGGTGTCTGGGAAAGCATAAAAAGGATTCACGAGAACGACATACAAGACGGTAGCAAGGGATCCCAAGCCAGCATTTTACTTGAAAGCATTCTTAGTCGTAAAGATGTTTCGCTATTCCACGATGAGCAAGGTCGCGGATATATTTCTATGGCTATAGATGGACATCAAGAAATCTGGTCCTGTGGAGGTAGAAAGATAAAACTATGGCTATCAAGTGAAATTCACCGAACACAAGAGAAGGCGCCTACTGCTGAAGTGAAGAAAAGTATTTTATCAGTACTTGAAGGTAAGGCTTGTTTTGAAGGTTCAGAAATAAAACTACACGATCGTGTTGCTTGGCATGGTGACGAGATTTTTTACGATCTTACAAATTCCAAATGGCAGATAGTAAAAATAGCAAAAGAAGGTTGGGAAATTGTAGACAATCCACCAACTATCTTTAAGCGTTACCCTCATCATAAAGAGCAAGTGACTCCAGTTAAAAATGGTAACGTAAAATTGTTCTTAGATTATATAAATGTGGCTAATCCAGAACACCAATTATTACTTTTGATATTTTTGATTAGTTGCTTTATCCCAGACTTTCCACATGTAATGTTGGTAGTATTCGGAGCTCAAGGCTCCTCTAAATCGACCCTTTCAAAACTAGCCAGGTTGGTTGTAGATCCGTCCTTGATTGATGTTGCAAGCTTTCCGCATAGTCAACGAGAGCTTATACAAGCCCTAGCGCATCATTATTTCCTATTCTTTGATAATGTGAGTCACATTACCGAGGAAGAAAGTGACACTTTGTGTAAAGCAATTACTGGTGGAGGACACGTTAAGCGAGAACTTTACGAGAACGACGAAGATATTATTTATACTTTTATGCGTTGTATTGGTATGAATGGAATTAACCTCGTTACTACTCGTCCAGACTTACTGGAGCGAAGCTTACTCTTGGAGCTTGAAAGAATTGATCCAGCGGATAGAAAAACGGAGAAAGAATTGTACCAAAATTTTGCAAAAGATTTGCCATCTATTCTGGGTGGAATCTTTGATGTGCTTGTGAAGGCAATCCAAATACAGCCTACGATAAAACTAGATTCACATCATCGCATGGCTGACTGGTCGTTGTGGGGATGCGCCATAACTGAGGCTCTAGGATATTCAAAAGACGAATTTCTAAAAGCTTATCAGAATAACATAACCAGACAATCAGAAATGTTGCTGAATGAAAATATTGTTGCTATAACTTTATTTTCTTTTGTTGAAGAAAAAAAGGAATGGGAAGGAACTGCTACAGAACTTTTGCAGGAATTGTACAAAAGAACCCCGCTAGATTACTTTGAGAAGCAAGAGAAATACTGGCCTAGAAGTGCAGCTTCTTTAATGCGCAAGATAAATGAATTAAGAACATATCTAAGACAGATAGGTATTTCAGTGACGACAAAAATGCTCGGCTTTGAGAGACGAATTTATCTGGAGAAAATCAAAGAGAAGGAACCGAAACAGCTAGCACTTACTGACGACAATTACGACATTGACGAGATTATTCCAGAGTCGAAGGAACTTATTAGCGCAAAGGATTTACCCTTTTAACACTAAATTATATGAAAGACACTCAAAAAGGAGAATGTGTGCCATTTACAGAGGAGGAAAGACGTAACCTTATTGAATTTGGGAACGCTCTTAGGCTCATCCATGAAGAAATGGTCCGCGAGGGATATTTTATGCCTCGCGGTAGGCTTTGGGACATATTCAAATGCACAGATGAGAATGGAAAACCTAGAAGTAATTTAGTATAATTAACTTAAATTTATGGAATTAGAACTACCTGAAAACGTTATAAAAGAAATAGAGTCCGGTAAATACCGAGACCTCTATTTGGTATACAAACGCAAGAGCACAGACGATAAAGATAATCAGCAAAATTCAATTTCTTATCAAGGAAATGAAACTGGCAGACTAATTTTGAGAGATAAATTGCGAATAGCACCGGTGTCGCTAAAAGGTTTTTGCGTTGACGGAATGATAACAGAAAAGCATTCAGCATTTAAAACCAACGAAGCTATTACACTTACAAAAGATGGACAAGTTCAATTTGCTATCGAGCGCCCAAAATTCCAACAGCTAATGTATTTTCTCAGCAAAGGATTTTTTAAGGGTGTGGTAGTCCTTAGTTGGGATCGTGCTTGTCGAAACAGTAGAGATGAAATGATTATCAGAGAATTAATGGACAGAGGAATTGATTTTCGTTTCGTAACTGCAAAATATGACAAGAGTAGTGCCGGTGAATTACATAAAGATGTAGATGGGATGTTCTCAAAACATCGTTCACGAGATACGAGAGAGAAAGTTACACTCACTATTAGAAATTTACGAGAGAAAGGTGTGGTTACGAATAGGGCTCCTGTGGGATATTTAAATTTAGGAGATATGTATAAAAAGCCGTTTGATCCAATACGAGCACCTATTATAAAACAAATGTTTGAAATGGTCGCTACTAGTGAATGGACTTTAACACCTATAACCAAATGGGCAAATGAGCAGGGTTTAACTATGCCACCTATGCGAAGACGTAGAACTGCGGAAGAAATAGCAGCGGAAGAAGATGATGAAGACGTTATTGTGATAGAAAAAATATGTCGTCCTCTTGATCCTGGAGACGTTGAACGTATATTCAAGAATCCCTTCTATTACGGAATGACTAGAGGCAATGATGGCGAATGGAAGAAAAGTATAAGTCATGAAGCTCTTGTGACCAAGGAACTAGCTGATAAGGTTCTAGAAATGTTAAGCGGACGACGAACGAGTAAACACTATAGTGACAAACTTTCTGTGTCATATCGAGGCATTTTTACTTGTGGTCTATGTGGACGAGTATATACTCCATATTTCAGAAAGAAGCATATTTATCTCGGTGCTCGTTGTGATAAAAGTTGTCCTAACACTAGAAAGAATGTTTCAGCGTGGGTATTGGAAGATAAAGTTGGCGAATTAATTAATCGCTTAACTTTTTCTGATGGTGAACTCTCTGACATAGATGGCAAAACCCAATCTGATATCAATGATATCGAATATAAAAGAAGGACGGCTTTAGAGCAGAGCGAACGCAGAAAGAAAACTATCAGAGAGGAACTTTCATATTTGAGAGAAAACCGCATTCCATTATTAAAGGCCTGTGTTTATACTCCGGAGGCGTATGTAGCAGAAGAGCAACGCTTGAGCTCAGGACTCTCCGCTTTACAGGCAGAAGAACAAGAAGCGGATATGTCTACACACGAAGTTATCGTAGAAATCATGAAACTTTCCGAACTCCTAAAAGATGCCTATTTACATTACTATATTGGCAATTCCAAGAAGAAAGAGATAATAATGCGTGCAGTGTTTTCCGAACTCAAGTTTTCTGGAAATACCCTTGAGTATAAATGTAAAAATGGCTTTCGTGCCTTACAAAACCGACTTTTACCTATTTGTGACCCTACTGGGAATCGCACCCAGATTACCAGCTTGAAAAGCTGATGTCCTAACTATTAGACGATAGGGCCAACCTATTTAATTTACTCACTTTTTCTCTCTATAAATTCCAGCTTGAAAAGCTGATGCCCACTATATTCTATTTGATTAGACGATAGGGCCATGTCTAATATCTTATATTATTTTTGAAAAAACTGCAAAAAATGGTAGATTAAACAACACGGAGGCGTGGCTGAGTGGTTGAAGGCACCGGTTTCGAAAACCGGCATTGGGGAAACTCAATCGTGAGTTCAAATCTCACCGCCTCCGCAGTTTTGTTGATTGATTTTATCTTGTTTGTTAGAATAAGGGGGTATGGAACAAGAAACAAAAACAATTTGTGAAAAAAAATGTGAAAGTTTTAATAGTGGCGGTTGCGGAGAAGGGGCTGTGTATGTTCTTGGTTTTATCGGAGCTGTGGTGTACTACATTCAACATGCAGATACGTTTTTGATTGGGGTGACTGGCATTCTAAAAGCCTTTGTCTGGCCAGCTCTTGTAGTCTACAAATTATTCGTATATTTTGGATTTTAGTTTTACCTAGTGTGAATTGCTAGATAGATATCTTCTAGTGCTCTTACTGCGTCTCCGGCAGCGATGTTGTTTTGGTGATATAGAACATTGGTGCAATCACCAGCCGCCCAGACGCCAGGCGTTTCAGTCTTTTGGGTCCAAGCATCAATTTTAATTCTTCCTATTTCATCAAGAGATACTATGTCTTTTACAAAATCAGTGTTTGGAATTTGTCCGATTTCCACAAAGATCCCGGAAACAGATAACTCTTTTTGTTCACCAGAAATTTTGTTCTTATAGGTCAATCCCTCTACGAATTTATCACCTTTTATTTCCAAAATTTCTGCATTTTTTACTACGGTTAATTTCGGGTCTTGGGAGACTTTTTCTACTGTGATTTCGTCTGCACGGAAGGTGTCACTTCTGTTTATAAGGGTGACAGATTTACAATATGCGAGAAGTTGAGAAGCGGATTCAAATGCGGCATTGCCTCCACCGATGACCGCCACGTCCGCTCCATCAAAAAGAGGACCGTCGCATGAAGCACAATAGGTGAGTCCCTTGTGTTCTAGTTTGTCTGCATTTTTGGCTTCTAATTTTCTTCTTCCGCTACCTGTCGCGATGAGGATGGTTTTTGATGTGAATTCTTTATCTGAATTTGTTTTTACTATAAATTCTGTATTATTTTTAATAATATCAACAACTTTTTCTCCTTCTCTTACTTCCAAACTGTCTCCGGTGTTTGCTAGTACATGTTTTTTGAAGTTTTCTGCAAGTTCACTACCGGTGATAGAAGGACTACCAATCCAGTTGTATATTTTCTCGGATACGATACTTTGTCCACCCCATTCAGAGGTAATAAATAGTGTTTTTAATCTTTTGCGTGCAGCATAAACAGCAGCAGCACTACCTGCCGGCCCACCACCGATAATAATTAAATCGTATATTGTCATTTAGCTATTATATACTACGTGTCAATTATTTAAGCTTGACAATAACATCAAAATATGCTACTATATTAAGTAGAAAGTGAGGAAAATTTATGAGTCAGGCCAGTCGTTTTTTTGCGAATCAGGACAGCGTCAGTCGTGCGAAGAGCCAGCTCTGGGGTGCCCAGTCTGCTCTCGACAGATTTCGACGCAATGGGGATCCCTCGGGATTTCCTGAACTGCGAGAGTATCTCCTGGACAAGCACGGAAAGTACGGTCACTCGATGGACCTCAGTGGTTGGGGCCCCGACCGGCACGGCCTGACTGAGGAAGAGTATCTTCGGTTCAAGGCCGCTTACATGGCGACCGACGCTGGAGTTCAGGATGACTGGACGAACTGGCGGAACCCCGACGACAAGTTTTGGTAGTACATGATCAGCCCATCAAGCAACCGCGGCGCGGACTCTCACGAGTTCGCGCCGCTTTAACTTTTGTATTGTAAATTTATTTTATTTCTTATTTCTTCGAAGAAATGCTGGAACAGCGCTCCAGTCATCGCCGTCGTCTTCTATGATTTCTTCCTTGGTTTCTTTCTTAATGAGGTTGTTAGTGTTTGTGTCTGTTTTCTTGATGAAATCACTGTTGCCCATGTTCCCATTTTGGAAGCTGTTGTTAATTTCTTTTTTTACTACAGCGACAGGTTCATCTTTGAGCAATGGGCTTGTGGCCGCCGCTGTTCCACTAAAAAGACTTTTGCGAGGCATATCGGCAGGGAAGGATGTAGCGATGACAGTGACTTTGATTTCTCCCTTTTTTAATTTCTCATCACGGATAGTTCCAAAGATTACTTTCGCATCTTTATCAATAGACTCGGTGATTATTTTAGCAGCTTCTTGAATCTCGTTGATAGTTAAATCGTCGCTTCCGGAAATTGCAAAGAGTACTCCTCTGGCTCCATGAATAGAAACTTCCAATAAAGGGGAATTAATGGCAGCTAAAGCAGCTTTTTCTGCCCGCTTTTCTCCTGAAGCACTACCGATACCCATGAGAGCACTTCCAGCATTTGCCATAACCGCCTTGATGTCCGCAAAGTCCACATTTATTACACCCGGGGTAGTAATAAGATCGGAGATACCTTCTACTGCTTGGCGAAGGACGTCATCGCACCTAATGAAAGCATCCTTAAAATTAGTATTTTTCTCGGCGAGTTGGAGTAATTTATCATTTGGGATAATGATTATAGCGTCCACTTCTTTAGCCAGATCTTCTATTCCTTTTTCCGCTATTTTCATTCGGTGATTTCCTTCAAAAAAGAAAGGCTTGGTGGTGACAGCGACGGTGAGAATTCCTTGTTCTCTGGCTGCGCGAGCGACGATAGGAGCTGCGCCGGTGCCGGTACCTCCACCCATTCCACAAGCGAGGAATATCATGTCCGCTCCTTTTACGACATCTTGAATTTCGGATTTTGTTTCTTCAGCTGCCTTTTTGCCAATTTCTGGGTCCATTCCTGCACCCAGACCTTTGGTTAAGTTTTTTCCGATGTGAATTTTTTTCTCAGCGAGAGAATGATGTAAGTCCTGGGTGTCAGTATTCATACAAATAAAAGAGACACCCTTTACTTTAGAATTTATCATGTGGTTGACTGCATTTTTTCCAGATCCTCCTATTCCGATGACCATAATGCGGGCAAAACTCTCTATTTCCTGGTTTATTTTTGGCATAGTTTTTTTATTAGCTTACCCCGATGTGGCGGGGAAAATTTATCTTATATAGATACTACATTATCAGAAAGTGGGGAAAAGTAAAGTTTTTACGGAAGTAGCTGTTTTAGGCTTGATTTTAGCGTATTTTTTAAGTCTTTTAATAAGTTTCCAAAGGAACTGTCTGAATATCCGGAAGTTTCTTTGCTGGAGGTCAAAAGACCCAACACGTTGAACCAGGCCGGATCGCGAAACTTTGTTTTAGTGTTGCCGAAGATGTCTGTCAATCCTAGACTGGAAGGAAGCTTCAGTATGGATTTGGATAATTCTACAAGACCAAAAGTGTTTGCCCCGCCACCCACAAATACAATACCAGCCGGTAGCAGCTCCGATCTTTTTTGCTTTTTTAAATTATTTTCTATTGATTCAAAAATGTCACAGAGCCGAGCCTCAATTATTTCTTCTAATTTCTTTTTTGAAAATTCTCCTCCATCACCATTTCCGAGTTTTAGTTCTTCTGCTTTTTCTATTGGGATTTTGAATCCTAAAGCAATGTCATTGGTAATTTCTGCGGAGCCGATAGAGAAAGTATGGACAGACATCAATAAACCATTTTCAAAAACGGACAAAGAGGTCGTCTGGTCTCCTATGTCCACGAGAGCCACCCCGACTATTTTTTGTTTTTCAGATAAAGCCAGGTTGCTTATGGCCACAGGAGAAGCTACCACATCCAAGGTTTCTACTCCGGCTTCAGCCACAACTCCGAGTAAATCTTCCAAATGCACGATAGAATAAGTAACAAAAAGAGCTTTGGCTTCTAGTTTGGTTCCTTTCATTCCCTCCAGTCTGCCCAAAACTTCTTTTCCGTCAAGGCGAAAAGAAATAGGAAAGGAGTGGATAATTTTTTTATTACCAAGACTCAGATTGTCTTCACAGTCTGACAGAGCTTTATTTATATCAAGTGCCGTCACCTCACCGTCGGCCTTAGAAACGATAGTTCCACCAGAGCTTATTTCTCCGCGCAGGGTTGCTCCGGAGAGTGAGATAAAAGCACGTTTTATTTTTAAGCCGGAAGTTTTTTCTGCTCCCTCCACGGCGCTCTTGATAGAATTTGCAACTAAAGAAGAATTTACGACGTAACCATGACGTAAGCCCGAAGTGGGACTTTCTCCCACGCCAATAATTTTAGGATTTTTTTCTCCTTTGAAGAATTCTCCGACCACGACCCGTGTCATGGACGACCCTACGTCTATGCCCACTGAAATATTTCTGATCATATTTTGTAAAATAAAAATCTTGCTTTGTATCCATTCTACTACTATGTTCCATTCCTTCCAAATGTAACATCCCGTGGATAACTAAAAAGCCCAAGAATTGGCTAAAAGTTTTTTCAAAACTTTTAGCTTCACGTCTCACCACCGCCGGGCAGATAATTATTTCTCCCTCATTTTTATGGAGAAGGAAAGATAAAATATTGGTAGGCTTGTTTTTGTTTCTGTATTTTTTATTTATTTTTTGGGATTCTTTTTTACTGACAAAAGCGAGGGAGAGAGAGTATTTTTCTCCCAAAATATCATTTTTAATTTTTAGAAACGGCAAAGAGGGGAGTTTACCCCGAGTTTTATTTATTAGAGAAAATTCACCTTGCATTGTTTTACTTGGTTACCATTTTACCCAACTTTTTTAGTTTCTCTATCTCTTTTCTTCGGCCCATTCTTTTGAGCGCACTATTTTTTATTTTGAGTTTTGATTCCTTTCTGACATTATAGCGAGCCCCTTTGACTTTGCGGACAATGCCAGATTCTTGAATTCTGCGTGAAAAACGGCGCAAGACACTTGCGTTGTTTTCGTTTGGATTTTTCTTCACCTCAATTACTGTTTTAGCCATATAGTCATGTATGTTATCATAAAATAATATTTTTGCAAATATTGCGTATATGGCTGATTGACAAAACGTTGTTTTAAGTGTAATAAATATCAAAAGTTCTTAAAAGGAGGATCTCAAATGGTGAAGGGAGAAAACTACATTCCCAACTTCCTGCTTACGACTCCAGCAGGGTCGGTTTCCCTCGGGGATTCCATCCCCGAGGGAGCGGACAAGGCTCCGATGGTGGAGCCGACCATCAAGAAGCCCGAGCCCGAGAAGACCAAAGGCTCGGAGGACTATCCCGTGACGGCCTCTCCTTAGGTTCTCTGTCCCGTCCAATCAGTTTTCGTTTCGGCCACGCGCACAAGCGCGTGGCCTCTTTTTTGTTCAATTTTTATTGACTTTTTACCAAAAAAATATAATATAATTATCTATGCAACAGGAGGGGAATTATATAACTGAAGAAAAAAGGCAAGCACTTTTGGCTGAGTTAAAAGACTTAAAAGGTCCCAAAAGAAAAGAAATATTGGAAAATCTAGAATACGCAAAATCCTTGGGTGATTTATCCGAGAATGCGGAATACCATCAAGTTCGCGAAGATCAAGGTAAGCTAGAAGAACGTATCGCCAAAATTGAAAGGATTCTTGAATCATCTCAAACTGTAAAAGGTGGAGGAGGAGATATCATAGAAGTTGGCTCCAAGGTAGTAGTACAGAAAATAGATACCAAGGGCCTGTCCGCCGAGAAGGCGGAAGAGAAAAAATATGTTATAGTAGGATCTGAGGAGGCGGATATGGTAAATGGAAAAATTTCTAACCAGTCTCCTTTTGGGAAGGCACTTTTTGGCAAAAAGAAAGGTGAAAAAGTTTCTTTCAAGACTCCAAATGGTTTGGTTGATTATAAAATACTAGATGTGTCGTAGCTCTCGCCTCAGGCGAACAAATTAAAATGTCTTCAATTGATGAAATTAGGGACGCCAGAATAAACAAACTTAAACTCTTGCGGGATAAGGGTGTCAATCCGTACCCGGCAGAATCTAAAAGGGAGCTAATCCTCAAAGACGCAGGAAATAATTTTGAAGATTTAGAGAAAAATAAAGATATAAAATGGATTGGAGGTAGAGTGATGTCTATCCGTGGGCAGGGTGCTATTATCTTCATCACTTTATATGATGGCACCGGAAGTTTTCAGGGATTGCTCAAAAAAGATATCATCGGTGATGAAAAATTTAATTTTTGGAATGAAGTGGTTGATATTGGGGACTTTGTAGAAATACAAGGGACTTTTTTCAAGACGAACAGAGGAGAGAAAACTTTGGAAGTGAAATATTGGCGCATGCTCTCCAAGAGCTTGCGGCCCCTGCCTGAAAAATGGCATGGACTGACAGACACAGAAGAGAGATTCCGAAAAAGATATTTGGATATCCTGATGAACCCGGAGGTTAAAGAAATTTTTGAAAAGAAGGCAAGGTTTTGGAATGCAGCCCGTAGTTTTTTGAAGAAAGAAAATTTTTTGGAAGTGGAGACTCCAACCATAGAAGTGACGACGGGTGGAGCGGAAGCACGACCCTTTAAGACTCATCACAATGATTTTGATATAGATGTATATATGCGTATTTCTGTTGGAGAACTATGGCAGAAGAGGTTGCTCGCCGCTGGTTTCCCTCGTGTTTTTGAGATAGGAAGAGTATATAGAAATGAAGGATCCAGTCCGGAGCATACACAGGAATTTACCAATTTGGAATTTTATGCCGGTTATATGGATTATAAACAGGGGATAGAATTTACCGAAAGAATGCTAAAAGAGATTGCGCAAGAGACGTTGGGGACTCTTCAATTTGAAACTCACGGACATAAGATTGATTTGTCTCCCAAGTGGGAAGTTATCACTTATGTGGAGACGATTAAAAAGATGACTGGCGTAGATGTGTTATCTACGGACGAAAAAGAAATGATGAAAAAATTGGATGAGCTCGGAGTGAAATATGAAGGGACAAATATAGAACGTCTGATGGATTCTCTCTGGAAGTATTGTCGTAAACAAATTGTCGGACCGGCTTGGCTCGTAGATGTGCCGAAGCTCGTGTCTCCGCTTTCCAAAGCTAAACCGGAAAATCCGCTTTTGACCGAACGTGTACAGCTCATCTTGGCTGGGGCGGAAATGACAAATGGTTTTTCTGAATTGAATGATCCGATAGACCAAGGCGAACGATTTGAAATTCAAAAGAAATTAATAGAGGGAGGGGATGAAGAAGCGATGATGCCGGATGATGAATTTGTGGAGATGCTTGAACACGGCATGCCTCCAGCTTTTGGTTTCGGTTTTGGCGAAAGATTCTTTGCTTTCTTGGTGGACAAACCTCTTCGTGAGACACAGCTCTTCCCATTAATGCGACCAAAATAATTTGCTAAAAACGAGAACGGCTCCGATTTTGGTCGGAGCGTTTTTGTTTGTGGCATTTTATTGCCGATTAGTTGATGGTTTTTAAAGAACAATACTCTTGGCACCCCCGCTTCGGCGCGTGCCGAAGCGGGGGCATGGAGGGTGGCTAGTAAAGCCTGGGGGAACCCCAGGTTGACTTCGGATGGTTGAAGAGGGGAATCAAGACCCTGTACCCTCCTTTCCTGATGTTTCTGAGGTCCTGGCAAGTTAGACCAGGAACCTCTAGGGTTATGGAGTGGCGGCGGCGGGGTTTGGGTTTGACCCGTTTCACTTTCTTGCGGAGTAGAAATGAAATCCTCTCCGCTTCCATGCCCGGCCCTCCTGGGGCGCTTAGAACCACGATTTTCATTGGGCCTCCTCCTCTCCAGTCATCTTGTTTCCTTTGATCATTCTCACGCCGGAGCAGAGGATGATGAAGCCAATGATGAACAACACCACGAGACCGAAGAAGATGCCTACTGCCAAGTCAAACACTGTAGACCTCCTTTGTCGTTGTCACCAGAGCAATGTTCTCCTGTTTTTGGATGTTCGGTAGGTCCAGAACATCACGTTGACCCGAAGAGAGCAGGCGAGGTCCATGATGTTCTTCTGGACATCTTCTGCTTCACCCGTGGAGGCGACCCGGAATTCAAGCACGGCACCATCAGCCTCCTCCTGGTCTTTGTTCCACCGAAAGACGGGGCGGTGGAGGGTGTTTGCGAGACTCTGAGCAAATACCTCTACCTGCTCAGGGGATGCTTCTTTAATCGTTATCCTCATTTAAATTTTCAAAACCTCCTCTATTTATTTTTTACAATTTTTAGCGCAAATAGTCAAGAAAACGTATTTTGTGGAGTTATCCACAGGGGAGGGCTTGGTGTTGTTTTATATGTGGTTTATAATGTTAATCAAGTGGGAAAAAGTGGGAAACGGGTTGATAAATAATTTTTATAAAAATATGCTCATCGGCGAATACATACACACCATAGATGAAAAAAACAGGATGTCTTTGCCTGTAAAATTTCGCAAAGAGATGGGCAAGAAAATTATCGTCACCCCTGGGTTGGATTCTTGTTTGTTTGTTTTTACGATCAAAGAATGGGCGAAGGTGAGCAAGAGACTTTCGGATTCTGATTCAGATTTATCTTTTCTGAAAGCGGATAAAAGAAGTTTCAACAGATTTATGTTTGGTCGCGCGGTAGATGTAGAAGTGGATTCTATCGGCCGAATATTAATTCCGGATTTTCTGAAAGATAGAATCGGACTCAAAGATAAGGCGGCAGTTATCGGAGTGGAAGATAGGGTGGAGATTTGGAACGAAAAGACATGGTCGCAGTACAAAGAAGTCGTGGAAAAGCAAGCGGACCAATTGGCGGAAAAGCTTGGAAACGAAGGGAAATAAGATGAGTAGTGTGCACAAGACAGTTCTTTTAAAAGAAACAATAGATGGTTTGAATTTATCCGAAAAGTCGGTAGTAGTGGATTGTACTTTCGGTGGAGGGGGACACAGCTTGGAAGTTTTAAAAAGATTTCCAAAAGCAAAAGTGATAGCGCTTGATCAAGATAAAAGTGTTTGGCAGGGAAATGAGAAAAGAATTTCTTTTCATAATAAAAACTTCAGAGAATTGGATGAAGTTTTAAAAGATGAAAAAGTGGATGGAATTATCTTTGATCTCGGGCTAAGCTCCGACCAATTGGAAAATTCCGGGCGAGGATTTTCTTTTCTGAAAGATGAACCATTGTTGATGACGATGAAGGCGGTGCCTGGCGAAGAAGACCTGACTGCGGAAGAAGTCGTAAACACTTGGGAAGAAAAAAATTTAGCCGACATCATCTACGGATACGGAGAAGAAAGATTTAGTAGGAGAATAGCCAAAGGGATAGTGGATGCGAGAGGGAAGGCGAGGATTAAAACTACCTTCAATTTAGTGAAAGTAATCAGCGAATCGGTGCCGGCAGTGTACAAGAGAGGGAGGATACATTTTGCTACTAGGACATTTCAAGCATTGCGTATAGCGGTCAACGATGAATTACGGAATTTACAAACAGGATTAGAAAAAGGATTTGGTGCATTGAAGTCGGGTGGAAGGATGTCAACAATTTCATTCCATAGTTTGGAAGATAGGATAGTGAAAAAATTTTACAGAATGTTAGAAAAAGAGGGGAAAGCGATTTTAATAAACAAAAAGCCAATTTTGGAAAGTAAGGAAGAATTAAATAAAAACCCTAGAGCCAGAAGTGCAAAATTAAGAATTTTAGAAAAAAAATAAAAAAATCATGAGACAAGCAAGCCTAAAATTAAAAACGAGCATAGAAAACGTAAACATTATGACTAATAATGTTGAAGTAAGAAAAATTATTTTAAATACTATGTTCGCTATTTTGGCTGCTTTGGCATTTTGGTACGTTTTGATTATAGGTAACATGACTTTCAATATAGTAGAAAGGAGAGTCTTGGAAAAAGAGGCTCTAGTTCTATCAAATGAAATAGGGAATTTGGAACTTTCGTATCTGTCTGTCTCAAATAGTATTGATTTAGCCTTGTCGCATTCTATGGGGTTTAAAGAAACCAAAGCGACCTTTGCGACTCGCAAAGCATTGGGTTACGGTTCTACAGGGAAGAATCTGGGTAATCTAAAACTAGATAAAAATGAAATATAGTTTTCTGACAAGATCTAGGGTCATTCTTTTTTTTGTAATTCTTTTTGCCGGTATTCTTTTGGCAAAACTCTTTTTTGTCCAAATTGTGCATGGTAAGACATATTCGGAGGCTGCCGATAGACAGTATGCTACCTCATCTTCTGATATATTTGAACGAGGCAATATTTATTTTGAACGCAAAGATGGACAGCTAGTTTCCGCCGCTACCCAAGTTTCTGGTTTTAAGATGGCTATCAATGCCAGTAAAATTACCGATCCCGAAGATACTTATGAAAAATTATCCAAAGTGGTAAGTATTGCTCGTGGTGATTTTTTCTCCAAGGCGGAAAAGAAAAATGACCCCTACGAAGAAATGCTACATCATCTATCCAAAGAGCAAGCGGATGCGATCTCCGGCTTGAAATTACCCGGAGTAAATATTTTTAAAGAGAAATGGCGATTCTATCCTGGTGGAAATCTGGCGGCACACACTCTCGGTTTTGTGGGCTATAAAGGTGACGAGCTGAGTGGACGTTATGGCTTGGAAAGACAATATGATGATCTACTTTCTCGTGATACAAACAATCCGTACGTCAATTTTTTTGCCGAAGTTTTTTCTAATTTAAGAAAAACTTTGTTTGAGGACGAAATGCTTGATGGAGACATAGTGACTACGATTGAGCCTCAAGTTCAAGGTTTTTTGGAAAAAAAACTAATGGAGGTGAGAGACAAGTATCAGGTTGATTCTATCGGCGGAATAGTTATGAATCCACGAGATGGATCCATATATGCGCTTACCGTCAAGCCGGATTTTGATCCAAATAATTTTTTTCAAGCCAAGAATGTTTCAATTTTTTCAAATCCATTAGTGGAGAATGTCTTAGAGTTCGGATCTGTGGTAAAACCATTGGTGATGGCATCAGCCATTGATGCAGGAGTAGTCACACCGGAGACTACATATAATGACAAGGGATCAGTAGTGGTTGAAAAAAAAGAAATATTTAATTTTGACAAAAAAGGCAGAGGGCCGAATACAAGCATGCAGGAAGTTTTGAATCAGTCTCTCAATACTGGAATGGTTTTCGTAGAGCAAAAATTGGGGAAAGAAAGACTGCGGGATTATTTGCTTTCTTTTGGCATAAATACTAAAACAAAAATTGACTTACCAAACGAAACGAGTGGTTTGGTCTCGGGTATATTAAAAAGCCCTCGTGAAATTGAATATGCCAATGCCGCTTTCGGTCAAGGTATAGCACTTACCCCGATTGAATTAGTGCGAGCGCTTGCGTCTTTGGGAAATGGAGGAAATTTGGTAGTACCACACGTGGTAAAAGAGATTAAATATAATAGTGGCATCACAAAAGAAATTACTTACCCTGTCACCCCAGGAAAAATTACTAAAAGTTCAGGAGAGACCATCACGAGAATGCTCGTGACGGTGATGGATAAAGCAATAAAAGAAGGAAACGCGAAATTTGAACATTTTAGCGTGGCAGTAAAGACTGGTACGGCGCAAGTTGCGGACAACACTACTGGAGGATATTATACTGATAGGCATACGCATTCATTTTTTGGCTATTTCCCGGCGTATGATCCGCAGTTTATAGTTCTTCTCTATGCGATAAATCCAAAAGGGGTTTCATACGCAGCCACCACTTGGTCGGATCCTTTTATAGATATCACAAAATTTTTATTAAATTATTATAATGTTCCACCGGACCGATAGATATGAAAATCAGTTTTAAAAAAGCTATAACTTATATTCTCAGGATAGAATCACAGCTTGTACTTCGGAAATACAAGCCGAAGATTATCGCTATCACCGGATCTCTTGGCAAAACTTCCACTAAAGATGCAGTATACGCCGTACTTTCCAAGATTGCCTACGTCCGTAAAAGCGAGAAAAGTTTTAATAGTGAAATAGGTTTGCCCCTTACTATTTTGGGGTGTCCAAATGGATGGAGTGATCCATTTGTCTGGTTAATAAATATTTTAAAAGGTTTGTGGTTGTTTATCTGGCCCCATAAATATCCGGAATGGCTCGTCCTTGAAGTGGGAGTGGGTAAACCAGAAGATATGAAAAAGACAGCTTCCTGGCTCTCTACGGATGCCGTCATTATCACCGCCATAGGAGAGACTCCTCCTCATATTGAATTTTTCAATTCTCACAAACACTTGGTAGAGGAAAAAAGTCAGCTTATAAAAACTTTAAAATCAGACGGTCTTCTCGTGTTGAATGCCGACGATAAGATCGTTTTAGAGATGAAAACTAAAAGTAAATGTCGTTCCGTTACTTATGGTTTTGAAGAAGGAGCGGATATCCTGGGTTCGGATGATAAAATATTTTTTAACGACAAAGACGAACCAGCAGGAGTAATTTTTAGAGTGGATGAAAAAGGAACTAGTTTGCCCGTTATTATAGAGGGAGTATTTGGACGTAATCATGTGTATGCCTCTTTGGCAGCCTTGGCCTTGTCCTCCGGACTAAAATTCAACATGTTGGCTGCGGCAAATTCATTGAAAAACTATGATGTTCCACCTGGAAGAATGCGACTTTTAAACGGAATAAAAGGTAGTTTGATATTAGATGATACCTACAACTCTTCTCCATTTGCATGTGAGTCCGCACTTAAAACCTTAGGAACGATGAAGTGGGAAGGTAGAAAAATTGCTATTTTGGGTGATATGTTAGAGCTAGGACGGCATACAGTAGAAGCTCATAAAAACATAGGGAAGATAGCTCAAGAAAATTTAAACAGAAAAGAGGATGTGCTTATAGTAGTCGGTCAGAGAGCTAAAGCTATCAAAGAGGGAGCTTTTTCCTGTGGTATGGGTGGAGAAAATATATTTGAATTTTTAGATTCGCACGAAGCTGGAGAGTTTATAAAAACTTTTGTTCAACCAGGCGATATGATACTAGTGAAAGGATCACAAGGGATACGCATGGAGCGTGTAGTGGAAGCGATACTCTCGGACCAAAAAAACAAAGATAGACTCTTGGTTCGCCAGGACGACGAGTGGAAGAATAAATAATAAAAAATTATTGGCCGAAGAATATAGGTATCTCTAGGGCGTCGTCATGTTCAGGTAATCCGGAAGGGTTGTCTTTTTTCAAAATTAGACTGCCATTGTTTCTGTCTGTCGGGTGTGGGGGATTTATAAATGAGATAGTTGCAGTAAAGGGCACGAATTCTGTCGTCATCCATTCACCTTCGGCTGTGGCATACCCTTCGGCAATTATGAGCCCATCCCAATTAGTCAAAAATATCGGAAAACTTGCTTCAAAGAACCAATTTCCCCGTGCTTTTCCTTTGATAAGGAGGGGACTGGTAATAGTGCCGTTTGGGATAGGAGTTTCCAGGCGGATGAGATCTTTTTTACTTTCTATCTCGGCTTTTTGAACAGGATCCATTTCTGGGACATTGGGAGTGACGTCAGTATTGATATTTTTTGGTTGCCAAAGCACTGCCAATACAACGATAGCGAGGATTATAATTATTAATAAAATTTTTTTCATAGTATTTATTATACTACAATTTTATTTTTTTGTTGCTATCACCTTTTATTTTTTCAAATATGTTTTATAATGAAAGTATAATGCAAAAAAAAGAACAAGGACTACAAAGACGCGCTTTTTATTTTACACGCTCTATTTTGAAAATGTTTCACTCTGAGAAAGTTGATTCTATACCTAAGACATTAAAAAAAACCGGCATCAAGGTTGCTTTTATTCACAACGAAAAACGGATTCATACAGGCATGCATACAGGAGCAGCTCAAATCAATCGTTTTATGGCTCAGGCCCTAGGAGCTTTCGGGGTTCAGGTCAAGCATTTTTATCCAAAACTTCAACTTTCTGACGCTCCAGCACATTTAAAAGGGATAGCGAATATCCTTTTTTTCTATTCAATGCTTGAAAATAAAAAAGAAATTTTAAAATTTGATATTATCCAGGGGACTACTTATACACCTTTGCCTTTTTTGACTTTCAATACGCCGGTAGTTTGTCATTTTGGATCTACAACCTATGGTTTTCTTAATACTGTACTTCCTACTAAGAAATTACCGCTGAAAGAACAACAAGTTTTTAAAGAACTGGTAAAGTTAAAAATTATTCCGGAATTTGATTTAAAGACATTTCGCCCAATGGAAGATATTGCAGACATAGAAACGATAGCTGCTTCTCGCGCGACTGCCTGTATCGCCACATCTCAAAAAGTGAAAGACGAATTAGAAAGTGTCGGGGTGCCAAAAGAGAAAATTTTCATTATCCATAATGCTATTGAAGATTACTGGTTCCTCCCACCGAGAACCACAGACATACAAGCTCCACACCTAGTATTTTTGGGGAGGCTTGGTAATGATGTTTTTACCTTAAAAATAAAAGGACTTTCTAGGTTGGTAAATTTTTATCGGGCTTTTCCTGAAATTCCAAAAACTACGATATGCATGACTACGAATTTTAAATTAAAAGAATGGTTGAAAGTTTCTTTTCCAAAACATTACATGTATGTGAATCTACGGAAAGATTTGATTCCTGGCGCCCTTGCTCCGCTTTTTGGGAGCATCCTTTTTATATCTTCCAGATATGAAGGATTTTCTCTGAGCTTGGTGGAAGGAATGTCTCAAGGATTAGTGCCGATATCATTTTCTGTCGGGATTGCCCCGGAGATTATACAAAATGGAGAAAATGGGTTTATCGTATCAACCGAAGAAGAGGCCGAAGAACGAGCCAGAGAGCTTTTGAATGATAATGCAAAACGTATTGAAATGGCCGTGAAAGCAAAACAAACGGCAGAAAAATTTTGTAGTAAAAATATTGCTTCGGATTTAATTTCTCTTTATAGAGATATCAAAAAAGAACATAAAGAAAATAATAAAAAATCTAATGTTTAAGAACTAATAAACACAAAACCCGCCCGAAAGCGAGTCTTGCGCTGTGTGGGCGGGTCTAGATACTGATGCTGTACTCAATCTCCTTTTCAAGGAGTTCAAGGGCCATCTTGGAGTCCCCATCCTTGAGTGCCCTGTGAATCTCCTCCATCCTGGGGCCTATTACCATGGTCAGGTTGAACCCGGCGGTGTCCATGATGGTCCGACGGGTTCCGCTGTTCATCTCGTTGCCTTGAGTGAGCATCCTCCCGAGATGAGAGATGCTCTGAGTGAGAGTGCCGATTCTTCTAGGCATAATTTTCCCCCTTAATTTCTTGGATGTGCATTCGCTTGTTTTATATCACATAAAAAGAAAAAGACAAAAGATTTGTGACCTCACCGGGAATCGCACCCGAATTCCAAGCTTGAGAAGCTTGTGTCCTGACTATTAGACGATGAGGCCATATACAAGGAACCTTAATGGAGAATATAACATTTTATTTTAGAGTATGCTATATTAAGCGCGGAATTGTGAATTTGGGATTTAGGAGGTTATCAGATGCCCACAAGGAGACCTTCTTCGCTCTTCGCCATAGGATTGGTATCCATCTTTTTCCTCATCCTCCCCACGTCCTACCGAACGCCCACCGAGAAGAAGGTGGACAAATCCATCACCGAGGTCGCTCAGTTGGAAAGAAGGGTTGTGCAAATGGAAAGGAAGGTGAAGGACCTGCACTTTTGGCTCTCTGACATGGAGAACCACACCACCCTCAGACTGCTCCACCAAGAGCTGAATGCGGTGGAGTCCGGCGTGGAGCCGAGTGGCTCCTGGCCGAACTACTACTCTGTTCTCCTCAAGAAACTCAACAGAGAGAAGGTAAACCCTAAGGAGGTGAACAAGGTTCTGGATCGGATGGTCGCGATGGCCAAGAAGGGGAAATACTTTTTCCCCGAGCAGGGAGCCAACCTGGAGGCATTCTACAGAGAGGTGGAGAACCTCCGACCGCAGTAGCGTTCTTTTTATAGTACACACATATTCAAGCCCCAGCGACACCAGGAGGAGTCGCTGGGGCCTTTTCGTTTTAGTCTTCTATTTTGGGTTTTTCTATTTCTAAAAGATTTATGTCTGGCGAAGTGCCGGTGATTTTTAAAACATCTTTGTCTATTTTTTTATATTCTCTCCCGGAAGCTTGGTAATGATTGACGACAGTACCGATGGCATTTCCTAGTTTGTTATGATATTCCTCGTATGATTTTAAATGTTTTGTTAAGTCGCTCACTTTCTTGATTATTTCTTTGGCTGATTCTTCTATCTTGAAAGCCTTGAAACCATAGAGCACGGATTGTAAATATGCCATAAAGGTCGTCGGTGAAATGACGATGACTTTCTTTTCGTTGTAGGCGTAGTCTATGAGATTACGAGTGTTTACTTTTATAGAGCCCACCTCGTTTACGAGCAAATCATAATAGATAGCTTCGGCGGGAATATACATAAAAGCAAACGGCAAAGTGCCTTCTTCGGGGCGTACATATTTGGCTGTCTCGTCTATTCTTTTCTTTAAATCATTTTTGAATTCCTTTTCCAATTCTTCGCGTTGTCGTTCGTCCATCGCGTGTACCACTCGGTCATAATTGTCCAGAGAAAATTTTGCATCTATAGGGATGATGCCTTCTTTGGTGATGATGACGGCGTCCACTACTTCTTTATTTTTAAATTCATATTGCATTTTAAATTGCCCCGGCGCGAGGGTATTTGAAAGTATGAGTTCAAGCGAAGCTTCACCCCAATTACCACGTTGTTTTTGGTGTTTAAGGGTTTTCTCCAGGTCTCCAAGTTTATCGGCGATGGTGATAAATTGTCTGGTGGCTTCGTTGGTTTTCGTTTGTTCGCGCGCTACCTCTATCAAATTTTTATTTACTTCGCGAGTCAGGTCTGCCATTTGTTGCTGGAGCATGAGTAGTGCTCCGTTGTCTTCTTTTTTCTCTTCTTTCTTTTTGTTGCCGAAAATAAAATAAACGACTACACCTCCTGCAATCAATCCCAATAATATAAAAAGAATATTTTCCATCTGTTTATTTTAGCACTTAAAAACAAAGAAGCCACCAAAGAAGCGTGGCTTCTTTGGTGGCTGGGGTCTACTTGGTAGGGGAAGACAACTGAAACACGTGGGGTGACCAGTCCACTTCCGTCGGCACGAGGCCCATCTTGGTGGCGACTTCTTCCACGTAGGCGACGAGACTTCCGTCACCCACACGAAGACCCGCGGGAACATCCAGGTCCTGGACACACTTCGCGCCATCAAAGACGTGTCCAGACCAGCCTCCGTTCCTTTTGATCATGACGATCAGCTTGCCGTTCATTCCTATCCTCCTTAAGAACTTATAACTTAAGCAACATTATGCATGATAAATCTGTTTTGTCAAAAATTATTTTTCCAAATAGTGCTTGAGTGTGTAAATCCAATCATCTTCTATTTGATCGCTTTCTAGTTTTTGGGAAAGGAGCCATTCCAAATATCCTCGGTCAGTCATGAGCACGTCTCCTATTTTTTTACCGGTGTGTTTTCCAAAGTTAAAAGTGAGCAAAAGGGAAGGATGCGAAGAAATTTCTATCATTTTTTCTATCGCGTCTTCTCCATCCAAGTTTTCTGTTTCCATTAATT
The DNA here is from genome assembly GCA_049303835.1 of Minisyncoccia bacterium. Lineage (GTDB taxonomy): Bacteria > Patescibacteriota > Minisyncoccia > Phycocordibacterales > UBA9973 > UBA9973. The sequence continues at coordinate 128,119 of JBAQNN010000003.1, read as the reverse complement.
TTTTCAAGAGTCTGCCAAAAAGTTTTTCCAATACCAATACATCACCCAAGGCATCGTGCGCGACAGCTTCTACCTCCAAATCAAGCAAATAGCGCAAGTATTGCAAATTATATCGTTCAATTTTTCCTTCCTTGTCTAAATATCTGGCTACTCTCAAGGTGCAGATAAATTTATTTGGAACAATCTCTTCTTTTTTTATGATCATCAGGTCAAAAGGTGCGTTGTGGGCGATGACGACGGAGTCTTTAGCTTCAAAAAGTTTTTTGATTATGGGCTGATCCGTACTTTCTTTGAAAGTCGGCTTCTCTGCAACCATCTTATCAGTGATGTGGTGTACGGCAGAAGCTTCCGGGGGAATTTTGACTTCCGGTTTGTAAAGGCCAACGAAAGTTTCACTATTTACTTTGTAGGCGATTTGAATCAAGAAATCTTTTTCTGTGTTGCCCGTAGTCTCTGTATCAAAAAATATTAGTCTTTGTTTTATGTTTGGCATTTTATTATTTTATCATAATTTGCTACAATGTGTGTATGATTCACGAACAAATAAAAGATAAGATAAAAGAAGCGATGATGGCCAAAGACAATGTACGGCTTTTGACATACCGAAACATGCTTTCTTCTTTTACCAACGAACTCGTTAGTAAAGGCAAAAAGCCAAATGAAATGCTCACCGACGAAGAAGCGGTCGCCGTTATTTCTCGTCTCTCCAAACAACGCAAGGACTCAATAGAGCAGTTCAAAAAAGGAAACCGTGAGGATTTGGCCATAAAAGAACAAGAAGAGCTTTCAATTCTGGAAACATATTTACCAAAAATGATGGACAGAGATGAAGTAGAAAAAATCGCCAAAATAAAAAAAGAAGAGCTTGGCATAACGGATGCTACAAAAAAGGGGATGCTGATGTCCGCACTGATGAAAGACTTAAAAGGTAAAGCGGATGGCTCCATAGTCAAGGAAGTCGTGGATCTTATGTTCTAATTTGTATTTTAAATATTTATCATGCATACCGTAAACCTTTTGACTAGTCTGGTAGAACATCATCAGGTTTTGGCCTATGTGGTAATTTATCTGGGATTAATATTTGAAGGAGAAATATTTATTATTTCCACGGGAATTTTGACGCACTTGGGAGCTTTGAATTTTTGGTTTTCTCTTTTATTTATTCTTTTGGGTGGTTTTTCTAAAACTATTTTAGGCTATGCCTTTGGTAAATTTTTATATAAAAAATATAATCATAATAAAGTTTTTGGTTATATCCAAAGAAGAGTATATGCCATCTTGCCCAGATTTAAGGTCAAACCTTTTTGGTCCATCTTTGTTTCAAAATTTATCATGGGGGCAAATTATCTGGTGGTTATTTTTGCCGGTTATGAAGGAATAGAATATAAAAAATTTTTGAAAGCGGAAATTTCATCTACCTTAATCTGGGCTCCGTTTATGTTGTCCGTCGGATATTTCTTTGGTTATACTGCACTTCACATTACCAGGGAAATTTGGAAATTCTCTATGGTAATTCTCGTCATGTTTATAATCTTTGTTCTTTTTGATAAATTTGTCGGTTGGCTTTATGAATTATTTGAAGAATTTTATCATGGCAATAAACAGTAAAAAATTAATAACCCACAATGGATCTTTTCACGCGGATGATATTTTCGCTTGTGCGACTCTGAGTCTGATCCTTGAAAAAGCTGGAGAAGAATTTGAGGTGATCCGTACCAGAGATGAGGAGATAATCACGACAGGGGATTATGTTTTTGATGTGGGTGGAATTTATGATGAAAGTTTAAATCGTTTTGATCATCATCAGAAAGGTGGCGCGGGGAAGCGTGAAAATAATATAGAATATTCTTCTTTCGGTTTGGTCTGGAAAAAATTCGGTGAAAAACTCACAGGTGGAGAGAAAGCAAAAATGATAATAGACAGACATTTGGTCGCTCCGATAGATGCTTCCGACAATGGTTTTGATTTGGTAGAGAGCAAACATGAGATATTTCCGTATTTGATTCAAGATTTTTTTAGAGTATTGCGTCCTACTTGGAGGGAAACAGATTTGGATGTTGATCGGATGTTTCTAAAAAGTGTTCAAATAGCTAAAGAGATTTTGTCCCGAGAAATAATATATGCGCAAGATTCAGTCTTAGCGGATGAGACAATCTTGTCAATTTACGAAAATACGGAAAATAAAAAAATTATTGTCTTAGACAAAAACTATGACAAAAAAGAAGTTTTGGAAAAACTCACTGAAACTATTTATATAGTTTATCCTAGGAGCACTGACAATTCTTGGGGGGTTGAGGCCATCCGTAAAGATTTTAAAAGTTTTGAAAATAAAAAAAATCTACCGAATTCCTGGGCCGGATTAAAAGATAATGAATTACAAAAAATTACAGGAGTCTCTGACGCTATATTTTGCCATCGGGCTTTGTTTATGGCAGTTGCCAAATCTAAAGAAGGAGCTATCAAATTAGCGCAAATTGCGCTAGAATCTTAAGTATATGGCGTTTATTGATGAAATGAAAATTTATGCAGAAGCCGGACGTGGTGGTGACGGTGTAGTGCGTTGGCGTCAAGAGAAATTCGTGCCAAAGGGCGGACCCTCGGGCGGAGACGGCGGACGTGGTGGCGATTTTTATGTTATGGCAGTGCGGGATATACACATCCTTTCAAAATATAAAGCGAAGAAGAGTTTTGTTGCAGGGCGTGGAGAAGATGGCGGGAATAAAAGTCTTCACGGAAAGAACGGTGAGGATTTTATTTTAGAATTACCTGTAGGTTCTATTGTCACCAATTTAGAGACTGATGAAGTATGGCAACTCTCGGAGCCTGGAGAGAAATTTTTGATTTTAAGAGGCGGGTATGGAGGTTTTGGTAATGAACATTTCAAAAGTTCTACGAATACTACTCCGAAGGAGTCGCGGGAGGGGCAAGAGGGCGAGAGAGGAGATTTTAAAATTGAGCTGGAGCTTTTTGCCGATATTGGGTTGATAGGTTTACCGAATGCGGGGAAGAGTTCTCTTCTGAATACACTTACCAATGCGGATGCGAAAGTTGGGGACTATGCTTTCACTACTTTGGATCCGAACTTGGGAGATTTTTATGGCTATATAATTGCTGATATTCCCGGAATTATTGAAGGGGCATCGGATGGCAAAGGTCTCGGAGTAAAATTTTTACGACACATTAAACGTACCAAAATGCTCGCACACCTTGTTTCCTTTGAAAATTTATCCAAAGGTAGTACGGGGATGATAAAAAGTTATAAAGAAATAAGAAAAGAACTTGAAAAATATGATAAGAAATTGAGCTTGGGTGAAGACGGACTTGCTTCTAAAGAAGAGATAATTATTTTGACAAAAAGTGATGTAGTAGATGATATAAAAATCGTTCTAAAAAAAGTTGCAGAATTCAAAAAAATCTGCAAGAAGGTATTTGTTTTGTCTTTGTTTGATGATAAAATGGTAAAGAAGCTAAATGACGATCTATCTAAAATCTTAAAAAAGTTTTAATTACTATTAGTAAAAAGTTATATAAAAGATTATGAACAAAAAAATACTTGGTGTTCTAGTTTTGGTTTTAATGTTAGCTTTTAGCACTACTGCTTTTGCGTCTCTTACGTTTACGTCAGATGCCATTACCGGCACTACCGCTTCTACCATAGATCTAGGTGTAGGGAATAATTTATTGTTACAAACTTCAGGAGGTAGGGTCGGTATCGGTGACCTCACCCCCGATTCAGTTCTTGATATAGAGCAAACAAACAGTACAGCAAATCTGGAGCTCACCACCTCCCAAGTTACCTTGACAGATAGCGGAGTTCTCGGTGGTACTTTTACAAAAAATGCTTTTCTCGGCACCCTTAATAGTTCGGGAAATTATGGAAGTAATGGAAACGCAGAATCTTATACACTTAATGGTATAAAAGCAAACGCTACTTATTCAGGTGTTTTGAATTCTATGGCCGGAGATGATAGTTTAATGCTATCGGGAGTCAATGCCACTGCAGGGTGGAGTGGCACAGTAGGAGATGCTTCGGACATTGCTTTTGTATATGGAATAAGGGCTAGCTCTGGGGGAGATATTGGAACCACTGGATTAACCAGACATTATGGGGGAAGGTTTGATGCCTCTGGAACTGCCGATGCTAACTATGGTATATATGCAAGTGCTACAGGTGCTACCAACAATTATGCTGCTATATTCGCGGATGGAAATATTGGAATCGGAACGACGGTACCCAACAAAAAAGTAGAAATAAACTTAGGAACAACAGATGCTTTGAGACTTACGTATGATAATGCCTTTGGAACTGCTACTACTTACATGGATACGACTTTATCATCTACGGGAATGACGACCTTCACTGGAGCAGGTTCCGCTCCGGCATTTAAGTTTGCAAATGATGTGACTCCTTCTGGAAGATTGATAGTGCCGATGGGTGAATTATCATATTTTAGTACCACTGGAACTGCAGTTCCTATAGCAGCTTCATCAAATGGTTCTACAAATATGGTATTAGTAGCTCCGACGACAGCGCTTTCTATGGGTGAATTTGAATTTGATAACGGTGGAGCAAATAATGGAAGGTTGAGATATACCGGTGCAACGACAAAAATGTTCCATACTGCTATAACTATGAGTATTGCTCCAGATGGCGCAAATGATACTTTTGTGGTTGGTTTAGCAAAGAATGGGACAGTCATATCTTCTAGTAAAGTTCTTCAGAAAATTACAAATGCGAGCGACACACAAGCATTTGCTTTTCACTTAATGGTGGAGTTAGCTACAAATGATTATATTGAAGTGTATATCGGAAATACTTCTGATGCTGATGATTTAATTCTTAAAACCTTAAATATTTTTGCAGTTGGAATGTAATTAATACAAATTAAAATTTATGCTATTATGTTAAATAATGGCAAATAAATATTATCCGACAGTGGGCTTGGAAATACATGCAGAGTTGAAAACACAAACCAAAATGTTTTGTGGTTGTAAGAATGACCCGGATGAGGAAAAACCGAATGTAAATGTCTGCCCGGTGTGTATGGCGCATCCGGGGACACTGCCTGTCGCCAATAAAAAGGCTATTGAGAATGTAATTAAAGTCGGTTTGGCGATAGACGGACAGATTGCGGACTTTTCGGAATTTGATCGTAAAAATTATTTTTATCCGGATATTCCAAAAGGATATCAGATTTCTCAGTATAAATATCCGATAGTATCCGGTGGACACCTAGCAGATATGGACGTCACTCGTATTCATCTAGAAGAAGATACAGCAAATAATAAACATGATCGTGGTGATTTTTCTTTAATTGATTTCAACCGTGCCGGTGTGCCATTGATGGAGCTAGTTACCGAACCGCACACATTTGAGACTGCCGAAGAGACAGCTAAAAAAGCGACTAGATTTGCGAAAGAATTGCAATTGACACTTTGGTATTTAGGAGTGTCTGAAGCAAATATGGAAAAAGGGGAGATGAGAGTGGAAGCCAATATATCAATTTCAGCAGATAAAAATAAATTGGGAACAAAAGTAGAAGTGAAGAATTTGAATTCATTTAGAAGTGTAGAGCGTGCTATCAAGTATGAAATAGACAGAATGACAGAACTGATGGAGAACGGAAAAGGGGATGAAATAGTGCAGGAGACACGGGGTTGGGATGAATCTAAACAGAAGACTTTTTCTCAAAGAAAAAAAGAGGGAAGTGCAGACTATAGATACTTCCCGGACCCTGATCTACCAAAAATGAAACTGCATGAAGCGTTTTCATTGGAAAAAATGAAAAAAGAAATGCCTGAATTACCGCAAGCGAAAAGACTGAGATATAAAAATGATTTTGATATAAAAGATGAAGATATTGAAGTTTATATCAATGATTTAAATCTTGGTCAGTGGTTTGAGGAGATGGTTTTGGGTTTTAATGGAGATAAGGACAAAATAAAGACAGCTTCTAATTATTTAATATCTGACTATTTAGGGTTGAAACAAAAAAACTCAAATATTAAGATTCCAAAACCGCATCATTATTTAGAACTTATAGAAATGGTAAATAATGGTAGTATTTCTTCCCGAGTAGCAAAAGATATTTTGGCTATGATAGTCATAAATGATGAATCGCCATTAAAAATTGCCACAGAGAAAAATTTGTTGCAAAAAAATGATGAAGGAGCGGTGAAAGTTTTGGTAGAAAAAGCAATCAATGAAAATCCTGAAGTGGTGGCTGTGTATAAAAGTGGAAAAGAAAATGCCATTATGTCTTTGGTTGGGAAAATTATTAAAGAATCAAATGGTTCTGCGAATCCTCAAGTTGTTACTAAATTACTAAAAGAAATGTTAAAATAAAATAATGAAGACTTTAAGAGAATGCATCAAAGAGGCTGAAGAAAAAAAGGTTGCCATTGGGCATTTTAATATTTCAAATTTGGAGGGACTGCACGCTATTTATAATGCTGCCAAGAAATTGAATGTGCCGGTAATTATCGGACTTTCAGAGGGAGAAGAAAACTTCGTCGGACTTGAAGAAGGAGTTGCACTCGTTAATGTCATAAGAGAACGGGATGACTATCCGATATTCTTAAATGCGGATCACCATCATAGTTTTGACTCAGTGAAGGCATGCATAGATGCGGGGTTTGACTCTGTGATTTTTGATGGAGCCAAATTAAGTTTTGAAGAAAATGTAAAAATTACCAAAGAGTGTGTGGAATACGCCCGGGCTGTGACAAAAACTACCGGCCGGGATGTTTTGGTAGAGGCGGAACTCGGATATATCGGTGAAGGTTCAAATATTAAAGACACTATTCCCGAAGGCGCTGGGATTTTGACTAAGCCGGAAGAAGCAAAAAAGTTTGTAGAGTTAACAGGGGTAGACATGTTTGCGCCGTCTGTGGGTAGTATCCATGGATTGATAAAAAGTGGTAAACCGCATATTGATGTCGGGCTTGTTGCCAAAATAAAAGAAGCTACAGGTGTGCCTTTGGTGCTCCATGGAGGTTCAGGATTGCGAGAGGTGGATTTTACAGAGGCCATCTCATCTGGTATCAGCGTGGTGCATATCAATACGGAAATTCGGGTGGCTTTTATGGAAGGATTGAAAGAGTCTATATTAGAAAATAAAGACGAAGTAGTACCGTATAAAATTATGGAGCTAGCCAAAGAAGATATAGAGAAAGTGGTACTAGAGCGATTAAAACTTTTCAATGGAATAAAATAATTTTTTAAAAATTTGAAAGAAGAAATTTTAAAATTTTTTAGGGGTGATGTGGAGGACGATGAAGATACTCTCATAAAATACTCGCATGATGCGAGTCTGCTTGAAGTACGACCGAAAATCGTGCTTTTTCCAAAAGATTCGGAAGATATAAAGAATTTAGTAAAGTGGATAAAAGAGAGTAAAGAAAAATACCCTGACGTAGCCATTACTGCCAGGTGCGCGGGTACGGATATGTCGGGTGGGGCAATCGGAGAGTCAATTATTTTGGATTTTACCCGATATATGAATAAATTAATCGGGGGGCCACTACCGATTGAAAATAAACAAAAATGGGAAATTGTAGTACAACCCGGGATGTTTTATCGGGATTTTGAAAAGATCGCTCTCGGGAAGGGTCTTATCTTGCCTTGTTATACTGCGTCTAAAAGTCTCAATGCCCTTGGCGGAATGTATGGCAACAATTCGGCAGGAGAAAGAACCTTGAAATACGGGAAGATGGAAGATTATATCTTGTCTGCGAAGGTTGTCTTGGAGGATGGCAACGAATATGAAGTAAAACCTTTAAATCAAAAAGAGTTGGATAAAAAAATAAAGCAAAATGATTTTGAGGGGAGTGTTTATAAAAATATTTTTGAATTAATAAAAGAAAATAAAGAAGAAATAATGCAAGCCAAGCCGAAAGTCAGCAAGAATTCTGCGGGATACTATATTTGGAATGTGATGGATCAGGGTAAGGAAGAAAATTTCTCGGCATTACTCCAGCCTTCGGCTGGAACCTTCCGCCGTAAAAATTTTCTTCCTTACTCTGTGTTTGATTTAAATAAATTATTAGTCGGTTCGCAGGGGACCTTGGGTATTGTCACTGAGATGACTTTAAAATTAATTCCTGAAAATAAACATTCCAAACTGGTGGTGATTTTTATGAACGATGTAGGACCTCTAGGCCGATTGGTAGATGAAATTTTGACCCAAAATCCAGAAACTTTGGAAATTTATGATGATAAAACGATGAAATTAGCGATGAAGTTCTTTCCAGATTTTCTTAAAAATAAAGGATTTATCGGAATGGTTAAATTTATGTGGAGTTTTTTGCCAGAAGTGTTTTTGATGCTTACCGGTGGGGTACCAAAACTAATTATTTTGGCTGAATTTGCGGGAGAAAATGAAAAAATAGTGGATGATAAATGTATAAAATTGGCAGAAAAGATAAATAATTTTAAATTAAAGGTACATATTACAGAGTCCGAGATAGAAGCAAATAAGTATTGGGATATTAGAAGAGAAAGTTTTGCTCTGTTGCGCAAACATGTGAAAGGTATGCGCACAGCCCCTTTTATAGACGACATCATCGTCCGTCCGGAATTTTTACCTAAATTTCTTCCAGAACTAAATAGTATTTTAAATAAATACGATTTGATGTTTACTTTGGCCGGACATGCGGGGGATGGAAATTTCCATATCATTCCGCTGATGGATTTCAAGCGTAAAGACACGGCAAAAATAATATTAGAATTAGGAGAAAAGGTGTATGACCTGGTTGTAAAATACCATGGTTCTATAACTGCAGAACACAATGATGGCCTCATTCGTACTCCGTATCTGGAAAAAATGTATGGAGATAAGATGATGGAAATTTTTAAAAAAGTGAAAGAAGTTTTTGATCCCAAAAATATTTTTAATCCTGGCAAAAAGATTGCCACAAAAGATTCAGGTGGGACAAAAGAATATTTAGCCTCTCATATTGCAGTAGAACACAAGGCAGTACATAGAGTTTAGATTTGCTTTTTTATCTTTTTTATATATACTATTCTTATGTTTGCAATAAAAGCTAAAACAAGAGATGCGAGTGTCAAAGTGGATGCTCTACGAAAATCTGGGGAAATTCCAGCTGTTTTTTATGGAGCAGGCAAGGAAACCACTCCTATTTCTGTGGAAACCATAGAATTTAAAAAAGTGTGGAGAGAGGCAGGAGAATCTTCGGCTGTAAAAATTACCACTCCGGCAGGGAATATTGATGCGCTTATTCATGAAGTGCAAGTTGACCCAATCACGGAAGAGCCTATCCATGTTGACTTTTTAGCGATAGATATGAAAAAGAAGATTACTGTCAAAGTACCGCTTGAATTTGATGGTGTGTCCAACGCTGTGAAGAGTGGAATAGGAAACCTGGTAAAATCCATTCATGAACTTGAAGTAGAAGCATTGCCAGCCGATCTACCACACAGCCTCTCTGTTGATATCTCCAAGTTAGAAACTTTGAAAGACCAGATTTTCGTATATGACGTAGAACTTCCTTCGGGAGTGACACTGGTAAGCAATCCTTCTGATGTCGTAGCTTCTATCATTGAACAAGTTGAAGAAAAAGAAGAAGTAGTAGTACCTGTTGATTTGTCTGCAATTGAAGTGGAAAAGAAAGGCAAGAAAGATGAGGAAGGTGCTGAAGAGGCCCCTGCAAGCGAACCTGCTAAAGAATAAAATAGTTTAAAATTTTTAACTAAATATGTTACAATAAAGGTTATGAAACGGAATACGGTCATAACTTTTTTTGTTTTAATTTCTATAGTATTTTTAAATACGGGAGTTCTAAAAACGTGGGCGGCTATAAACTGTTTGACGATTACGACTTCTTCCAGCGAAAAAGACAAAGATTATTGTAAAAATGAACTTGCTCAAATAGAGGCCGAATTGGCAGAACTTCTCCAAAAACAAAAAGAACAACAAAAGCAAACAGGTACGATCAAAGGAGATGTGGACTATCTAACAAGCCAGATAAATGCACTCAAAACAAAAATCAAAGCAAGAGCTCTCGCTATCGCTCAGCTGAAAGTGAACATTGCCGAGAAGGTAAGCAAGATAAAATCTCTTTCCAGTAAGATAGAAAGGGAACACGAATCTCTGTCTCAACTTCTTCGTAATACCAATGAATTTGATAACGAAAATATAGTCGGCCTGATTTTGTCTGACGATAGTATTTCAAGTTTTTATAGCGATTTGGAATCTTACAATTCCATCAAAGAAGCGGTAAAAGATTCTATAGACATTATCAATGGAGTAAAAGTAGAGACCGAAGTTGCCAAACAAGATCTGGAGAAAAAACAAGACGCGGAGACTGACGCAAAGGCAGAACTGGAGAGTGCTCATCAAAAAGTAGCCGTATCGGAAGCAGAAAAAAAGAAACTTTTGTCCATCAGTCAGCAGACCGAAGCCGCTTATCAGATGCTCGCTGCCGAGAAGAAAGCTAAAGCAGACAGAATCAGGGCAGCGCTGTTCCCTTTGGCCGGCACATCTACGAAAATTGATTTTGGCACAGCACTTGTCTATGCGAACGAAGCTCAGAAATTGACAGGTATTGAACCCTCATTCCTCCTTGCCATACTTACCCAAGAAAGTAATCTCGGTTCAAATGTGGGCCAATGTTATTTGACGAACCAAACTACTGGAGCAGGAGTTGGTAAAAATACCGGCACTCCTTTTGCCAATGTGATGAAGCCGATGGGCATGCCGGGCAGAAAAGGTGATGTAGAAGACTTTTTAAGAATAACTTCAAAACTAGGACTGACCTGGAATCAGACAGCTGTATCTTGCCCGATTGTTGGAGTGGCTGGTTACGGAGGAGCGATGGGGCCCGCCCAATTTATCCCTACCACTTGGACATTATTTGAAAATCGCTTAAAGAGTTTGCTCGGGTATGACGCAAATCCCTGGGCACCCAAAGATGCTTTTATGGCTTCATCTATGTATCTGACGGATCTAGGTGCGGTAGGAGTAAGTGCAAGTGCTCAACATAAAGCAGCTTGTAGATATTATGGTACAGGAGGGACTACTTGTTCGTATAGTAATAGTGTAATGAAATTAAAAACTAATATACAGGCGAATATAGATTTGCTTTCTCAGTAAAATCATGATAACCTAATCAGGCAATGAAAAAAGATATACACCCAAAATATGATTTAAAAACAAAGGCGACCTGCGCCTGTGGGGCGATTTTTGAAGTTGGCTCCACTATGCCTGAAATAAAAATGGAAATCTGCAGTCAATGCCATCCTTTTTATACTGGTAATGAAAAGATTATGGACACTGCCGGACGGGTGGAACGATTCAAGAAAAGAGCAGCTGCAACAGGAAAAGCCAAGAAATAAGGAACAAAGCTCCTTGCAATTTTACATTCTTCCTCCCATCCCAGAATACTGGGCGGGCCCCACAGAAGTGTAAAATTGCAAGGAGCTTTTTAATTTTATGAGTTTAGATCTTGAAGAACTTAAGAAAAATCACAATACCAGTTATTTAGCTGGAGAACTTTTGCGTTTAGCACGTGAAGAAGCAGAAGTACGAGAGATGTTGGATAGTGATGAAACCTTGCATGAGATGGCTGCGAAGGAACTAAAATTTATTCAAGAAGAAAAAGAAAGAATAGAAAAACAAGTACAAGACATTTTAGACAAAGACAAAGAAGCGGAAGACAAACTAAATGAATCGCCAAATGAGATAGTCCTAGAAGTACGCGCCGGTGCCGGGGGAGACGAAGCTTCGCTTTTTGCTTGGGAACTAGCACATATGTATGAAAGATACTCTGAGATACAAGGTTGGCAATGGAAAACAAATTATGAGTCCAAAAGCGATTTGAATGGATACAAAGAAGCAAGTTTTGAAATAAAAGGACAGGATGTTTTTAAAAAGATGCGTTATGAGACAGGGGTGCATAGAGTACAAAGAATTCCAGCTACCGAAAAAAATGGCCGAGTGCACACCTCTACCGCTTCTGTGGCGGTGTTGCCAATCAGAAAAAAAGTTACTTTTCAAATAAATCCGGCGGATTTTGATATGGAATATTCCCGCTCAGGAGGGAAAGGTGGACAAAATGTGAACAAGGTTGAAACAGCTGTGAGGATTATTCACAAGCCAACAGGTTTGGATGTGCGTTCTACCAATGAACGAAGCCAGCTCGCCAATCGTGAGAAAGCAATGATGATTTTGACTGCCAAACTTCAGCAGTTGGAAGAAGAGAAAGAAGCAGCCAAACATGCCGGTATTCGTAAAGGGCAAATCGGTTCCGGTGATCGTTCTGAAAAAATTCGTACTTACAATTATTCTCAAGACAGAGTAACTGATCACCGTATAAAAAAATCATGGCATAATCTTCCCAAAATAATGGAAGGAGAAATAGGGGAAATCATTGCTGATATTGAATCTGGTGCTGTCGGGGATGAAGAGGAAGAATAAAATAAAATCTAGACAGAATTGCTAACTCGTGTTAACGTATTTTTGGAGGTAGAAAATGGAAGTAATTTGGGCTCAGACCTTTGGTAACGGTTGTGAGGTCATTTCTTTCGTGGGGGAAAGACCCTCGGAGGAAGACATCAACCTCTTCTGGAACGACCTGGATCAGACCAAGAAGTTCATCCGAGCTGAGATCAACGGGAACAAACACATCGAGAAGATTCTCGATGTTGAGAGTGGGAGGGACATCACCTCCACTCCATGGGCGCGTAAGCTCGTCACCAACATCATCTCCGACCATCACGGCTGAGTATAGAACCTCAGCCAGACACACAGCCTGGGTCGAGTAGCTTCCAAGCACTCGCCCGGGCTGTTTTAAATTTAAATTACTTTTTGCTTTTAATTATGGTTATGTTATAATTAACACGTAGGTCTCATTTAGCGAAATAGAGTTTCTACGTTTTATTAAATAGTTTTTTGTCCTTTTTCGTAAAAAAGGAAGAAGTAAAAAAGTATGGCTACAAAGCTATATGTAGGGGGACTCCCTTACAGCACCCAAGAGGACGCTCTTAAAGAGCTCTTCGCACAAGCTGGAAACGTTGTTTCTGCTGTGATTATCATGGACAAAATGTCCGGTCGTTCAAAAGGTTTTGGATTCGTAGAAATGTCATCTGCTGATGAGGCAGCTAAAGCTATCTCTATGTTCAACGATCAAGAATTTGAAGGACGCAAACTTACTGTCAACGAAGCTCGTCCTATGGAAGCTCGTCCACCACGAAGTGGAGGCGACAGAGGAGGATACAATGGCGGAGGACGCCGAGAGTACTAAAGATATAATCTTTATTTCACAAAAAACCACCCTAGGGTGGTTTTTTGTTTTGTTTGTGTTATATTATTTATGTTCTGTTTTTAAATATTTTTGAGTGTTTGAGCGTGTAGTTCAGTGGTAGAACGCTGTCCTGATAAGACAGAGGTCGATGGTTCGATCCCATCCACGCTCACAAAAGGTGATAATCTTTCCACATTTGCATCTCGTAAATTTTTCATTTATAATGCCTTAAAGCCTTAAATGGGCTTTATTTTTTGTGGAAGAGGAAAAACAAAATTTGAATAATAGTGGTCCCGCTTCTTGGGGTAAGGGCCCATGGTGGAAGCCGGCGTTTGAAATTTTTAGTGAAATTTCCACTTGGATTGCAGTGCCGATAATTCTGGCCGTTATAGGAGGAAAGGCCCTAGATATTCGCTATGGCACCAAGCCATGGATTTTCATCGGGTGTGTGGTTATATCTTTCGCTATTTCATCTTTTGGTCTTGTCCGCTCTGTAAAGAAATACGCTGAGAGAATCAAGAAGGATGAAAAAGCCTCGCCCGTAGGTTCTGGGCCGAAGGAAGAAGAAAATAAAACAGATAAATAAAAATGGCAACAAAAGAAAAAATACAAGAAAATATTATAGAAAATGAAACACAAGAGGAGGCTGGGCAAGTTTCTCATGAAGTTACAATTTTTGCCGAACCAATCAAGCATTTTGAAAATTTTACAATCACTAACGCGCTTTTTTCCAGTTGGTTTGCTGTTTTAATAATTATTGTTATCTCTGTGATTCTTCGTTCCAAGCTCCGTGAAATTCCACGAGGCATTCAAAATCTTTTTGAAGTTATCGTGGAGGGAGCACTTTCTATGTGTGATCAAGTCACGAATGATAGGGCTTTATCACTTAAAATTTTCCCGTTTGCCATCTCGGTTTTCTTTTTTATTCTCCTCAACAACTGGCTGGGCATAATGCCCCTGGGTGGATTTGGATTAATTGAAGAAGGGGAGCACGGCTTGGCCTTCATCCCAATTTTTCGCGGAGGCACGGCGGATATAAATATGACTTTGGCTCTGGCGGTGATGGCTGTCATCGGCGCAAATCTGTTTGGTGTCTTTTCTTTGGGTGCGTGGAAAACTTTTAATAAATATGTTAATCTGAAAGCGCTCGGACAGATTGGGAAAAAGATAAGAAAAGATCCGACCATTATTTTGGTCGCTCCGATAACTTTTTTTGTTGGTCTGTTTGAGATTATCGGCGAGGTAGCGAAGATCGCCTCACTGTCGTTTCGTCTTTTCGGTAACGTATTTGCGGGAGAAGTCCTTCTGGCTTCTATTGCAGCCCTGGTAGCTTACATCGTACCGATACCGTTTCTTTTTCTTGAAATATTTGTCGGGGTGATACAAGCGTTTATTTTTTCCATATTGCTTGTCGTGTACTTTACCATTGGAGCTTCCGATCATGATCACGATGAAGAACATCACGAAAAGAAGCATGAAGAGGTCGTTATTATTAGTTAATTAACATAGATATATTTTATATGGAAGGATCAATAATACCTTTTGCCAAAGCAGCCGTAATGGCGCTTGGAGTTATATTCCCAGCTTACAGTATCGGCAAAATCGGTGCTCAAGCTATGGAATCAATCGGTCGCAATCCTGAGGCAGCAAGTAAAATTCTTGTTCCGATGCTTCTTTCTTGCGCATTCGCTGAGGCAATTGCTATTTACGTGCTTGTTATCGCATTCACGATATAAGTTGGCAGTTGGAAGATTTAAAATTTAAGAATTTATTTTTTAAGTTTTGAATCTTTACTACTGCCCGCTTGCGGTGTAGTTTTAATATTATTAAAAAACAAACTTAGAATGGAATCAATCATCAACGCATTTCATATAGACTATAAAATTATTATTGCCCAGATGGTAAATTTCGGCATTGTTTTTGCTGTCCTGTATTTTTATGCCATCAAGCCTTTGAGTAAGATAATGAAAGAACGAGGAGAAAAAATAGAAAAAGGAGTAAGTGATGCCAAGACCAATGCTGAAATTCTGAATAAAACAAATATAGAGTACGGCGAAGCTATCGGAAGAGCCAAGGCAGAAGCGAATGAAATATTTCAAGAAGGGAAAAAAGAAGCTACTGCTAAAAAAGCGGCGATGTTGGAAGAGGCCAAGAATGAAGTGGCATTAGTGGTAGAAAACGGTAAAAAAATATTGGAAGCTGAAAAAATAAAAATGGTAGAGGAAGCAAAAAAAGAAATAGTGGAATTGGCTATGAGGGCGACCGAGAAACTGATCGCGGGTAAGATTGATAAAACTTTTGATAATAAAGCGGTAAAAGAATTAAATAATTTATAAAAAACATATGGCGATTATTTCCAACAACGATATAGCTCATGCCATCTACTTGGCAACCAGGGATAAAGCCAAAGAAGAGCAGTCTTTGGTTTATGGAAGAGTCGTCAAATTTTTAAACAAGAAGAGATTACTCCCCAAGGCCCCCGACATTCTCCTTCGTTTGAGTAATATAATCAATAAATACGAAGGGAGGATAAAGGCTAAAATTTCAAGCGGAAAAGAAATTGATGAGACGACAAAAAAAGAAATTATAGAAACTCTAGCTCGCAGATATTTTGTTAAAGAAGTTGCCTTGGAATACACAATAGATGAAAAGTTGTTAGGAGGATTCAAGGTAGAGGTGGGTGATGAAATAATAGATTTAACGATTAAGAAAAAGATAGAGAAATTACAAGAACATTTAACAAACAACAGGGTATGAATACAAACAATATTGTTGAAAATTTAAAAAGAGAGATAGAAAATTTTTCTGCTCAAATAAAAGTTGAAAAGGTGGGAAAAGTCATGGAGGTTTTTGACGGTATTGCAAAGGTCTCTGGACTTTCGGATATTAAGTCTTCGGAAATGGTTACTTTTAGAGGAGGCGAAACAGGTGTGGCGCTAAACTTGGAAGAAGATGCTATCGGAGTAATTATCCTTGGTGATTTTTCCAAGATTAAAGAAGGTGATGAAGTAAAAGCGACAGGAAGAATTCTTGAAATTCCGGTTTCTGATAACATCTTGGGAAGAGTTGTCAATGCTATCGGTGTGCCGGTAGATGGTAAAGGTGCCCTTAAGGCAGACAAGACTTATCCGATAGAAAAAGTTGCTCCCGGAGTCATCACTCGTTTGTCTGTGGATCAACCAGTGGCTACTGGTATAAAAGTTATTGATTCTATTATTCCTATCGGCCGAGGTCAGCGTGAGCTTATCATTGGAGACAGACAAACAGGGAAGACAGCCATAGCAATTGATACGATTTTGAATCAAAAAGGTCAGAATATGATATGTGTCTATGTGTCTATCGGCCAAAAAGATTCTAAGCTAAGAAAAATTGAAACTCGCTTGGAAGAAGGTGGTGCTATGAAGTACACTGTGATTGTTTCAGCCGGGGCGTCAGAATCAGCTCCTCTCGCCTATATTGCACCTTACACCGGAGTATCCATCGCAGAATATTTTATGGACCAAGGAAAAGATGTGCTTATTATTTATGATGATTTGTCAAAGCACGCTGTCGCTTATCGCGAAATTTCTCTTCTTTTGCGCCGTCCGCCAGGCCGTGAAGCGTACCCGGGAGATGTTTTTTACTTGCATTCTCGTTTGCTAGAACGTGCTTGCAGAAGAAATAAAGAATACGGAGGTGGGTCCATCACTGCTTTGCCGATAGTGGAAACCCAAGCAGGTGATGTTTCTGCTTATATTCCGACAAACGTTATTTCTATCACTGACGGACAAATTTTCTTAGAAACAGATCTTTTTTACAAAGGTATTCGCCCTGCAGTAAACGTCGGGCTTTCTGTTTCCCGTGTGGGGTCTAGTGCCCAAATCAAAGCGATGAAAAAAGTCGCTGGAACATTAAAACTTGATTTGGCACAGTTTCGTGAACTTGAAGCTTTCGCCCAATTCGGTTCTGACTTAGATGATGCCACCAAACGTCAGTTGGAGAGAGGAAAGAGAGCGGTAGAAGTACTGAAACAGCTTCAATATGCTCCGATCAAAACAGAGCATCAGGTAGTCACCCTTTTTGCCTTGACTAGAGGATATATGGATGATGTGCCGGTTGAGAAGATAAAAGAATTTGAACAGGGTCTCACGGAGTATAGTGAAAACAATGCGAGAGTCTTCTTTAAAGAAATCTTGGAAAAGAAAATGTGGAGCGAAAAAGGAGAAGAAGAAATTAAACAAGTGATTGAGAATTTTAAAAATAACTTTGCTAAAAGCTAACGTCTAGCGTCTAAATACATGGCTGGTACAAAAGAAATTAAAAGAAGAATAAAGAGCGTAAAGAACACAAAGAAAATCACCAAAGCGATGGAGCTGGTGGCTGCGTCCAAGATGAAGCGCGCTGTGTCCTCCACTCTTTCTTCCAGAGCCTACGCCCTATATTCTTGGGAAATTTTGTCTTCCATCGCCAAAAACGGAGAGGAGATAGATCACCCTTTCTTTAAAGAAAAAAAGGAAGAAGAACTCACAGGGAAAACCCTCTTACTTCTTATAAGTTCAAATAGGGGGCTTTGTGGAGCTTACAATGCTCAGATAATAAAAAAAACAATTTCTTTTATTAAGAAAAGTGCGCAAAAAATTGATGTGATTACTTTGGGCAAGAGGGGCGATGTCGCCATGAGGCGTCTAAACCAAAATGTCGTGGCAAACTTTTTTGAAACATTAAACGATATTAGTTTACGTAACATTACCCCAATATCAGAGATGGTGATGAATGAATTTATGACTGGAAAGTACGATAGAGTTTTGATTGGTTACACTGATTTCGTATCAGCTCTCACCCAGAGACCGAATATCAAACAAGTTTTACCTGTTTCAAAAACTGAGCTAAAAGAATTTATAGAAAACCTTGGAGAGCAGGGAGAAAATTCAGCAAAGATGGGTGACGGGGAACAGAAAACAGAATATTTATTTGAAGGAGTTCGTGATAAATTGATAGCATCCCTGGCTCTGAAACTGACGAAGATGCAGATATATCAGATGATTCTAGAATCCAATGCTTCTGAAGAATCTGCTAGAATGATGGCCATGAAAAATGCTAGTGACGCTTCAGGAGAAATGATAGATGATCTGACTCTAGCCTTCAACAAAGCAAGACAGGCGAACATTACTAGAGAAATATCAGAGATAAGCGCCGGAATGGCAAGTGTAAGCTGAAAGTCCTGAATACAAATGAAGTAAATTATCAAATTAAAAGTTATTATTAATAAATTATAAACATTATGAAAACAACAGGTACAATCAAAAGAATTATAGGACCGGTCGTAGATGTAGATTTTGGAGATAATCTACCGGATATTTATACCGCGCTGACAGTGATGAAAGATCAGAAAAAAATTACTCTTGAAGTGGAACAGCACTTGGGAGGTGGAATAGTCCGAGCAGTGGCAATGGATACGACTGATGGTCTTTCTCGCGGAATGGAAGTTTTAAATACCGGTGCACCCATCTCCGTACCTGTTGGTGCTGCAACCCTGGGAAGAATTTTTAATGTTTTGGGGGAAGCGATAGATGATGGAAAGGCGGTTCCGGCTGATAAAAAACTGCCGATTCACCGCCAAGCTCCTGCTTATTTGTCACAAGCGACCAAAGTGGAAATTTTGGAAACCGGAATCAAGGTCATAGATCTCATCTGCCCGGTTTTGAAAGGAGGAAAAGTGGGACTTTTCGGAGGAGCTGGAGTGGGCAAGACTGTCGTCATCCAAGAGTTAATTCACAATATTGCATCCAACCACGGAGGATATTCCGTTTTTGCTGGAGTGGGAGAGCGAACTCGTGAAGGAAATGACTTGTATCATGAAATGAAAGAATCTGGGGTGCTTCCAAAGGTAGCCATGGTGTTCGGGCAGATGAATGAACCACCAGGGGCTCGTCTGCGCGTGGCCTTGTCAGGACTTACGATGGCGGAACATTTCCGTGATGCCGAGGGTAAAGATGTGCTTCTTTTTATAGACAATATTTTTCGTTTTACCCAAGCCGGCTCTGAGGTGTCAGCTTTGCTCGGGCGTATTCCTTCAGCTGTGGGTTATCAACCTACTTTGAGTACGGAAATGGGAATCTTGCAAGAACGCATCACTTCTACTGAAAAAGGTTCGGTGACTTCTGTGCAAGCTGTCTATGTGCCAGCCGATGACTTGACCGACCCGGCTCCGGCTACTACTTTCGCCCACTTGGATTCTACCGTTGTTTTGAATCGTTCACTTTCAGAAATTGGAATTTATCCAGCCGTAGATCCGCTTGACTCGTCTTCTACCATTCTTGATCCAAACATCGTAGGTAAAGAACATTATGAAGTAGCTCGCGAAGTACAACGTGTCTTACAGAGATACAAAGATTTACAAGATATTATCGCTATCTTGGGCATGGAAGAATTATCCGAAGCGGACAAAGAACTCGTACAGAGAGCGCGCAAGATTCAAAAATTCCTCTCTCAACCATTTTTTGTGGCGGAGCAATTTACCGGTACAAAAGGAGAATATGTGCCTTTAGCTGAGACCATTAGATCATTTAGAGAAATCTTGGATGGTAAGCACGATGACAAGCCTGAAAATGATTTCTACATGAAGGGTGCAATATAAAATTATGTCTAAACAGCTTAAATTAAAAATAGTTACTCCCGAAAAAATCGTTTTGGAGGAGATGGTGGACCAAGTAAGTATTCCGACCACTACGGGAGAGATTACTGTTTTGCCGAATCATATTCCCCTTATTTCGGAATTGGCCTCTGGCGACGTGGTCGCATATGTTCAAGGAGAACACGTGCCTCTCGCTGTGGTGGGTGGATTTGTGGAAGTAAAGTCCGTTGAATCAACTTCTGACAAGCACACAGAAGTTGCTATTTTGGCTGATTTCGCCGAACATGTTTCGGATTTATCTGATGAAGCGATAGAAAAAGCCAAAACACGAGCAGAAGAATTGAAAAAGCAGATGGAAAACAAAGAATTAGTTGACTTTGAGCACTTTGAAGCAGAATTAGAACGTTCTCTCACTCGTGTAAAAATTGCGGATAAATGGAGGACTAAGAAGTATAGAAGATAATTTGATGTCAAAATTTTATGTCATTGCGACGCCAATAGGAAATATGGGGGATATAACCCTTAGAGCTATTGAGACACTCAAAAGTGTTGATTTGATATTGTGCGAAGATACTCGCGAGACTAAAAAAATTTTGGATAAATATGGCATAAATAAACCCACAATGAGCTATCATGCTCAGAGCAAGCTCTCAAAGACAGATAAAATTTTTGATTTATTAAATGAGGGTAAAGATTTGGCTTTAGTATCAGATGCTGGTACACCTGGAATCTCAGACCCAGGAGCGATGCTCGTTTCCCAAATAAAAACTAATTTTCGCGATAGTGTAGAGGTGGTTCCGATTCCGGGAGCTTCGGCTGTGATAACGGCGCTTTCAGCTTCTGGTTTACCCACCCATGAATTTACTTTTCTAGGTTTTCTCCCGCACAAAAAAGGCAGAGAGACTTTGTTTAAAGAAA
Organism: Minisyncoccia bacterium; assembly: GCA_049303835.1. Taxonomy (GTDB): domain Bacteria; phylum Patescibacteriota; class Minisyncoccia; order Phycocordibacterales; family UBA9973; genus UBA9973. The sequence continues at coordinate 107,325 of JBAQNN010000003.1, read as the reverse complement.
TTGCGCAAGCAAAAAGAACAATGGTCTTTTATGAATCTCCCCATAGAATTTTGAAAACCTTGGAATCTTTGGTAAAATTTTGTCCGAACAAAAAAGTCTGCGTCGCCCGCGAGCTCACAAAGATCTACGAAGAATTTCAAACCGGCTCTCCGGCTGAAATTTTAGAATATTTTAATAAAAACAAAGATAAACAAAGAGGGGAGTTTACTGTGATTGTAAGTTAAGTTTTGTAGTCACAAACTTACCTTTATATTCTTCTTTTACTGTCGGTCCAAAGTACCACCTTCTTTCTATTATTTCTTTTCCATTTCCTGTTTCTATTTCTATAATATATAAAACGTGATCTTTTTCTAAGACAGTATCTTTAATGACAGCTTCTGCAATAACGGGATCAGCCTGAACAGCCGGTTCCATAATTTTTTTTATCTCACTATTTGCCTTTTCTTGGACTTCTTTTATTTTTGTTTCTATTTCAGCCACTTGCTCTCTAGTCAGAGGTTTTCTTTCTTCTTGTATTTTGCGTACTTCATCCGGCGTCAATACTATTAATTTTGGTGTTGGTTCATTTTTTCCTTCGTTCATACTTTAAGTTTATTAGATTAATTAATAATGTCAATTAAATAAGAAAGCCCACCCGACGAGAAGGGCGAGCCTTCTGCGCCCGGGTGGGCTGATATTACTACTTGGGAGGCCACTTCTTCTTGGCCGCTGCCACAGCGGCGAGAGCAGCCAGAGCTTTCAGCTTGCGCTTGCTCACTTCTCCTTCTCCTCGGTGAGTTTGTCCACGAGCTCGCGGACGATGCTTCCGTCGTGATCCCGGAAGAACACGACAAGGGTCTGACCGGGCGTGAGGGATACCATCGAAGTCACTTCCTCGATCTGTTTCTCGGTCAGTCCCGAGAAGGGGTTCGCCGGCAGGAAGGTCTCTTTCTGCAGGATCTCGTTGAACTTACGGGAAGCCTCGGTGGCCTTAGAAGTGGTCATTTTCTGCCTCTTTCTGAGCTATCTGCTCAAGATAATGGAAAGATCAATACTCTAGTATTATACACCTTTTGAATAGAAATGTCAATAATTAAAGGAGGTCTTCAGGATCTACAAAAACTTCAAAGGTTGGTTGGAGTGAATATAGTTTAGTAAGCAGATTTTCATCTATGGAAGAATTGGTGGAGATCTCAGGCAGAGACCATTTCTTTGGATCTATTTTTATAAGCGCATTTGTCATGTATTTACCTTGCATTTTTGCTATAAATCCGCTGAAAATCTCCGGAGAATATTCTTTGAATGTCTCTTCAAGTAGCCTTCGCGCTTTTATCGTTTGATCTTTATCACCTAAGTGTGTAATTTTTATAAAACGTTTATACGGCGGGTAGCCGAGATTTTTTCTGTCTTCCAATTCTTCTCGTGCAAAAGATAGTAGATTGCCTGATTTGATGGCTGTCAGAGTTCTGTCGTTGGGATTTTTAGTCTGGATGATGACCTTCTTTTTAGTATTGTTGATAATGGAAAATAGAATTTGAATTATTTTCTCACTCATTTTGAAGTTTGGGATACTCCAAAGAGAATCAAAAGAAGCTACTATTGATACAGGAATTTTTTCTTTCAAATATGAAAACGCCATTTCTGTGCCGACGAGTACGGCGCTGGAACTTTCTTCAAATTCTTTTATTATCTTTTCTGCGCCCTTAGCAGTCTTGGCGGATTCTTTGTCCAATTTGAAAATTTTTTCATGTGGAAATAATCTTTTTACTTCTTCATATACAGTATCTACGCCTATGCCGAGCGGTATTAGATTCCAACTTCTACATTTGGAGCACACAGTATCACCATCCATATCTTTTTGACACCTATTGCAGACGAATATTCTATTTTTGCCCTGATGTGAAGTGTAGAGCACTAGGGGTGCTCCGCATTCTTGGCAACTTATCATATTGCCACAGTCTCGGCATACGGTCATAGTGGCCAGCCCCTTTCTTAAAGAAAATATAAAAACTTTTTTCTTGCTTAAAATTGTGGATTCTAGTTCTTCTGTGCTTTCGTCATGCAGAACCTTAAATTTCTCATCTTTTCCCAGAACTTTTATTTCACCCAAAAAATCAACTCTAAAAGATAGTGGGTGCAAGGGAATCAAGTTATCAATATCTTTTCTGCCTATTGTTTCATATCGGAGTATTTCGTCGGCCAGAATAAATCTGGCATTTATTTTGGAAGCATAAAGTTCAACAAAAACTCTCAGATCCAAATGATATTTGCCAATCATTTTATAAGCGTTGGAACTCTCATGTTCTAGAATAATGGTGCCGATGTCTCTCATCGGCATGGACAGAAATGGCGGGGTGCCAATGATTAAAACCGGATGTTTGGAAGATAATATCTTTTCACAGGCTGCGAGATTCTTTTTTGGATTCATTCCACCATGTAAAGAAAAAGTAAAGTGTTCAATGCCTTTAGACAAATGGTCCTTAAACTTATCAATATCACTTTGGGTCGGAAGAATAATAAAAACTGATTTATTTCTAGCAAAAGATTCTCGGACTAAAGTTTTATAAATAGAAATACGATCCCCAAATGGTGCTTGGAATAATAATTTTTCTGATTTGATGGTGGCGTGGTTGTCGGAAATATTTTCTTTTTGGTTTGTTATCATCTTGGCGAGATGATCATATTTTTCTACAAAAATAAATGGAATAAGCGAGGCGGCGGTGTGATTTTTGTTTTGAGCAAAATATTTAGCAGTGGTAAAAATAGTTTCCAGATACTCTTTCAAAAAGACAGAACTTCCTTTGTTTTCAAGTACCTTTTTTAGATTAAAATCCATCTCTTTTACGTTGCTTTTTTTGTCTCTCAATTCTTCCACGGACGTGACCAGTGCCAAAGTTTTTTTACTTTTAATGGAGACTATGACGATATCTCCAGCCGATACTTCTAAGCTAGTAAAATAACTTAAATCGCCTTTGGGAATGCCTTTTTTAAATGGTATGACGGATATTATTTTCATCTTTTTATCTGTTTTTCTAAGGTTTTTATATATTTCATTCTAGCATAGATATATGCTATATTACTTCTATATGGGATTTTTTTCACGCAAACTTGGAATTGATTTAGGCACTGCAAATACCTTGGTATTTGTGCCCGGTAAAGGAGTAGTCTTGAATGAACCTTCAGTGGTGGCAGTATCTGAACAGGATAATAAAATTATAGCAATCGGAGCGGAAGCTAAAAATATGATAGGGAAAACTCCAGATTCAATCATCACTTACTGTCCGATGAAAGATGGAGTTATCGCTGATTACAGAGTCACCGAAGCGATGCTTCGTTACTTTATCGGTAAGGCAATGGGGAAATTTAGTCTTTTTAAACCAGATGTGATGGTCTCTGTGCCGGCGGGGGTGACTTCTACGGAAAGACGAGCGGTAGTAGAAGCTGCCATCCGTGCGGGTGCCCGAAATGCTTATGTGGTTAAAGAGCCGATATTGGCTGCCATTGGCGCCGGTATCCCTATCTACGAATCAAAAGGTTATATGGTAGTAGACATAGGAGGAGGTACGACGGATGTCGCTGTTATCTCTCTAGGAGGAATCGTCGCTTCCACTTCGGTGAAATGTGCCGGCAACAAAATAGATGCCGCCATTGCAGACTACATAAAGAAAACATTTAATTTGGCTATCGGCGATAGGACAGCCGAAGAAGTAAAAATTAAAATCGGTGCAGCGGTACAATTGGAAGAAGAACTGCGAGTGACCATCAAAGGAAGAGATTTCATCCAAGGGCTACCGAGGTCTGCTCAAGTCGGGACCAACGAAATAGTAAAGGCGATAGATGCAGAATTGCGACAAATTATAAAAGCTATCAAAGATGTGCTGCAAGAAACTCCGCCCGAGCTCGCGTCTGATATTATTGATCACGGCATAATCATGACCGGTGGTTCTTCTCAACTCAGAAATTTAACGGATTTAGTCTATAGGAAGACGGGGGTGAAGGCTACTTTAGCTGATGATGCGTTCTTTTGTGTGGCAAACGGTACAGGAATTGCTCTGGAACATCTGGATGTTTATAAAAAAGCTGTTTTGAGTAAGAAGTAAAGGAAACAAAAACAATATGGGTATTTTAGAACACTTGGACAAGGATAACTTACATCATGCTTATCTTATAGAGGGGGTGCGAGATGAGGTTGTTCCGGAAATTATAAAATTTTGTGAAAATATAAATATAAAAACTTCCGGCAATCCGGACTTTTGTCATATTTCAATTGACAATTTTAAAATTGATGAGGCTTTTGACTTGCGAGCAATGTCTTCAAACAAAAGTTTTTCTTCTGAAAAAAGAATATTTTTAGTGAGCATAAATAGTTTTTCTTTGGATGCACAAAATGTGTTGTTAAAAATGTTTGAAGAACCCGTACCAGATACGCATTTTTTCCTGATAGTGCCGGACGTAAACGCCCTTCTAAAAACTCTAGTTTCTCGTTTCTACCTGATTGCTCCCGAACCTGGTTTGGGGGCAGAAGCGAAAGATGCCCTCAGCCGTAGCCCTATGGGAGAGGCGGAAAAATTTATTGTTATGTCAGTGAGGGAAAGACTTGATTTTATCAAAGAATTGTTGACAGAAACAGCAGAGGAAGACGAGGAGGGGAATGAAATTGTGGTCACTGACTCTGCTCGTTCTAAAGCGCTTAAATTCTTAAATGCGCTTGAAACTTTATTACAAAACAAATTTGTAAATAATTTTTCCAGTTTACTCCAGCCTTCGGCTGGAACCTTCCCTGCTCAAAATTCTTTGCAAATTTGTTTTGAGCATATCTTCAAAGTTCGGGAATTTTTGCGTATGCCCGGAAGCTCTACCAAGAGTTTGATGGAGTCTGTGGCGGTGATTATTCCCAGTTTTTAATTTTTATTATAGAGTGTTATACTAATTAATATGCAATACAATTTTTCAAGTTTTAAATCAGAAATTAAAAGAATAGAGGAGTTTTTAAGTAAGGAATATAGTCAGTTGAACATAGGACGAGCTTCGCCGATGGTTCTGGATGGTATAAATGTAGAATCATATGGTTCTTTTGTTCCGCTTAAGAATGTCGCCTCTGTATCCATTGAAGACTCAAAAACCTTACGCATCGCTCCCTGGGACAAAACTCAGATAAAAGGGATAGAAAAATCCATCATCGGATCAAATTTGGGTTTATCTGTGGCGACAGACGACCAAGGGATCAGGGTGATTTTTCCTCAACTTACCACTGAGACGAGGCAGACTTTAGTTAAAGTATTAAAAGAAAAATTGGAAGAAAGTAGGATATCCGTTCGTCGGGAACGTGAAGCAGTGGCGAGCGACATAGAGGTGAAAGAAAAAGAAGCCAAGATGACAGAAGATGAGAAATTCAGGGCTAAAGAAGAATTGCAGAAAATTATCAACGAGACAAACAACAACTTGGAAGCAATTTTTGAAAAGAAAGAAAAAGAGGTGATGGGGTAGGATAAATTACGAATTAACAATTACGAATTACAAATTTGAATATAATAATCTTCATAGTTATACTTTTAGTTTTGGTTTTGGTTCACGAATTTGGGCATTTTTTTACCGCTAAAAGATTTGGTATCAGGGTAGACGAATTTGGGTTTGGTTTTCCGCCAAAATTGTTTGGTAAAAAATTTGGAGAAACTGAATACACCTTCAATCTTCTACCATTGGGGGGGTTTGTCAAAATTTTTGGAGAAAATTTTGAAGAGGCGGATTTTGTGGAGGTTGGATTTCTAGATAAAGACAAGGCTCCGACTCCGGATTTATCTCGGAGCTTTGCTCATCAAAAAAAATGGAAGCAAGCGTTAGTGCTTTTTGCCGGAGTTTTTTCTAATTTTCTTTTGGCTTGGATTTTATTTTCTGTTGGTTTTATGTCCGGACTTCCGACTTCTGTCGGCAGTGAAAAGATGGGATATGAACTCTCTGATGTGAATCTGGTGGTAGTTTCTGTTTTGGAAGATTCTCCGGCGGCAAACGCAGGGTTGAAAGTCGGCGACAAGATAGTTTCTATAGAAAATGGCAAAGAAGCAGTATCGGATATCAATCCCGAAACTCTGAAATCATTTGTAGTCTCTCATCCAGACAAAGAAATTAAATTTGGTTACCTAAGAGGAAAAAATGAAGAAATAAGTTTTACGAGCCTAACTCCAGTAATAAAGACTGTCGGGGAAAAGCCTTCAATGGGTATATCTATGGATATGATAGGAACAGCTAAATTGCCCTTTTTTACAGCCCTTTGGGAGGGAATGCGCCTAAACTGGCTTATGACCAAAGGTACAGCTGTGGGGCTTTATACGCTTATTTCAGAGGGTATACAGGGTAAAGGTAGCTTTGCTGGGGTCACTGGACCAGTCGGTATGGTAGGTATTGTAGGGGATGCCTACGAGTTCGGTTTTGTTTACCTTTTGTCCTTTGCCGCTCTTATCTCCATAAATTTGGCAATTATCAACCTGCTCCCATTTCCGGCGCTAGATGGCGGACGACTTTTCTTCCTATTGATTGAAAAAATTAAAGGTTCGCACTTGAACCCCAAATTTGCCAATATGGCTAATATGATTGGTTTCAGTGTTCTCATTCTCCTGATGCTTGTCATTACTTATCATGATGTAATTAAGTTGTTTTAAAAATGTCAAAAGATAAGTTGAAAATCGGGGTGTTGTTTGGGGGAAAGTCGGCGGAACACGAGGTGTCTTTGCAGTCCGCCAAAAATATAATAAGTGCATTAGATAAAACAAAATATCAAATAACTCAAATTAAAATAGATAAAGATGGTAAATTTGATTTTGGTAAAATTAAAAATTTTGAGGTGATTTTTCCGGTAATGCACGGGCCATTTGGTGAGGATGGCAGTATGCAGGGGCTACTCAAGCTCGCGGGAGTACCTTTTGTAGGTCCTAGTGTGCTCGGTTCAGCTGTTGGGATGGATAAAGATGTAATGAAAAGACTTCTGCGAGATGCAGGAATTCCGATTGGGAAATTTGTCACCCTTAAACAAGGCGACAATATAGATTTTATTAAAATAAAAAAAGAACTAGGTTTGCCGATGTTCATCAAACCTGCAAACATGGGCTCATCTGTCGGCATAAATAAAGCGCGAAACGAAAAAGAATTTAAACAAGGAACTGGTGATGCCTTCAAATATGACTCAAAAATTATTATTGAAGAATTTATAGAAGGACGAGAAATAGAATGTGCACTTCTCGGTAACGATATGCCTATGGCTTCCGTGCCGGGAGAAATTATCGCCAATCAAGACTTTTATTCTTATGACGCGAAGTACAGAGACACCGGCTCTAAGTCAGTCATTCCTGCGCAAATTGATAAAAAAACAACCAAGAAAATTCAGGAGCTGGCAATTAAAACATTTCAAGCGCTTAATTGCGAAGGGGTGAGCCGGGTGGATTTTTTTCTTAAAAAGAATGGCGCGGTCTTAGTGAATGAGATAAATACTATCCCAGGCTTTACCGATATCAGCATGTATCCGAAATTATGGGAGGCGAGCGGTATCTCGGTATCCAAGCTTTTAGATAGACTGATAGAGCTTGCCATGGAACGTTTTGAAAGAGAGCAAAAGTTAAAAACGACGGTTTCTTAAGATTTAAGGTTTATTTACTTGCGTTTTTAAGCTTTTTATATTAATCTGTATATATGTCACAAGATAGACTTATAAAACTCGGGTGTGCGACCTGCAAACGTATAAATTACTGGTCCAGCAAGAATAAAAAACTCGTCACTAAAAAGATTGAGCTTAAAAAGTACTGTAAATGGTGCCGAAAGCAGACCAAGCATAAGGAAGTCAAAAAATAGATTTCGCTTTATTTTCTTTGCTTTTCTGCTATACTTAAGACGACCTAGGGTCGTTTTTTGTTCTTTAATTTTAGTTTCGGGGCGATTAGTTTAGTGGTAGAACGAAGGTCTCCAAAACCTTTGGCGGGGGTCCGATTCCCTCATCGCCCGCAGAAAATTTAGTTTTCTTTTTCAAATACTTGCAGTACCCAACTCACCATTGCAAGTACAATCCCGAACAATAAAGCATACCAGAATCCGGACACAGCAAAGCCGGGTACTATGTAACTTGCAAGCATGATGAGAAGTGCGTTGATCACCAATACAAATAGTCCTAATGTCACTATTGAAAGTGGCAAGGTGAGTAGCACGAGCACGGGACGAATGAAGGTGTTTATCACCCCCAGGATGACTGCCAGCACGAGTGCCGCAAATAAACCTTCCACATATACTCCTGGTAAAACATAAGCCGTTATTAATATAGCTAGAGCGGAAACGATAAAGTGTATTAATGTTTTCATAGTTTATTAATTATATCACGATAATTCTTACTAGCGTCAAACCAGTTTATTTCTCTGTCGCGTTTGAACCAAGTCATTTGGCGTTTGGCGTATTTTAGGGTGTCAGCAATCACTTTATTGGGTGTTGGTTTATAGTATTCAAAACCAAATTCCTTTAGTCTTTTGTCAGAAATACCCGTTTTTTTTAATTTTTTAATTTCACTCAGTAGTCCTGCCTTAAACATTTTCTTTACTCTTTGTTCCACTTTTTTCTTTAGCTTGTCTTGGGGAAGATATAATCCAATTTTTATGAATTTATACACAGGCGTTGCCTGTGTAATCTGAGGGACTTTGCCTAGGGCCTTGGCTATTTCTATCGCTCTGATTAATCTAACTTTATTTTTAATATCAATATTTTTTGCACGAGTTTTATCTAATTTTTCTAAAATTTTTAAAAGTTCTGTTTCAGATTTTTTTTCTAAAGTCTTGCGGAGCTTATTATTTGGTGGGACTTCAGGGAAAATGATACCTTTGGTAATAGCATCAATATAAAAACCCGTCCCTCCGCAGATAATCGGGGTTTTACCTTTGGCTAAAATTTCTTTGATTTTATCTTCGGCTAGTTTTTTATACTCAGCAATAGTAAATCTGTGTTTAGGATTTGCGACGTCAATTAAATAGTGGGGAACGCCCTTTGTTTCTTTTGGGGTAATCTTGCCCGTACCTATGTTCAGACTTTTATAAATCTGCCTAGAGTCCGCTGAGATAATTTCTCCTTTATTTTTTTTAGCTATTTGTACAGCTAAATTACTTTTACCAGTAGCTGTTTGACCCAATATGACGAAAACTTTTTTCATGTATTTTACAAAAAAGATAATAAATTCTTGGCATTACTCCACCCTTCGGGCGGAACCTTCCGCCTTCAAAATTATTACTTTTTTATCTTTATTTTAATATTTTTATATCCGCGCCGATAGAATTCAAACGTTCAGCGATTTCTTCATATCCACGATTGATCATATACACATTGCGCAGGATAGACGTGCCAGGAGCTGCCAGCATGGAAATAAGAATAATCATAGATGGACGTAAGGCCGGAGGACAGACCACTTGAGCTGGTTTTAAGGGTGTCCCGCCTTGGATATAAACTCGGTGTGGATCAGCCAAAGTAATGTTCGCCCCCAAACGATTTAATTCGGCAAAATATATAGCGCGGTTTTCATAAACCCAGTCATGAATCATCGTCTGACCCTTGGCACGAATGGCAATAGGAACAAAAAACGGAAGATTGTCAATATTTATTCCAGGGTAAGGATTGGAGTGGATTTTATCAGGAAGAGCAAGTAATTTGCTTTGCAAAATCTGAATATCAGCGAGCTTTGTTCTTCCATTATGGGAATAATATCTTTTTAGTATTTTATACTTCAAATTCATTCTTTTTAATTTTTCCAACTCTAGGGAAAGAAAATCAATTGGACAATGAGTGATAATTAGTTTTGAATCTGTCACTATACAAGCGGAGATAAACATCATTGATTCAATCGGGTCTTCGCTATTCCAATATTCAATATCATTATTTATCTCATTTACTCCATGGACAACCAGAGTGGAAGTGCCAATACCATCAATTTTTACCCCCAAAGTTTCAAGAAAGAAACAAATTTCCTGTACCATATAATTTGCACTGGCAAAAGAGATTGTAGTTTCCCCAGGGATCAGAGAGGCCGCAGTTAGAATATTTTCACAAGCGGTGTCCCCGGATTCATACATTACAATTTCGGCAGGTTTTAATTTTTTTGCAGAAATTTCATAATTTTGAGAGGTGGTTTTTATTTTTACTCCTAGTTCTTGGAGCGCATAAGTATGTGCTGCTATCGTGCGTTTCCCCAGGTTGCATCCTTGCGCATGGGGTAAAGAGAAAGAAGAGAGGTAGTGTATGAGTGGGCCGATGAGCATCACGACGGATCTGGTTTTGATGGCTGATTCAGTATTTATCTTTTCCAGTTTAAAATGTTTTGGTGGTTTTATAACAACTGTATTTTTATCTTGCCATTTTACAGAGACCCCGATGCTTTCAAGTATTTCAATCACCCTGTTTACTTCTTCAATACGAGCAATACCGTGTAAGGTGGTGATTCCTTTATTTAAAAGAGAGGCACACAAAAGGCCCACAGAGCCATTTTTAGAAAAATTTGTTTTAATGCTACCGCTTAATCTCTTTCCGCCATTTACCAAGAAATCAGTAGAAATATTGTGCTCTATTTTCTTTTTTGTTTTGTTCATGTGCCGGAGGAGAGAATCGAACTCTCACCCCTTGCGAGACACGATTTTGAGTCGTGCGCGTCTACCAATTCCGCCACTCCGGCCTAATAGGATATTACTTCATTTTTAACTTAAAATCAATTTTACACTCATTATAAACATGTTAATTAATTAAACTAATTTTTTATTTTTTAATATTATGTTAATATCAATTTATGGCTAACAATTTATATTCAAATTCAATTTTTTGGATTGACACCGACAAGATAAAACCAAATCCTTTTCAACCCAGGCGGGATTTTGACGAGGCAAGATTGCAAGACTTGGCTGATTCCATAAAACAATATGGGGTACTTCAGCCTCTTATCGTGTCTAGAGTAGAAGTAGAAAAAGAGGGTGGAGAGGGAATTATGACCGAATACGAGCTCATCGCCGGGGAGCGCAGGCTCCGAGCAGCCAAACTAGCCAGAGTTTCCCAAGTTCCAGCTGTCATCCGCACGGGAGATACGGCCATCATGAAACTTGAGCTTGCCATAATAGAAAATCTACAACGTGAAGATTTGAATGTGGTAGACAGGGCGCGAGCATTTTTCAGACTGGTCAGTGAGTTTAAATTTACCCATAATGAAGTCGCAAAAAAGATGGGAAGAAGTAGGGAATACGTTTCAAATTCTTTGCGCATTCTTTCTCTTCCTGAGGAAATTTTAAATGGTTTATCTGAAGGTAAAATTACCGAGGGGCATACCAGGCCCATCTTGATGTTGGCTGATCACCCCGAAGAACAATTGGTTTTGTTTAAAGAAATCGTTTATAAAAAAATTACAGTACGCGAGGCAGAAAGATTGGCCAGAAAGATAGCTTATGATCGGGTGAGAAAGAAAGAATTCATGCCGGACCCGGAAATTACTGAATTGGAAGAAGAATTCCAAGAAAAATTAGGCACCCGGGTTCACATAGATAGAAAAGAATTGGGTGGACAAATTAAAATTGATTTTTTCTCCACGGAAGACTTGAGAACGATACTGGATTTGATTCATAAAGGAGAAATTGAAAAGAAGCCTGCTGATTTACTTGAAAATTATATCGCTCAAAACAATACTGATATTTCAAAATCCGACAGTGAAGTTGGGGTAGAAGCAGGAGAAGAGGCTCCGGCTGACGATCGGACAAAAGAAGAAGCTGAAAAAGACGACGCTGACCTTTATAATATTTCTCATTTTAGCGTCTAGCTACGGCCGAAGGATTTGAGTCTCGCCAATAAACTATTTTTTTCCAAGTAAGATTTTACGTGTTTTTTGGCGACAGCAGTCTTTGCATTTTCTAACCATTTACTGGATGGGTGAGCATCTTTTTTTGTTGCTATCTCAACGATATCTCCATTTTTTAATTTTGAAAAAATAGTGGACATCTTGCCATTTATTTTAGCTCCAGAAGTGTGATCTCCTATATCTGAGTGTATGGCATAGGCAAAATCAATCGGGGTTGAATCTTCTGGCATGTCTATGACGTCTCCTTGGGGGGTAAAAATAAATATACGGTCGTTAAAGAAGTCCATCTTGAGGTGGTTTATAAAATTTTTCGGATCCTCCGGCACATATTTCAATTCTTTCAGCTCTTCAATCCATTTAAATTTATCTTTATCATCTCTTACTTTCTTTTCACCTTGTTCTTTGTAGGCAAAATGAGCAGCGATACCATAGGCCGCTTCGGCATGCATTTCTTTTGTTCTTATTTGAATTTCGGCGATTCCACCCAAACCAGTAAAGATAGTAGTATGGATAGAGCGGTAACCATTTGGTTTTGGTAGAGCAATATAGTCCTTGATTCTACCCGGAAGCGGGTTCCAAATTGAATGAACCAACCCCAAAACCCGATAACACTCTTCTACCGTATCAACCACGACCCGCAGTGCCACCACATCATAGATCTTCTCTATGTCCATATCATACCGAAGTAGTTTTTTATAAAGGCTGTATTTATGTTTAATTCTGTAATTTATTTCAACTACTTTGATTTTATTTTTTCTTAGTTCGCTTTCCAATTTCTCGCTTACTTCGGTGAGATATTTCTCATAAAGTCCCTTTTTTTCTTTAATTATTTCTTCTATCTGCGTGTATTCTTTTGGATAAGCAAAAGGGAAGGCGGCATCTTCTATGTCTCCCTTTAGTTTTCCCATTCCCAAACGATTGGCGAGTGGGGCATATACTTCTATTGATTCCACTGCTATCCTGTGTCTTTTTTCTTCCGGTGCATATTCTAAAGTTCTCAAATTGTGGAGTCTGTCGGCGAATTTTATGATAACTACCCGTAAATCATTTGCCATAGCAATAAAAAATTTACGGAGAGACTCTACGTGTCTATCATGTCCTCGGTATTTTAGTGCTCCCAGTTTAGTAACTCCCTTAATTAAAAATAAGATATCTTCCCCGAATTTCTCCTTGATTTCTTCTTCTGTTACGGGTGTATCTTCCAGAGTGTCGTGCAACAACCCGGCTGCTATAGTTTTCGCATCCATGCCGAGTTTAGCTAAAATTTTTGCTGTTTCAAAAACATGAGTAAAATACGGATCACCGGAAAGTCTCTTTTGTCCTTCATGTGCCCGTATGGATAACTCATAAGCGTTACTTATGAGTTCTGCGTCTTTCTTTTTTACTTTTCCAATAAGGTCAAATATTTCTTTGACATTGGGCATAAAAAGATTATAACACTTGGAGTAAATATAGGAAATGCTATCTTATGGTTCTATTTTTGGTATTTTGTGAGGGTTGTGCATCTTGCAGGACTTGTTGGAGCATCTCTCGGGAATAGTTTTAGTTCCTTCCATCATTAGGCTGCCACATTCTTTACAAATATTACCCGTTGGCTTGGCTTTGATGGCAAATTTGCAATCCGGATAATTTGAACAGGAATAAAAAATTCCAAAACGCCCTCTCCGTTCAGAGATGTCACCTTTTTTGCATACTGGGCAAGTGACACCGGTTCTCTTTCTGGCTTCTTCCGCCTCGTCTTTTTTAATAAATTTACATTTTGGATAACGAGAACAAGAAATAAATGTGCCGGTACCATCCCGTCTTTGCTTGATGATCAATTTTCCACCACCGGATTTACCTTTCTTTTCTCCACACTCCGGGCACATCTCACCAGTCTCCTCCGGTCCTTTAAGTTCTGTCCCGTCTAACATGAGAGCTCCATCACAATCAGGATATTTTGAGCAAGAATAAAATTTTCCTGCCCGAGAAAGTTTGATAATCATGGGGCTTCCGCATTTTGGACATTTCATATTTTTTGGTGCATCTCCCAGATTTGTTGCTTTTTCCAATTTTTCTTTTGATTTAACATCTTTTGAAAAAGGTGTATAAAAATCTTTTAAAGTTTTTTCATATTCGCGTTCACCTCTTGATATTTCATCCAGTTCATCTTCCATCTCAGCCGTAAATGTGTCGGAAATATAATTTGCAAAATGTGCTTCTAGGAAATCAGAGACTACCTCGCCTGTGTCGGTAGGGAATAGGGTCTTATTTTCTTTCCTGACATATCCTCTGTCTTCAATCGTGCGCATTATAGAAGCATACGTAGAAGGACGACCAATACCCCTACTCTCAAGTTCTTTGACCAGTCCTGCTTCACTGTATCTTCCAGGTGGTTCGGTAAATTTTTCTTCGTCCTTTAATCCTAGTAATTTTAATTTTTCACCCTCTTTACATATCGGAAGTTCTACATCATCACCCCTTGCTCCTTCATCTACTGCAAGCCATCCTGGAAAAAGTAAGCGTGATCCATTTGCTCCAAACAGAGGCAAATCCTCATGTCCTTCTATAAAAGCAGTGATCTTTGTTTTCAATAATTTTGCATCCGCCATTTGTGACGATACTGCTCGTTCCCAAATCAAACGATACAATCTGTCGTAGTCATCGTGTCCGGTATGAAGTTTGTCTATATGGGTCGGACGGATAGCTTCGTGCGCTTCTTGAGCATTTTTAGATTTAGTTTTATAAACTCTCGCCTCCGCATAATTATCTCCATATTCTTTTTTGACAAAAGATAAAATTTGACCCTGCGCGAGAGAAGACAGGTTTGTACTGTCTGTACGCATGTATGTGATATGCCCGGCTTCGTAAAGCTTCTGTGCTATTTGCATAGTGCGCGAAGGGGAATACCCGAGTCGTGAGCTGGCTGTTTGTTGTAAAGTAGAAGTGGTGAATGGTGCACGAGGAGAGCGCTTTTGTTCATTTTCTTTCACTCCTTTTACAACCCAGATGCCTTTCTTCCCCTCGGTCATTATCCTTTCCACTAATTTTTCGTCTCGGGGTTCTTCACTGCATTCTAAAGTTATTTTTTCATTTTTTTCTGTTTCAAACAATCCCAGTATTTTCCAATATTTCTCCGGAATAAAAGCGCGGATTTCACGTTCACGTTCCATGATGATACGAAGAGCGGGGGATTGAACCCGGCCTGCAGAAAGTCCGTATCTTACTTTTTTCCAAATAAGTCCAGATAAATCATATCCGACGAGTCTGTCTAGTACCCTACGAGCCTCCTGAGCCTTACGCAGAGCTGTATCTATCTCTCTCGGATGTTCTAAGGCTTCCTGTACTGCCTCTTTTGTGATTTCATGAAAAGTAACTCGTGAAATAGGCGCCTTTACTTTTTTATCTTCGTTTAAAAGAGTTTCAATATGCCAAGCGATGGCTTCTCCTTCACGATCCGGGTCTGTCGCTAGTAGTATTTCTGTCGCTTTTTCTGCGAGTCCCTGAAGTTCGTGTACGACTTTTTCTTTACCTTTGGAAATTTCGTAATGCGGAATAAAACCGCCCTCTATATCTATGGCTTTTTTGTTTGATTTTGGTAAATCACGAACATGTCCGACAGAAGCGCGCACAGTGAAAGCGCCTTCAAGACCTGCCCGTCCTTCGGCGAGGTATTTTTCAATAGTCTTTGCTTTTGATGGTGATTCAACAATTAAAAGTTTCATAACTTTCCAAGTATTACACGAATATTAATTTAAACGCAAATTTACACGCAAGTTAATATTTAAAAGCTAGCGCGGATTTCCCCCATCTCTTCTTTAATTAGCCCTTTGATTTCCATCACTGACAAAAGCGCGTTGGCGACGTTCGTAGGTAATTTCATTTGCCTGATTAGTTCATCTCTTTCTTTGGGTTCTGTCAATAATTTTAATACTGATTTTTCTTCTGGTCTTGCATCTTCAAAAAGGTTTTGTTGTTTACTTACCGCGTCTATTTTGAAACCTAAAGCTTCCAATATATCCTCACTGCAAGTTATCGGTGTCGCACCCTGTTTGATCAACCTATTGGTACCTTTGGAATAATCGGAACTGATTGGCCCGGGTACTGCCAAGACGTCTTTATTGTAATCAAGCGCCATCCGGGCGGTGATCAGAGTGCCAGATTTTTCCTGTGCTTCTATGATAAGGGCTGCCTTGGAAATGCCGGCGACCAATCTATTTCTCATCGGAAAAGTATAATAAGCTGCTTTCATATCTGGTTCAAACTCAGAAAGAATACATCCTCCGGCCTTAATTATTTTTTCTGCAAGTTTTAGACTGGTTTGCGGGAAAAATGCTTCTTCGGATATTCCAGAACCGGGAAAAGCGACAGCCAGTAAACCGGTCTCAAGCGCCGCTTCATGAGACAGAGAATCAATACCGACAGCCAGCCCTGAGACTATGGCGATGGGGTAACCTTTTAACCCGGAAATCAATTTCCGCACAGTGTCTTTGCCATAAGTAGTGGCCTTACGAGAACCGACTACTGCGAGATATATAGTATTCTCCGGAGGAAGACTGCCCGCCATATAAAGTTTTTTGGGTGGTTGGGGAATTTCTAAAAGATTGGCTGGGAGATTTGCTCCTTCTAAAATTTTTAGATTAAAACTCATAGTCTTTTGTATTTTGTAATTATCTCAATTCTATTATATACTAGATTTATGTTGGACATAAAATTTATCCGAGAAAATAAAGAGATAGTACAAGCAGGGGCGAAGAAAAAACGCCTGGAAGTTGATATTGAGAAGCTCGTTGCGCTAGACGATCAGCGCCTGAAAGAACTGAAAGAAGTGGAAGATTTGCGTAGCGAGGTAAACAGAGTCTCAAATGACATCGCTCGTGACCAGGATTCGGCTCTCAAAATTCAACTTATTGAAGAGATGCGTGGTGTCAAAGAAGAGATAAAAACCAAAGAAGAAAAATTAAAAGCTACTATAGAAGAATGGCAGAAAATGATGGTGCAAGTGCCCAATGTGCCCGACATTTCTGTTCCAGAAGGAGACAATGATGAACAAAATGTTGAAGTCCGTACTTGGGGAGAAAAACCTCAATTTGATTTTACTCCAAAAAGTCACGTAGAGCTCATGCTCATGCACGACATGGCTGATTATGAACGCGGCAGCAAGGTGGCTGGTTTTAGGGGGTATTTTATGAAGAATGACGGCGCCCGACTAGAGTGGGCTCTCCAGCATTTTGTGGAAGATCATTTTATGAATCGCGAAGGATTTACTCCGATGATAGTTCCTTCTCTCTTGCGCCGAGAAGCGTTTATGGGAACCGGATACTTGCCCCAAAGCGAAGAAGATTTATATAAAACTCAAGATAGTGATTATCTGGCAGGCACCGCCGAAGTTTCTACAATGGGGTACTATATGAATGAAGTAATTAATAAAAAAGATCTACCTATCAAATTCTTTTCTTTTTCTCCTTGTTTCCGCCGAGAAGCGGGTAGTCACGGCAAAGACACCAAGGGTATATTCAGAATTCATGAGTTTATGAAATACGAACAAGTAGTTTTATGTGAAGCTTCACATGAAGACTCTGTGCGTTTTCACGAGGAGCTCACTCTAAATTCTGAAGCTCTGTTGCAGGAACTTGGCCTTCCTTATCATGTAGTAGTCAATTGTGGTGGGGATTTGGGTTTGGGTCAGGTCAAAAAATATGATATAGAAGCTTGGATGCCAAGTGAAAATAGATACAGAGAGACGCACTCATCTAGTTATTTCCACGATTTTCAAAGTAGAAGACTCGGTATTAGATACAAAGACGAAAATGGAAAATTACATTTTGTACACTCCTTAAACAATACCGCGCTCGCTATGCCTCGTATAATTTGTCAGATAGTGGAGAACAATCAACAAGCGGACGGCTCTATAAAAATTCCAGAAGTTTTGCGTAAATATATGGGCGGAAAAGAATTTATAAAATAAAGCTCCGCTAAAAATGCAAAAAAGAAATGTTCTAAATTCTCCGCGCCTGAATGAATTAAAAAAAAGAAGGCGAAAAATGGTCCTAAATAAAATTTTGCTTTCATTGTTTGGGATAGTCGTAGTTTTTTTCTTTTTCACTTATATTTCTCGCGCGGAAAATCTGAATATCAGTGAAATACAAATGGTTGGTAACGAGATAGTAGATACTGAAGAGGTTAGAGTCGCAATATGGGAGGAAATTACAGGAAAATACTTATGGCTTTTCCCAAAAACAAACATACTTTTTTACCCACAGGATTTTATAAAAGACTCCCTCTTGAATAAATTTAAAAGAATCAAGACTGTAAACTTGTCCATAGAAAACAACAAGACACTCATAGTGACGGTTACTGAACGGGTAGCCAAATATACTTGGTGTGGAGATGCTCCGCTTCAGACAGATGAGAAATGCTATTTCCTGGACGAAGATGGCTATATATTTGACGAAGCACCATATTTCTCCGGAGAGGTTTACTTTAAATTTTTTGGCCATTCCGAGCCCGAAGAGGATTACTTCTTTCAAGAAAGGTTTAAGCAATTAGTGTCTTTCGTTGATACTCTAATAAAAATAAAATTGAAACCAACGTCCTTGTATGTCACCCCGAATGGAGATGTGGAAGTTTTACTTTCAAAAGGGAACCAAGCAAAGACTGAACCAAAAATAATTTTTAAATTAGATTCCGACCTTGAGAATATTATCAGCAACCTGGAATCGGCTTTAAATACTGAACCCCTGAAGTCCCAATTCAAAAATAAATATTCTTCTTTAGAATACATTGATCTGCGTTTCGGTAATAAAGTTTATAATAAATTCTCCAAATAAAATGACAAATTTCTGGACACAATTACATAGGCCATTCTTCTGTCTCGCACCGATGTCGGATGTCACCGACATCGCCTTTCGTCGTATCCTAGCGAAATACGGCAAGAACAGAGAAAATAAAGATAGCGTAGTTTTTTGGACAGAATTCGTGGCCGCAGATGGACTTTGCAATAAACTTGCCAAGAAAAAGTTATCTCATATTTTGAAATTTTCAAACAGCGAAAGACCGATAGTGGCCCAAGTCTTTGGTGCCAATCCGGAGAACATGAAGCAGGCCTGCCAATACGTGGCCAGTCTTGGTTTTGATGGTATAGATATAAATATGGGTTGTCCGGATAAATCAGTAGTGGCTCAAGGAGCTGGTTCGGGATTAATAAGAACCCCAAGTCTTGCTAGAAAAATAATAGCAGCCGCCCACGCGGGTATAAAATCCGCCGGAGTGCGTATCCCCGTATCCGTCAAAACGAGGATTGGCTTTAATAAAGAAGAAATAGATACTTGGATACCAGAATTATTAAAAGAAGATATTTCCGTCCTGACGATCCACCTGCGTACTGTAAAAGAAATGTCCCTGGTTCCCGCCAATTGGGATTATATTAAAAAAATAAAAGAACTCATTAAAAAAAGTGGTAAAGAAATACTACTCATCGGCAACGGAGACATAGAAAGTATTAAGGACGGAGAAGCAAAAGCCCTCAAGTATGGCTGTGACGGAGTGATGATCGGTCGGGGAATTTTCGGCAACCCGTGGTTTTTTGCCGGCCGAGAAAATGTGGACATTTCTACGGAAGAGAAATTAAATGCCCTGGTAGAGCATACGCATCTTTTTGAAAAAGAACTCTCCCGACCAAAATACAAAAGTTTTGCGGTCATGAAGAAGCATTTCAAGGCATACGTAAACGGCTTTGAAGGTTCTAAAGAATTGCGCATAAAACTAATGGAAACCGAAAATGCTAAAGAGGTAGAGAAAATAATTAATGATTTTTTAAATAAAATAGAGTAGAATGATTTTATGCACGATTTAGCTTTATACCGCAAATACAGACCTGCGAGTTTTAAAGAAGTCTTGGGTCAAGACCATATTACCAAAGTATTAGAAAGCTCGGTTGCTACCAATAAAGTCTCGCATGCTTATCTTTTCGTCGGCTCCAGAGGCACAGGCAAGACCTCTGTCGCCAGAATCTTTGCCAATGAAATTGGTGTATCCGTCAACGACCTTTATGAGATAGACGCCGCTTCTAATAGGGGAATAGAAGACATAAAAGAACTGCGTGGTGGTGTCCGCGTATTGCCTTTTGATTCCAAATATAAGGTTTACATCATAGATGAGGTACACATGCTCTCTAAAGATGCTTGGGGAGCATTACTAAAAACTTTAGAAGAACCACCAAAGCATGTCATCTTTATCTTGGCTACTACAGAGCTCCATAAAGTGCCCGAAACGATCATTTCCCGCTGTCAGGTTTTCACTTTCAAAAAACCAACGGAAACTATTTTAAAAAATATAATTTTAGATGTTGCCAAGAAAGAAGGCTTTGAGTTGGATGCTGGAAGTGCAGAGCTCCTAGCCATCCTCGCAGACGGTTCGTTCCGAGACGCGCTCGGTGAACTCCAAAAAATCTTAAATTTCTCCGGCAAGAGTAAGAAAATAAAAAGAGAAGATGTAGAAAAAATAACCGGTGCACCAAAGACTACTTTAGTAAATGATTTTATTTCCGCAATTGCAAAAAAGGATTTAGAAAAGGGGATCGCGACCGTGAAAATCGCTTCAGAGGCAAATTTGGATATGAAATTATATTTCAAGCTCATTATCCAGAAATTTAGGATGGCCATGATTCTACGTTACGCGCCAAAACTGCAAGCAGAAATGGCAGGGGATTTGTCTGATGAAGATATTGAGTTTCTACAGTCTTTGGTAAAAGAAGACAAAGAAGGCATGCTCCGTTCTCCTGCGCTTGCGGTACTCCTTGAGGCCTATCAGAATATGGATAATGCTTTTATCGCTGAATTACCACTTGAACTCGCGTTGGTGAAAATAATTGGGGAAGAATAATAGTTACCTTTTGTTTCTTTTTTTAAGAATCCCACGCACCGAAGAGCTTAGCGATTTGTCCGGGCGATGGATACAGCCTATCCAGCAACACGGCCGACGTTTACCTTCTTTTAGCTCAATCAGGATACGTTTTATGTGAGTTTTCCTCGTCTCTGGTTTTTTGACGGAGATAGTCCAACAAATCCACTCATTGCGCGAAAGAGGGGTCAGGCTATTCCATTTCGTAAGTACCTCAAAATCGGAAGCTAGCGCTTTTCGCAAGTCTGCCGGAACACTATGTACCACGCCATTAGCCATTGTCATAAAAAAATTATATCAAGAATATTTATATTCTGCGATAGAGTAATTTCTGTATAAAAACGAAGTCGCTACTATTGATAAAGCACGACAGGGTTGATTCCGGTTGGGAAGGAATAATTTTTTTATTTTTTCCAACGTGGGGCAAAACCAATCATCCAAGTAAAAAATTTTGCTTTCACTTTATTCATGCCATTCGCTATCATCCCTTCGTATGAGTGTTTTTTAAATTCATTTACATCATTTCCTTCATAACACAATTTACCGTTTTTAAAACAATAGCTACAATATTTATCAGATTCTCTAACTCCGGGATCCTTTGAAAGAGGCATCATACAACTCTCACAATTTTTGTTTTGCATAATATTTATTACCCATTAATTAATAACAAAATAATTATAACACGAGCTGGGAGACTTGGAATCGAACCAAGATTCACGGCTTCAAAGGCCGCTGTCCTACCGTTAGACGATCTCCCAATTTGTCAAAAACATTATAATTTATAGCACAAATTCTTTAAAAAAACTAGATTATGCAGATAATTTCTTTATATTTTGTTGACATTAGACTTCCGATATAGTATTCCTAAAAAGAATCACTATGTACAAATAAAAGGGGGAGGCATGAGAAAGAAAAAGAAGGCTCGGCTCATCAAGAGGGCGATCAAGCTCACGTGGAGCTCTCTGAAGAGTCATCTGCCCTATACCCGTCACCCCTACAAGAAAGGAGAACCGATCAAACATCACAAGAAGTGCGTCCGAGAGTACGCTGAAGTACTCCACACCCTCTGTCGGCTCTTGTGAGCCCCCATCTCGTCCCCAGTAGAAGTCGCCAGACTCTCTGGGGCGACTTCGTTTTTATATAGATTTTAATTTAGTATAATTAATATCTAATCATATAAGTATGTCAAAAATTAACGTAGAAAAATTAAAAGGCACTTCGTTTCAAAAAAAAGTTTGGAAGATGCTTTTAAAAATTCCAAGAGGAAGAACCATCACCTATAAAGAATTAGCAAAGGAAATAAGGAAGCCCAAGGCAGTCCGAGCGATCGCAAATGCCGTGGGGAAAAATCCTATCCCCATAATCATTCCTTGTCATAGGGTGATCCGGAGTGACGGAACTTTGGGCGGATATTCAGGCAAAGGTGGGGTAAAAACAAAACGAGCCTTGCTTAAAAAGGAAGGGGCGATATAATATTATGTAATAAATACCCTATATTTTCGTCTAATTATAGGGACATAGTTCTGAATTCTATTATCAATTAATAAATATTTTTATGAAAACAAAAATTATTTCTACGTTTTTATTTCTTGCTGTTGTTTTTGTTTTTGGATTTGCAAATATGAAAAATGCAAATGCTCAAAGCGTGACTTATCCTGAAGGGTGTTCATCAGCCCTTGGATACAGTGTCACCACGGGACGTACTTGTAATGGCAACTCTACTCCGATAAATGCCCCAATGCCGGGATGTACTACAGCCCTCGGGTATAGTGTCACCACAGGTGAACCTTGTAGCGGAAGCTCTGTTGCTTTAAACTACCTAGCCGGATGTACTTCTCTCTATGGATACAGCACCTTTACCGGTCGACCATGCAATGGCACCTCTGTAGCTGTACCTATTCCAGGAACGACTCCAGGTCTACCAAGAACAGGAAATGGTGGCAATTCTCTTGCCAACGTACTACTTCTTTTGACCTCCGGACTAGTAGCAATTTTGGGCGGAGTTTATCTACAAAAACAATCCAAAACAGTTTAATGAATAAACATTTTCTAAAAGGCGCAGTTATTCTTGCTGTTTGTGTTTTTGGTGTTGTTCTTTTTAGAACAATTTATTACTCTCCTTCGGATGAAATTCCTTTGCCAAAAGGAGCCGACATTTCTTTAGACACCGAAAAAGAATATCCTATAAATATTTCTATCCCCGAAATTGGTGTGGATGCAAAAATTCAACAAGTAGGTATTACTCAAAAAGGAAACATGGCTACGCCATCTAACTTTCTAGATGTAGGTTGGTATAAATACGGCACCATACCAGGAGAAAAAGGTAGCGCGGTAATAGCCGGACACGTAAACAACGAACTCGGATTGGCCGCAGTATTTGGAAAACTAGGAGATTTAGCAGTAGGAGATGATGTCTATGTTACAATGGAAAAGGACAAGCAACTTCATTTTCAAGTGACTGAAATGAAAATGTATGATTTTGACGCGTCAGGAGAAGAAGTTTTCAATGAAGACGATGCCAAATTTTTAAAATTGATCACTTGCACGGGCAGCTGGGTTGAAAAATTAAAAACACACAACAAACGCTTGGTGGTCAGCGCAATTCTGATAGAATAATGAATATGCTTTTTATTGAACCAATTCGTAATTTTTATGGTCGCTTTGAACGACCAATCTCTTCTCTGTCTCTGATTTCTGGATTCGTTTTTGATGCCGTCACCCTCAAACGGGTAGATACGCTCTGGGAAAATATCTGGATTTTAGGCCATCTGCTCATCGTCGGAATTTTTATAATTCTTATTCATACACAAGAAAAAGAAGAAGGAGATGAGGCAAACCCAGGCAGAAAACATTTTTGGTATGTAAACATTTTACAGTTTTTCTTTGGAGGAATCCTCTCTACTTATTTGGTTTTTTATTTCCGGAGCGCTGATATTTTTACCACTTGGCCGTTTATTGTGCTTCTAGCAGGAGCTTTTTGGGCTAATGAATCGTTAAAGCGACATTATGTAAGATTTAGTTTTCAAATAAGTTTGTTTTATCTTTCCGTTTATTCTTTTGCTATTTTTCTTGTGCCGATAATTTTGCACAAAATAGGTACTTGGGTGTTTATATTGTCCGGACTCGTCAGTCTTATTTTTATTGTAGCTTTTATTTTTATCCTATCTTCTTTTGTAAAAAGAGAATTTGCGGAAAGTAAAAAATTGATTATTTCCCTGATCTTGGGTATTACTGTTTTAATAAACATTCTCTACTTTACCAACCTTATCCCCCCGATGCCACTCTCCCTAAAAGATGCTGGGGTATACCACACTATAGAAAAAAATAACGATGGCAATTATGTGGTCGCTTATGAAAATTCAGGGTGGAAGAAATATTTTGATTTATACCCGGATTTTTATAAGACTACCAAAGCGCCTGTATATGCCTTTAGTGCGATTTTCTCTCCAAGGGGTCTAAACACTACTATTCTCCATGAGTGGCAATATTACGATAATGAAAAAGAAGAATGGGTAAGTGACGAGACGGTAAATTTACCAGTAAGAGGAGGACGAGATGGGGGTTTCCGCACATATTCAAGACGTTCAAGTATTGGAGCAGGGAAGTGGAAAGTAAATATTAAAACCGAATCTGGCCAAACTATCGGCCACCTCCGATTTCAAATATTGCCGACCGACACAGAGCCCATGCTCACGACCGGAATAAAATAAAATTCTTTTGTATTTTTAACCCAAAACGTGTAGTATAGAAATATGGTTATTAGGATTTTAGCTTCAGTTTTGCTCTTGTTTTCGGTGCTTTTTATGCCTTTTTGGGTTTCTGTAGTACTCGCACTTATGGGAGCATTTTATTTTAGGGTTTTTTGGGAAGCGATTGTTTTATTCTTTCTTTCAAATTTACTTTATGGGGTAGGGGATCCATCTGTGATTTTTATATCTCTCTTAATTTATATTACAATCATCACGGCGATAGAAATGCTAAAAAAGAAAATAAAATTTTATGATACCGAGAATTACAAAAAATAAAATAAAATATAAAAATTGTTTTGTAGATCCGGATGAGATTTTTCTTGATTCTCAAAACTTGCAAAATTTTGACCGTCAGCAATTTGAAGGACGTATAGAGAGGCCGATTCCAAAAAAAACAATTCTACTGCTCGGCATTTTGTTTTTATTTTTTACTGGAGTTTTTGGCACTCGTCTTGCTTATCTACAAATACAAAAAGGTGAGGCATATTTCAAAAGAAGTCAGAACAATGTGTTAGAAAAAGTTATTGTCTTCACCGATAGGGGAATTGTCTATGATCGTAATAAGATAGAAATGGTGTGGAATAAAGAAGAAAGCCCAGCCTCTATTCCTACCAGGGCATATTTATCACCAGGTTTCTCTCATTTGTTGGGTTATGTCAGCTACCCCACTCAAGACAAATCAGGCAATTATTGGCAAGGTGAATTTATTGGAAAAGATGGTTTAGAAAAGGAATACAATGACTTATTAAAAGGTGAGAATGGTTCAAAAATTATTGAAACTGACGCTCTGGGCAAAGTGTTTTCAGAAAATATCGTAAACACCCCCAAACAAGGAGCCGATCTTGTCACTACCATTGATTCACGCATCCAAAAAGAATTGTTTTCCCTCATAAAAAAATTGTCTGAATCCGGTTCTTTCTTGGGAGGAGCGGGCATAATCATGGATACAGAGAAAGGAGAGGTCATCACCTCTACTAGTTTTCCGGAATACAATTCTGAGATCCTCTCTCTGGGAAAAGATACGACCAGCATTAAAGGATATCTAGCCGATAAAAGAAAAGTGTTTTTGAATAAAAATATTTCAGGATTATACACTCCCGGATCAATAGTAAAACCATTTTTTGCCTTGGGTGCCTTGGTTGAGGGTGTAATAGATCCATATAAAGAAATTCTTTCTACCGGATCTATTTCTATTCCAAACCCTTATTTCCCCGACCAAAAAACTGTTTTTAAGGACTGGAAAGTAAACGGTTGGACAAACATGATGGAAGCATTAGCCGTCTCTTCTGATGTTTATTTTTATGAAATAGGAGGAGGTTTTGAGGACCAAAAAGGACTCGGTATAGCTAATTTAGAAAAATATGCCAGACTCTTTGGTCTTGGAGTTAAGACCGGAATTGATCTACCAAACGAAAAAAGTGGAAATATACCAAACCCCGAATGGAAATTGGCAAATTTTAACGGAGATCCATGGCGCATAGGAAATACATACCATACTGCAATCGGACAGTATGGCTTCCAAGTTACTCCCATGGAAATAACCCGTGCCGTAGGGGCCATTGCCAATAACGGCAAGTTGCTGACACCTCATCTTGTGTTGGGCGACAAGGAAAAAGAAAAAATAATTTCTATAATTGATTTAAAAAAAGAATATTTTGATACTGTTCATGATGGGATGAGACAAGCGGTGACCTATGGCACAGCTGTAGCTTTAAATGTTCCCTACGTAGAAGTAGCAGCCAAAACTGGTACGGCTCAAGTAGGCTTGGCTAAAAATAAAGTAAATTCTTGGGTAGTCGGTTTTTTCCCGTATGAAAATCCAAAATACGCCTTTACCATAATGATGGAAGCTGGACCCTCAACTGGTAGTGTGGGGGCATCTTCAATAATGCGCCAACTTTTGGACTGGATGTCCATAAATACCCCTGAATATTTCAATTAAATCCATTTTGCATTTTTAAACTGCTACTGATATAATGTATTAATGCGAAAAGCACGAATACTTTTGATTTTGGGAACGTGGGTGGCAATATTGCCGTATTTGGGGATTCCATACTCTTGGAAGGATATACTGTCTACCATTACCGGAATCGGGCTTATTTATTTTAGTTATGTTCTATATAAAAATCAAAAGATGAAAGAAAACCAGAAAAAGGTTTTTGATAATTTTAGAGAAAACGATGACTTCAATAAAAACCAAGAGATAAATGGAGTTGAGAACACGAACGAACTCGCAGATGGTCGCACAGAATAAATATTCTATACAAACATAAAAACATATGGAAAAATTTTCCAAAACAAAACATATTACAATTACTGTTTTATTTGTATTTCTGTTTTTTGCTTTTGGAATTTATGTAGGGGGAAGTAACTACAGAGAAATGGATAAGATTCTGGGAGTTTCCGGAAAGGAAACAGCCGTTGACACCAAAGCTGATTTTTCTCCGTTTTGGAAAGTTTGGAATACCATTGATGAAAAATACCCATCCGCAGGAGACGTGTCAGACCAAGAACGCATCTATGGGGCAATTGCAGGTCTCATGAGCTCGTTAAATGATCCATACAGTGTCTATTTTAATCCCGAGGAGACAAAGTCTTTTGAAGAAGAGATCGCCGGCAATTTTGAAGGAATCGGCATGGAGGTGGGAATGAAAGATAAATCTTTGACTGTGGTAGCTCCACTTAAAGATACTCCAGCCTACAGGGCCAACATAAAATCTGGAGATAAAATTCTTAAAATTAATGATAAAATAACTACCGGTTTAAGTGTAGAGGAAGCAGTCAAATTGATAAGGGGTCCAAAAGGAACGACTGTCACCCTGACTATTCTTAGAGAAGGATTGAACCAACCAAAAGAAATAAAAATAGTGAGAGATGTTATCAACATACCGACCTTGGATACCGAGACACGAAAAGACGGCATTTTTGTAGTTAAACTATATAGTTTCTCTGCCAACTCTGCCAACCTTTTTCGTGACGCGATGAAGCAATTCGTGAATTCGGGAAGTAATAAACTGATTCTTGATCTGCGAGGAAACCCTGGTGGATACTTGGAAGCATCCGTAGATATGGCTAGTTGGTTTCTGAAAGGGGGTAAAGTCGTAGTGAAAGAAGATTATGGTGACAATAGAGCACCCGAAATATTCAGAAGCAAAGGTTACGACATTTTCAATGACAAATTAAATTTTGTAATTTTAATAGACGGAGGATCTGCTTCCGCTTCTGAGATTCTTGCTGGCGCTATGCAAGACCACGGACGTGCAAAACTAGTTGGAAGCAAGAGTTTTGGCAAAGGATCAGTGCAAGAAGTCATAGATGTGACTCCAGACACAATACTGAAGATCACCGTAGCAAAATGGTTGACTCCAAACGGAAATTCAATTTCCGACAAAGGTTTGACTCCAGACTACGTGGTAGAAATTACCGAAAAAGACATAGAGAACAAGGTTGATTCACAAATGAACAAGGCCGTGGAAATATTATTAAAATAAATTATTAAATTTTTTAACAAAATGAAAGTAATCTTTTTACAAGATGTAGCCAGGGTAGGGAAGAAGTATGATATAAAAGAAATAAATGATGGATATGCTGTGAATTTTCTTTTTCCTAGAAAATTAGCTGAACTTGCTACCCCAAAAGCTATCTCAGAACTTGATAAAAGAAAGAAAAATATTGAAATAGAGAGGGAAGTACAAGAAGAACTTTTATCAAAAAATCTGGAAGAAATAAAGGGTAAGATAGTTCACCTTGCGGCAAAAGCAGACGAGAAAGGACATTTATTTTCCAAAATTCACAACAAAGAAATTGTAGAAGCAATGAAGAGAGAACACCATGCCGACATAAATGAAGAGTTTATCGTCTTAGACAAGCCGATTAAAGAAACAGGGGAGCACGAAATTCCGATATTGATTAAAGGCAAAAAATCTTCCTTCAAGTTAATAATTGAACAAATATAAAAAATCCCCAATACTGGGGATTTTTTATATTTGGAATTTTTATTATTTAAATGACATTCACTACTTTCTTGACTGAAGTACTGCCATTAAATGATGTCTTGCGCTTTGAGCCGAATTTAACGGTGCCTGGTTTGAGAGCAAATAGGGTATGATCTTTGCCCACAGATACATTTGTACCAGCCATAATAGCTGTACCACGTTGGCGGACTATGACGGAGCCAGCTTGAGCTTTCTGGCCGTCAGCAAGCTTTACCCCTAGGTATTTTGGTTGTGAGTCTCTTAAGTTTTTGGCGGTACCGCCGGCTTTTCTATGTGCCATATGATTAGTTTTCTATTTACTTATATAATATAATACAGATTCAAGTATAAACAATTTTATGGAAAAAATCAAGCTTTTTATTGGGAGTGAAAAAGGAAACGACATCCTGATAGTTATTATAATAATATTGGTTGGACTGGGGTCTTTTGAGTTGGGTAGACTGTCTAAAGAAAGCAGCAAAGAGGGCATTCAGATAGAGTATCAGGGCCAATTACAGGATATAAGCCAGTCTGCGAACGTTATTTCAACCAAAAGTACTTCTTCTTTTAAAACTCCAGAATCTAGTTTTTCTGGGAAAACCTTCTTTGCCTCAAACAGGGGAAGCAAATACTATCCAATAAGTTGTTCGGCCGGCAAAACTATTAAACCAGAAAATAGAGTCTGGTTTACGACAGGGGAAGAAGCAGAACAGGCCGGATATGTTCTTTCTGGCTCATGTCAATAGAATAATAGCGTGTCGCACAATATATGTTTGCGGTAATATCTTTATATAAATATCAATACGATAAAAGACCTAGCCACTTCCCTTATATTTTGCTAAATTCTGACCTTCTGGGCCGCTTCATCTATATCCGTGGGCTTTCCATCCCGAATACGTTCCATATTTGAAATAAATCCTTTCCAAAAAATATTTATCCATACATCTCTCCACAGATATTCGGCCGGTTCAGCCAAATATGTAGTCCAGATGCCCCTTACGGTATCTTTGACATAAGTCACATTTTCTTGACCTGTGGGGCTCTCTACGATAGATTTAACACTAATATTAAAGTAGCTAAGGACAATAATAATCAAAAAACCCATAACCAGAACCCCCAAGATGCTCATTTCACCCTTTTTCGTCTTAAAATATTTTTTATTTTCCATAGAAAAGTTTTACCTTAACACACCGGCAAAAAAAGTTTTGAACCAATTTATGACTTCAGAAATGGTGACATTAAAATATTTCATTATAAGGAGAGCAACGATAATAAAAATTATTATCTGAAGAAATCCACCGTTATTTATTCCACTTTTTTTCATATTTATATATTATCACTCAAATTACGACTAGGCAATAAAAAAATTACTTTTTAAACATACTGGCCACTGTCCCAGGCAAATAAGCTAAGGCATCCAAATAAGCGTTTACAGGAGCTACTGGAAGCCTATAAGTGCGACCGTCGCAAGCAGCACTAGCTTTTGAGGCCATCTTGGCAGCTTGAGCTGCATATAGAGAAACATGTAGATGAGGCCCTGTGGAGTGTCCAGTATTACCACTATAACCAACAACCTCTCCCCTTTTTACCTTATTTCCTTCCTTGGCTTTAATAAGAGATAAGTGTCCAAAAGTGCTAGATAATCCATTTTCATATTCTATAAAAACAAATTTTCCGAAAGAAGCTCCATAACAAGTAAGGTCTGTGTCGCCCACGCCCATTATCTTACCATCTGCCATAGCCATCACCGGAGTACCTGTAGCGGCACGAAAATCTACCCCATTGTGTGTGCCCGAGGCATAAAGACGCTTGGCATCAACCGTTTTACCAAATTGTTGAGTAATAAATATGTTGCCGAGTGGCCAACTCAATACTCTGCCAGACGGCAACTTTGAGGGATCAATAATAAATTGAAGTTGAGCTTCATAGTCGCGCAATTCTTTTTCAAAGGCGTCTCTCTGCGCGATTCTATCTTTCAACAATTTTTGATAGTTTGCCTCGTTATTTTTTGTTTGGATCAGAAGTTTACTTTTTTCATTAGCATTTTGAACCACGATCTTTTGTTGATCAGAAAGTTGCATCTTGAGAGAAACAAGCTCATTTTTTGCATCTATGGTTATCTGCCTAGTATCTTCCAGCTCACCCTTTTTTTGTTTTAAAATAATTATATCTTCTCGGAGCTTCTCACGAATTGATATTATATTATCTATATCATTCCAAACTGAGCTAAAATCATCGTCAGAGAGCATCGTCTCTATTATATTCATCTGCTCAAACTCGTTGACATTTCTGATCTCAAGCGCAATGGCGTTTAAATTATTTTCTATGGAACCTTCCTTGTTTCCGATATCTTTGCTTAAATTTTGTATTTTTAAATTCGTTTTATCAATTTTATTTTGAGTCACCGAAATATCGGCATTTAACTTTTTCTTGGTTAGGTCCAACTCTTTCAAAGATTTACTTAGAGAATCTTTTTGTTGCACGAGCCCATCTATTTGTGATTGGTAACTGGCGATTTCTTTCTCTAATTTTTCGATAGCGGAATCTTTTTCATCTATCTTATTTCTTATTTCCTGGGCTGTCTGAGCAGAAGAAAAAACAAAGGGAATTACAAGTAAAACCCCTAAAAACAAAAACTTCAACCGAGTTTTGTAAGTATTATAAAATCTCATATTAAAAATCCCGCTATTGTATTATAGCAGAAAAGTGGAGTTGCAGGAGGTTGCCTTATTTATTATTTACGGTCAAATATCCGGTATAAATAGTCTCTCCTTCGTAGTTTAATTTGATTTTTTGGGTTAATTCTCGTGGAATTTGGTAACCTACTATCCTATTTAAAAAATTACCCCTACCGTTTGTGCCGATGTTTATCTTGGCTGGGATTTTGAGAATGGTTCCTTTTTCGTCTAAAAATTCAAATTCAACATCGTAAATACCCGGATTTTTATTTTCAAATCCTACCACCAGGCTCATAGACGGATGCATCGCCGGGAAATTTTGGGCATTGATATTCTCAAAAATACCAATAATGGAAATATTACCAGTCCCCTGCTCAATCAATGCATTTTCGCAAACATGGAAAAAATTTACTTTCATAATATTTATATTATAACAAATTATTTTTTAATTGTAAATATATGACTTTCTGTCGGAATTTTATTTCCTGTTTCAGTGTTTAATTCTTTTTCCGGCGTTTCCAGTCTTTTTATCGCGTTTTCTATTCTGCGTAAAGTGGCATCCTGACCTATTGCTTTCATAATTTCAAAGAGATCTATGGATTTATCTTTGCCGGACAAGGCTACTCGAACCGGGGGCAATACTTTCCCCCTCCCCTCTTTCCCGGCAAATACCCATAATTCATTATCGTCATTTTTTTCAACAAGTTTTATCCAATCATTTTTTTTCACCAAATCTTTAACCGTATTTAAATATTCAATAACCTTTTTTATCTCCAAATCTTTCGGAATTAAAGACCGCGCGTCTATAATCACGGGGTCAAACAAGGGATTTAAATAATCATTCAGCATTAAGGCATTTATCGTGTCCGGTTTGGTTTCTGTAATATTTCTCTTTTCCTCTACCCACTTTTTCACATCTCCCCATTTTGATATACGTTCAAAGATGACCGGAACCAAATCCTTGTTTTGTAATTCTGTGGGTAAACGTTTTAAAATTTCTTCTTCAATTTTTTTTGGTGGCAATAATTTTAAATATTCCTTATTCATCCAATCAAGCTTGTCGTCATTCCATTGCGCACCGGATTTTTGTATCCTTTCTACTTCAAACACTTCTTTCAATTCCTCCATTGAAAATATTTCTTTATCATCACTTGGATGCCAACCTAAAAGAACCAAGAAATTAATCATCGTTTCTGGTAAATACCCTTCTTCCCCATATTCCATAACATCTTTTGCACCATCTCTTTTTCCAAGTTTTTTATTGCCATCTTTTCCTAAAATATGTGGCAAGGAAACGAAAAATGGAGGTTTTATTTTCAAAGCTTCATACAAAGACAAGAATTTTGGAGTAGAAGAAATAAATTCTTGCCCACGCACTATATGAGTTACCCCCATTTCTATATCATCTATAACATGTGCAAAATTGTAAGTCGGATATCCATCACTTTTTATTAAAATAAAATCATCTAAAGCCTCTGGCCCAGCTGACAAGTCTCCAAAAACTAAATCATTCCACTTGTAACTTTTTATTTCTGAAACTTTAAAACGAAGGGGTTTTGTGCCATCCCAAACATCAAATTTTTCTGGTCTGTGTTCACGATATAAAAATGGTCTTTTATCTAACTCTGCTTTCTCGCGAAGTTTTTCTACTTCTTCTTCTGTATACGGATCAGGATAAGCAAGTCCTTTTTCTATCAAAGTTTGGGCGTATTTTTTATATAAATCCAGTCTTTCAGATTGAGTATATGGAGCATGCGGACCTCCAATATCAGGACCTTCATCCCAATTTACACCTACCCATTTTAAAACTTTCAAAATATGTTCTGTGGCGCCTTTTACTTCTCTTTCTTTATCAGTATCTTCTATCCTTAAAATAAAAGTCCCATTATGCTTTTTAGCCAACAAATACGAATAAAAAGCCGTCCTTAAATTCCCCACGTGCATAAACCCCGTCGGACTGGGCGCAAATCTGGTTACTACTTTAAAATCTCCCATAAATAGATATTAGCACAAACTTTTATTTTTCGTGACTAAGAGCAATGTCCACCAATTCTCTGGCAATTTTTTCGGCCGCACCGGGTTTACTAAAAGCTTTTGCGTTTTGTTTCATTCTTTCATAACTTTCTTGGTCTTCTAAAATTCTTTCAATCTCCGAGCTTAAAATATTTGCTGTCATATTGGCTTCTTCAATCACACTACAAGCTCCGGCTCTCGCATAATTGAAAGCGTTTTTCCTTGAATGATCGGCGTTAGAATTACTGAAAGGAACCAAGACAGAAGGAACCCCCCAAGAGGCTATCTCAAACAATGCCGATCCAGCTCGAGAGACGATGATAGTAGCGGCCCCAGCGGCCATTTTTAACTGCAAGGGATTTAAAAAAGCGATCGGAATATATCTAGATTTATATCTATCGTCCGCCAATACCACATTGGCTTGCCCTGAGACAATCTTGAAATTATTTACACCAGTTTGATGAATAATTTGATAATTTTTTGTCAGCCTCGGCAATGCGTTCAACACGGTATTGTTTATCAGCTCTGCCCCTTGAGAACCACCGATAATGACCACTACCGGCAACTCTTCTTCCAGTTTAAAATACTCAAGCGCTTCCTTGCGTAACGCCCCGTGTTCTATTTCAGATCTTATAGGTTGACCAGTCCAAGCAGTTTTTTCTTTAGGAAAATATTCGGCTGCTTCAGGGAAAGAAAGGGCTATTTTTTTAGCAAAACGTCCGGCCCATTTATTTACCCTACCTGGAGCTGAGTCCGATTCATGAATAATGACTGGAATATGCAAAAATCGGGCAGCAAACATCACTGGGAATGATGCGTATCCTCCTTTGCCAAATACGACATCTGGATAGATGGAGAATAATTTAAAAATTGCATTAATAACACCAAAAAAAGTTTTGAAAATATCGGAAAAGTTTTTAAGAGAAAAATAAGTGCGCATTTTCCCGGCGCTAACCTGTTCAAACAAGAGCTCATTTTCTACAAGCATTTTTTTATCATAAGGACCATCGGAAATATAAAAAAGCTTAGCTCCCAGTATGTGCTCATGATCTATTATTTGATTGACTTTTTGGGCAACCGCGATAACCGGATAAAAATGCCCTCCCGTCCCCCCACCAGTAAAAACTATTTTCATAAATTTTTTTGAAATCTAGATATATTTAATACCACTCCTATCATTGCCAGATATACCATAAGAGAAGTACCGCCCTGGCTCATAAATACAAGTGGTACCCCCGTCAACGGGAAAACTCCAGTGATAGAAGCTATGTGCATAAACGACTGAACCGTAATAAGTATAACAATTCCTGAAACCAAAAGTCCACTAAAATAATCCGGCGCACGATTGGCAATGCGAAATCCTCGCAAAAGAAAAAGAATGTAAAGAATGATAGTGATAGAAGTCCCTACAAAGCCAAATTCTTCACCTAAAACAGCGAAAATTGAATCTCCTTGAGGTTCGGGTAGATAGTTAAATTTTTGTACACTCTGACCAAATCCCCTACCAAAAACCCCACCTGAACCTAAGGCTATAAACGACTGCTGGATTTGATAAGAAGATCCTTGTGAATCATGGCCGGGATTAATAAAAGTCTTAACCCGTGCTTGCAAATACGGAGTAAAATATACCAAAGTACTAAGCAAAAGCACCAACCCAACACCAACGCCCAAGAGGTATTTTACGGGAACACCGGAGATAAAGAGCATAGATATTCCTGTGACAGTAATCAAAATAAAACTTTTAGTATCCGGTTGCTTAAATAGAATAAGGGCAATAATTGAAATTAAAATAGCGAAAGGTAAAATTCCAAATCTAAAATCTTGCACCTTATTTTTTACCCAAGAGAGCCACGCTGCAAAATAAATTACAAATCCAAATTTTAAAAATTCTACAGGCTGAAATTTGGTAAATCCAACATCTATCCATCTCTCTGCCCCTCCATGACTCCATCCAAGAGATGGTATAAAAACTGCCGCTGTTAATAAAATTGATCCAAGAAAAATCAAAAAAGAATAATTGCGCCAAAATTTATAATTTATTTTTAAACAAACGTACATACAAACCAAGCCGAGACCAAGACCTAAAACCAGTTGACTAAAGAGCACAGAGTAGAAAGTTTCTTCATTTTTTGCTAAAAGTCCAAAAGAAGCAGACACGAAGATAGCCACACCTAAAAAAAGCAAAAGCGATACGATTACCAGAAAAAATTTGTCTACCTTTTTTTCTTTCATATTTTTTACCAATGCCTAGCTCCTACCTACTAATTATAGCCAAAATTATACCGACAATAGCAAATATGACAGATAGAACCCAGTATCGCATTGTTACTTTATAAGTAGACCAACCGATTGCTTCAAAATGATGGTGTAGTGGTGCTATACGAAAAATCCTTTTACCGCCTCTTAATTTTTTAGAAATAAATTGCAAGACGACAGAACCCGAAGTAATGACGAGCGGCAGAGCCACAATCGGAAGGATCAAAACTGAATCAGTCAAAAAAGCAATGGTCGCCAGAGTGATGGTAAGCCCCATGATCCCCGTCTCCCCCATATAAAATCTGGCCGGTGGAATGTTGAACCACAAAAAAGCCAAAATTACCCCAGTAATGACTCCAGAAAAAGCAGCAATATCTATTTGGTTATTAGCAAAAGCAATGACCGCATAAGCACCAAATATAGCGGAGAGCACTCCACCGGATAACCCATCCAAACCATCTATCACTCCTCCCGAAAAAGTCGCTAGAGTAACTAAAGCAAAAAATGGAATAATAAGGATTCCTAAATAAATTTCTCCACTAAATGGAATATGGATAGAGGTCATGTCTAATTTGTCGTAAAACCACAGACCGATTAATAAAGAAATTATCAATACCAAAAATGCTTTCCACATACGCCAAGATTTGTCATCTCTCGCAAATTTACCATCTCCATAAATTTGAATGAGATCATCCCATAACCCGATCAAAGAACCGAGAAGTAAAGTAAAAAAAGGTATCAGAGTTTGATTTCTGCTCAAAAAATTCATTTTTTCGGTATTATCCGAGGGAAAGAAAACTGATGCCAAATAAAAAATTAGAGTCGTAAGCAATACGGAAACCCACACTATTATGCCACCCACCCTGGGAGTCTTTAGCTCCTCCTCTTCGTTGTGTATTTTATGAAAATCAGCGGTAGTGGTGGCTTCATTTCTGGAATATCTCCTCCACATTTTATACTTATAAAAAAAATGGGTCGCAAATGGGGTAAGAAAAAGGCCTAAAAAAAAGGCAAATGCCGTGGGGATAGAGATTTTCACTAAATCTATAAGCATAGAAAGATTATAGCACTATTTTTTTTTGATTAAAATGCATCCGCATGTTATCCTTCGTAAGTGGAAAAATCAACTTTTAAATATATATTCCCCCTGGTTGTATTTTTGGCTTCTTTGACGCTCATTATCTTTTCTTCTTTCTTTTCTTATCTTGAAAAGCAAAGGGCAAATGAAATAATCAGTCAAAGACTACTGCTGGAACAGCAAATATTGAAAGCAAAAATTGAAGCTGAAGAGAAGATCTATCTAATGGGCAAATTTGATCCAAGCACAAGAGAAGATTTCGCATCTGTGCCGGAAGAATATAATATAGGTGGGTATAAAATGTATTTGAGAAAAGAGGTTTTGGATGCTTTTTCTAAAATGAAAGAAGCTGCAAAAAAAGACGGGGTGACCCTCGCTATAGCTTCAGCTACCAGAAATTTTGAATATCAAAAAAATCTTTGGAATAATAAGTGGAACGCACTCTCAATTGGCGGAGGAGAGAGATTCAAAAAAATATTGGAGTATAGCGCCGTCCCTGGTACATCTCGTCATCATTGGGGCACTGATATAGATATAAATGCAGCTACTCCAGAATATTTTAAAACTTCTGAAGGAGCTTTAGTATATGAATGGTTAAATAAAAATGCTCCCCTCTTCGGCTTTTGTCAGCCCTACAATGCGAAGGGCCCGAACAGACCTACTGGCTACAATGAAGAAAAGTGGCATTGGTCTTATTTACCTATCGCTAAAAATTTAACCCAAAAATATATAAATCTTATTCAAGACGAAGAGCTAGTAGGGTTTTTGGGAGAAGAATATGCATTAGAGCAAAATTTAATAAATAACTACGTGCTCGGCATCAATTCCGAATGCTTCTAAGAAAATTATACCTGAGATAGGGGTGGGTTTCCGTTCTCTTCTTTATTTTCCGCTTCCATATTTTTTACGGCCACGTTGACTGAATTATTTACTTCTTCCCAATCAGGTAATT
Organism: Minisyncoccia bacterium; assembly: GCA_049303835.1. Taxonomy (GTDB): domain Bacteria; phylum Patescibacteriota; class Minisyncoccia; order Phycocordibacterales; family UBA9973; genus UBA9973. The sequence continues at coordinate 69,918 of JBAQNN010000003.1, read as the reverse complement.
CTTCTGTAGATTTAACTCCCATATAAGACAAAAGTTCAAAACTTGGTTTGTAAATAAAACGTCTATTATCTTTATCATCTGTAGTTTTATTTATTAAACCTCTGACAGATAATGCGCGTAGAGTAAAACTAGAATTTACTCCACGAATATAATCAATTTCCGCTCGGCTCACACCATTTTTATACAAAATAATAGACAATGTTTCCAGACTCGCTTTAGACAAATCTTTATTTAATTCTTCTTTTTGTAAATCTTCAATTAGTTTAGAGAATTCAGGAGCGGTACCCAATGTGACATCATCACCATTTTCCATGAGCACTACTCCCCTATTCTGTAAATTTTCTTTCAGTTTCTCTATTCCCTCATTTATTTCAACTTGTCCTACTTCTAAAATCTCCGAGAGTTTTTTTCTGGAAACAGGCTCACCTTTAAAAAAAAGTACCGCTTCTATTTTTTTACCTAATTCCATAATTTTTAATTCGTAATTTCTAATTCGTAATTTTCTTCAATTTTTTCTATCATTATATCCCCCCCGTCACTTTCCTGCATAGCATCTATCATCCCCTGTCTCACCAGCTCCAGCATAGCAAGAAATCCGACAATAACAACTACCTTTTCTTCACGCGTAGCAACCTTGCCATCATGTCCGTGTAGATCTTTAAAATTCATTTTTAGCGAATTTTTAATTCTCTCAGTCAGTTTGTCTATCATTTCTTCAATACTTATCACTGTCTTTACTTCCACCTTCGGTAAAAATACTTTCTTGGGCATACCATCTAGAACATTCCGAGCGAAAGTCATCATTGATTCTCTGGTAATTTGTTCATCAGGTAAAAATATCAAAACTTCATTTCTTCTCTCAAGCGGAGCGAAGATAATTCTTTTACCAAAATTATTGTTTATCTTGCTACTCAAACTCGTAAAAATTTTATACAGACGCAGTCTATCTTCTAAATCGCGAATGTCTCCCTCTTCTTCAGAAGTTAAGTCTAAGTTTGGTAAAAGTGATTTTGATTTGATTAAAAGTAAAGTAGACGCCACTAAAATAAAACTAGAAATTTCGGCAGAAGGAAGTCCTCCTAATTTGTTTATATATTGAAGATAATCTTCGGTCACTTGCGCCAGAGATACATCGTTTATAAAAAGTTTTCGTTTTTCCACCAAATTTAAAAGCAACCCAAAAGGCCCCTCAAATCCAGTCGTCTTTATTTGATAAGTATCATTCTCCATTTTATTTATACTCTTCAATAAACTTATATAGCAGCCTTACCGGAGAGCCTGTAGCGCCCAGGGCGAGGTTTTCGCCAGCCATCGCGACCATCCGAGGAGCCATATCTATATGTGCCCATTTGTAGCCTTTAATAAACTGATGCAGAAAAACTGCTCCGTAAATCGCCCCACCATAGCGGGAGTCTTTGTGGTGGATATTGGTGAAATCCCCCAGAGTTCCTTTTATTTCATTTTCATATTCTTCCCACATCGGCAAGCGCCAAACATAGTCTCCAGTTTTTTCTCCTATTTTTTCTATCGTTCTTGCCAAATCATTATCTTCCGTGAAAATAGCTGAGGCTCTTTCTCCTAAAGCCACCATTGCCGCGCCAGTCAAAGTTGCCACATCAACCACTACACCTGGATTATATTTTTGCGCATAGGTCAAAGCATCCGCCAAGATTACGCGTCCTTCAGCATCGGTATTTAACACTTCAATCGTTTTACCGGACATTGAACGGATAACATCTCCCGGCCTATAACTTTTTCCCGAGGCCATATTTTCAACAGACGGAACAAGACCAATTATATTTTTCTTTAATTTCATCTTTGCAGCCAATGCAATCGTGTGTATCACTGCCGCTCCTCCAGACATGTCCATATTCATCCCAAGAAGACTATTAGAAGGTTTCAAATTTATTCCGCCGGTATCAAAAGTCACCCCCTTTCCGACGAGCACGATAGGCTTTTCGCCCTTCTTGTCTCCAGCATATTCCATAATTATAAATTTTGATTCTTCTTCCGATCCCCGCCCGACAGAAAGTATGGCCTGCATTTTATGTTTTTCCATTTCTTTTTCACCCAGCACCACTACTTTTACCGGCAAACCCTTTACCGCTTCTTTTGCCTTTTGAGCTAAAATAGACGGCGTCATGTCTCCACCTGGCGTGTTTGAAAGTGAACGGGTTTTGTTTACCTCATCGGCAACGACGTTCCCTTTTAAAATTGCTTTTTCTACTTCCTTAGACGTTCCTAAAGTGTAAATTTCTTTAATCAGACTAAATCCTTCTTTTGGCGGAGTCTTGTATTTATTAAATTCATAGTTTGCAAAATCAAGTTGCGAACCGACAATTTCTCCTAGTTCTTTTTCTGTTAGTTCTAAATTTTTAAATTTAAAATCATTAAAATAAAAAGCCAACCGCTCTGCTCTTGCGTTCTTCCCCATAATTATCATTTTACGTACGAGTAGAAATAGTTTTCTTAAATTCATTTTCTCTATCTCGTCGCATTTTAGATACAGTGTTTTTGTCCCATCCTCTTTCACAATCTCGTCTTTATTTTTGGGGTTAACAGACACAAAAAGAACTTCCCCCTTTATGCCTTTGATATTGTCTTTAAAAATTATTTTCATATTAATTTTGTTCGTCTATTTTAGCCGCTAGGATAAAATCATTTAGAGAAAGCCCACCAATCGCATGCGTAGAGAGTTCTAAGGTAACTTTATTGTAATAAATGTGAATATCCGGATGATGTCCCTCACCCTCCGCAATTCCTGCCACCAAATTAACGAATTTTATGGCTTCTAAAAAATCTTGAAACTTAAATTCTTTCCAAATTTTTTGCGCTTTTTCATCAAGCACCCAACCGCTTACCTCTTTCAAATATTCTTCGGCTTGCGCTTCACTAAATGGGTCCACCCCACCCGCCTCGCATGGTATACATTTTTTATTCGATAAATCCATAAAATTCTTCCTTTAAAATCCGTCACTATTTAATCTCTCGTCTATTCTATTCATGTCTCTAGGAAACATTGAAGCTTCGCGAATATTTTTCAGTTCCAAAAGTTGCATCGTAATTCGTTCAGCTCCGAGGGCAAATCCTCCTTCAGGTGGAACTCCGTATTTGAACGCTTCCAGAAACATTTTTACTTTTTCTGGATCCATTTTCCAAAGTTCTACGTGTTCTGTAAGTTGTTTGTAATCGTTGACTCTTCGTCCTCCAGAGAGCCATTCTACCCCCCTACAGAGAAGATCCATGCCCTCATTATATTCCGGCTCTTCTGGGTTTGGATAAACATAAAAAGGTTTCTTGCGAGTTGGATATCCGTAAATGAACACAAAATCTGACCCGGTTTCTTCTTTGATAATTTCACAAATTTGCCTTTCATCTTCCGGATTCGTGTCTTTTTCTCCACGAACATCCCGGCCAAACTTTTCAAAAATTTTCTGTTGAACCTCGCGCAATGAAAGAGTCGGAGTTTTATCTATCATCACCGGCAACGTCGCGTTTAAAATTTTTAAATGCTCGGGATTTTTCACCTCCACTTGTTTTAAAATAAATCTGACTGTCTCTTCTGCCATATCACGTACGTCCATCCATGAATCAATAAATCCCATCTCGGCATCCAAAGAAACTATTTCCGTCAGGTGTCTGGTGGTGGATGATGGTTCGGCCCTAAAAACTTTATTTACGGAAAAACACCTCTCAAAAGCAGACATTACTATCTGCTTGTAAAGCTGGGGCGATTGGGTTAGGTATGCTTTCTTGTCAAAATAATCAACCTTAAAAACTTCCGCCCCTCCTTCTGCCGTGGCAGGAGTAATGGCTGGGGCCTGAAATTCAAAAAACATATTTTTCTTCATAAATTCCCTGAAGGAATCAATGACTGTTTCTTGCACTTTAAAAACTGCCTGCACTTTCGGCTGTCTTAAGACCAAAGCCCGATTATCCAGTTCTGTAGTCAAGTCAAGATTATATCCTTCAAGGGACATATCAAACGGTAACGGAAGGGCTTCACCTAAGATTTCTACATTTAAAATTTCCAATTCAATATCTCCGTTTAATACTCCAGCCTTAATGTTTCTTTCGGGTCGCTTGTTTACCAAACCACTAACTTTAAGTGCCCATTCAAGTCTGATTTCTTTCGCTTTTTCTATGACTTCTGCGTGATTTGGCAAAGCCACTGCTTGAACTTTGCCTGTCATATCCCGCATATCAAAAAATACCATTTTACCCTGGTCACGCCTGACATCCACCCACCCAGCGACGATGACTTCTTTACCAATATGATCCTTTAAATCTTTAATATAAATACGATTTTTCATAAAAATATTTTAGCATAAATATAAAAAAATGGCGACCGGCTCCCATCCAAGGGAACACAGTCGCCAGTTGCTCGAATTACGCCGAGCGCGTGAGAAACTAACAGGAAGTCCGAACGAAGTGCGGAGCGTGCCGGGGGTAGTTGTAAGGCAGCTCTTTGCCTGCCTTGGGCTTGAGATACGGGAGCACTGGAAGATCGAGAGACTTCCAGCACCCCTTCGGACCACAGTGAACCCATGGCAAACCCGGGACACAGTGGATTTCAAACTCGGGGTCTTCCTCACCCCTCTTGCACCCACACGACAGACCGAGAGTGTTCTTGGGGACCGTCAGATGGGTCCTGCCGGACTTCACCGCCCCGGGATACCACTCGTGCAACGACTTCTTGTTCATACTTCCTCCTAAAGAACAAATACCAACCTTGGAAGGTTGGTATTTGAGTTGTAAGTTTCGTTTGAGTATTTTTACAGCACAAATATCAGCCCTCTAAGGTTGGGGGTAAAGAAGAAAAACTTAATGTGATTATTTTGCTGTGTATTTTTATTCACGTGTATAATATAACCTATAATTTTTAAAAAAGCAATAGATTTAATAAACATTCACCCCTATCTTCTCCCGAACTTCTTCCATTTTTACTTCTGCAATCCTTTTTGCTTTTTCACCTCCAGCTTTCAGGATGGCTAATGCTTTAGGGATATCTTTTTCAAATTCTTTTCTCTTTTCGCGTAGTGGTGCAATAAACTTTTCTATATCTTCCGCGAGCATTTCTTTCAATTCTTTATACTTACCCGATTTCTCTTCGTAAATTTTCTTCAATTCATCTTCGTTGCGGAAAAGTTTATGAATAGCATAGACATTCTGTGGTATTCCCCCACTAGAGTCCGTCACTATACTCATCACACATTTTTTTATCTCTTCATATTCTGCAAAAAGTGGAATGGTATTATCATAGCTCTTACTCATCTTTCTACCGTCCGTGCCGGGTACTATTGCCACATCTTTCAAGATCATCGGCTCCGGCAACTTAAAAATCTCAACTCCATTGCCATAAACATTATTAAATTTCTCCGCTATGTCGCGAGCGATTTCCACATGTTGTTTTTGATCCGCTCCGACGGGAATCATGTCTGGACCATACATCAAAATATCAGCTGCCATTAAAACCGGATAGTTAAACGTACCGACATCTATTTCTTTATTTTTCACCTGCGCATCTTTAAAAGCGTGTGCGCGCATCAAAAATGGCATGGTGGTAATGGTATCAAAAATCCAAGCGAGTTCGGTGTGCTCGGAGATATCACTTTGTTTAAAAAAAGTCACTTTTTTTGGGTCTAGTCCGATAGCTAAATAGTCCAACAAAACGCTCTTGATATTTTCGTTCATCTCTTTTGGATTTCTAAGAGAGTGCATGGCATGATAATCTGCAATAAAAACATATCCGTCGTGTTCATTCTGCAAATCCACAAACTGCTTCATTGCCCCAAAATAATTGCCAATATGTGGCCTACCTGAAGGCTGAACACCCGAAAGAAACACTTTGGAAAATACCTTTTTTGACATACTTTTATATTATCATACTTGTCCACATTTTAGTAACACCTTAACCCACTTTTGCGCTTGGACAATTTTTCTATCGTGCTAGAATGGCCTCATGATAAAAAATGGAAAAAATAATCCGAAGAATAGTAACCTGCGTATTCCTCCACAAAGTATCCCCTCCGAACAAGCAGTTTTAGGCTCAATAATGCTCCGCAAAGACGCCATGCATGAGGTTGAGGACATGATCACCCCTGATTCTTTTTATGTTGAAAAAAATAAGAAAATTTTTCAAGCAATGCTAGACCTCTCGGTCAAAAATGAACCGATAGACATGCTCTCTCTTTCCACTAAATTGAGTGAGCAAAAAGTTCTTGAAGCAGTAGGGGGGAATCAATATTTGGCTGAAATTGTAAACGTAGTTCCCTCTTCTGCCAACATCAAGCACTATGCTGATATAGTACAAAAAAAATATGTCTTGCGAAGTCTGATTGAAGCAGCGGATTATGTTTCCGAACTTGCTTTTGAAGAAGGCGATGACCATATGGATGATATTTTGGATATGGCGGAGAAGAAAATTTTTAGCGTGGTTTCTTCCCCTAAAAATCAAAAATTTGTAAATTTGAAAGACGCCTTGCCTGAGGCATATGAACGTTTGGAAAAACTGCACGAGAATAAAGGAATGCTCCGTGGGCTACCGACGGGGTTTAGAGATTTGGATACGATGCTTTCTGGTTTACAAAAATCTGATTTAGTGATTTTAGCAGCTAGACCAAGTATGGGTAAAACTACCCTCGCTTTGGATATTGCACGTATGGCCGGAGTCTTACATGAAAAATCTATTTTAATATTTTCTTTGGAAATGTCCTCCCAGCAACTCGTGGATAGAATGCTCTCGGCAGAGTCTCGGGTCAATGCTTGGAATTTACGCACAGGGAACCTTTCCTCCGATAGAGAATTCTCCTTGCTTCGGGATTCGTTGGGTAAACTCGCAAAAGCAAAAATATTTATTGACGACACGCCAGGAAATTCTATTGTTCGTATGAAAGCCTTGTCTCGCAGAATAAAAGCAGAAAAAAGTTTAGACCTTATCGTGGTGGACTATTTACAATTGATGACCACCTCCAAAAATTACGACTCCATGGTCAACCAAGTCACCGAAATCAGTAGATCTTTGAAGAGTTTGGCTAAAGAATTGGACGTGCCGGTGCTTGCCTTGTCCCAACTTTCTCGCGCGGTAGAATCTCGTGGAGGCAAACCCCGTCTCTCTGACCTTCGCGATTCCGGCTCTATTGAGCAAGACGCGGATGTAGTGATGTTTATTCATCGCGAAGATAAAGGTAAGGATGAATCAGAAAGAACAAATATAGCCGAAATTTTGGTAGAAAAACATCGTAATGGTCCTGTTGGAAAAGTAGAACTTTACTTTGATGAAAAAACCACCACTTTCCTAAATCTGGAAAAGAGTAATATCAGTGAATTTGCACCATCAAAAATGGGTGGAGAATTGGATGAATTTTAAATATGGATATTATAGACAAGTTAACTGAAATATTTAAAGAATTTCCCGGCATTGGAGAACGCCAAGCCAAGCGTTTTGTTTATTTTTTGATGGCCAGAAATCCTTCCTATGCACAGAATCTTTCTGAACTTGTTTTGGAACTAAAAAAAGAAGTGACCCAATGCAAAGAATGCTTTAGGTTTTTTATTTTAAATTCAAAAAAAGAAAAACTGTGCGAACTCTGTGCCAACCCGAGTATTGATTCTTCTACCCTGATGATAGTAGAAAAAGATTCTGATCTGGAAAGTATCAAAAAGAGCGGAGTTTATCATGGAAAATATTTTATTCTGGGCGGACTGGTGCCTATCGTTGAGAAAACTACCAAGAGCCGAGTGCGTATTTCTGAACTGCAAGAAAAAATTAAGAAAGAAAAAGAAAATAATCTACAAGAGATAATCCTCGCCTTTTCTATCAGCCCCCAAGGTGATCATACAGACCAATATGTACGTGAACAATTAAAAGACATCACAGAAAAATTAGAAATAAAAATCTCTTCCTTAGGCAAGGGTCTCTCCACCGGCACAGAGCTAGAATATTCCGACAACGACACTCTCAAAAACGCTCTCAAAAATAGGCAATAAAAAAACCACTCAGATGAGTGGTTTTTTTATTTTATAGAAGTTATTTTTATTTTGAAGAATGGTTGGCGGTGACCGTTTCTTTTTAAGTAACGAGATTTTTGTTTATATTTTACAACCATAACTTTTCGGGAACGGCCAATTTCTACGATTTCCCCATCAACTTTTGCACCTTTTATATATGGTGTGCCGATAGTCGTATCTTTTCCGTCATCTACGAGTAAGACTTTGTCAAAAACGAGCTTATCCCCTTTTTTATATTCAACACCGGTGGTCTTTATTTTCTCAATAGAAACAAGGCTCCCTTGGGAGACTTTATATTGCTTTCCACCTGTTTGTATAACTGCAAATTCCATAAATCCTATATTATATGAAATTTCACAAAAAAGCAAGGATAAGCTATAATAAACCCATATGCAATCAAAAACTATAGAAAAGTATTTTTTCTTTGGGCTTTTATTTCTAACCTTCGTTTTCACTTTTTTTATTTTTCAGCCTTTTTGGGTCGTGCTCGTATTAGGAGCTTCTTTTTCCATAGTACTTTACCCAATATACATATGGTTAAATAAAAAGCGCCTCCCTAGTTGGTTATCTGCTGTTATCACCATAATACTCTTTACTATAGTGCTTTGTGGTCCAATTTTGGCTATTGGAGTTATTGTTTTTAATCAAAGTCAAGATGCCTACCTTTCTGTTTTAAATAACGCGGGCAACGCCGGACCATTTATGGATTCCATAGAAAACACTGTAAATAAGTTTTTACCTTCTGGAGTAACTTTTGACATAGATGAAAAAATTTCTAGTTTTATCTCCTACATTTCAAGTAACGTGGCAAATGTATTCAGTACCGTTGTCTCGGCTTTCTTTTCTTTTGTGTTGTTGCTTTTTATTATCTTTTATTTCTTAAAAGATGGAGAGAGGTGGAGGAAAGCTGTAGTAATCCTATCCCCCCTTGCCGATAAGGATGATGAAAAAATCATTTCAAGATTGACTTTGGCAGTAAATAGCGTAGTAAAAGGATCTCTGTTTATCGCTTTAGTGCAAGGTATTTTGATGGGTTTTGGACTTTGGTTCTTTAATGTTCCCAATCCTGCTCTCTGGGGTGTGGTGGCCGCCATTTGTTCTCTGATTCCGACTTTCGGCACCGCTTTCGTATCGGTTCCGTCTATTATTTTCCTTTTTGTGACAGGAAATATTACCTCGGCTATCGGACTTTTGATTTGGGCTGTCATCGTAGTGGGAACAATTGATAATTTCTTGACTCCATTGGTGGTCGGTGGAAAAACAAATATCCCGCCACTTTTAATCTTGTTTTCCGTCCTAGGAGGCATTTCTCTGTTGGGCCCGGTAGGTATTTTGATGGGACCGCTCACGATCAGTTTGCTCTATACATTAATTTCAATATACAGAAATGAATTCAAGCAAAATCAAATTTTATAATACCCTCACCCGGGAGAAAGAAACTTTTACTCCAATCAACCCACCTAATGTCGGTTTTTATTCCTGCGGACCGACTGTATATAACTACCCGCACATAGGAAATTACCGAGCTTACATATTCGCTGATACTTTGAAACGTGTTTTGTTATATTGCGGGTATAAAGTAAAACATATAATGAATATCACCGATATAGATGACAAAACTATTCGCGATTCGCAAAAGGAAGGCAAAACACTTAAAGAATTTACGGAATTTTATACGACAGAATTTTTAAAAGACATAAAATCTCTCAACATCTTGGAACCCACAAAATTTACCAAGGCGACCGACTATGTGGACGAGATGGTAGATATTATAAATAAACTTTTAGATAAAGGACTAGCCTATAAAAGCGCGGATGGGTCAGTTTACTTTGATATTAAAAAATTCAAAAATTATGGGAAACTTTCACATCTTATTTTAGAAGAACAAAAAGAAAATGCTTCGGGTAGAATTAAAACAGATGAGTACGAGAAAGATAACGCACAAGATTTCGCACTCTGGAAAGCTTGGGATGAAAAAGACGGAGTTGTTTCCTGGGAAACAAGCCTGGGCAAAGGTCGTCCCGGTTGGCACATAGAATGTTCAGCCATGTCCATGAAAAATTTAGGAGAAGAGATAGACCTGCACACGGGTGGAGTAGATAATATTTTTCCACACCACGAAAACGAGATAGCCCAATCTGAAGGAGCTACAGGAAAACCATTTGTAAAGTATTGGATGCACAATGAGTGGGTCCTGGTGGATCAAAAAAAGATGGCAAAATCTTCCAACAATTTTTACACCTTGAGAGATTTGGCCGAAAAAGGAATCAACCCAGTTGCTTATAGGTTTTGGCTTTTAATGGCTAATTACCGCACCAGAATAAACTTTGTATGGGACGCCCTAGAAGGAGCAGAAACAGCCTTAAAACGCCTTTATGGGCTATATTTGGGGCTAGGAAACGAGGTTGGGCAAGTACACCAGGAATACCAAAATAAGTTCAAAGAATACATAGAAGATGACTTAGACACCCCCCGAGCCCTTTCCCTTCTTTGGGATGTCGTCAAAGACGAAAATATGTCTGATGCCGACAAAAAAGCCACCATTTTGGACTTTGATAAAGTATTAGGACTCGGCTTTGAAAATCTTAAAGAAGAAATAATTCCCGCAGAAATTTTAAAACTAAAAGACGAACGTGAAGAAGCGCGCCAAAATAAAGATTTCAAAAAATCCGATGAGTTGCGAGATAAAATAAACGCTCTTGGGTATGAAGTGAAAGATACTGGAGAAGGACAAAAGATTAATAGAATTTAGATTCTATTTGGGCTCTTGTTGAGTGATACAGTGAAGAGCTCCTCCTCCATATATAAGATCCGTACAATCTATCCCGACGACTTCCCTGTCGGGGAAACAAGATTTAATTATTGAAATAGCTTTTTCATCGTTTTCATCATTAAACAGAGAGACCAAGACCGTTCTGTTGCCAATATAGAAATTCGCGTAAGAAACCGGCGCCTTGGTGCCATCATCATACTTCATATGAGGCATCGGCAGTTTAATTATTTCAAATTTATTTCCATCTTGGTCAGTGGACTCTTCTAGAATTTCCAAATTTTCTTTCAGCCTTTCGTAATTTTCATTTGTTGTATTTTCTTCATACGCAAGCAAAATTTTATTCGGGCTTACAAATCGCGCCACTTCGTCTATATGCCCGTCCGTATGGTCATTAAAGATTCCTCTCTTGAGCCAAATCACCTTTTTTGCTCCCAAACTATTTTTAAGAATTTCTTCTGTTTCATTTTTTGACTTGTCTTTATTACGATTAAGCGCCAAGCATTCTTCTGTGGTTACAATAACACCTTGTCCATTACTGTCTATTGCTCCCCCCTCCATGGCAATGTTTATATCTATTTTTTCACCAGAAACTTCTTTTTCTAAATTATTAAAAACCTCATTGTCGGGGAAAAGTTCTGGGAACTTGCCTCCATATCCATTATAATTCCATTTTATCCATTTTACATTTCCCGCGTTTTTTATGAAGGTCGGACCATAGTCTCGTATCCACACATCCACATATTCCGTTTGGTAAAAAACGATTTTAGAAACATCAACATTACTATTACGTAATACATTACGTACTTCATCTTCCACCTTTTGGTTTAGAACCAGAATTTTTATGGTCTCGTCCTTGTGAAGCGCCAGAATTATTTTTAAGTATACGCCTTTTACTTTTTCCATTCTATCTTGGAAAAAGTCGTCATCATTCGGCCACGCGAGCCAGGTCACCTTGTGTTGTTCCCATTCTCCGGACATCATAAAAGTTTTTTATAGGTATCTGTGCGACGATTTCTCATAAAACCCCATTCTTCTTCAACAATTTTATTGCTGGATAAATTAATTTTTGATATTAAAACTTCATCTTTCAGTTTCCCCGCTTTCTTAATAATTTTACCGAAGGCATCGCAGATAAAAGACTGCCCCCAGAAATTCAATTTGTCTTCTTTCCCGACGCGGTTTACAGCCACGATATGAAGACTGTTGGCCACGGCATGTCCGCGCATAATTGTCTCCCAAGCATTATGCCAATCCCCTTCTTTTTGTTTTTCTCCCACGATAGTTCCTATCGCTGTCGGATAAAACACGACGTCCGCTCCGGCAAGCTTTACCGCGCGGGCCGCTTCTGGGAACCATTGGTCATAACAAATTAAAACCGCGAAGGTAGCATATTTCGTCTTGTATATTTTGTATCCCCCGTTGCCGTCTGCAAAATAATTTTTCTCGTAAAAAAGAGGGTCTTGTGGGATATGAATTTTTCTATAAGTCGGCATAAGCTTTCCATCTGTATTTATAACTACTGCGGAGTTATGGAAACGTCCTTCTTTATCTTTTTCATAAATCGGCACAATAATTACCACTTTATATTTTTTTGCGACTGCAGAAAAAACCCTCGTAGACTCGCCCGGGATTGTTTCTGAAAAATCATCTTTTTTCGCATTCTTATACTGCGGAAAATATATGGTCCGATAGAGCTCTTGCAGACAAATAATCTGGGCGCCCTTTTTTGCAGCCTGTTCCACTAGTTTTGCGGTTTTAATCAGATTTGCCCTTTGGTCAGAAGATACCGCCGTCTGAATCGCGGAAACTGTAACAAATTTATTTTTCATTCTGTTTGTCATTCCTGAAATATAGCATATTTAATATTTTCTTGCGATAGATTGAAAATACTACCATCGCATTAAATAATATAATATAAACTCCAAAAGAATAAATTGGGAAGGTCCACGTGTTTATCGTAAGTAAGCCTATAAGGTTGCTCACGATACCGGTGATATACATCAGGCCTGTTTCAGTTTCCGGGAAACTCCATGATTTCCTAATGGTTGGGATATAAGCCAGGGCGTCACTAATAATGGCGAATAATATTGATACGCTTAAATTGTGGGTAAAAACATATAAAATCAAAGCAAATAAAGAAATTATTCCACAAACAACATCAAAAATATTTATTTCCCAATATCCATTTTTCTTCAAAACCGAAATTGTTATGACCACGAGTGAAGTAAATCCTGCCATAAATATCGGCAAGGTAGAAAATCCTGCCCCCGCTTTAATCTGGAAAAACACCCCTATAAAAGGAGCCAAACTCCAAATAAACCAGGAAATTAAATTCGGTTTGGTGCTACCGGAAATTATATTTTTTATATACCAAATTAACCCAACTAGGTTAATAAGTACTCCAACAAAGATAATCTGTTCAGGAAACATAGTCTAAATCCCCTCTTTTTTGAGCTGTTCTAAAAGATCCCGAGCCTTTTGAGAAATTTTATGGGGAAATTTTATACTTACTTTTATAAATAAATCCCCCGGTTTGCCATTTTTTATTTCTTCTCCATAACCGGTCATTTTGAGAGTCTGCCCATTTTGAATACCGGCGGGAATTTTGATTGTTATTTCTTTGCGCCCACCCAATATCATTTTTTTCTCTACTCCTAATATTGAATCTACTACCGAAATCTGTATTTCCGTTTGCATATTTCTACCACGTGGAGTTCGGGTAGAACGGAAACCGCCCATTCCTCCACCAAAGAAATCACTGAAAATGTCGTTTAAATTCCCAAAATCAAACTCCGCGCTTCCGTTTTGAAAACCGGAAAAATCAAATCCTTCAAAGCCACCAAAGCCTTGCCCGTATCCACCTTGTTGTTGCCCCATATTTTCAAAGCCAGCTCCAAACTGATCGTATTGAGAACGTTTAGAGTCATCAGAAAGTACTTGGTAGGCTTCATTGGCCTGTTTAAAAGTAGCTTCATCACCTCCTTTTTTATCAGGATGATGTTTGTGTGCCAACTTATAAAAAGCTTTTTTTATTTCCTCCTTGGAGGCATTTTTACTAACTCCTAAAATTTCATAGTAGTCTTTTTTCATAATTTTATTGGAAAACTATATCATAGGCTCAGCCTCTTGTGAAGTTTTATTTTCTGAATTTCCTTCCTTTGCTATTTTCCCTTCAATTATCGCTTTTTCTTCTGCACTCCTGATGATTGTCGCTTCCTCTTCTGCGATAAGTTTTGCAGCATCATCCTTTGGTATTGAATATTTTTCACGAGAAGCTTCAATTATTTCTTCTCTATAAGAAGGGTGGGTCGGTAGAAGCACTCGGAGTGTTTCCGCCGAAAATGGGTCATAAGATTCTCCATCAATAGTCATTTTGACAAAAAATTCTGCCACTGCCAGATTAATCATATCTTTCACGTCAAAAACCGGCGCAAACTCGGGTTTCATTTTAACGGCATCTTCTCCACCAATACGAAAAGAAATGACACTCCCACAATTACCCAATACTGCTTGATGTACTTTCGGCAAAATCTGTCCGACATACTGATGGGCAATGGTCAAATTCAAGGCATACTTTCTCGCCTCTGATAAAATATTTTCAAAAGTTTGGGTGACGACATTCTGAAACTCATCTACATATAGATAAAAATCTTTGCGATCTTTTTCTGGGATAGCTGCACGCTCCATCCCCGCTTGTTTTATTTTCGTCAAGAACATTGAACCCAGGAAAGAGGAGTTTTCTTCTCCGAGACGGCCCTTGGAAAGGTTTATCAAAATAATTTTTTGTTGGTTCATCAACTCACTGATGTCTATTTTATTTTGCTTCTGTCCGAAGATGTTTCGGAGAAGTGGATCGGATAGAAACTGCCCTAGTTTGTTTACGAGCGGGATGATGGCATCCGTATCAAATTTCTCGGACCAATCGGCAAATTCAATAGCAAAGAATCTTTTTACCATATCATCTGTGATATATTCCACTACTTTCTGCCTGTAATTTCTGTCCGTCAACATTGAAATCATGCCCCGCATCGTGGCATGTGGATAGTCCAAGAGTGCCAGACAAGTAAAACGAAAGACATGCTCCAAGCGAGGAGTCCAGTTCGCTCCGAATTGTTTTTGAAAAACTTCTATCAAACCCTGTGTCAACTGAAACTTGAACAAAGGATCAACGTTGGCAAGTGGATTAAAAGAAGCAGGAAAATCTAAGTCTGTAGGGTCAATAATGCAGACATCGTGAATACGTTCTTTTGGTATAAAGTTTAAGATAGCGTCTATCTCATCTCCATGTGGATCAATCAAACAAATACCGTGGCCATAGACTATATCTTGACGCATCAACAACTCAAGTAGTTTACTTTTGCCCACACCAGACTTTCCGATGATATATAAATGTCTTCGGCGATCTACACGTTTGATGCCAAAAATAAATTTTTTCTCTTCCAAAGAAGCTACATAATTTGTACGTCCAATAAAAGAAACCTCTTCTGGTTTCACTTTTCCGAAAACAGGTAGCTCTGGTGGAGGCGGAGCGTATTTTATTATTTGTACCCTATTTGGTTTAGACATATCTATTATTCCAAAACTTTCTTTAGAACGTCTTCCGGCACTTCTCTCGTCGGTAACCCGTCAACGGGCGAAGTTTTGTTTTTATTTTGATAATTTTCTTCTTTTTTTTGTTCAGTCTTTTCTTTAATCAAATCTTTTAACTTATTCATGTCTTCGCTGGTAGCAGCACGATCTACGTTAGAATGGATGGATTTTTTAGTTTCCTGTATATTGTTTTTTAAAGAATTTAAAGATACTGGCGTTGGTAAAGATTTATTTAAAACCTCCTTGAGCCCCAGATTGTCCCCGCTTGCCGAACGGATAGGTTTTGGTTTGGTAAATACTTTTTTGATAGCTCCAAAGACACTTGGCTTATTTGTTGGAGGGGGTGTTGTTGGTCTTTGTGTCGGAGAAATAAATTTATTTTCTTCTACACCCGCCAATTGGTGAGCAGGCTCAGCTCCACCCCTATCTTTCTGTTCAAATTCTATCCCTAGGTCTGCCAAGGGTTTATAAAACTTTGATTCATCATAGGCAATTTGATCTTTGCCTTTCTTTTCTACTTTTACTTCTCCTGATTTTATTTTAGCTATACATTCTTTACAATATGCCGGTCTCCCTGGTTCTGGTTTGAAAGGCACGGTTTTTTGAAGCCCACAAAGTGAACAAGTAATTGGAAATTTTTCTAAGTTTCCTCCGCTACCCGAAGAAGAATATTCATGATCCCCCAGAGACATCTCACTCCACTCATTTATTTCTCGTTCTACTACTTCTCTCGGTCTACAGTATAATTCACGGGAAGTTTTTATAACCTCCTCTTCTATTTTTTTATCTCCGGACTTTACCATTTGAGGTAAGGTTTTGGCGGAAAACGGTCTGGAAGTCACCCCATCTATCATCAGCTTTAGGTAAATTTTGTAGTTCGGCAAATTCACAATGTCTTGTGGGGTAAATTCCGGGTCAAATTCTTTCTCCAAGAAATCCGCATCATCGGAACCAACCCGGAAAATTATCATCGTGCCCACGTTGCCAAACACTGCGTCACGCACAGCAGAGCTTTTGTCTACCACCAGTTGAGCGGTATATTGGTGCGCCACAGTTAGATTTAACCTGTATTTACGCGCTTCAGACAATATTCCGGCAAAAGCATCCGTCACAAAATTTTGAAATTCATCCACATAAAGGTAAAAGTCTCTTCGGTGATCCTCGGGAATACGTACGCGTTCCATAGCAGCCAGCTGAATTTTTGTAATGATCATGCCCCCCAAGAGACCGGAGTTGTCTTCACCGATGCGTCCTTTGGAAACATTCACCAAAAAAATCTTTCCATCGTTCATCATGTCAAAAATATTGATGGTACTCTTGGATTGACCTACGACATTTCGGATAATAGAAGTAGAGAGAAATTGTCCAACTTTATTTTGAATTGGCGCAATAGCTTCGTTTCGGAACTTGTCTTGCCAAGCCTCATATTCATGCACCCAAAAAGCTTTGATGACAGGGTCTTTCAAATTAGAAATTATTTTTTGACGATAATCTTTGTCCACGAGCATTCTGGGGATACCCAAGAGAGTTGTCCCTGGAGTATCTAGAAGAGCAAGGATAGTATTGTTCAAAATATATTCCATACGAGCACTCCAAGCGTTCGCCCAGATTTTCGTAAAGATACCCATGAGGCCCGAAGCTACCAAATGTTTGTATTGTGGGTCTACTAGTTCCAACACATTAAAACCAATATGGTAATCCGCGTCGGCGGGATTGAAATAGATCACATCTTTCATGCGGTGTGGAGGGATGGCGGACAGGACAGCTTCTACGTTTTCCCCGTGCGGGTCAACCATACAGACTCCTTCACCGTTCTGAATGTTTTGGATAATCATGTTAAACATCAGCACAGATTTACCGGTACCAGACTTTCCTAAAATATAAACATGCTGACGTCTGTCTTTGCGCTTAATACCAAAAAGCTGATTTTTATCGCGAAAAGTAGTGAGCCCGAGATAGGTGACATCTTTATTTATAGGTATCTCTGGAAGTTCCATATATATAAATTATATCAAATATTTACTAAACTAAAAAGCCCCATATGGGGCTTTTTAGAAGTTACGCTTTTGGCTCCTCTCCTTCTTTTTCTTCTTTAACTTCTGCTTCCTTTACTTCTTCATTTTGTTCTTCTGGTGGAGTTGTCGGTGGAGTTTCAGCTCCGGCTTTACTTATCGCTTCGCCAATTTTGGACATTTCCACAGAAAGTTCTTCAGTGGCTTTTTTAATCGCTTCGCCATCGGTGCCGTCTTTCACTCCGCGCAAGGCGGTAATTTTCGTATTTACACTGTCTTTTAATTCGGCCGGGATTTTTGCTTCATTATCTTTTAGCGCTTTTTCCGCTGTGTAAATACTCATTTCCGCGGTGTTTTTCACATCTACCACTTCTTTTTTCTTCTTATCTTCTTCCGCATGCAGTTCCGCATCCGCTTGCATTTTCTTAATATCTTCTTCTTTTAAGCCGGAACTTGCTTCAATCCTGATAGACTGAGTTTTACCAGAAGCTTTATCTTTTGCCGTCACATTCAAAATGCCATTCACATCCACATCAAACGCAACTTCAACCTGTGGCATCCCGCGAGGAGCTGGTGGAATACCATCTAAAATAAATCGTCCCAAAGATTTATTATCAGAGGCCATAGGACGTTCTCCTTGTACTATATGTATTTCTACTGAAGTTTGATTATCGGCAGCTGTAGAAAATACTTGAGATTTATTTGAAGGGATAGTGGTATTGCGTTCAATTAATTTTGTAGCTACTCCGCCTAAGGTCTCAATGCCTAGAGATAAAGGAATCACGTCCAAGAGTAGAACATCACGAACATCTCCTGCTAAAACTCCTGCCTGTACGGCAGCTCCGAGAGCCACAACTTCATCGGGATTAATGGAAAGATTTGGGGTCTTACCAAAAACTTTCTTCACTTCTTCCACAATTTTTGGCATTCTAGTTTGTCCACCAACCATTATTATTTCATTCATATCTTCAATCTTGAAACCAGAAGCAGCCATTGCTCGTTTAGTAATTTCTATAGATCTATTTATATATTCTTCGGCAATTGATTCAAGTTGAGCACGAGTCATTTTAAGAAGTAGGTGTTGAGGACCCTCTGTAGTAGAAGTAATGAAAGGAATGTTTATTTCACTCTCAATGGCAGTAGAAAGTTCTATTTTTGCTTTTTCTGCCGCTTCATCTAAACGTTGCAAGGCAAGCTTGTCTCCACGGACATCCACTCCGGAAGTTTTTTTGAACTCTTCCGCTATCCAATTGATAATCTTGTGGTCAATATCACGTCCACCCAGATGGCTGTCTCCGTCGGTAGACTTTACTTCAATGACATCATCACCTATCTCGAGCACAGACACATCAAATGTTCCCCCACCAAAATCGTACACTACAATTTTTTCATTTTTCTTTTTATTAAACCCATAAGCAAGAGCAGCTGCCGTCGGTTCATTGATGATACGTTTTACATCCAAGCCCGCAATTTGTCCCGCATCCTTTGTCGCCTTTCTTTGCGCATCATTGAAATATGCCGGCACGGTAATGACCGCTTCAGTAATTTTTTCTCCGAGCTTCGCTTCCACGTCGGATTTTATTTTTGACAAAATCATCGCGGAAATTTCTTCCGGACGCATCCACTTATCTCCAATTTTTATTTCTACTCCTCCATTGGTAGATTTTTGTATTTTGAAAGAAGCATTCTTTAAATCTTTTTGCACTTCTGGATCGTCAAAGTTGTGCCCCATAAAACGCTTGATACCATAAATAGTATTTTCAGGATTTGTTACAGCTTGTCTTTTACCTAAAAGACCGACAATCCTATCGCTATTTTTCGCTATGGCTACGACTGAAGGAGTTGTACGATTCCCCTCCACATTTTCCACAATTTTTGGAGCGCCACCTTCAATGATGGCCACTGCCGAATTTGTTGTACCCAAATCTATGCCTATTATTTTACTCATATTTTTTTATATATTTATTACCCATACTTTTGACGGGTAAGCTTATAATGTTTATTTGACTTAAATTTTGCGACCACTAATTATTTGTATAAAAGTAGTATATATGATAGGATATATCTATGTCAAGCAAATCTAAATATTCCAATAAAATATTGAAAATATTGGGAGAAAAACCAGCCATCCCACTTGAATCTTTTAAAGATGGGGGTGATTCCAAAACCTCTTATGCTATAACTCGTTCCATAAAAAATCTTATAGATTCTGGATGCGCCGAAATATTAAATTCTTCCAACCGAAAATTCGTACGTATTACCAAAGAAGGCAAAACAAAATTAAACGCTTTGCGCCTAGAGGGAGAAGAGGCGCTGGTCCCCTCTTCCTGGGATGGACTTTGGAGGATTATTTTACTTGACCTGCCGGAGAGTAGAAAAAGTGAACGTGAAAGTCTGCGCTACCTATTAAAAAAAGCCGGCTTTGTGTGCCTGAAAAATTCTGCCTGGATTTCCCCCTTCCCTTTTGAACACTTATTTATGAACATAAAAAAAGATTTGAGCCTCACGACTGAAATGATGATCATCGTCACTGAATTCATAGACAACGAAAGTAAGAAAGTTTTGTTTGAAACTTTTGGGAAATAAAATATAAAAAACACACAAATTAAACAATAAAATTAATCAAACAATTTTTTCTGTCATCCATTCTTTATACGCACGGTTCATCCTACGAACATCTACACCCGCGATAAGTGGGGTAGAGTAACTATGGTGTTTTGATATGAGATCGTTGACTTCTTCAATTTTATTTTCAAGAGTAGTGATCATCAACATCACCTGGGATACCTCTTTTAATTTACCTTCCCAATTGTACATTGAGTTAATTGGCCAATAATCTACGCAAGCACCCATTTTTTTATCAATAATTAATTTACCAAGGAGTTTTGCCTCGCTAGAATTCGCGCAAGTTGTATAAATAAATACCATAAAATTTTAGAGATATTATCTGATAAGAAAGAGTTTGACCTTTCTATTATTATACCACTTTTTTATAGTATAGAATAGCCTTAAAGACAAGTTACTATTCTTTGGCTTTGTATTCATATACGTCCACCTTGGCTGGACGCATTATGCGAACGCCCAATTTGTATCCTTTTTGAATTACTTTCGCTACTTTATGATCTAATTCTTTTTTATCTGTTTCTACTAGTTCTACAGATTGATGAATATTTGGGTCAAAAGCCTCACCTTCTTCTCCGACTGGCTTTACACCATATTCTTCAAAAATGGTATTCATCTGTCCATAAATGTACTCCACTCCCTTGCGCCAGTTTTCATCAACTTTTTCCCAAGCTTCACGATTTGCAAATGCCATATTAAAACTATCAATCACAGTCAAAAAACGACCCAAAATTCGCTCACTCACATTTTCTGAGAAATTTAGTCTTCTTTCATTTTCTTGTTTACGATAATTAGCAAAATCTGCCCGTTCTTTTTGCCAGCCAGTCAAATACTCTTCCTTTTCTTTTTTTAATTGCTTCAAGTCAGCTCTAAACTTTTTCAGAGTTTTCTTTAAATCTTCTTCTCCGTCATCATTAAACTCAAATTCAAGAACCTCAGATTCTTCCGGTTTTCCTGTGTTTCCTTCCGCCTCGGCGGATAAATCTTTTTTATCGTTTTCTTTTTCGTCCATAAATCCATCCTAACAAAAAATACCCCTATTTTCAAGGGGTATTTTAAAGTTATTGTTAAGTTTAGCGTTTACTCCATTGTGGAGCCTTGCGAGCTTTCTTGAGACCGAATTTTCTGCGTTCTTTTGCTCTAGGGTCGCGTTTCAGATATCCCAAAGTCTTTAGACTCCCTCGCAATGTACTGTCATGCGATACTAAAGCCCTAGACAATCCATGACGAACTGCCTCAGCTTGCGAATGAAAACCGCCACCTGATACATGCACCTCTACACTCCATTTTAAATCAGATTTTGTACCATCCGCCGATACACCTTTCATTATAGGATCTAAAATCAAACGACGCTCTACTTCTGTTTTAAAATATTCCTTGGCATCTTTATCATTCACAATAAAATGATTTTTTGCAGATTGTTTGATGCGCACTCTAGCTGTAGAAGTTTTACGTCTTCCTATCGCTTCAATGTATTTATCTTTTGTGTTTTCTTTATCCATATTAATCTTCAATTGTTAAATTTTTCATCATAGTTCTGCGCAATTTATTGTCCGGAAGCATCTGAAAGGTCGCAAGCTTGATTAGTTCTTTTAAGCCTTTTTTCTCCATTGTCTCTGTGCCTTTTAAAATACGAAGCCCACCTCTCATTCCTGAATATCTGGTATGAAAAATTTCGTCCAGTTTTTTGGCGGTAATACGAAGCTTTGAAGCATTTATTACTTTCACTGGGAAACCGGAATACTTGTTGCGTTCAAAAGTAGCCTTTGTCTTTCCCATCAAAGACATAGCCACCGTACTTGCTACTCTGCCGAGCGCCATTCCGTTTGCATCTATGGTCTTTATTTCTTTTGCTTCTGTTTTTTTCATTGCGTTTTTCATACTAAACTATTATTGAAAATTAAACAAATTCTATAATCGCCATTTTTGCACCGTCCGACTTTCGGGCTCCTAATTTTAGTACTCTGGTATATCCTCCTTTTTTATCGGCATATTTTGGTGCCAAAACATCAAATAGCTTTTTTACCCCCTTGCTACTACTAGAAAGCTTAGCGATAACAGATCTGCGAGTCGCTACATCTCCTTTTTTAGCGCGAGTTATGAGTTTTTCAATAAAAGGTCTCAATTCTTTCGCTTTTGGTTCAGTAGTCTTTATTTTTTCGCGCACAATCAAATTGAGAGCCAAAGAATTAAGCAACGCGCGCTTTTGTGTTTTATCTCTACCGAATTTTCTTGTATTGTTGTGGTGTCGCATAAAATTATTCTTTTAAATTAAGACCAAATTTATTCAAAACTTTTTTAATTTCTGTAATTCCTTTTTCGCCGATACCCTCTAGCTCAAGTAAATCTTCTCTTTTCTTGCGAGCGAGCCCTCCGAGAGTTCTGATGTTCGCTGAAGTCAAAGCATTCAGAGTCCGGGTAGAGAGATCTAAAGTATCCGTGCGAGTCTTTAGCACATCTGCAAAATCTTCTCCCTTCTTTTCATCTTTTTCTTCCTCTTCTTCCTTTGAAACTTTTTTACTTACTTTTATTTCTTCCTCTGGTTCCTTGAAATCAACAATTGCCTTTAATTGGTTTATCATTATCCCAATAGAATTAGACAAGGCCTCACGGGGAGTGAGAGTACCATCCGTCTCAATTGAGATACGAAGACGATTGTGGTTTGTCTTATCACCTACGCGCATATTCTCAACCTCGTAAGCTACTCGACGAATCGGTGTAAAAATAGCATCTACTGCAATGGTCCCTACATCCACTTTTTCTTTTTGAAAAACTTCTTTGGCGATGAAACCCAAACCTTTCTCTACTTTCATTTCTATGTTCAAGTTTATCTTCCCGGTGACTTCGGCAATGTGTAGTTCTGGGTTCAAGATTTCAACTTGCCCACCGGTCTTTATGTCTCCTGCTAAGACTTCTTTGGGTCCTTTTATAGAAAGAGAAACTGTTTGCGGTTCATCTGACAGCATTTTAAAACGAGTTTTCTTTAGATTTAAAATCATTACAATTACATCTTCTTTTATGCCGTCCATGGTTTGAAATTCATGGGCTACACCATCTATTTTTATGGAAGTAATACTTGCCCCAGGCAAGGAAGAAAGTATTATCCTTCTCAAGCTGTTACCCAAAGTGTGCCCATACCCTGGTGACAGGCCGTCTATTTCAAATACTCCTTTATTGCCATTTTCCTCAACTATCTTAGGTTTGGAAGGCATAATTATTTTATATTCAGGCATAATTTTATAATTATAATTTTAAAACTTTGATAATATTTATCTGTTTGCAACAGATATAAACAAAAAATTAATAATTTAACGACTGTAAAACTCAAGCACAGCGTTAAGGTCTAAAAATGTTTCAATATTTTTTGGTTTTGATAAGATGCGCCCTTCTTGATTCTTTAAATCAAACGTCACCCAAGCTGGAGCGTTGTAATCCTTCAGTCTATCTACTAAATTTTCAAAAATTTTCTTAGTTTTACTACCTTCACGAATTTTTATTACATCTCCTATTTTCACTTCATAAGAAGGAATGGTGACTCGGTGATTGTTTACGATAAAATGTCCGTGAGATACCATCTGCCTAGTAGCGCGCCTACTTGCCCCGAGACCCATCCGGTAAATAACATTATCAAGACGAGATTCAAGATTTTCGTATAATTTTTCTGCTGTCCCCGCTCCTTTGATATGAGAAACTTTTTTGACGTGATTAGAAAGTTGACGTTCTGATATTCCGTATGACAAACGAGTCTTCTGTTTTTCTATGAGCTGTGCTCCGTATTCAGTAGGAGCTTTTGGTCTTTTACCCCCTGGTAAAGATTTAGTAGAAGCTGCAGCAAACTTTGAAGTTTGACATTTGTCATAAACTCCTGGGCCCAATCTTCTACAAATTTTAAATTTTGGTTTACTAATCATACTTGAATTCGTAATTATTAATTATTATACTCTTCGTGGTTTTTTTGCTTTTGGTCCATTGTGTGGCACAGGGGTTGCATCTAAAATAGAAGTTATTTCAATTCCATGAGCCATAAAGGCTCTCACTGCAGGCTCTCGCCCAGAACCCACTCCTAAAATAACAACGTCAGAATCTTTTACTCCAAGGGCTATAGCTTTACTACCGATTATGTCGCCCACCTTGGAAGCTGCGAAAGGAGTTCCCTTTTTGGCTCCCCTGAAACCCAAAGATCCTGCACTTGACCAAAATAGTGTATTGCCTAATTTATCTGAAAAAAGAACCTTAGTGTTGTTAAAAGTTGCCTCAACATGCAAAACACCTGAGACTATCTTCTTCTTTGGTGTTTTTAATGAAGCTTTTTTTACTTCACTTTCTTCCGAGTTGATTTTTTCTACTTCAACTTCTTCTTTATTTTTTTCTTCTTTTTTTGGCATTCGTAATTCGTAATTTATAATTCGTAATTATTTTTTATGTTTTACTCTCTTTTCTCTTTCCTGAAGCCATTGTCTTTCTGACATTACCTCTTACTGTTCTGGAATTTGTCTTGGTGCGTTGTCCCCGAACCGGCAATCTCTTCATATGACGAACTCCACGGTAATTTTTAATATCTTTTAGTCTTTTTATATTAGCAGCTATCTCTCTCTTTAAGTTTCCTTCAATTGGGATTTTTTCTATCAAAAGACGAATCTTGTTTTCTTCATCCAATGTTAGATCCTTGGCTTTCTTCCCACGATCAATACCAACTTGATCCAAAATTTTTCGGGCAGAAGAAACACCTATGCCATATAGACAGGTTAAACCAATCTCAAGTCTTTTTTCATTTGGTATTGTGATTCCTAGGATTCTCATAAATTATTGTTTTTGTTTATGTTTAGGGTTAGTACAAATTATTCTCAAATGCCTGGCTCGTCTGACCATTTTACAATTATCACAAATTTTTTTTACAGATGATTTTATTTTCATAAAAAATTTTACAACACTTTTTAAAAAGACTACATAACAGAAGAAAAACAAGGAAAAACCCTTATTTTTCAGCGTTATCACCTTTTACAAACTGTACCCAGTATAATACACCATTATTAAAAAAATTACAACCTTTTCACTATTCTACCTTTGCCACCATAAGAATCGAGCACGACCTCCACCGAATCTCCTATTAAAACCTTGATTCTATGCATACGCATCTTGCCACCGAGATACGCCAAAATTTCTTTCTCTTCACCGACGTTTTCGGCATTATTTTCTTTTATCATCACCCTAAATAAAGTAGAGGGCAACGCTTCGGTGACAACTCCCCTAGCCGTCACAATTTTTTCATCTTTTGAATCACTCATGTATGTGCTATACACTATAGTAAAATAAAGCTACAACGTCAAGAGATTACTCCGGATAATTTATGATAACCTTCACATTTTCCGTCTTGTCGGGGATAGACTGCATCCATGGAAATCTTAATTTTAAAACAGCCGATTCAATATTTGGATATTGAGACAAAATCTGTACAAAATCTTTTTTTGATATGCCGAGTAGATCGGCAGTAAATTTATCTTTATCCAACTTGGAAACTATTTTTGCTGAACCGGACAAATTGAAATTTATACTTTTTAGATTTTCAAAATCAAGGCTACCTTTGTCGGACAAGTTTATCTGTTCAGGTAAAGAGAAAACTAAATCTGTAATATTTGGTATATATACTTCGCTTCCATCGTATTCCTTAATTTTATTTTCTGTTATCTTTTTTGTTAGTTTTTGTTCATTAAATAAAATACCGTAAATCGTACCTTTGAGTGTTATGGTTGCATTATTATCGTTGGATGTACCAGACAAGATATTTGCATCTTCTATATTGAAGGACACTGCATTTTCAAATAAAACAAAATCGGGAGTCACCACCTTTTTTAAAAGTTTCGCTTTTAAAATTGTTTCCATTTCAGTGATAGCGACTTTTTTATCCTCCTCTTTTACAGATGGAACCTTACCCCTAAATCCTCCTATTATTTGTGTCCCCGGTTTTGATCTACCATAAAATTTGGAATATTTTGGGGTACCTTTAAACCCAAAAATTTTAAAATCAAGTGGACCACTGTTGTATTCTTCTCCTGCATCCGTAGCATAAATCTCCACCTCAACCGACCCAGGAATAGTACTTCCCTTTTTTATCCCGGGTACGACTGTTTTTGTTTTTGTTTTATAAATTTTTCCATTTGAGCCTTCCAACCTGGTATCTATATTTAAAGTCTGTGGTGCAGAGCTAAAAGAATTATAAATAACAACTGTACCCGTAGCTTTTTTTGCTACATCTTCTTCTCCATTGGCTGTTAATGTTTTACTTTCTGTGTCGTCAAAAACCACTAAGTTAAAAGACAGACTATCATTTGAATTCAAATTGGCAGATAAATTTTCATTTAAAACGACTTCCTTTATTTTCGGATCTACCAAAATTTCTGCGCTTGAAAACAGAAAAGAAAGTGCAAAAAGGCAAAACATCACAGAAACCAAGGCTAAAAACCACAACATGTTTCTTCCCCGAGACTTAACGTAACCAACTTCATTATTTTTAGACTTTCCGAATTCCGGCATTTCATAAATTATTTTCAAATCAGCTGGCTGTTCATTTTCTTTTGGTTCTTTTTTTGTTTCCTTCTGCGACAAATCTACGGAAGAGATACGAATATCCCCACTCTTCTCTCGTCTTTGACGCTTACTTCTTACCATGTCTTCAAAAAGATATTTAGGCATATTTATGTTTCAATTAAAAAACGATTAATATAGATAGAATCAATAATAATAAACGGTTCACGAATTACCGCGTCTTTAAACGTCGCAATACCATGAAGTAGTTCTGTGCTTAAAAAAATAACCTCAAATTTTGATTCAGCCAGTGTATATTGGCTGAACTGTTCAGTTTTTATAGTTTCTGAAAAGAAATCCGCCAAATCTTTATCTATCGCTATATAGATAGTGGAAGGAATAGAGATATCGTGAGAAAGATTGGCCAGTGATTCTTGAAATTTTTCAAGCCATTTTGTCTGGAGTTGCTTCATTATCAACGTCAACTTTTTGGCTACTGTTTTTTCCGCATGACCGTCTTTAAAAAGAGAAATAAGGGAATTCGCTTCATTCAAACTGCACCCCAAGCCAGAAGCCACTCCCCGAGTTAAGAAGTTACGGCCCAAAGGAAAAGATATTGATTCTCTAAGGATATTTCTCTTCGTCATTGAGATATCCGTTACTTCTCCACCTATATCTACTAAAAGAAAATTCTCCTGGTGTTTATATACATCGCGAACAGTTGTAAAAAAAGCCATAGCAAAAGAAGAAAACTTTACCTGCTCAAAATGAAAATATTTTCTTATGACATCCTCTATTTTTTTCAAGACCTGTTCTCCACTGATAGAAACAAAGATAACCATCTCCAATTCTTTGGCTTTTTGGTCTAATGGACTTGACGTCTCATAACCATTTAGCATTGTTTTTATATTTTTAAGCTCTATGGGGCGTATTTCCCCACCAATACTTGCATATTTTGCCGCATGTTCTTCTTGGAAAATTTTAATTTCTTTTTGGATCAAGCTGTCTGCTAATTTAATAGTAAATATAAAAGGAGTATCCTGTTTAAAAGATATAATTCTGGTCTGAGAAACATAAAATTGTGACGAAAGAACGCAAAAAATACGTCTAGGCGCTCCTAGTCCAGTCATGAGAACCTTTTTTGCTACTATTTCTAAGGATTTACTTGCCAAGAACAAAAAACGATCTATCTTCGCTTCTTCTTCTATTGGTATCGGTTCTCTGGTAGAGAAAATTATTTTTGGAACCCCTGATTTTTGTGCTAAAAAAAGCGCCGCTCCAACTGAAGAAGACCCTATATTAAAAACCAACATTAGTTCATCCTTATCTTTGTGTCCAAAGAAAATACCCATAATGCTATTATAACAAAAAGAGATAAGTATAAACAAGCTTAACCCAAGTTATGAAAGGAACGCTTTGATGCGTCTAATGCCAGAAGCTACCGCTTCTTCTTTTTGAATTTTAAAATGCCCGAGCTCTCCGGTATTTTTCACATGTGGGCCACCACAAAATTCTTTTGAAATAGGGATACCCTGTTTGTCTTCTATAAAATAAAGGGACACAACCCCGGGGTATTTTGTTCCAAATTCCATTTCTGCCCCAAGTTTTTCTGCTTCTGCCAGAGTCATCTCACGGCGCACGACCTCCAAGTTTTCTTTAATTCGTTCGTTCACCCAATCTTCTACTTTATTTTTTTCTTCATCAGTTAATTTGTGGTCACAAAGGAAATCCATTCTCAATCGTTCTTCTGTAATGTTACTTCCTCGTTGTTTTATATTTTTACCGACAACTGCCTGAAGTCCCGCCAAAAGCAAATGATGCGCAGTATGGAGTTTAATAGTCTTCTCGTTATGATTAGCCAACCCACCCTTGAACATTCCAGCTGAAGATGTCTGGGAGAGTTTTTGATGCTCCGTAATTTTTTTATTAAATTCTTCAAGATCTATCTTTATGTCTTTCTCTTTTGCCAATTCAAGCGTAAGTTCTATCGGAAAACCATAAGTAGTAGCCAGGACAAAGGGGTCGGCTCCTTTTTCAAACTCTTTTAAACCATTCTGTAAAGTCTGACGAAACCTATTTTCTTCTTTTTCTATTTCTCCCTTATCATCAAGAATATATGATCCTTCATAAATCTTCTTTATTTTTTCAATCTGTTTCGTAAGCGATTGTTTAGAAAACCTAACGGCTCGCCTTATCAATCTTCTTAAAACATACCCAGCACCTGTATTGGATGGAACTACTCCGTCTGAAATCATAAAAAGAGAAGCTTTGATATGGTCGGCAACTACACGTTCTTCTCTAGTTGACTCATTGCTGAAAAGGTCTGTTTCATATACATTTTTCTTTTTTTGAACGGTAGCCAGTAACCGCTCCAAACCCATGCCGGTATCTATTCCTAAAATATCAAGTTTTTTCAAATTTGCTTCGCCTTTATCCAATTTTTCCCTAGAATTGTCACAAAAATATTCATTAAAAACCACATTCCAGATTTCAACGTCTTCTCCATTCGCATTTTTGCAATAAATTTCTGTAGTAGGGCCACAGGGGCCAGAATCCCCGGTCGGACCCCAGAAGACATCACTACCATCAAGACGCACATCTTTTACTCCCAACTCTTGCCAAATATTAAAAGACTCATCATCTTTGGGTACTATTCCTTCTCCTTTATAGACAGTCACATAAGAAATTTCCAAACCTAATTCTTTTACGATAAAATCGTACGCATATTCAATCGCTTCTTTCCTGCCATATCCGCCAAAAGAAAAATTGCCGAGCATCTCAAAAAAAGTCAGGTGAGTAGCGTCACCTACTGACTCAATATCTCCTGTACGGATGCACTTTTGGGCAGTAACAATATTTCTACTATTAAAATCCCTATCGGCGCTTTCTGGATTGGTATAATATGGCTTGAATTGCTGCATCCCAGCAGTCGTAAAAAGCACAGATGGATCATTTGGAATCAAAGAAGAAGAAGGAATTATTTTATGTCCCCTGTTTTCAAAAAATTTTAGAAATTTTAATCTCACTTCATCTGATTGCATATTTTTTATTCAGTTCAAAGTTTCTTTTTTTTCTTCAGAAATTTTTCTAATTGGCCTTTCACACAAACTCACCACAATAAACACGAAAAGCACAAAGACGGTGGTGACTATAGCTAAATTATAAAAACCAAAACCACAAGCCATTCCTATCCCAGCCATAACCCACAAGCCACCGGCAGTAGTAAGGCCTTGCAATCTGGAGTCTTGTAGCATTATTGAGCCTGCTCCCAAAAATCCTATCCCTACAATTATTTGAGAAGCAATTCTAGAAGGATCAAAATCACCAACACCCGTATATTCAAGTGCAATTAATTCAGAGATTATCACAAACAAGGCGGAACCCAAAGATACAAGCGCATGTGTTTTCATTCCCGCTTGTTTCCCGACAAAAAGCCTCTCAGCACCTACTAACAAACCTAACCCACCCGCTACTAATAATCTGATTATAATTTCACTATTTTGTGCAAAAAATTGAGACATAAATAAATCATACAACAATCCCCCCACCCAAGCAAACATCGCCATCATATATGACACAAGATTGTCCGGAAGCAACCAATATCGGCTTTGGGAAAATTATTTCTGCCTTATTTTTAGAAGTAGATTTTATTCCACAAGACAAAAATTCTCCATGATATCTTATTTGGGCTGTATAATTTTTATTTAATTTTGGGACTTCATTAATCCAATTCGTTTCATCCAAAAAACAAGAATTTTCAAAATTACTTGAGCGGAAGGTTCCGCCCGCAGGGTGGAAAAAAGCCGAAGAATTTTCAAAATTCTTGTCTTGCGATACAAAAAGAATATTTTTTTTCACATCTTTCGCTACGATATAATACGGTCCGTCTGTAGAACTTTTCTTGGTAATAGTAAAACCGTGTCTCTCACCCAAAGTATAAAAAACTGCTCCGTCGTGATGGCCAATCTCTTCACCATTCACATCAAATACTTTTCCTCGTTTGGGTTTAATATAGTGTTTCAAAAATTCTTTCAAATCTACAGCACCAAGGAAACAGATACCTTGACTGTCCTTTTTCTCTGCCACAGGCAACCTGAATTTCTTGGCAAGTTTCCTCACTTCCGTCTTTTTTAAATTTCCAATCGGAAACAAAATTTTATTAAGTTGTGATTGTTTTAGGGTCCACAAAAAATATACTTGATCTTTTGATAAATCAGCTCCTTTTTTAAGAAACAGGTTTGGGAGATTCTGCTGTCGGAAGATTCCGCCCGCAGGGTGAAGTAAAGACAAAGGATTTTTCAATCCTATTTCTGTATTTGCATAATGTCCAGTAGCCACATAATCCGCCCCCATGGCAAGTGCTTTTTTGAGAAAAGCTCCGAATTTTACTTCTTTATTACACATCACATCCGGATTTGGCGTTC
Source organism: Minisyncoccia bacterium (assembly GCA_049303835.1). GTDB lineage: Bacteria > Patescibacteriota > Minisyncoccia > Phycocordibacterales > UBA9973 > UBA9973. The sequence goes on along the minus strand of JBAQNN010000003.1, from coordinate 38,965 downwards.
TACCCATTTTATATTCTTTTATCATGTAATCAGCAACTTCTTTTTTATATACATTCTCCAAATCTAATGTTAAAAAAGGAATATCTAAAAAAGCTGCTATCCGCATAGCATCCCGTCGTTCTTCTTCTTCATTGCAAACCAAAAACTCCGGATGCCAGGTCTTTATAAAGACCCCAACGACTTCATAACCCTGTTTCTGGAGCAAAGCAGCAGAAACAGCGGAATCTACTCCTCCGGATAACCCTACAAATACTGTTTTCTTCATAACTCTTTTGAGTTTATAGAGTCATCAGCTTTTTGTAAAGTAAAAAAGTAGCACGAGCATCAGGAAGAGCAGTGTGCGCTCTTTCATTTTTTATATCAAAACGTTCGCACAATTCACGCAATGAAAAATGTTCAAGGTCCGGCTCTCTGTGTAATTTGGCCCAAGAAATAGAGACTGTATCCAGTTTATGATAGTGCATTGTATTTGGAATCTCTGTTTTATTGAAAGCATATTCTAAAAATCCTGCATCAAAAGCTACGTTATGTCCAACCATAATACAACCCTTTACCTTCCGTGAGAAAATTTCCATGGCCTCTTTTAAATCAAGAGAATTCTCCCAATCTTTTTCTTTATAATGATTTACTTTGAGGGCGACAGGGTCGGCATTTTCAATATATTTGGGTTTTATTTTTAACTCAAATTCTTCAATCACTTCCAACAAGGGGGTAGAAAGTACACAACCGATTTCAATAATCTCATTCTTTTCCAGATTAAGACCGGTAGTTTCTATATCAATAAAAGCAAAATTATGTTTTTTCATAACATTATTTTAAGTATTTTTTTATATTTATTTGATGCTCCGAAAAATTTTTTGCGTAGTGGATATTACCATTTTTATCATGCAAATAGTAAAGATATGATGATGCTTTTGGAAAAATCGCCGCTTTGATGGACAACAGCCCAGGATTTCCTATTGGATTCTTTGGTAATTCTTTTGTCTTGTAAGTAACGGGCGCGGCATCTACCTGAAGAGCCATTCCTATTTTTATTCTTTTCCATAAAATTCCGGAAATTATTTCCCTGTCCGTGTCCCCTTTTGCCTCCCTTTCAATAATAGAAGCCATGGTAATAATTTCTTTTTCTGTTTTTCCAAAAGCGGCAATATCCGGAAGCAACGGCACTATCTTTTTCTTAAAATTACCGTTCATTGAATTTATTACATCTGTTTCATTCGCATCACTAAGAAAAAAATAAGTGTCCGGAAAAAGATACCCTTCCATCCCTTCCGTTTTTGAAAGAAATTTTATTTTATCAAAATGTGTTAGTTTTGTAGAAAAAACCTCTTCAATTTGTTTTGTGTCGTAACCTTCCGGAATGGTAACCGATATTGGCGCCATATTGTGTTCACCCTTTCCTATACGCTTAGCTATAGTCCAAACCGATAATTTTTTTTCAAAAAGATAATCAGAAGATATAATGCGCAACTCTGAACCAAAAATTATCATGAAGGATTCAAACATTACTCTGGAACGTATAATACTTTCTTTCTTCAAAAGAGAAGACACGTTTCGGAGGTTCATCCCAGGTTCTATTCTCACCACAACTCCTGCTGGAAAATTTCTAGGAGCACTTAGAAAGAAAGAGTAGAAAATTATTACAAATAAAACAAGACCAAAGATATACACAACCTTTTTTTTGTTGAGCTTTGATGTCGGATGTTCAATTTCATTACTTTCTAGTAAAAAAGAATTGTCCATAAATTATGTCGGCAAGTTAGTAGGAGGAGAAGCTTCTTTTGACTCAATACGTTCAAGCGTAGGTACTTTCAGTATTTGGCCAGGGAAATGCCAAAGAGTTGCCAGTTCTTCTGTGTTTAATACAAATGTCGGGGGATGAAAATAAGGCAACCAAAATTGCTTTACAACAAACAAAAGTACCCCCGAAAGACTGTGGTTGTTAAAAACGTGACGAAGTGGAAGATGGAAAAATCCTCGTTCACGATATTCGTGAAGCATTCTATCTGCCAACACCATCACTTGTTCAGAAGAAAGTCCAAAAAAAGAAGAATTATAGGCATCTCCCTGAGTAGCATTCACACGGGTCAAACCATTAACATCTGGGGCTGCATATTGACGCCAGACAAGGCGGATATTCCTTCTACTTTCTAAATTATATACTTCTTTCTTGGCAACATACATAAGTCTGATACCCGTATCAAATCCGAGTTTAGAAACTTTCAAATTCATCCTTTCCACCGCTCTTTTTAAAGTATCCGGGACACGAACTTCTATTCGGGCCAACTTAACAAGTCCTTCCCCAGGCTCATCTCTTTGAGAAGTATATGGAAGCAACAACTTGTCTAATTCTTTTTTAGCTTCCACAACCCAGTCATGTTTTCCAAACCAAGTACCTTTTGTGCGATATTCTGTTTTTGATGGCCTGACAACTATCTGCATCCACATTTGTTCTCCTTTTTGAAGGGACCCGAAAAGTTCAATTAGAGGAGAAATTGGGTCTACTTTGAATTCTTCTTTCGGGTCTTTATCTAGTCCAAAATCTACGTAAGTCTTGATAGGATATGCTTCCGGTTTTTCTAATTTTAGTTCGCATCCCCAAGCATTCCAAGTGCTATCAGGAGAAATTTTATCAACTGCCAAGGTGTAATCTTCCACCGCTTTTACTTGCGCTTGTGGATATTGTGCATACATCTGAGTTTCAATTAGCCCTCTAATACGGGTCGGGGTCCTAATATAAAAATGCACTTGTCCATCAATAGAAACGATCTCCAGTGAAAACCAAAACCATACCGCCCCTTGCCACCACTCCTCTCTCCCCCCTTTCATACTCCAGTGGTAGAGAGCATTGGTAAAAAAAAGTTCCATCGCTTTTGGAGAACGCAAAACTTCACGCGGAGGAATTATCTCCAACAAAACAAAATCAATCCCTGAAATAAAATCTTGTTGGACATAATGAACCCAGAGAACCCAAGCGATACGACCGAGTAAAATAACTCCCGCAATAGGCAAAATTATTCTTAGTGTCGTATATTGCAACTCATTCTGAAAAAGAAAATAGCCAATTATGAGGATTAAAATCCAAAGCCAATTTTCTATTATCACTTCTTCTAGAGAATCAAGAAAACTATCAAATCCTCCTTTGCCCTCTCCTTTTTTCTCAGCCATTCTTATATTTTAGTACAAATACAAGAAAAAATACAGCTAGGCTATGGTGTAGAGTCCTTCTTTATTCTTTTTAAAATATTTTGGGTTTGCTAGATTTACTAAAATAGTATTTTTTTTGAAATATCTTTCTTTCATTACCTTTTCCACTATAGCCTCTTTAGACAAAGGTTCTCCTTCTCTTTTTAATATATCCTGTATGACTTCGCGAGCAATACCTGCCTTATACCCCCATTCAGACAAAGCGTACATCCCACGGCCCACCAATACAAAACGAGAGTCTTTTATAAGTTCATTATGACAAGTAGCGTAGTGAGTCTTTTTCCCAAAAGTTTTAGAAATAGAATCTGCTACTTCTTTAAAGTGCATCGGGGAACCATGACGTCTCATAACCAAAAAAGCAAAGTCCTTTACCCCGCGAGTAGAAATGTTTGGTGAAGACGCCTTCCCCCATTCGCCGAGAGGATTTTTGGCCACTGCTTTTGACATAGAAAGCCATCTTTTTACTATTTCTTCATCTCTATATTGTTCGGTAGAATCTTTCATGTGTTCAAAAAACCTCTTGATCATTTCTGTTTCCGGAATAAGATCTTCATCGTTCAAAGAAGCAAAAAGTTTTTTTAGAGCATCATGCACTTTTTCAGTTGTAGCGTCGTCTACACTCCAACGAACATGAAAATGATCATCTTCCCGGTGATTTTTGAAAAAATCACTCAACACTAAGAAAAAATGAACATGATTTTGAGTTGTTTTATCTTTAGATATAAATGGTAAAAGGTCATGTTCAGCCACAATTGAACCCATTTTATGTATCAAATGCTTAATCTCTTCAAAAATCGCCTGCTCCGCCTTATAAGCGTCAGACTTTTTAATAAGCCTTAAGGCAGCATCCTCAATTTGACGGACACGCTCTCTGGTAATGTTGTATTTTTTTCCGATCTCTTCAAGAGTTTTTCTTTTTCCATCGGGAGTCAAGCCAAAACGATTCATGATTACGTCCGAAGAACGCTCTTGGAGATGTGAGGTAATTTTTTTCGTTATTTTTTGAGGCTTGAACGATATTGTTGGCATAATTTTAATTCATAATTTATAATTATTTTTATCTCTTTGCTTTCACTCGGTCAAGTTCAGTTAAATATCTTTTTCTAAGTCTCACAGATTTCGGAGTAACTTCCAGATACTCATCGTGGTTCATTACCTCCAAACCTCTTTCAATACTCAAAACAAAAACAGGATTGAGAGTTATTGCCTCGTCTGTCCCTGAGGCTCGCATATTAGTAAGTTGTTTTCCTTTTGTGGGGTTCACAGACATATCATCCCCCTTCAAAACATTACCAACTACCATCCCTTCATAAACTTCCGCTCCGTGACCTATATACAATATACCACGTTCTTGCAAATTTGCAAGAGAAAAAGCTACCGCCTTACCATCTATCATAGAAACCATGGAACCGTATTCCCTCTTTTTTATCTCTCCGGCGTATTCTCTAAAACCTACAACCCTTGAACTCATGATTCCCTCTCCTTTTGTGTCAATAATAAATTCACCCCGATAGCCCAAAAGTCCACGAGTGGGTATATCAAAAATAACCCTAGCAATACCTTCTTTTTCTACCATATCTTTCATAATACCTCGCCTTTTTCCTATTTTCTCAATTACACTTCCAGAGAATTCCATCGGAACATCAATCACAAGCTCCTCATACGGCTCGGTCTTTATTCCATTTTCTTCTTTAATAATAACTTCTGGCTGAGAAACCTGCATTTCAAAACCTTCTCTTCGCATGTTTTCAAGTAAAATAGCGATATGAAGTTCTCCTCGGCCATACACTTTGAAAAAGGACGGCCCCATTTTATTTACACCTTGGTCTGGAGAAAAATCAACCTTGAGCCCGACGTTTATTTCCAATTCTTTTTCCAATCTTTCTTTGATTTGTCTGGAAGTGACAAATTTACCCTCGCGCCCCGCAAACGGAGAGTCGTTGACTAGAAAATTAAGTGATAAAGTAGGCTCATCAATTGCAATATGCGGCATGGGCTCCACACTTTCATCTTCACATATTGTTTCTCCGATATAGATATCCGGAATACCAGCGATAAGCACAATATCACCGGAAATTGCAGAGTTTGTTTCTTTTCTGTTTATTCCCTCAAAAGAAAACAATTTAGTAATTTTACCTTTCCTGACGCCGTGCTGTCCGTCAACGTTTCCTTTCACAAAAATTTGGCTTCCGGAAAATACTTTACCAGAATAAATTCGCGCCACAGCCAATCGTCCTAAAAAATTATCATAACCCAAGTTAAAAACTTGTGCCGACATTTTTCCCTCATCATTCACAGATGCCGGCGGAACTTTTTCTAAAATCACATCCAAGAGAGGCGAAAGATCAACAGATTTGTCACCTAGATTTCTAAATGCCACCCCTGTACGACCAATCGCGTAAACTGTTTCAAAATTTGCTTGTTCTTCACTCGCACCCAGTTCAAAAAATAGGTCTAAAACTTCCGAGTGCACTTTGTGCGGATCAGCAGCAGGTTTATCAATTTTGTTCACAACTACGATCGGTTTTAAACCCAATTCCAGTGATTTTTTCAAAACAAATCTAGTCTGCGGCATCGGTCCTTCAGCCGCATCCACCAAAAGAAGCACCGAGTCAATCGCGCGCAAGACCCGTTCTACTTCCGAACCGAAGTCCGCGTGGCCGGGAGTATCTACGATGTTTATCTTAGTATCTTTATAATAAATAGAAGTGTTTTTGGAATAAATAGTGATACCACGCTCTTTTTCAAGATCGTTTGAATCCATTGATACTCCTTCGTCTTGAAGACCACCGTTTTGTTTCATCAAAGCATCGGTCAAGGTCGTCTTGCCGTGGTCCACGTGAGCTATTATTGCTATGTTTCTAATTTCCATATTATAAATTCAAACAAAAAAGCCCGAAGGCCTTTCTGAAATATACTATCATAATAACATAGCTTTTAAAAAACAACAAGTTCTTAGTCTTTTGGTGCGTCGGGAAGGATTCGAACCTTCGTAGCCCGAAGGCGACAGATTTACAGTCTGTTGTAATTGACCACTCTACCACCGACGCATGCATACAAAATAACACAAAAAATACTTTTTTGCATCTTTTTATTTAAAATACAATTAAATTCAAACTGAGGATTTGGATTTTACCCGAATCGGGCTTTTGGTGTGACCTTTTTTTGTTTCAATAACTAATTCACCCTCTTTTACCGAAACATACACTGCATCTCCGTTTTTAAAATTATTGGAAATGATGTGTGAGGCTACTGGGTTTAAAATTTTGTTTTGAATCAAACGATTGAGTGGACGGGCGCCAAAATGCGGGTCATAACCGGTTTTTGCCAAATAGGACAACGCCTCATCTGAAATTTCCAAGTCAATTCCTTTACCCAAAAGACGCTCTCGTACAGTTTTAATTCTCAAATTTACTATTTCTTTGAGTGCCTCTTCGGATAGAATATCAAATACAATAATTTCATCCAGGCGATTTAAAAATTCTGGACGAAAATTGTCTTTCAATGCTTCCATAACCTTTTCTTTCATATTCGTATAATCTTGTAATTTTCCATTGTTAGAAAAACCTATTGATTCCATTTTTTCCACAAATTGAGAACCAATATTGGAAGTGAGAATAATGATGGTATTTTTGAAGTTTACTATTCTCCCTTTTCCGTCAGTCAATCTTCCTTCATCAATAACTTGCAAAAGCACATTGAAAATTTCTGGATGTGCTTTTTCAATTTCATCAAAAAGTATTACTGAATATGGTCGGTGTCTTACCGCCTCTGTAAGTTGACCTGATTCGTCATATCCTACATACCCAGGAGGAGAACCAATAAGTTTGGACATGGAATGTCGCTCCATATATTCCGACATGTCCACCCGAATAATCGCATTATCGTCATTAAACATAAACTGCCCTAAGGCTTTGGTCAATTCTGTCTTTCCGACTCCGGTAGGACCCAAAAAGATAAACGAACCAATCGGTCTATTGGGATCTCCGATGCCCGCACGAGAACGACGAATCACGTCCGCCACTCGTTTGATGGCAGCATCTTGCCCAATTACTCTTTTGTTCAACTCCGTTTCCATTTTTTCAAGCTTGGCGCGTTCTTCTTCCATCATTTTAGTGATAGGTATCCCGGTCCAACGCGCGACTACTTCTGCGATATCCTCAGCGGTGATTTCTTCTTTCAACATTCTGCGAGATTTTTGTAATTTTTTTAATCGGGTCAGTTTTACTTCAAGTTCTTTTTTTAACTCCGGTATTTTCCCATATCTTATCTCCGCAGCCAAAGAGAGATCCGATCTCATCTCCGCATCTTCCGCTTCCAAACGAATACTTTCCAAATCTTTTTTTATGGCGCGAATCTCCGAGACTGTTTCCTTTTCATTTTGCCACTTTAGTTCAATTTCTTTTGTTTTCTCGGAAAGATTACTAATTTCCCTGTCTATCTCTTTGATCCTATTCTTCATCTCACTGTTTCTCGCTTTTTTATTGTGTTTATCCTTCTCTCCTCTAGAATCGGAAGCCAGTTCTTTTTTTAGTGCTTCTTTTTCTATTTCCAGACGCATTTTTTTTCGGTGGGCATCTTCTAATATTGGTGGCTTATTTCCTAACATTATTTTAAGTGAAGAAGAAGCTTCATCAATCAAATCCACTGCTTTGTCAGGCAAGAACCTGTTGGTAATATAACGTGAGGAAAGATTTACTGCGGCCAAAATAGCATCATCGGTAATACGTATACCGTGGAAAAGTTCATATTTTTCTTTTAACCCGCGCAAAATAGCGATAGCATCTTCTGTAGAAGGTTCATCAATATAAACCGGCTGAAAACGACGAGCTAGCGCCGGATCTTTCTCTATGTGTTTTTGATATTCTCGCAAGGTCGTCGCCCCGATAGCCCGCAATTCACCACGAGAAAGCGCTGGTTTCAACATATTGGAAGCATCCATTGTGCCTTCTGCGCCTCCTGCACCGACGATAGTATGAATCTCATCAATAAAAAGAATTATCTTACCATCAGAACGTTCAATTTCTTTCATTATTCCTTTCAATCTTTCCTCAAATTCCCCACGATATTTTGTGCCGGCAACCAACAAACCCAAATCAAGCGAAACAAGCTCTTTTTCTCTCAAAGACTCAGGAACATTATTTTTAGTGATCATTTGCGCGAGACCCTCTACCACCGCAGTCTTGCCGGTACCCGCTTCTCCTATCAAAATAGGATTGTTTTTGGTTCTGCGTGAAAGTATTTGCATAATACGAGTAATTTCACTATCGCGGCCGATGACTGGATCTAGTTTATCTTCCTTGGCTAGCTTAGTAAGGTTGCGAGTATATTTTATCAACAGTTTGAATTTCTTTGGCTCAGAAACATCGGTAATATTCTGACTACGCAATTCCCCCAAAATCTTTACCACTTGATCCTTGTGAATTCTGAATCGTGCCAAGGTTTCTCTCGCTTCACTGGTCACTTCTAAAATAGCAATGAAAAGATGCTCCGTAGATACAAAATCATCTTTCATGTATTCAGCCAATTTTACCGATTGCTCAATCACTTGAGCTAAATCCGGATTGAGATAAATCTGATAAGACGGAGAAAGAGTGCTATGCGATTCCGGCAACTCAATTAGTTCCAAAACAGAATCAGTTAAGAGCATCGTATCTATCCCAAGTTTATCTAAAATTGAATTTACTATGGATTCTTCAGCGAGTAGTAGTGCGGCAAGTAGATGAAGAGAAGAAACATGGTTTACTCCGCGCTCGATGGCCAGCTCGTGAGATCTTTTGATGGCTTCTTTCGCTTTGGTTGTAAATTTATTTAGTGGTGGCATAAAAAATAGTTTATGAGAATAAAGTTAAAAAATAAAAACTTTTATTGAATTGTCTCCACTGCTGACGTATTGGTACCATTTTCAGTGACAGGTGCAACCGTTTCCTCTGATTGAATTAATTCAACAATAGTAAAATCTTTTTCTACCGTCGCTTTAAGAACCTTTTGTTCACCTAAAACACTTTTCACGATATATGCCTCCCCTTCTTTTAGTTCCGGTATTACAGAAGCTATCACAACTTTGTTATCACCCAAAAACAAACCCGTTCCCAAAACTTTATCTTCACTGATAACCTCCCCCGATTCTGAGACTTCGCCTTTCAAAAATAAAGTAACCGTGAGTGGTTTGATAGCCTTTAAATCTGCCAAAAGTTTTTTTTCTTCGGCAGACAATGTCTGAGTCTTAATACTTTCAGCTGGGACAATTTTTTCAACCGTTTCCCTTACAATGCGTGTGACCGGTACAGTAAAAGATGCCGGCGCTTGTTGCATCAGAGTGACAGTGGTTATACCCGTCGCTATAGAGGTGACAAAACTGAGCAATATGGCCAGTAATATAAGCTGTGATTTATTTAAATCTTTTACATCCATGCGTCAATTATACCACTTTTTTAACTTTTGCAAAATTTCAGATAAAGATTTTATTGTATAGTCAATATCACTTTTGGTAGTATCTCTCCCTAAAGAAAAACGGAGTGAGCCGTCCGTATCCCCACCACGGCGGGCGGGTCTTATATTTTTATTTATCGCTTCTATTACATGAGAAGCCTTCCCATCACCAGATTTACAGGCGCTCTTGGCAGATGCCATTATTCCTCTAGTTGAAAGCTCTATCACCAATAAGTCACTCGGAATTCCTGGTATTGTAATGTTTATATTATTCGGCAGTCTATCTTTCAAATCACCATTAAAAATCATTCCGACACTCTTGAGAATGTGAGAATGGTTCAATTTGTTTATAAAATAATCACGAAGTTTGGTCAAACGAAAAACCTCCTTATTTTTTATTTTTTCTACATCCCCTAGCACCTCGGAGAATTCTACCGCCAAGGCGACATTTTCTGTTCCTGGTCGTAATCCATGTTCTTGTTCTCCACCAAACATAATTTTTTTAATGGGTGTATTTTTTTTGACATACAAGACCCCTACCCCTTTTGGCCCATAAATTTTTGCACCGTTAAAAGACAGTAGATCAATTCCTAATTTCTCTACCTTTATCGGTAAATAATTTATCGCCTGTGTAGCATCTGAGTGAAAAAATATTTTTGAGCGATTCATTTTGTTAAAATGTCTGATTTCTTTTGCAATTTCTACTATGGGCTGTATAGTGCCGATTTCATTGTTTGCATACATAACCGATACCAAAGCAGTGTTTTGTTTGAGAGCTTTTTTTATTCTTTTTGGGTCAACTATGCCATTTTCCTCTACTTCCACATAAGTCACTTCGGCTTGCTTGGTTTCTTCCATGTGTCTACAAACTTCCAAGACTGATGCGTGTTCTATGTTTGTAGTAACAATGTGAGGTTTTTTAAAATTTTTTATCAAACCAAGAATGGCCAAATTATTTGCTTCTGTCGCTCCGGAAGTGAAAGTTATTTCATAATCATGTGCGCCCAAAATTTGCGCAACGGTAGTCCTTGCTTTTTCAAGTTTATTTTTTTCTTTTAAGCCATATTCGTGTATGCCTCCTGGATTGGCACTCTTCAAAAGAGAACTTGAAGCATAATCAAGATATATTGTATTCCGTTTTTTCACTCTGCCACGGCTGGGCAAGTTTGATTTAGACATAAAAATAGTATATATTGAAAGCTCATGAATACAAAGCTCGAGATCATATTTTTTATTTTTACCGGAGTAGCCATCTTAATGGGAACAGGTTGGATGGTTATTACTGAAAAACGTTTAAAGAAATTTTTTCTAGGTAAAAAAGCCAAGGACTTAGAGGATACTATCTTGGTGCTTGAGGATAATATCTCGGAACTCAAAAAGGCAAGAGAGAATATTGAAAAAGAAATCACCACAATAAACACTAAGCTGCGAAAAAGCATCCGAGGACTTGATACCATCCGCTTCAACCCTTTCCCCGACCAAGGTAGCAATCAAAGTTTTGCGATAGGTATGCTAAACGAAGAAGGCGACGGGTTGGTAATATCAAGTTTGTATTCTCGTGAACGAATGAGCATCTTTGCAAAACCAATCAAAGCAGGAAAATCTACTTATGAATTAACTGCCGAAGAAAAAGAAGCTTTAGAGAAAGCAAGAGTGTAAGTGTCAAAAAAGTTTTAAAAAAAATATGGCTGAAAACATTCAAAAACAAAATACGGAAATTCGCGCACCCATCGTAGCGGTCATGGGTCATATTGATCATGGAAAATCCACCCTGCTTGATTATATAAGAAAAACCAATGTCGTAGAGGGAGAAACCGGTGGCATCACTCAGAGAATTTCAGCTTACGAAGTTGTGCATAAGGATGAAGATGGTATTGAGAAAAAAATAACTTTCTTGGATACTCCCGGCCATGAAGCCTTTTCCAAGATGCGAGAACGAGGAGCAGAGATAGCAGATATCGCCATTTTGGTCGTCTCAGCAGAAGACGGAGTAAAACCTCAAACCATTGAAGCTTGGAAAACGATAACAGAAAGTAAAATCCCGTGCGTAGTAGCGATAAATAAAATAGACAAACCGGGAGCCAACATAGAAAAAACAAAGATAGAGTTGGCCGAAAATGAGATTTATTTAGAGAATTATGGAGGCAAGATACCATTTGCAGAAATTTCCTCCAAAACCGGCACAGGCATAGACAATCTCCTTTCGCTTATTTTGATTTTAGCCGAGATGGAAAATCTTTCCGGCGATAAAAAAGAAAGTGCCTCTGGTTTTGTGATTGAAGTAAACCTAGACCAAAGACGCGGAATCCTGGCCACACTCATCATAAAAAATGGCTCAATTAAAAAAGGGATGACTGTGGCGGTGGAAGAAAGTACTTGTTCTACCCGCATAATAGAAAACTTCAAAGGAGAGATGATAGACGAAGCCAGCTTCTCTTCTCCGATACGCATCATGGGTTTTGACAACATGCCGAGAGTTGGAGCACCCTTCGTTTCTTTTGAGAAAAAAACAGACGCAATAAAGTATGTGGAAAATTGGCGAGAAGGAAAAAAGCTTGAAATATGTAAAAATAAAAAAGAAGAAGAAAAGGAAGTTGGCAAAAAGATAATCCCAATAATTTTGAAAGCCGATGTTTCCGGCTCCATAGAAGCTATTGAAAAAGAAATAGCAAAAATAAAAAATGACAACGCCCTATTTAGAATTGTCGGAAAAGGGATAGGCCCAATCACAGAATCGGACATCAAAGGTATCACCTCTTGCGAGGATGCCATCGTCATCGGGTTCAATGTAAAAGCCGACAGAAGCGCCCTTGAAATTGCCCAAAAGAGAAATATCACTATTTCTTTCTTTGAAATAATTTACAAGATGACAGAGTGGCTTCTCCTGCAGATGGAAGAAAAGAGACCTAAAATAGAAACTATAGAGACTACCGGACGAGCAAAAGTCATCCGTGCTTTCAGTCGTACTAAAGAACGTCAAATAGTCGGAGGAAAAGTGACCGAGGGCACGATCAATCTAAACAGCACCGTTAGGATAATGCGCCGAGATTTTGAAATCGGTCGGGGAAAAATCGTAAACCTGGAAAAAAGCAAAACAAAAACTAGCGAAGTATCCGAAGGCACTGAATTCGGAATGATGATTGAATCAAAAATAGAAATAGTGGCCGGCGATAGCTTGGAATCATTCGCTATTATACAAAAATGACCCAAAGAAATGACAAAGTGGCAAATGCTGTCAAAGAGCTCGCGGCTTCATTTTTAGGACGCGAGAATAATAGAACTTCACTTATCACTGTCACTTCTTGCTCTACTTCTCCTGACCTCAAAAGGGCAACCATATTTATCACTGTACTACCCGACTCCAAAGAAACAAGTGCGCTTGATTTTGTAAAAAGAAATTTGAGCGAACTGCGAGAATTTTTGAAGAAGAATCTGGAAATTAAAACGATTCCCTTCTTGGATGTAGCCATAGATCTGGGTGAAAAGAACAGACAAAAAATTGACGAATTGCTTAGAGAAAAGTAATAAATAAATCTGAGGCCTGGGGCGGAATTGAACCGCCGCATATTCCTTTTGCAGAGGAATGCCTTACCACTTGGCTACCAGGCCGTACGTGTGGGCGAGGAGGGACTCGAACCCTCAAGTCTTGCGACATTAGTTCCTAAGACTAACGCGTATACCAATTCCGCCACTCGCCCACAAGAAACAATTAGTGCTTTATAATTTCGCACTGTGCGCCCAGGAGGGATCGAACCTCCGACATTCTCCTTAAGAGGGAGCTACTCTACCAGCTGAGTTATGGGCGCAAATAAATTTTAAAAAACAATTCTACCCAGTGCCCGAGGTGGGAATCGAACCCACATCCCTTGCGAGACACGATTTTAAGTCGTGCGCGTATACCAGTTCCGCCACTCGGGCAAACAAAATAGATTATATGTAAAAAATGACTAAATAACAAGCTTTTTACTCTCAATAATCTATCCTCTTGACTTTTATTTTACTTTATGCTATACTATATAGTATGAGTAAATTAAACAACAAATCAATATTTTTCGGCTTGAAAATACTATCTATTTTGGCATTTAGCTTGTTAATTATACCTTTTAACAGTGCTAACGCTGAAGGTGGTAGAAATTATACTTATTACAATGATTATAATTTCAATACCCCGGTCCAAAAAGATACGACCAACCCGAAGCCTGCCATAGATTCTATTACCCCAAAATCTATCAATTTGGGTGTGGGAACAAAGACTATCACCATCACCGGTAGCGGTTTTGTCCCTGGCTCCGTCGCTAAGATAAATAATTCTAGCCGTCCTACTACTTTCATAGACGACTCTCACCTATTGGTTCAGATAACTGGAAATGATACATCTGCATACAAAAATAATGGTGGATTCTTTATCACTGTTTACAATGGAGCTCCTGGCGGAGGATCTTCCAATGGTGTCTTCTTTACTGTAAATAGTCCTGTCGCTTCTACTTCTGCAAAAACAAACAACAACACTATTTCTCCGGATACATATGTAGAAACAGTTGAAACTGGAAACGAAGCAGACAGTTACAGCAACCTCGCTTCAAATGCAATTTTCGGATCTGGTAGTTTCTTGCCTTCCGGATTGGTACAGTGGATACTCTTTGCTATCTTGATCCTTGTTATAGTCATTTTAGCCAGAAGAATTTTCGGCGCAAAAGAAAATTACGAGCAAGCTCCGATGAAACACGCTTAATATTTAAACAAAAAAATCCCCATAAAGGGGATTTTTTTGTTGTTTACGCAATGCTAAAGAGGCCTGTCCCGTACGAAGCCGAAGGCTTTCGTTTGGGATTGACTTTTTTGATATTTTGTGATACTATTTTAGTAGTCTCTAGCCCTCTGAAAACAAAATAATCCGAAAGGATTTTACGACCTTATTCCCTTTCCAAAACCCGCGCCCGCGGGCGCTTAACACAGCGCCACCGGCGCAGGAGGAAGTATGAACATAGTATGGATCGTCCTCTTCACAATCTTGACAGTAGGACTAATCATCTTCACCGTGGAGTTCCTCATTCCGAGAGGAATCGTAACGCTCGGGAAAAAGGATACATGGTGGAGTCCGTTTCGGACCCTCCCCCCTCCCGGAGAGATGTACATCGTCGTCCGCGGTGATCCCAAAGGACCATTCGCAGACGTTCTGGAATCGGTCTCTCTCTACAACTACAAAAACGGCGAGTTCGAATCTCTCCCCGATGGAGAGAAAAAGGGAGAGGGAGAAGGATACCTATACAACCTAGGTGTCGCCCGGGTCGGATTCTTCCGCTATCTGCTTTACCGCGAGGTGAAGTATGACAAGTGGGAGATGATCGAGAAGGACAAGAAACCCACTGGTGAGTGGGGTCTCGTCCCGAAGACTCGTCCTGGACCCTCCATCTTCTTCCGTTACAACATGGCAGTTGGTATAGAGTCAGCGGAGACCGCTGGCAACCTCACCGTCGACGCCATACTCGTATTCACAGCACAAGTCGTCAACCCGCAGAAGGCATTCTTCTTCGCTGGTGGCTGGGAAGGCCAGACCACCGCGGCAGTTGCTGGAGCGTTTCGGCAATACGCAGCGTCTCGTGATGTCGATGAACTTCGGTTGGAGCAGAAGGGCTCAAAGGCAAGCCCGCTTGTCGAGACACTCAAGGCTCTAGGGGATCGGACAAACTCTGAGAGTCTCTACAACAAGTTCGGTGTCGAAATCGTCGATGCGCGTTTCGTCTCTTTTGACCTCGTCGAGGGAGAAGAAGCGCGAGCAACAAAAGCGGTTGCAATCGCCAAGCTCGATGCCGAAGCTGCCAAGGAACGTGGCATTGGCGAGAAAAACGCCTCCAAGGAAAGAGCGGAAGGGATCAGAGCGGAACTCGCTGCTTGGGCATCTCAGCCAAACGGCGCGGCTATCGCGATGGCGGAGGCGATTAAGGTTGCCAAACCAAATGTCATTGGTGGTGGCATCGTAACGGCCGTCAGTGATAAGGGGTAAGCCCATGCGCCGCTTCAAATCTGCTCGGTTTCTCTTTTACCCTATCGTAACGGTAGTTTTTCTCTTCACCGGCTTCCTTATCTACTCTGGGGTAAAGCTCGGAACATCCGCAGTCTCTTCCTGGTGGAGTGAGAAAGAAGAGGAAGAGACGAAGCCGCCGGACAACAAACCGACGTCAACCTACTACCATCAACCGACCGAGGCGCTTGTGCTCATGCACGAGTGCTACACTCCATGCAGCACGCAGATTGCGTGGAGTTTCAAGATTCGGACGGAGGGGCGCCCGCTACGGATAACCTTTTCAGGGGTTAGAGACTCAGTCTCCTACCCCGGGGAGGGAGACTTCCGCGCTCCATCGCAAATGCGATCCGGGGAGACATTCTTTGACTCCCCGGATAAAAAAAACCCGCATGTGCGGGTGCAGGTTTATAGAAAGGTGAACCTGTAACAACTGTTCTTCGTTAGGAGGTGATTATGGGCCCAAATCGTGCGACTGGCCCAACGCACAAGGGCGACGTTCTTCATGAACGTCGCCCTTTTTAATTTCTCCTAAGTTTATATTTTTAAATTATCAATCAAGTGGAGTCAAGTTTACTGTCCCCTCTTTTGGATTTATTTCAGATTCGTTTATGTTTAGGGTATTGAGCACGATACCCAAGATACCCCACACACTCATCATGATAGTTATGCCGATAACTCCCCAGATCATATGACTCTTCCCTTTTGTTTTTGCCTCCTCATTCTCTTGATTCATCACGAATTCAAGGACACCATACAGAAAGAAAGCTATCGCCAAAGCAAAAAGAAAAGAGATAAGTGGATTTATAATCATATTATCTACGTTCGCAATAAACTCATTTAGACTAGAGCTCGCTGCGTACGCAATTTTTGTAGAAAATAAATCCATATAAACAATTTCTAGTTCTGTCCAGGAATAACTACAGGCACAGTAGGAAGGGTGATGTTGGTGGTGTTGTTAAGACCGAATGTATTTCTCAAAAGGTTTACCAGTCCCCACATACCGATGATGACAGCCAAACCGATGATACCAAAGATAATGCGATTTCTACCGGTTGTCTTTGCTTCTTCATCGCTAGCAATAACAAAAGAAACGACTCCCCACACAAAGTAAACGACTGCAAGCGCTATCAAAACAGGAACAACAGAGTTTAAGAATTGTCCCACTCTACACAAAATTCCAAAAAGTGTTCCATTTGCACCGAAATCACAACTGGTGGAAGAAGCACCACTAGTGGAAACTCCTTGCGCGAATGTGGCTACCGGAGCAAGCAAACTCAAACCCAAACCAGACAAAACCATTAATTTATTTTTCATAATTTATACTACTAACCCTCTAATAATTTTATCCGCCTTTGGCGGAAAAAGCGACCTTATAATATACTAATAATATTGTTTAATTATACCCTCTCCTAAAAACGGAAGCAAATACTACTTTGGGGGTGTCACCTGCGGAAGGACACTACCACTTTCTCCGAAAGTGCTCGTCAGTATTCCTACGAGTCCCCATACAGACATCATGACAGCCAAGGCAATAATACCCCAGATCATAAACTGTTTACCCTGCTCTCTCTTCGCTTCCTCGTCGGCATTGATGATGAAAAACTTTACTGCTCCCCAGATAAACATCGCTATGGCGATAGCGAACATAAAAGGTATAACCGAATCATTAATTATACAAGTGAAATAACCCAAAACACCCTGAAAATTTTCACCCATCCGACAAGCTGACCCAGTGGCCTGAACCCCAAGGTTGGTCACCGTCGGCGCATTTAATTGACCAGCACCAAAACCGAGAGAATTGACGACGATGTTTACCAACCCCCACAAACCGATGATGACAGTAAAACCTATAAGTCCATAGATAATCTGATCTTTCCCTTTGGTTTTGGCTTCTTCCCCATCGGCAATCATAAATTTCACCACGCCCCATACGAAATAAACCACCCCAACCAAAATCAAAATTGGAATAATCGTATTTAAAAGTTGTTGAATCCCAGTTAATAAATCCCCTATTTTTTCCATAATTAATTTTTAAATTTATAATGCGAGCACCGTACTTGATATCATCTTGGCAATAGCCCACGACCCGAGAAGTATCGCCGCGCCGATAATCGTATAGAGAAGTGAATCTTTTGCCTTGCCTAATTTTTCAGAATTCCCCCTGGCGAAAACAAAAAGAAAGCCGGAATAAATGATAGCTAGGGCTACTATCGGTATGCCGATTTTCAACACCCCTTCCAAAACTTTCTCTATGAGAGCTGGAATTGAATTTATTCCACTGTTTTCTAGAGGATTGATAATTTTACCAGACTGATCAGACGGTGTTCCATCAACATCTGCAACAAGACTAGCAATTGGAACAACTAAAACATAAAACGCCAAAATTAATTTCCACCAACTTTTCTTAATAAAATTCATATATTTTAATTATACTTTATATTAAAAACCAATCCAAGCGCCTTGATATCCCAAAATTGATAATATTGTTTTAATAATAAGCCAAGCAGCGGCAGCCAAAACCAGCCCTATCACAGTATTGGTGAAAATCTCTTTTGCTTCTGTTCGCGCATGAGCAGCTTCCCCACCAGCAGTGACCATCTTGAATCCGGCATAAGCAAACATAATAGCTGCTATAGGTATAGCCATTTTATAAAGAATAAAATTAATTATAGTATTTACGAGATTCATCAAATCAGTCCAGTCACAATCTTCCGTGCACGTCACCAATCTAGAGTCTTCTTGGGCCAAAGAGATAGCTGGGATAATTAAAATTAAAAGTACTGCAATGTTTATAAAAAATTTTGTTGTTTTTCTCATAAAATTATTTGAATAATAAAAGCTGTAACTTTGAGCTTGCATCTTTGACCGCATCCGAAGCAGACATATTGCCTGAAAGCACTCCATTGATCATCCCACCCCAGATGTTGTCTGTATCTCTAGAAGATGGATCAAGCCAACCCCGAGCATACAATGCAGAGCTGTAAAAGGTCGGAGAATACGCATCAGTAGGTTTTAAAGCAAGCAAGTCTCTACGCGCCGGAGCTACTCCCGTCGCCACGGCAAACTTGTAAGCAAAATCAGATGTCGCCATCAAGCTGGCGGCAGTGAACGCAGTGTTAAAATTTTTGGAGAAAGAAGAGATGGCTATACCTGTGACTCTGGCACCGGTAGATTTAAAAGTCGCATTTTTAATCTGAGGCATACCTGCCACAAAGAAATTCTGATTTGGGTTTCTATTTATCAAAGATTGGAGCTCGGACGCATAACCAAAATAAAAGGCCAAATCTTCTTTAGAAAAAACAGCATCCGAATCAGCAAAAGATTTGTTCCAGGAATACACAGGATTGTTTGGGTCTGCAAAATCCGTGTAGAATTTTAAAATAGATGGGAGATTATAGTTCCCTATCGGTGAACCCAAGACCGAACTATACACCCCTTCCTTCTCGGTGATAATAGGGTTCCCTGCTTGAATAAAAAGCGCTGATAAAATGTCTTTGGAATGAACTACGTTTGAATAATGTCCTAGGGCCACCGTACTTTTTATTATTTTATTTGCTTCATCTTTTTTGGTTAGACTAGGCACCATACCGGAGAGTTCATCCCAGGTCGTTGGCGGATAAACGATGCCATTCGCATCCAAGATACTTCTGTTGTAATACATTATGAGCGGATCAATAGACATTGGGAAAGCCATGACTCCTTTGCTGCTCAAAAAAACTTCCCCAGCCCCGGCAAAAACATTCTTAAAGGTAGCGAGCGGATAACTCGCATATGGGATAGTAAAAATTTTATTGGCGTAGTGAAAAACTAAATTGTCCGGAAGGAAAAACATATCTGGCCCTTGACCTGCTGCCAATGCTTCCAATAAATCTTGGTCAAATGTTTCGGCAGATTTTTGTACGTATTGCACGACAAAACTCGGATTGGCTTCGTTGAATTCTTCTATGGCTGTAGAGAGAGCTGTGGTGGGCACCGTTCCCCATAAAACCACAGTTCCCAAACCTCCGGTAGTATTATTGTCTCCTCCGAGCGGTATCGCTCCGGAAAAAACCAGGACACCCAAAATAGCAGCGACGATGAATACGATTAAAATAATGAGTTGAAAATTTACCTTCATATTAAATCTTTCTTAATATCATACCATAATGATGACTCCCGGCGTCAATTTCTTGTTCTATGGCAAAACCATTTTGCTCAAACATTTCCTTTGCCTTACCTTTTGAAATCATATTATGAAGTCCGATGACGGACGGATCAGACCAATCTATCAGGAATACTCTGCCTTGTGGTTTTAATATTCTTTTTATCTCCAAAAGAAAATTCTCTTTATTTTCAACTTGAAACAATATGTTTGAAGCGACAACCACATCTAGGATAGCATCTGCTATTTTGGTGCCACCAATTTTCTCTACATTACCCCAGATAATCTCCACATTTCCCAGGTGTGCTTCTCGGACTTTATTCTTGATTGTTTCTAGATAATCTTTTTGTACTTCAACCGCGTACACCTTGCCCTTTGGCACAAAGCTTCCCAACATTACAGAATAGTGTCCAGTACCCGCGCCCAAATCCGCTACTACATTATCCTCTCTTAGCCCGAGAGTTTTCAAATTTTTTAATGGGTCGGTAAACATAGTTATATTATATATTATACACTAGATACAGGCGAGTGAGGCTATGCCATCACCGGAACGCAGACGCATGACGGTCACACCCTGAGTCTGACGACCCAAAGAAGAGATATCTTTGAGCGCCGTGCGGATGACTTGCCCTTTTTTAGACATAGCAATCAATTCTTGCTCATCCCCTCCCAATACTTTGGCCACGATGAGTTTACCTGTTTTAGAAGTGACTTTCGCTGTTTTTACTCCGGAGCCTCCACGTTTTTGAACTTTATATTCTTTTAGATCGGTCTTTTTACCAAAACCATTTGCACTCATAGTCAAGAAGGCAGCCTTCTCGGAAGATTTCTTGATGACATCCACTCCGATAACTTCATCGTTCTTGCCTAGTCTAATTCCACTCACTCCGCCAGCGGTCCTGCCCATTTCTCGTACGTCGGACTCTTTAAACCTGATTGACTGTCCCTCCGCTGTCGCGATCATAATTTCATTCCCCTTTTCTACTTCTAATGCAGAGATGAGTTGGTCATCTTTGTCCAAACGAATGGCGATAATGCCACTTCTTCTTACATCTTTAAAACTCTCGGAAGACATCTTCTTGGCGGTACCTCGTTTTGTGACCAACATTAGTGAAGAAGAAATTTTACTTAAGTCCTTCGGCATAGCGAGAATAGAAGTCACTTTTTCTTCTCCCGACAAAGCCAAAAAATTCATAATAGACTTACCCCGGGTCGCCCTGCGGCCTTCCGGTATATCATACATTTTCATTTGATAGACTTTTCCGAGGTTGGTAAAGAAGAGCAGGTTGCTATGAGTAGAACCAGAGACCAGCATCGTCACGAAATCTTCTTCTTTGGTTTCCAGATCTATGACCCCGACTCCGCCACGCTTCTGTGCATGATATTCGGCCGGATCCGTACATTTTACATATCCACCGGCAGTCAAGACCAACATAGTTTCTTTCTCTGGCACCAGATCTTCTTCGGCAATTTCTTTTACCCCACCTTTTATTATCTTAGTTCTTCTTTCATCCGCATATTTGTCGCGAATATCCTTTAGCTCCCCTGCAATTGTTTTCAAAATTTTCTTCGGACTCGCAAGCAAATCTTTCATCTCTGCAATAAATTTCTGTTTTTCGGCAAGCTCATCTTCTACAGCCTTACGTTCCAGTCCAGCCAATTTTGCCAATCTCATCTCTAAAATAGCCGCGGCCTGTAAATCGGAGAATTTAAATTCTTTTATCAAATTTACTTTTGCGATTTGAGAATCTTTGGATCCGCGAATGACGGTAATCACCCGATCTATCTTATCAAGCGCTTTTTTTAAACCAAGCAAGATATGCTCTCGCTCTTCAGCTTTTCTTAAATCATAAGCCGACCTACGCTTTACCACGTCTTTTCGGTGGTCAATAAACAAGGAAAGAATTGATTTGAGGGAAAGTGTTTTCGGTACACCATCCACTAGCGCCACCATATTAAAATTAAAATTTGATTCAAGCTGAGTATTTTTATAAATATAGTTCAAAACTTTTTCCGGATGAGCGCTTGATTTCAAGTCAATGACAATTCTGATATCTTTGGTAGATTCATCTCGGAGAGCTTTTATACCATCAAGTTTTTTCTCTTGGACTAACTCCGCGATGCTGACTATCAAATTTGATTTATTTACTCTAAAAGGAATGGAGGTGATAATGATTGAAAAATTACCATCCTTTTGTTCCACTATTTCCGCCTCTCCCCGGCAGACCACTCCGCCACGTCCTGAACCATAGGCGTGGAGCATATCTTTGTAGCCATAAGCGATACCGCCAGTTGGAAAATCAGGACCTTTCACAAATTGCATCAAGTCTTCCGTCGTCGCTTCGTCATTTTCAATTAAATAATTGGTTGCATCCAATACTTCCCCTAAATTGTGCGAAGGAATGTTAGTAGCCATACCGACCGCTATCCCTAATGTACCGTTCAAAAGTAACGCTGGGACAGAAGAAGGAAAAACTATTGGCTCTTTTCGGGTCTGATCGTAGTTCGGACGAAAATCAACCGTCTCTTTTTCCAAGTCGCGCAACAACTCCGAAGAAATCTTGGACATCTTGGCCTCGGTATAACGCATGGCCGCCGCATTGTCTCCATCAATAGAACCGAAGTTCCCTTGTCCGAGAACAAGCGGGTAACGATAGGAAAATTCTTGTGCCATACCAACCATGGAATCATAGACAGCCGAGTCCCCGTGTGGGTGGTATTTTCCGAGCACATCTCCGACTACTGCAGCCGATTTTCTGAAACGTGCAGAAGAAGTGAGTCCCATCTCATTCATGGCAAAAAGAATCCTTCTGTGAACAGGCTTTAACCCGTCCCTCACGTCAGGCAAGGCGCGCGAAGTAATGACTGACATTGCATATGCCAGATAAGATTCCTTCATTTCCGCCACGACATCAACCGGTAGAATGGTGTCTATGTGCGCTTCTTCATTTGTTGGTTCTGTTGATTTTTTTGCCATATTGTACGCCTCAAATTATTGTGTTTCTCCCAGACTGTAATATCCGTCTATCAGATTTGCTTTTAATGCCGAAAAGGGCTTTAGGTCTTCATCTACTTTGGCTTCCGTGCTCGTATCGGTAAAATTTGTTCCCAATGAATATACCCACAACAAAACTAAAACAACAGCAGAAACAGCAGTGAAAATATGCAGTATGTGTTTCTTGACATGGTCAGGCTGTCTTCTAATGTGATGAATTATTTTTCTCATGGTCTAACTTTATTACTTTATTATATTGCTTGCAATACGACCACTTCCCCTTCTTTGTTGTCCAAATCCTTTCTCTTGAGAGTAAGCTTGTCCACCACTTCTGCTTTTTCTTCTCCGATTTCTTTCAAAAATGATTTGAGAGTGCCAGCGTCATAATCCATCGGAATAATCAATCTGGGCTCAAGAGACGAAGCTAACTTTGCTGAGGCCTTGGCGTCTAACATACCATTCCCGCCAACCGGAATAAAAAGAATGTCCGGACTATTTAGAGCTTCGCGTGATTCTTTAGAAAGTTCCGAGTCCGACAACGCCCCCAAGAATGCAATATTGATGCCATCTAAAGTAAATAAATAAATAGTATTGATATATTTTTTGCCAGCGATCAATGATTCCGACAATACTCCTTTGATAAAAATTTCTTTTATCTCGTAATCTCCCGGGCCATTAATAACGAACGGTTCTCTTTCTCCATGAGAAAGTTGTTCAATGCCGTTGTAATCAGGGTGGTTGGTCGTCTGTAGAGCAATATCAGTACCGAAATGGGCAGTAATACCAGTTTTTGAACTTTTACTGACTGGATTAAAGGCTAAGGCCAGGTCCCCTTGTTGTATTTTGAAAAATTGTTTGCCGAAATATGTGATTATCATTACCTATATTATAGCAAAAAGTTAAAGAAAAACAAAGCAAAAAATAGATTTTTATACTTGCAATTTTATATATTTATAGTACTATGTCTATACAACTTAATTTTATATTAAAAGCATGGATTTGGGGTAACCCTTTGGGCATGAGTACGCTCTTAGAACCTAAGCCTTATATCCGCTTTAAGGCGGATGTTTTAATTTTAAGTCAAAAATTATTATGTTAAAAAAGGAAGAAGAAGTTGTAGAAGAAAATTTAGTCTTAAGCGGCATCACTGAGCGCAGTGTAAATAAACCGGAAGTGGATGCTCTCGTAGAAGGTCCGGTAATTTTGATAGAAAAATCTTCGGTCTATGTGGACTTGGCACCTTTCGGTACCGGTATCATTTACGGACGCGAATTTATCAATGCAAAAGATGTTATCAATAAAATAAGCCTCGGTGACATCATCAAGGCGAAGATTGTTGACGCAGAAAATGAAGACGGCTATATAGAACTTTCTCTCAAAGAAGCCAAACAAGCCCTAGCATGGAGCGAGGCGGAGAAAGCAATAAAAGCGAAAACTATTCTAAATTTGGAAGTAAAAGACGCAAACAAAGGAGGCTTAATCTTGGAATGGCAAGGTATTGCCGGATTCTTGCCTGCTTCCCAACTCAAGGCAGACCACTACCCTCGTGTACTTGATTCTGATAAAGATAAAATCTTAAAAGAATTGAAAAAACTCGTCGGAGAAAAAATCTCTGTCATGATTATTTCTACTCTTCCAAAAGAAGGCAAACTTATCTTCTCCGAGAAAGACAACAACCCCGAAGAGAAAAAAGAGATCCTAAGTAAATACACCATCGGAGACAACCTGGACTGCGTCGTCGCTGGTATCGTTGATTTCGGCATCTTCTTGAAATTGGAAGATGGGTTGGAAGGACTGGTTCACATCTCCGAACTTGATTGGGGGCTCGTAGAAGACCCTAGGTCAATGTTTAAGGTTGGAGATAAGGTAAAAGCCAAAGTGATAGAAATAAAAGACGGCAAGATTTCCCTTTCCCTTAAGGCTCTGAAGGAAAATCCTTGGAAAGAATTTGAAGGCAAATTAAAGAAAGGAGATATCATCAAGGGCGTAGTCATTAAATACAACAAACACGGCGCCTTGGTATCCATCAAAGAAGGAGTAGCTGGACTGGTACACAATTCTACTTTCCCGTCCGAAGCAGCCCTTCGCGCAAAATTAGAACTCGGAAAAAACTACAATTTCCAAATTACCCTCTTTGAACCAAAGGACCAGAAGATGACTTTGATTTATTTGGAATAAAACAACCATTAAAAAATCCCGCCAGAAGCGGGATTTTTTAGATTACGGTTGCGACAGCTAAAGTAGTGGTCAAATTTTTGTCTCCTATCACATCCATTATGGCCATGACTTGTTCGGCATATCTCGGAACAATAGAAGGAGGATTGTACGCCTGTAGAATTTCTTTCGTCTCTTTGTCGCTGTAGTGATATGCCGTATTTGGATTGTTACCACCCAAGTTACGGGCGACAGTCTCAATAGCTTGTTCGTTTGATTTGAAACCAATCTTACAGGAACCCCAACCGAATGGATTGTTTGGAACCTTTTTACACTCAAACTTACCACCAGTGGATTCGCGTACGGCGATAGCAGGTATTAAGCGCCAGTCAAGATCGTTTTTAATAGCTTCCTCAACCATTTTCATCCCCATACCTACAAGTGGCATATCGCGTTTTGCGAAATAAGTATCTATGGCTTCTGCTCTAGCCTTTAACACTTTGGGATCTGAGTCGGCTTCCAGATCAGCAGCTTTGTTAAGAGCCACCAAACCTTGAGCCTCAATATTAACTTTTTTGACCAATAAATCTTGTGACAGATTAGCGCTATTTATGCCTGCAAACGGAAACGAAGCGGTTATTATAGGCAAAAGCACTAAAGACTGCACGAAACGTATTAGATTGTTGTTTTTCATATTTGGGCGGTATGTGCTCCGCCAACTTCGGTACTGCCGGATCAGCCACTTTGTGACTAAAACTAAAATATCCTTATTTAATAGGCTTTCACCTATATTACAAGGATATGCTTATATGATAGCATATTCTGTTTCAAAAGTCAATAGTTAGACAACATTTTTACCATATGTCAACTTAAAAAAACCTTATAAAATAAAGCTCTTTTGACATACTACTATTGACAAATAAGGCTAAAATAGGCTAGTAAAGTGCCTGTGGACAACGGATTAGACTACCTCAAATACCTTATCGGCAACTTTGTAAGCCTCCCCTGCTCCCATCGTGACAAAAACATCTTTTGGCCCCCATTTTGAGTTCAAAACAAAGGCCTCTGCCTCTTCAAAACTAGCAAAAGCTCGAGCTTCCTCTCCTGTTCCCTTTATGGCCTCTGCCAACTTTTCACTGGAAACACTATCATCCTTGGCTTCTCTGGCAAAATAAATGGGTAAAAGCAAAATTTGATCCGCTCCCTTGAAACTTTTCACAAAATCATCAAATAAAGCTTTCGTACGGCTATAGAGATGTGGCTGAAATAAAACCGTAATATTTTTTTGTCCCTTGGGGTAAAGTTCTCTCAAGCCTTCTAAGCTAGCCCTGATCTCTGTAGGGTGGTGAGCATAATCATCATAAATAATTGTTCCCTTTTTTGTCTCCCCCTTTTTCTCCAACCTGCGCCAAGTACCGGTAAACTCTGAGAGAGATTTTTGCGCTGTTTCTTGATTGATATTTAAAACATCTGCCACCGCGAGAGCCGCCGCCGCATTCATCCTATTGTGTACTCCGGGAACGGAAAGTTTCGGCACTTTTTCTAAATATTGAGTGTATGCTAAAATTTTATTTTGACTTTGGGAGAGAAATTTATCAAAAGCATTCTCTATCTCTGCCAAATCTTTAAAACAATCCAAGTGATCCGCTTCTATGTTTGTGACAACGGCAATAAATGGGTGAAAATTTAGAAAGTGTTTATTGTATTCATCCGCCTCTACCACCAAGTATTCACTGTTTCCTTTGCGAAAATTACTATCAAACTTTTTTACGAAAGAACCCACTATGACAGTCGGATCTAGCCCCGCTTCTATTAAAATTTCCGCCAACATGGCTGTCGTGGTCGTTTTTCCATGAGTACCGGCGATGGCTATGACTTTGTACTCTTTAGCAAATTCACCCAAAGCTTCAAAATAATTCATAACCATTTTGCCCGTATCTTTGGCATTTTTTATTATTTCTGGACCTCTATAAAGCCAAGCGTCGCTGTAAACATATAAATCCGCCTCAGGCAGTTCTCCGAAATCTTTTTGAAAATAAACAGTCGCTCCCTCTTTTCTTAAAGAATCTAGAGTTTTGGGACTTTCTTCATCATTTATCCCGGACACTTCCATGCCGCGAGATATGGCCATCTTGGCTAAAGCGGAAATACCAATCCCGCCTATCCCGATAAAAAATACTTTTTTAATATTTTTCAAATTCAAATCCGTCATTTTAATTTCTTAATTATTTTCATAAATAAATCATTCCTCTCGTATTCGTTATTGAATTGTCCAAATGAAGCAAAACCGGGAGAAAATAAAATTATATCTCCTTTTGAGGCAAGGTCTAAAGACTTTTTTATTGCTTCTTTCAAATTTTTGACTTTTTCATTCGTAATTCGTAATTTATAGTTTTTAACCAATTTGTCCGTTCCAGTCCCCGGAATCAAAACGATCGCTTTGCAAAAAGTATTAACCACATTTACATACAAGCCAAGGTCCAAGTTCTTATCTGCCCCTCCTCCAATTAGGATTATCCTGCCCTCCTTCTTGTTTTCCGAGAGCGCCCGGATGCCTGCGATAGTCGCTTCGGGCGTCGTGGCGTTATTATCATTATATATTTTTATACCTTTGTAATTTTTTACAAACTGCAACCTCCCTTCCACTCCCTTGAATCTACCTACTGTTTTTATTATATTTTTCTCCGGTATGCCAAATATTCTGGCGACCGACACAGCACAAGCCAAGTTTTCTCTCTGGTGTTCTCCGGGCACAATAAATTTATAATCAGTGATATTTTTAACATCAGCTACTATCAGTTTACTTTTTATCTTTTTAGAAATGATTCTCTTGACGTGGGGTCTAACTATCAATATATCTCCCTTTCTTTGATATTTGAAAATATTTGCTTTATCGGTAAAATAATCTTTCATGTTGTTTTTGTAATAATTCATGTGGTCAGGCATAAAAGAAGTAAATACAGAAATGTGGGGAGAAATCTTTGAATCCCCGAACCCCTGCAACTGCCAAGAATCTAACTCGCAAACCAAAACATCTCTTGCTTTCACTTTTTCTAATAATGGAAGCGTAGCTACTCCCCGCACATTTCCACCTAAATATACTTTTCTGTCTTTTAAATTTTTAGAAAGAATTTCGTAGATTAATCCCGTCACCATAGACTTTCCTCTCGTTCCTGTCACTCCGACAATCATTACTTTTGGTGCACATTTGATAAAAAGCGATACATCCATCTCTACTGGAATTTTATTTTTTCTCGCTTCTTTTATGTATATAGAATCAATCGGCACGCCTGGGGCCTTGATTACCATGTCTCTGTTTCTAAAATCTTGAAGCCTATGTTCCCCTAAAAAATAAGTAATATTTTTATACTTCCGGAGCTCTTTGAGCGATGACCTGAGTGCAGTCGAAGGTTTTAAATCCGTCACTATCAAATCGGCCCCACATTCCGCTAAAAATTTCGTATAACCCAATCCTCGCCCCAAAAGGCCCAGCCCCATAACAGTAATTTTCTTATCTTTAAAAAATTCTTTGTAATTATTTGTAAGCATTTCTGAATTCCTCTAAGTCATTAAAATGATGCTTCACTCCATTGATCTCCTGATAATCTTCATGTCCCTTTCCAGCACACAGAATTATATCTCCCCTCGTGGCCAACTTTACCGCTTCCAAAATCGCTTCATGACGATTTGAATTTGTAATTACTTTTTCTAAATGTTCCTTATCCAGTCCTTCTTTCATCTGTTCTACAATCTTGTCCGGATCTTCACTTCTTGGATTATCTGAAGTAAAAATGGCAATATCTGAAAGCGTAGCCCCAATTTTACCCATTATTTTTCGTTTCATCGGGTCTCTATCTCCACCACAACCGAATACAGAAATGATACGCCCTTTTATTGGTTTTATCTCTTTAATTGCTAAAAGAATTTTCTCCAACGCATCCGGAGTATGTGCATAATCTACCACCACCAAAACACCCGAAGAAGAAGTAAAATGTTCAAACCGCCCACGCGGAGGTTCTATATTTTCCAAAATTTTATTTACTTTATTCATGTCAAAACCCAAGAGTGAACTAGCACTCCAGACCGCTAGCAAATTATGGGCATTGAATTTGCCTAAAAGGTTTGATTTTATAGATATATTATTAAAAGATAAATCCAAACCATCAAAATCCAGTTTTTTAATCTCTCCATGAAAATGAACCTTGTCATACTCTCCCGAAAATCCGTAAGAAAACTGATTCGCCCCTATTCCCGCTAGCATCTTTAACCCATACTCATTATCGGCATTCGTCAAAGCAAAAGCTTTTTCCGGTAACATTTTGAAAAATTTCTTTTTGGCTTCAAAATAATTCTCAAAATTTTTATGATAATCCAGATGGTCATGCGTCAAATTAGTAAAAATTCCACCGACAAAATTTACTCCCAAGACTCTGTTTTGATCAAGTGCATGCGAAGAAACTTCCATAAAAACATATTCGCATCCTTTCTTTGACATTTCATAAAAAAGTCTGGTGAGAGAAATGGAGTCCGGGGTAGTGTGAGTAGACGGCCTTACTTCTTGTACCACGATGTTTTCCACGGTGCTAATAAGACCTGCCTTGTATCCGAGCGCTGTCGCGACTCTATATAAAAGCGTGGCTGTCGTGGTTTTGCCGTTGGTACCTGTCACCCCGATGACTTTTAATCTCTTGGACGGGTGGCCATAATAATACATAGCCATAAGAGACTTCCCCCTCCACCAGATGGTTTTTAGTTGTTTGGTCAATTTTTTCACCATTTCTATTGTAGCAGATTATGTTTTTCCTGCACTAAAAGCTCATAACGGCTGTCTTCCCATATTTTGAGATAGTAGTATACTAGGCTTAAAGTTGTAACTTGTTAAAAAAAGAAAGGAGTAGTAGGAGGGTCTCTGAACAAATCCTCGGAACAAAAACGAGAAAGGAGAAACCCATGAAAAAACGATGGCGGAGTAACCGTCGCAAGAAACGCGACGCCTGTGGTGGGAAAGGAGGAAGAAAACGCACCCCGGGAAGGAATCTCCACCATCTCTTTGAACTCAGATGTCGAGGGGGTTCCAACAAGAAGTGGAACCTCCTGCTCATAGACATTGAGCGACACAAGGCGTGGCATGAGCTCTTCGGTCTCATGGAAGCCGAAGAAGTCTTGGCCCTCCTCATGAGAGTTGTGCGAGCTAAGCAGCAACAACTCTTCTCCTCGTCGTCGCGCCGATAGAGAATCGGATCCCAAGGACAACAAAACTTTTCAAAGCTGTTGTCCTATTTAATTTATCAAATACCATGGCATTTTTTATATTTTTTGCCACTACCACAAGGACAAGGATCATTCCTGCCTACTTCTTTTGCCCCCTCTTGCGCATCTTTTTGCCCCCCAAGTTCACTCGGTTCATTATGACTGGTAATTAAAGTCTGCTTCGTGCTATTTTCTGTTTCTACTTTAGTATTTTGTACACCTTCTGTGTTTATCGTACCTATAAAAGAAGCTACTTGTTCTTTAAACGTCTCCTCCATTTCCTTAAACATATAAAGTCCTTCTTTTTTATATTCTACTATCGGTTCTCGTTGTCCATAAGCTCGCAAGTTTACCGAACCACGCAAATAATCCATCGCTTCCAGATGCTCCATCCATAAGGTATCAGTAGTATAGAGAGCGATTCTTCTTACCGTCTCAAAAAAGGCCGCTTCACCTATTTTATTTTTTTTCTCTTCAATTATTTTATCAAAACCCTCTCGGCCGGAAGCAACATCATCAAGTAAAGCTTTAATCTCGTCTTTATCCGCACGCAACATCTTTTGACGTCTCTCGTAAATCGTTTTTCGTTGATGATTCATCACATCATCATATTCAAGAGTGTGCTTCCTGGCGTCAAAATGAAAACCTTCTATCTTTGATTGCGCTCCTTCCAGAGTACTATTGATAAAACGATTTTCAATCGGCATGTCTTCCGGGATTCCAAAACGACCCATCATATTTTTTATTTTTTCGGAACCAAATACCCGCATCAAATCATCTTCAAGCGACACATAAAATATAGTTTCTCCTGGGTCACCCTGTCTACCCGAGCGCCCTCTTAGCTGATTGTCTATCCTGCGTGCTTCGTGCCTTTCCGTACCCAAGACAAAAAGTCCACCGGCGTTTTTTACAAATTCATATTCTTCTTTTACCAGAGGATTACCCCCGAGTTTGATATCAATACCACGACCAGCCATGTTTGTAGCGATAGTCACTGCTCCACGCTTACCGGCCTGGGCAATTATCTCACCTTCTTTTTCATGGTTCTTCGCATTCAATATAGTATGTTGTACCCCTTCTTGTTTTAAGTAAACAGAAAGGAGTTCGTTTTTTTCAATTGAAATCGTGCCTATCAAAACTGGCTGACCTTTCTCGTGTAATTCTTTTACTTTTTTAGCAATAGCCTGAAATTT
This sequence comes from Minisyncoccia bacterium, assembly GCA_049303835.1. Taxonomy (GTDB): domain Bacteria; phylum Patescibacteriota; class Minisyncoccia; order Phycocordibacterales; family UBA9973; genus UBA9973. The sequence goes on along the minus strand of JBAQNN010000003.1, from coordinate 7,568 downwards.
TCCTTTTTCTGTTTGAAAAATCAAATCCGAGTGGTCAACGCGAATGACAGGACGATTGGTCGGGATTATGATGACATCCAACCCATAAACTTTCAAGAATTCTTCAGCGGAAGTCGCCGCCGTACCAGTCATACCGGAGAGTTTTTTATAAAATCTAAAATAATTCTGGAAAGTAATAGAACCAGACGAACGAGTTTCTTTTTCAATTTTTACTCCTTCTTTAGCTTCAATGGCCTGGTGGATACCTTCACTCCAACGTCTGCCCGGCTGGAGACGTCCAGTAAACGGATCCACGATAATCACTTCACCATCCTTTACCACATAGTCTTTGTCTCGTTCAAAAATGGCTTGCGCTTTGACAGCCGTTTCTAAGTGGTGAACATATTTGATACCCTTTTCAGTATAAATATTTTGTATACCCAACAACTCCTCTGCTTTAGTAATTCCGGCATCAGTCAAGGATATGGCCTTTAATTTTTCATCTACTTCATAATCCGTATCGCGCTTTAATTGTCTAGCTATTTGGTGAAATTTAATATAAAAATCTTCCGAATCTCCGGAGGCAGAGGAAATAATTAAAGGAGTACGTGCCTCGTCTATCAAAATAGAATCAACCTCATCAACAATTGCAAAATTGTGTTCTCTTTGCACTAGGTCATCTACCGAGGTGACCAAGTTGTCTCGCAAATAATCAAAACCGTATTCGTGGTTTGTGCCATAAGTCACATCCGCCTGATAGGCTTCCTTTCTTCCACATGGTTTCAAAAAATCATAAACAATTTTAAATTCTCCGACTTGATCTCTCTCGCCGTCTTCTTCTTTATGTTTTGCATCATACAGATAAGAAACATTCTGCGAGTTGATGACTCCCACAGAAAGTCCCAGGAAATTATAAACTTGCCCCATCAACACCGCGCCGATGCGGGAAAGATAATCATTCACTGTGACGATGTGCACTCCTTTTCCGGAAAGAGCATTTAAATATGCAGGAAGAACAGCTACCAAAGTTTTTCCCTCACCTGTTCTCATCTCGGCAATTTTCCCTAGGTGAAGCGCGATGCCTCCCACCAATTGAACATCATAATGTCTTTCTTTTAAATTTCTTTTCGCTGCCTCCCTTACCAGTGCAAAAGCTTCCGGAAGGATGGAATCCAAGCTTTCTCCTTTTGTTATTCTATCCTTAAATTCCAGTGTTTTCTTTGGAAAATCCGAATCAGCCAATTTAGAGGTAAATTCCTCCCAAGAATTGATTTTAGCTAATATTCCCTTGGTATTTTTAAGAAATTTTGAGCTTTCATCCCCAAATATTTTATTCCATAATGACATTGTTACATTCTAGCACAAACCTCGTTTTTCGCGAACGGAAAATAATAAAGAAAAAACTTCCAATTTTCATTGGAAGTTTTTTCTAAGTAGGAAAGGTAGAACTATGCTCGCTTCTTTCCTTTCTTTGCTGTCTTTTTCTTTGCTACCTTCTTTGCTTTCTTTTTTGCTGCCATATTATTTTGAAATTAAATTATTAAATTAGTTTGCAATAAAACGACCAAATATTTATTGCTTTGAACTAATATAATTATCTCGCATATCAAAACATAATACAATACTTTTTTCACAAAACTGTGGATAACTCGCCGAAGGCGAGCAAGCTTCATAAAATAAAAAAAATCACAAAATAATTTTTTGTGATTTTTTTTATTTTATTATTTTCATTTGAAGCGGGTGATGGCGAAACTCCAACATATGTGCCTATGTGAGTGCGACCACCCGCTACAGATAAAAACAATCTCCTTCACATAGGATAACATAAAACAGAAAATTATTTAAGTATGTTAATTATCAACCACACATTCAAAGAGGCTATAAATAAAGCTATAATCCAAGACGCAACGGTCATTTTTCTGGAATTTACGAAACTACCCATAATTTTCTTGCTACCGGTAAATATTATCAAGGGGAATACGGCAAACGATAATTGGATACTCAAGACAACCTGACTCAAAATAAGTAAATCCGTCACCCCTTTATTTCCGTAGATGGCGATAAAAATAACCGCCGGCACTATCGCCATCAATCTGGTAATCAATCTTCGTATCCAAGGTTTTATTCTGAAATTTATAAATCCCTCCATGATTATCTGCCCTGCCAAAGTACCGGTGATAGTGGAATTTTGCCCAGAAGCAAGTAAGGCCAGAGCAAACAAGACACTCGCGACTCCGGTACCGAGGAGTGGAGCCAGGAGTTTATATGCTTCTTCTATTTCAGCGACATCATTGTATCCTTTATAATAAAAAGTAGCCGCTGAGACAATTAAAATTGCAGCATTCACAAAAAGTGCCAAACTAAGTGCTACTGTAGAATCAATCGTAGCAAATTTTATAGCTTCTTTTTTACCCTCTTCACTCTCCTCGTAATTTCTGGTTTGCACAACAGCAGAATGCAAATATAAATTGTGTGGCATGACCGTAGCTCCTAAAATACCGATGGCAATGTAGAGCATCTCCGGATTGAAAACCAGTTTAGTGGTAGGAATAAAACCAGCAAGCAATGGCCCAATAGATGGAGAAGACAAAGCTATCTCCGCCACGAAGGCTAATGTAATAGTACTGATTAAAGTCACCACTACTGCTTCTATATAACGAAAACCTTTGTTTTGTAAAAGCAGAATCACCAACACGTCAACAGCTGTGATTATCACACCCCATAATATTGGAATTCCGAAAAGCAGATTTAGCGCAATCGCCGAACCGAGCACTTCCGCCAAGTCGCAGGCGATAATCATCACTTCCGCCATCAACCACAAGAAAATAGCCACTTTTTTAGAGTATTGCTCTTTACACATTTGCGCCAAGTCTCTACCCGTCACGATACCCAATTTCAAAGCTAAATGTTGCAATAACATCGCAAAGAAATTGGAAAGCAAAATAACCGACAAAAGGGCATAACCAAACTTTGATCCTCCGGCCAAATCTGTCGCCCAATTTCCCGGATCCATGTAGCCGACCGCCACCAAAAACCCAGGTCCGGCAAAGACCATTAATTTTCTAAAAAAACCGTAGTTTTTCGGTATGGGAATAGATTTATGAACCTCCGGCAGACTTTTTGCCAATTCCCTACTTTCCTCTTCTACACCTTTTTTCCAACCCAATGCTTCAAACAAATTTACATGCGTCATTTTTCTTAATGATTAATTATTAACAATATTAATACAGAGTTTTTGGAGAGAAAACCTGCCAAGATACAAAAACAAAAGGAGATACTTACTTTATACTTATATTATACACCAAATTAAGATTTAATGCAAATAAATCATGTCGGGCCGCTGGGAATTGAACCCAGTCTACATCCTCCCGAAGGATGCGTACGACCGGTATACTACGGCCCGCCTTCGCTAAAGCTTCGGCGGACAAGCCCGTTCAGCCTTAGCTTGTGGGCATGGGGAGATTTGAACTCCCAAGGATTGCTCCATGCGTACCTGAAACGCACGCGTATACCAATTCCGCCACATGCCCAAATATTTTATAGACAAAACTTAAACTTGTTCCAACATATGTTCTACCACATGATGCATTTTGGCGCCAACGGATTCACAAACTTGAGAAAAATGAGAATCAGTTTTTAAATCAGGCATGGATTCAATCTGTAAGAGATATACTCTGCCGTGAGAATTCAAAACAAAATCAGATTTCAAATAATGCTTCGCGCCGATATGCCGATGTAAATCTTTCGCCACATGAGATAAAATTTCCTTTTCTCCAGCTGAAAAATTGCCAAAAGAATTTCCTAATGGAAAAGTGTAAATATCTTCTCCGCGATATTTTGGCATAGTATGAACGGAAGCTACTTTCCCCGCGATAAATTCTTCCACCAATATACTTTTCTCGTGCTTCGCTCCGTCTTCTATGGCATTCACTAATTCGGGAAAAGTTTTTGCCAGATGAATAGCCATGTTTGAATTCTCGGTAAAAGATTTCACAATCCAAGGTGAAGAAAATTTTTCAAAAACTTCTTTGGCTTTTTTAATGGCATACCTTTCGCGCGGACCGTCAAAATCTTTCTGATACACAGGCAAGACCACAGATCTAGGCATAGCTAAACCGATTTTGCGCATATGTTCTCGTAAAAGTTCTTTACTATTTTCCAACGTGGAAGAGAAAACTGGAGTACTGATATGAGGAATCGCCAGGCTGTCTAGGATGCTAGACAAACTAGGGTGCGCTACGTTCCAGGCTATGTCTATTTTGTTTATCAAATCGCTCGGACTGATGGGAACTCCGCCACAATGCCAAATGTGATTTTTATCAATAAAAATATCAACGGGTTTATAACTATGAGATAATTTTTCAAAAATGTGAGAAATAATTTCCCCTCCTTTTACGAGAGAGCTTGCATAATGTTTCCCTGCTCCACCTCGCAACACTCCTACTCTTTTTATTTTTTTATCTTTCACTCCTAGCATAATTAAATTATATCACAAATAAAAAACACCACGTATTTCACGTGGTGTTTTTTTAGAGAATTAAATATACTAAAAAATACTATCGGACACAGCGTACAAAATCGCTATCAGTCTTATCGTCGCCGTTCGCGTAGCCATCATGGAAGCCCACGTTCCATGCGAAGTTCTGAAAACCGGGATACAGATAGGTAGTACTAGACCAGTAGTAGTCCGACTGCGAATTAAATAAACTGTTAATGGCTGGTTCTGCTGTCCCATAATCGACTATGGATAGAAGCTCTCGGATGTTTGGTAAACGCCAATCTGTGTATCCTCCTGTGGTGTCTGCTTCACACACCGCCAAGGCTTCCGTCCAAGTTTTAGTTGTATCAGCACCTGTTTCGCAAGAAACACCAGTCTTACCCTCAGAACACTTTTTCCACATCAGACCAGTAGCTCCATCTGAAATAGTTCCATTACTGTTATCAACATAAGCAGGGGCAATACCTTTTTGGTAATATCCATCTTGACCACCAAGAGCAGTGTCTCCATCTGTACAAGTAATTGTTGCACCGGCTGCATTGTAACAAAGTGTTTGATTTGTTTTTGGTAAGCCACCTGCACTCGCACTCCCACCAACTCCAAAAATTGTTGTTCCAGTCAATATCTGTGTTCCATCTATGTCATCGATTTTACTAACCATTAAATCATATATATCACCAATGGAATTCATGGTAGCAGATATAGTACCTGGAGTAGTAAAAGTGGTATCTGGGGTATTTGTTCCTGTATTGATCAATTCATATAAATCAGAAAGCTTGTACATAGATTGCGCAGGCGCCCCTGGCGGTGTAAGACTTCCAGCATAAGACACAGTGACTCCGACTAATATAGCGATGACTAGATATGGAACGATTTTTAATATTTTGTTCATTTATTTTTTAATTAATTAATAATTCTATTGTAATTTTGCTCTAGTCTGGGGACCGACAATCCCATCAGGAACTAAAAGGTTTGCATTTTGGAAAATAATGACTGTGGCTTTCGTAATAGGACCAAAGATACCATCAGAAGTAATATTTAGTTTGTTCTGTAAACATTTTACTTGTTCTCCTCTATCACCTAGTCTTAGGGTTAGAGTGAGAAAACAAGTATTTGGTGTGGTTCCTGGAGTTGAAACGAAAATGAAATTGGTACAAGGTAGACCAGTAGTAGTGCTATATTTGTGACCCACAGGACATACTGTTTCTGTAGTAATTGGAGTTATTGTTTTTGGACGGCTACCACTACTAGAACCACTGCTTATGGTGGAAGCTGGTCTCCAATCAGTAACTACTTTATTGTCTCCTGTACCAAATGTAATCCAACCGATATTTTCTCCATAGGCTCCACCTGTAAAAACACCATCAGAACCAATGATGGTTGAAGCAAAATCTACCCAACCGACATTTTCTCCCCAAGCGTGTCCGGAGAGGTTACCTTCGTTGTCATTTGTAACAGTAGAAAGATCAATCCAACCTATGTTTTCACCATATACAGAGCCAGAGAGTGCTGTATCTGTAATGGTAATATTTGCAAAGTCTACCCAACCAATATTTTCTCCCCAAGCGTAGTGATATGTAGGGTCTATGGTGCCGTTTGAAGTAGAAGCGAGAACGTTAGTGTTTAATATTAAAAAAGAAAACAAAACAAATGCAAATACAAAAAATTTTAACTTCATAATTATTATTATACCCCCCCCCCACATTGAGTTCGCAAGTTAAAAACAAAAAACACCACGTTTTTAGACGTGGTGTTTTTTGAAAATTGCTGTGCTTTGTTTTGTTTCGTTCATTAACTTTTTTATTTTATATGTCTTTCCATATAGTCCAACCAATTTTAAGTTTTAGTAAAAACTATTGTGTCGTCAATTGAGCGACACAATACCGACTCAATATATCCAACCTCTCCGAGGCCAGTGTTCGTTTGAGACGAGACACTCGGTCCTGCGAAATTTCTTTCACAAGACCGGGACGGTTTTCAAATTGAATTAATCCACGAGCAGCTTCCGCTACCCGTGCCTTGTTACGACTTAGTCCCTGTCACCGAGCTTACCTTAGGACCCGCTTCTGCGGATACTTCGGGTACTCCCGGCTCCCTTGACTTGACGGGCGGTGAGTACAAGACTTGAGAACGTATTCACCGCAGTTTAGCTGACCTGCGATTACTAGCAATTCCAGCTTCATGAAGGCGAGTTGCAGCCTTCAATCCGAACTGAGGCTACTTTTAGACGGTTAGCTCAGAGTCACCTCGTCGCAACGCGTTGTAGTAGCCATTGTATTATGTGTGTAGCCCAGGGTATCAAAGGGACATGCTGACCTGGCGTCATCCTCTCCTTCCTCCCCCGCCTGAAAAAATAATTTTTAAAAAATTACGTTCTCGGGCGGGGGCGGTCTCGTGTGACACTTGTAACACACAACGAGGGTTGCGTTCGTTAGCCCACTTAAGGGTACAATTCAAACCACGAACTGACGACGGCCATGCATCACCTGTCCTAGAGTCTTGCGAGGCCCCGAGTTTCCTCGGGCTTTCACTAGGATTTCTAACCCTGGTAAGGTTCTTCGTTTACCATCGAATTAAACCACATAATCCACTGCTTGTGCAAGTCCCCGTCTATTCCTTTGAGTTTTAGCCTTGCGGCCGTACTTCCCAGGCGGATCTCTTAACGCGTTAGCTAAGCCACTCAGAGGGTCGATACTCCGAATAGCGAGAGATCATCGTTTAGGGCGTGGACTACTGGGGTATCTAATCCCATTCGCTACCCACGCTTTCGTGCTTCAGTGTCAAATGTGCGCCAGTATACTGCCTTCGCATTTGGTGTTCCCTATGATATCAACGGATTTCACCCCTACACCATAAGTTCCGTATACCTCTCGCACTTTCAAGTTCTGCCGTTTCTTTTGCATATCCCAAGTTAAGCTCGGGGCTTTGACAAAAGACTAACAGAACAACCTACGCACCCTTTACGCCCAATAATTCCGGATAACGCTCGAGGCTCTCGTATTACCGCTCCTGCTGGCACGAGATTAGGAGCCTCTTATTCATGAGGTACAGTCAATAAACTTCTTCCCTCATAAAAGATCTTTACGTCCCA
>JBAQNN010000002.1:0-232114 GCA_049303835.1 Minisyncoccia bacterium | reverse complement strand
ACTCCTTGTAGACATACGGTTTCAGGTCTATTTCACCGCCCTAATCGGGCTGCTTTTCACCTTTCCCTCACGGTACTTGTTCACTATCGATCTTTAAGAATATTTAGCCTTAGCGGTTAGTTCCGCTGGATTCCCCCCGGCCACTCATGTCCTGGGGTACTCAAGAATAACAATAAAAGAGATAAATTATTTTCGTTTACGGGACTATCACCCCCTATGGTGTTGCTTTCCAGCAACTTCAGCTAATAATTTATTTTTTGACTCCTCTAGTAAACTACATTGTTACCTTACAACCCCGCAGTCTTGCGACTACGGTTTGGGCTCCTTCCTTTTCGCTCGCCGCTACTAGGGAAATGCATATTTGTTTCTATTCCTCTTGGTACTGAGATGTTTCACTTCCCAAGGTGTGCAAATTTTACTTGCGTAAAAAATTATAGAGGTTTGCTCTATAGGGTTTCCCCATTCGGAAATCTCCGGATCAAAGGTTGCTAAGCACCTCCCCGAAGCTTATCGCAGCAACGCCACGTCCTTCATCGCTTCTTAAAGTCAAGGCATCCACCGTACGCCCTTAAATTTCCTGTTAAGAAATTTAGAAATCACAACCCGCCTTTCAGCGGGATAAGCCAAAATTTTAACAGAAATATTCTTTCACGACCGCTCGCTACTAAAATATTTTTTTGGCTTTCTTCTATCTCGGCCGACAAAAAGACCCTACAATATTGCCGGATAGAAATTAAGTTTTCAAAGTGTCATTCCGTGCTGATTTTTTCACAAAAAAACCGCCTTTCGGGCGGGCCTTACAGACAAAAAGAAAGTCTGCTCTAACGCCGCCTTCTTAAACTGTTTCTTGTGATTACCATACTGATTGAGAGAGTATATCTGAAAGCAAAAAAGATGTCAACCCGTGGATACTGGGGACATCTTTTTTGATAAAACTATTCGTTTTATTGACTAAAAATTACTAGTTGTGCACCTCTTCACCGAGCTTTGAAATAAATCGGGAGGCGTGATCTTTGCCACCCAAGCCGAAAGCGAGAGCTCCACCGAGCGCCAGCATGGCGATTATTCCGGAGAACAGAATACTCATATAGTCTCCTAGCCCGAGCTTACCGAGTGCGATAATGATGGCGAACACCCAGACAGCATACTTAGCGATGGTAGCTAGCATGTTGGCTGCTTTCAAATCTACCGCTTTGGCAGTAGCTAGTACCGTCTTGGACAAACCTTCAGAAACTACTGCCGCGATAATCAAGACAAAAGCAGCGATAACAACCTGAGGCAAGAATCCTAGAACACTTTCTGCCAAGAAAGAAGAAACATCGTTCAGGCCGACCAAGTTTAGAGAAGGAAGCAAGAAGACGATAATCACAAACCATCTCACTATCTGTCCTATAAAATATCCAGTGTTTAGATTTACTCCGGCTTTTCTAAGAAAGTTTTCCGCCCCGATAGATTTGAAAAGATTGTCTATCTTTAGGCTGGAAAATACTTGTTCAATTGCTCTCGCGACTACCGAACCGAGCAACCAACCGATAAAAAAGAAAACGACGGCCATCAAAAGTCTAGGAGTAAACTGCACAAAACCCCACCACAAACTTTGTAGTGATGAATTAAAAACATCACCCCAGGTCATCCAAATATTACTCATAACAATAGATAAATAATTAGCTAATAATACTTTCTAAGTTTCGACCTTATAAAAGTTATGCTTATATTGTATCAGTTTTTACGCTTTCATTAAAGCTTGTGTGGATAACTCTTTGGCTTGCAAAACTACCTCATGAGGATAGTCTATGATGTCTCGTACAAGCTTGTCATACATACTCAATCTATACAGAAATTCTTTTGTATCAAATACGGCATAGACCAGTTCCACCCCCATCTCTGCCTCCATCTTGCGAATTCCTTCTTCTATTTTGTTTCGTCTCATCTTATCCCCGACGACCAGTAGATCTACTCTGCTATCGTGATTTTTGATAAATACTCCGGAAACGATGATGAGTTTTACCCGGCCGGCTTTTCTGAAATTATCGGTGATAGCTTCATGACTCACCGCATCTCCGCTCAGCAATAAATCTTCAAATTCTCCACCATATTTAAAAGAAGCACTATAAGACCAAACATCTTTGTGTTTCTTGATAAAATCTACAGAAGAAAGTAACCGTATCTCTCGACGGGCCAAATCCGGAGTCACCCGACTTCTCTTTATCACATCTTTAGTAGTAAAATTTTTACCCCTGTTGAGTAAAAAAAGTCTCATTATTTTTACCCTCGCAGAATTACCTAGTATTTTGCCCAAGATTTCCATAAGAACTAGTATACTGCGTTTTTTGTAAAAAACAACGTTTGCCCCATACGAAAAACACCCCCAAAGGGGGTGTTTTTAAAAACTAACTAAATATTATTTTAGTTCAATTTTTCCTCCAGCCTCTTCTATTTTCTTCTTAAGATCATCGGCTTCTGCCTTCTTCATTCCTTCTTTCAAGGTTGAAGGAGCTGCGTCCACCAAATCTTTAGCGTCTTTCAAACCGAGACCTAGAGCTTCTTTGACGACTTTCATCACCGCGATTTTCTGTTCACCCGCAGAAGCGAGAACTACAGTAAACGCATCTTTCTCTTCGGCTGCTTCAGCTCCTGCTGCGGCACCCCCACCTACTGATGCCACTGCGGCAGCGGACACCCCGAACTTTTCCTCAATCGCCTTCACCAAGTCGTTCAATTCCAAGACTGATGCGCTCTCAAGGTCTTTCATAAATGAATCAAATTTTGACATAAATTTTTCTAATTAAATTATTAATATTATTTTTTCTTTGATACTTCGTTCACTGCGATAGCCAGACGTTGCATAGGACTCTGAAGCAAAAAGGCCAATTTGGAAAGCAATACTTCCTTACTTGGTATCGTTGCGAGCTCCATCATATACGCGCTGTCTACAAATTTTCCTTCAAAAATTCCACCGAGAATATTTAGCATTCCTTTATGGGTTTTTTGAAAGTTATATATCTCGCGCGGAGAAGAGATTGGGTCGGCAGAATACGCGATGGCGACTTCTCCACCGAGCTCTGGAATTACTCCTTCCGCCTTGCCTTCTAGGGCTCTTTTGAGGAGAGTTTTTCTCCCGACTTTGTATCCTACTCCTTCTCCTCGTAGACTACTTCTGAGGTTTGTCTCATCACTTACTTTTAATCCATGGAAATTTACAAAGACTAGGGATTTAGAGTTTTTTATGACTCCTTCCATGTCTTTGATCATTTCTGTTTTTCTTGATTTTTGTAACATAATTTTATTTTTTCCAATAAAAAAACGGCTTTCGCCGCAAGTTTTCCTCCGTCTGATGACAGAATATCGACCCACTAAACAGGAAATTTTTTACTGCCCACATTAGGCGGGTAAACCTGTTTTCTTTGCGGTATGAACACTATAACACAAACAACCTATTTTGCAAATCCTATCTTACCATTTAGTATCTCCATCATATTCCCTCCTTCTCCAAAATACATCACCAAATAAACTCCCATCAACCCCAAAATAACGATTATTGTAAAAACAAACAAAGTCTTCAAAAAATGTTTTGCCATTACCCTTCTAGTATATCATGCCCCTATACCTGGTTTGGGGGTGGGGATAACTTTTTGTTTTTTCTATACCTAATAGCCGTACTGGACAAGGAGGGCGAGGATGAGAGCCAAGATTAAAACAGCAAGTACGGTATGCGCCCAGTCAGGGTGATACCCATGTTTATGCATAAATTTTTTTAGTCTTTCATAACCTTCCGTCACCAGGATAATTGGCAAAACAATAATGAAATACCAGATTTTCAAAAATAATTCCCACATACCTTTATATTATCAAAAATAAGTATCAATAACAAAAACCCCACCGAAATGGGGTTTTTGTCTATCTCTATCTCACAGGGATAGAGGAATATTTTTTTATTGAGTAAGAGCTTTGGTGCGGGACATTGCGCCAAGCATTCCGTCTGCGGTGAGACCCACAGATGCTTGCCAAGCTTTAGCTGCGACCATCGTCTTTGGTCCACAATTTCCGTCCGCTACCAGGCCTGCGTTAGTTTTGTCATTCAAGAACATCTGCCAAGCTTTGCAGGATTCTCCTTTAGTCCCCTCCTTTACCAAAAGTGTGCCAAAAGCATAACCTTGTGCGTTTGGAGTAGCTGGAGTAGCAGGAGTTTCTCCCGGAGTAGCCGGGGTCGCCGGAGTGGCGCAACGAGTAGCCGCTATGCCATTCATCTTTGCTTTAGTCATCGGTCCGATGAGACCATCTGAAACCAAACTATTTTCCGTTTGCCACTTCATGATGACTGCTATCGTCTTCGGTCCCAAGATGCCATCCATCACCAAACCCAAATTCATCTCGGCATTCATAAATCTTTGCAATTCTTTCACTGCTTCACCTCTACTTCCATTCTTCAAAACTTCTGTCCCGAGATTATAAGTACAAGTTCCACCTTCGTTGGTTACTATTGGGGTAGGTGTAGGTATCGGGGTTGGAGGAACAATTATCGGAGGAGTAGTCGTCCTCGGCCTAGAGCCACTACTGGTTCCACTTCCCCCACCTCCGGTGCTAGGAGCAACACAAGCTACCCCTGTAGGAGTGATGGTGATCGTCTCTCCACCAGCACCGCCCGTCAAGACAACAGTAGAAATTCCTGCCGTACAAACGTTGCTGACTGTAGCAGTAGTATTACCTGAGACTGTCAACGCCCCACTTACTGGAGTGACAGTGAAAACATCACCTGCTCCTAAAACAACATCAATATCACCAGCGTTCACCACCAGACTAGTAGCGGCTGAACCGGAAGCAATAGTCAGATCAATATCTGGAGACGTGAGATTAATAGTCTGATCTACAGACCAATTGAGCGCAGCGGCACCCACCAAACCGACTACTCCAAAAAACATAAACATCGCCATTGCAAACAATTTTAATTTATTTTTCATAATATTTAATTATATTAAAAGACACCAGCGACCTTTTGTTAATTTTGTTTATTTTGTTCTGCTAGAGTCTGCGCGATTTGGCTCGTTTCCAAGAGTGGACCATAAAAGATCACATTCTTCTCGGTTAGGTTTATATATTCCGGAGCCCAGAGAGCTTCTTTCACCGGTTGAAGTTGAAAATTATTCTTCGTAGGATCTTTCGCATCCTTGGTAATTTGTAAAATAAAAGTATCTTTTAATTTCAAATCTGGAAAAGTAGTGAGCTTGCCTATATACACTTCCCCTGTCGTCAGATACACGATGGAATATCCTTTATTCATTTTTGCTTTATAAACAAAAAGGCCAACCATCACTAAAACTAAAATTATAACAACTGCGATAATAATATTTTTCTTAGATAAATTTTTGAACATAATTTTTTTAAATTACCAATTAATACATAAATTATATCACATAAATATAAAAAGCCTCTTTAATTAAGCAAGAACGGTTCTTGCTTAATTGCGGTTCTTGCTTAATTTTGTGAATCAACCAAATAACTTTTCATAAATTCTTTAAATGAATTAGCCTCTCCAAAATAATCTGGAAAATCTTTCAGGGTTAACAGAGCACTTTCAGCTCTCTCCTTCCCCATGAAATCTAAATAGCTTGAATATCTATAAGTATCCAAAAACTCCTGCATCGCTGTGACTGGAATTTCTTTTCCTTGTTCCATTTTATTCTCCCAATCAGAAAATTTTATATCAAGTGGATTTAAATGCAGATAGCCAAACAAGTGTTTCAAATATGTATCATCCGCGTTGATAAGTTTTGACTTGAATAGTCCTCCGAACAAAGCTCCCGTCCTATGATATTTTATGTTAAAAAACATTGAGTATCCCACCCCGAGTTTTCTCATAAATTTTGTGATACCACCATCTACTTCTTGCCTTACAATTAAATGAAAATGATTTGGCATCAAACACCACGCGCCTAGAGACACCAGAGATTCCCCTTTATCTAATTTTAATATTTCATCAAAATTTTTGTGCTGTTGATTTATTAAATTATCAAGACGAAAAGATTCAGTATTTGAGTTTGCGACATATAAAAGCATGACGAATCTTTTATAGTCACTCTCAGATTTAAAAATGATCCGCTTATCAATACCACAATTGTATATATGATAATATTCCCCCGTAACAAATGGATCCTTTCTTTGCATGGTTTAATTATACATTTTTAATATAAAAATAAGCAAGAACGGTTCTTGCTTAAACGGTTCTTGCTTAAATTGCTTAAAGGAATAAGAAAAGAAAAAGTTAAGTAAGGTTAAGCAAGAACGGTTCTTGCTTAAGGGTAAGGTCGGGGGTTGGGGAGGGAAAAAATTGGAGGGGAAAACAAAAAACCCCGGACTCTCGTAAGAGTCGGGGGTTGTTTTGTAATACTTTTTAAGGCGTATCAGACCAGAGAGAATTTATACTAGTTAACGTTTCTAACAACTAGAGGAGAAACTTCCTTATCATCAGAGACATCTTGTCCTGCGATAGTAGGCATAGTTACTCGTACACTTGTAGCGTTAGCACCAGTATTTGTATACACAAGACTGAATGAAGCAGTATCTCCTTCATCAATTGTCCATGTATTAGCTGGGGCTTCTACAGCATCACCTGACACCTTTGTAAGAGTAGGTGCAGCCACAGTTCCAGTTGTTGTAACAGTATCAGCAGCGACAAGGTCTGCAAGGGTTACCAATACAGCATCACCTTCTGCTTCAACTGTAAACCTCAATTCTACTCCAGCACCACCTTCAAGCGGTACCCAAGATAGACTAGAAAGAGTAGCTTCGGACAAATTCAATGTAAGATCAGCACCGGTCTTTGAAGAACCGTCTACTGTGATTTCATCGTTTTCTGTCTCAGCTGAGATGTCAGTTGTAGCAGCCAAAGAAGCTGTTACGACAACACCTTCGTTGTAATTACTATTTGCTGGAACAGTATCATCACCTTGATCATTGAAGTTGATGAGTACTTTTACGTCTACAACATCACCGGAAGAGATGACCATTTCATCGTCATCAAAATCAACTGTGTAGTAAACATAACCAGCACCAGCTGCTAGATCTCCTGAAGTACCATCTGAATTGTCTAAGTCAGCTTCAAATTCTTCACCGTCAATTTCTACCATTAGAGAATCAACGATTCTGTCTGCCCAAGCTATAGCATCTCCGTTAGCAACGGCTAGAAGATCGCCTGCATCAACAACTCCACTTTTATCATAGTCAAAGTTTGATACAGCAACTTTAACAGTTGCAGAAGTAACAGAAGCATCTGCTGAATCCTCGTCTACATCCAATTTGAATTGAAGAGCTAGGACATCATCAGTAGTGTTATTCTCATCAACTTTAACAGTTCCATCTTCTGGGTTAGCAGTTGAAGATTTTACTTCAAGGCTATCATCAGAGGATGCATCCTCAAAGTCAAAGGTGTTGTTTTTGGTAATATCTGTTGTGGAAACAACTCCTGATCCATCTTCAAAGCGAAGAGTGTCAGCAAGTACGTACCAATCAGCATCGGTCATGTCTGCAGTGTCAATAGTTGAACTGGTTGTAACTGCTACATAAAACTTCACTTTATCACCTTCTCTGACAACTGCGTTATCAAGAGAAATTGATTTAGTAAATTCATCAGGAGAACCTGAATCCTTTGAGAAGTCAGAAGTGTCAGCTGAACCAACAACTTCATCTCCCATCATGATGGAAACTTCATCAACATACTTCAAAAGATTTTCTGAAGAAGGTCCGAAACCAGTATTCTTCAAAAGAACTTTAACGTTGTTGATTTCAACATCAGAATCCTCAGCTTCTACTTGGAAACCAAGAACTTTCACTTCTGTATCATCTTCTTTTACTGTGTCTTCAACATCTGAAGTAGTAGAAGTGATTGTTACATCTCCTGCTCCACCGGACAAAGGACCGGATGAAGAACCACCTTGTGATCCATCACACTTTACTCCTGTTGTCTGGCTGTAGCCTACAGTTGAGGAACATCCTGCTGGAAGTCCTGCTGAAGCACCAGTATCACACTTTACTCCTGTGGTTGCACTGTAGCCGGAAGCTGAAGTACATCCTGCTGGAAAGTTTCCTGTAGGTGCACCCATCAAAGCGGCACGAGTCATAGCACCGACAACTCCGTCAGCAACTAGACCATGACCTGCTTGCCAAGCCATAACAGCAGCCTTGGTCATAGGACCAAACTTACCATCAGCTGTAGCACCGATTATTGTCTGTAAGCATTGAACTTCTGTGCCTACTGAACCTGCTCTCAAAGTAGTAGTGATTGAACAATCAGCTGCTGCTGAGTTTGCATTAAAGGCAAAACCAACGAACAAAGTTGCTACAACCAAAACTCCTAAAAGAAATTTTGATTTTAATAATTTACTCATATATTTTTCTAATTTTTACGCCATTAATAAGTTTCGACAAAACTAAAGGCGTATTTTTCTTATCGTTATCCCTACTCCGCTTATAACTAATAAATTTTAATAATGTAGCGGATTGCGAAACAACGACCAGATATAAACTACATTGAAAACATAGCTATTAAGTTTTCAATGATCCTTCCTTATTTTCACTTTATTCTCTTTTGATTTTTTCGACGAAATCAGAAGTGAATTTTTATGAAGTGAAAATAAATACAATTTGTGAATACAGAATACACAGACGTGCACTCCATAAACACAATCACATTATAATACAGCTCTTAAATAGAGCAATATATTATGTGGATAACTTGGCATTTTATGCCTATATCCATAGACGTATCTTAACACAATTTCATACAAGATGCAAAGAGAAGAGAAAAATTTTATGGATGTTTATTTTATGAAATATCTGCTCCAACGTTTGGATCCTTCTTTCTTAAGGACACCACCTGAGACCATAGATACGAGCTCCCTTTGGAGTGTCTTTTCACTGTGAGAGTCCAGCGACCCCACCTGCCCCGGCAAAGTATGTACCTTGTCCTTTATGTCCTTTATGGTAGCACTGCCACCTAAAATCTTTATGATGTTTAATATATCGTTTCGTCTTTGTTTTTTTTGTTCGTCAAAGTTGTGAACCCCGGAGATACCTTTGATGGCCTTGAGGAGAGTGTCCGCCTTTTGCACCCCGAGGCTAGGACCCGTACGGATAGGTAGATGTCCTTTAGAAATTATTTTTTCGGAAAACAACCCGACCTTCGGAGCCTCTCCAAAAAATTCCGACAAGTCTACTTTGTTGTTTAAGATTTCAATCTTTCCGACAGAGCCTGTAATGCTTTGTTTTAATTTGAAAAATTCTTTTTTCAAGATATCGGAATTCATAACAGAGACGATGCTCATCGTCCTGGCGAGATCTAAGAAGGACACAATTTCCTCCACTTTTCCAAGGATAACGGACGCCATATTCCCTGCCATGCTTTGTTCCAAGGAGCGCATGTCCGATACGATTTCGGTGCCTAGTGTCCTTAACTTATTTCGGAGGGGTTCATCTCTTTCAATAATGTCCGTAACCATATAAAGGGCAGTAATGAGTTTGTCGGTCTTGGAGTAAAGACCAGAAGAAGCCCCTGTGTCCCCATAGGAAACAGAAACAGAGGAGGTGTCTTTTATGGCGTCTTTTTTGGAGTCTTTGAGATTTTTTTCTTCTCCCAACATTTGTCCATTATATATGGGACAAGGAAAAATGCAAGAGCATTTTCTCAGGCCCTAGGCTTTAGGCACTAGGCTCTAGCAAAATACAATACAAAAAAATAAAAAGCTAAAGCCTAATGCCTAGCGCCTAATGGCTAGTGCGTGGTAAAATAGTTTTATATGGCCAAAAAAAGAAGTGACAAGTATGAAAGTAAACCAAGTGGATTGAAAACTCAAACTAAACACGGAATCATCGCAGTCGTATTTTTTGTTCTCGCCTTATTTTTCTTGTTGACTTATTTTGATATCGCCGGAGTGGCGGGTGTATTTGTTTTTGAAAAACTGGAATACTTACTCGGTGTCGGATATATCCTCTTGCCTACCCTACTAGTCTTGCTCGGTTCTTCATTTATAAAATCAGAAGTGCCGGACATCGGCTGGGCGCGGGTCATCTCCGGAATTTTGTTCTTACTCTCAGGACTAGGGATGATAGACATCGCTTCAGGCGAACATGCCGGAGGATTTTTCGGAGAAATTTTAGCTAAACCATTTGTCTCACTTTTTGATGTATATGCTAGTCTCGCTTTCTTGGGAGCGATTTTAATAATTTCGGTTTTGATAATGTTTGATGCAAAACTAGACCTCATGCCACTACTCATGAGAATCAAGGAGAAGTTCACCAAGAAAAAAGAAACTGCAGATGAAACACCCGAAGAACTCCCCGAAGAAGAGGAAGAACCAGAAGAGAAAGAAGAAATAACGAAAGAAACTACGAGCGAAAAAATCAAGAATGCTTTGGGGGTCGGGAAAAACAAGGTGGTAGAAGAAGAGGAAGAAGAGATCCCTATCAAAAAAAGAAAAGTGGGTCCTGCCTCTACTTATGTACCCCCGCCGCTTGGTCTCTTGGAAGAAGACAAAGGTAAACCAAACACCGGAGACATCAAAGCTAACGCCAATATCATCAAACGCACTCTCGCAAACTTCGGCATTGAAGTGGAAATGGATGAGATTACTATCGGACCGACCGTCACTCGCTACGCCCTCAAACCAGCCGAAGGAGTAAAGCTCTCGCGCATCGTAGGACTGCAAAATGACCTCGCCCTCTCTCTCGCCGCACACCCTATCCGCATAGAAGCCCCTATCCCCGGCAAATCTTTAGTCGGTATTGAGATTCCGAATAAATCCAAATCAATAGTCGGACTCGCCACCCTCCTAGGAGACGACAAGTTCCAAAATTCTCCAAAGCCACTTACTATCGCCCTCGGACGCAACATCTCCGGCAAAGCCGTCTTTGGTAACTTGGCCAAAATGCCACACGCCCTCGTGGCCGGCACTACTGGCTCCGGAAAATCAGTCACCATCCATTCAATCATCACTTCCCTCTTGTATAGAAACGGGCCGGAAGATCTGAAGCTCATCTTGATAGATCCAAAACGAGTAGAACTCACTCTCTATAAAAACATTCCTCATTTGCTCACCCCTGTCATCACCGAAGCGAAAAAGACTATCTTGGCGCTCAAATGGGCAGCAAAAGAGATGGATCGCCGTTATGATATCTTGGAAGCAGAATCTGTACGAGACATAGAGTCTTATCACAACAACGTTTGGAGTAAAAATCCTAGAAAAACAACCAAAAATGGTGATGGAGTAGATGAAGAGACCGGAGCAGACCGTTTGCCATATATCGTCATCATCATAGACGAACTCGCAGATATCATGAGCACTTACCCGAGAGAACTGGAAGCGGCTATCGTGCGACTCGCCCAGATGTCTCGCGCAGTCGGCATACACCTCATACTCTCCACTCAACGTCCGGAAGTAAATGTCATCACCGGACTCATCAAAGCAAACATCCCTGCTCGTATAGCACTCAAGGTTTCTTCACAAATAGACTCCCGCACGATATTGGATGCAGGAGGAGCAGAAAAGCTCTTGGGTGCCGGCGATATGCTCTACTCTTCGGGTGAAGCACAGCCGGAGCGTCTGCAGAGTGCTTTTATCTCCGAAGTAGAGGTGAAGAAAGTGGTAAAATATTTGGCGGACGCTTATGCGGATGAAGTGACAGAAGAGATCACTCTGACCGCAGGCTCTATCTCCGCCGACAAGAGCATCTTTGAAAGCTCTTTGGAAGAGGATGATATGGATGATGACGATGAAATGTATGAAGAAGCGAGAGCCTGTGTGATGGAAGCCGGGAAAGCTTCTACTTCTTATCTACAAAGAAAATTAAAACTCGGATACGCGCGCGCCGCACGACTGATGGATAAACTAGAAGAACGCGGAGTGATAGGCCCCGGTGATGGCGCCAAGCCTAGAGAAGTACTGGAAAAGATAGAAAGGACGGAAGACGGAACTAATGTGATTTAAAAAATGGGAATGATAGAAGATGGAAAAAAAATAGTCAAAATAGCCGGCTTCTCTGTCTTTTTTATTTTGATTATTCTTTATGCTATTTTTATTTCTAAAGATTTAATCTTTGGGATAAAAATCAGAGAAGTGAATTTGTCCGATGGCACTGTCTTTACAGAAAATATAGTAAAACTAACCGGTAATGCCAAAAATGCCATAAAATTGACCTTAAATGGACGGGAAATTTCAATAGACCAGGAAGGAAACTTTGGCGAGACAATCGCCCTCCTGCCAGGGTATAATATAGTCACCATCAAAGCAGAAGACAAGTTCGGCTACGTGGATGAAAAAAATTATAAATTAATATATTCCCAATAGGAATTGCTCTTACTCAGGTCCTCGGTCCTCCGGGTCCCTATCCCGGCCAGACCATTCGTAAAAGCAATTCCTATTGGGAACAAACAGAAAACTATGCAAAAGAAAAAAGAAAAAAAAGAAGATAAGACTGTAGGAGAATCCGTACTTAGTGACACTCTGAAAGCTATCCAAACGAAATTCGGAGAAGGTTCCATAATGAAATTGGGTGATACCCCAAAGGTAAACATAAACACGATACCGACTGGCTCTATCGGACTAGATATGGCGCTCGGCGTCGGAGGCATACCGCGAGGGAGAATCATTGAGATATTTGGACCGGAATCTTCCGGAAAGACTACCCTCTCACTACACATTGTAGCTGAAGCCCAAAAGCTCGGCGGAGTCTGCGCGTATATAGATGCAGAACATGCAATGGACCCAGAGTACACCAAGAAACTCGGAGTAAATATAAATGATTTGCTTATCTCTCAACCGGACAATGGAGAACAGGCACTAGAAATAGTGGAGAGTCTCGTACGTACGGGGAAAATTGATGTCGTGGTAGTGGACTCTGTCGCCGCCCTTACCCCCAAAGATGAAATTGAAGGAGACATGGGAGCTTACCACGTAGGTAAACAAGCCCGTCTGATGTCTCAAGCGCTTCGTAAACTGACTGCCATCGTCGCCCGCTCCAAGACTTGCGTCATCTTTATCAATCAGATTCGTATGCAAATCGGAGTGATGTTCGGTAACCCAGAAACGACTCCAGGAGGCAAGGCCTTGAAGTTTTATACTTCAGTCAGGCTAGACATCCGCAAAATCGCCCAGATCAAAAAAGGTGAGGAAATCGTGGGTTCTCGCACGAGAGTAAAAGTAGTGAAAAATAAAGTGGCTGCTCCGTTCAAGCAGACGGAATTTGATATCATCTACAACGAAGGAATATCCAAAGAGGGAGAGATCATGGCCCTAGGAGAAAAATTCAAAATTATAGAAAAAAGCGGAAATTCATATTTCTATATGCCAACCGGCGAAAAAGCAGAAAAAGTAAAACTCGGCGTGGGGTATGATTCCACTCGCACCTTCTTGAAAGAGAACGAAAAAATCTCCAAAGAAATTCTAAAAGAGATTAGAAAGAAATTCGCGGAGGAAGTCTAGACACGCTCTACGTATTCTCCGGTCTCGGTATTTACGCGAATTACATCTCCTTCATTTATAAACATAGGAGCATTTAAAGTAGTGCCGTTTTCAAGAGTAATAATCTTGTTACCACCCTTGGAAGTATCCCCTCTCACCGCCGGAGGGGCTTCTTTGATTTTGAATTCCATTTTAATAGGCAAACTGATTTTTATGATTTTTTCTTCATCTTCATCATCGGTCCAGACTAATGCTGTGACATTGCCGTCTTGTTTTAAAAATTTGGATGAATCACCCAAGAGGGCCTCGTCTAGTTTAAATCTATTGCTCTTGTCGGATGGATCACAAAACCAAAATTCGCCTTTGTTTGAATATAAAAAAGTAACATCGCGTTTGGTGATATCTGCTTCATCCGCAGAATCAGACACGTGATAGGTAGCGGGGAAAACTTTACCGGAAATCAAACTTCGCAGTTTTACTTGGTTTTGCGGTTTTCGCTGTTGCGTACGAGCGACATGAGACTCCACCACTTCACACGGCTCATCATCGTGAATAATTATTTTCTTTTCTCGTATTTCGTTGTATTGAAGTTGTGACATAAAATTTATATTTAAAAAAAAATAATCAAAACAAAAATACGAAGGTTGAACCTTCGTATTTAACCAAGTTATTATTTAACTACAAAAGGAAGCAAGCCCAAAAATCTGGCATGCTTGATAGCAGAAGTAAGAGCGCGTTGATTCTTGGAAGTGACACCTGTCTTCTTGTGGCTCACAATCTTGCCGTTTGGATTCAAAAATTTCTTTAGAATTTCAATATCCTTGTAGTCTATGTATTTTATATTGTTGGCTGAAAAATAATCTTGTTTCATGGTCTTTGACTAGTTATAAAGTTAAAAGTTATAAAGTTCGTAAAGTTAGAACGGAATGTCTTCGGAATTAATGTCTTCTTCAGGGTACTCTATAGCATCCACTTCTCCTTCACTAGCTGGGGCTTTGGAACCTACACTATTGGTCCCTCCACTAGCTCCCGTGCCTCCCCCTTTGGGACCAAACTGAGTGCGATCAGCGACTACTTCGGTACGATATTTCTTTTCTCCGCTATTCTTGTCATCCCAACTCCTGGTCTGCATCCTGCCTTCTACTAAAATGGAGCTCCCTTTCTTCATATATTGCGCCACTGTCTCCGCTTGGCGTCCGAAGACCACTACATTGTGATAATCGGTAGATTCTTGACGAGCACCATTTTTATCTTTCCAAACCCGATTGGTGGCTAAAGAAAAAGTGCAGACTTTTATACCTGAAGGAAGAGAACGTAATTCCGGGTCGCGAGTTAGATTTCCTATTAAAATTGCTTTGTTTAAATACATATTTTTATGTTATTTTATAAAAGCTTTAGACCGCAATCATCGCGTCTATTTCTTTATCTATCTCTTCTTTGTTTATAGGAGCAGCTGGCTCACCATTGTCGCCCTTTTCTGTCTTTGGCTTTCGGCCGTGCATCTCTCCACGGACAAATCTTTTGGAGGCGATAGTATTTTCTTTGACTGTCTTTAAAATCAAAAATCTGATGAAATTGGGATCCAAATCAAGCTTCTTTTTCAATTCCAAAACTTTATCGGAATCCATGACAAACTTGATCCAACCAAAGTAGGCATTATCAAATTTGTTGCGGATGTTGGTGATGACTTTGGTCATAGAGTAAGCAAGCGGTATCATTTTTGGCATTTCGTCGGAAATAATCTCACCCTTAAAAGAAGAAACGAGTTCTTTAATATTGCCATACATTGCGGGCAAATTTTCTTCAGCGATAGTAGGCACCAAAAGATAACCGAGCTCGTAAACTCTCTGGTTTGCTCCTGTGTCCACATTATCTGAAGTAATTTCTTCTATAATTTCGTTATTTTGTTCACTTGCTTGCATAAATGTCATACTACCAAAGAGACCTTAAAAAGTAAAGGGTTCCCCTATCCCAGGGATAGGGGCGAAGGGCTAAATCTTGAAAAGTCGTTTGGCGTTCGCGATGAGGGCCTCCGCTACTTCTGCTTCGGGGAGATTTTTAATCTCAGCGATTTTTTTGACAGTTTCTTTCACATAAACAGGCTCATTGCGCTTGCCCCTGTGTGGCACAGGCGCGACATATGGAGCATCCGTCTCAGACATGATCCTATCTAATGGGGTATTTCTGATGACTTCATCATAATCTTTGGTGAAAGTGACCACCCCGGTAAAAGAAAGAGTAAAACCTATGTCCAGAAATTTTTTCGCATCTTCCCAGGTCCCCGCAAAAAAATGAACGTCTCCTTTTATGTTCGGAAATTTTTTGAGTAAATCTAGCACATCAGAATATGCATTTAATTTTTTATCTTTTGGGTTATTGCGGATATGAAGCATCAAGGGCTTACCAAATTCATCTGCCAGCTCTACTTGGGCCATAAAAGCTTGTTTTTGTTTGGTGATGGATTCCTCGTCACATCTATAATAATCCAAACCACATTCCCCTATCGCTACGACCTTGGGATCCCGCAAAAGCTCTCTGTAAGCATCTTTATCAAAAATTTCCCCACGAGAAGTGAACTCTTTATTCCCTTCTCCAAGCTCTTTTTCGTCATGATATGACGCTCCGGTATGAATAGGATGCAATCCGATGACCGCATACACGCCTTCTTTATATTTATTGGCCAAAATAACAGCGCTCTTAGAAGTATCTATCTGGGTACCGACGTTTATCACCCAAGTGTCATCACTAAGCGCACGATCAATGACCTCATCTCTGTCCGTATCAAAAGCGGTAAAATTGACATGACTATGGATGTCTATGTATTTTGGAGTCATTTTATTCTTTCCTTAAAAATAGCGGTTTTTCGGGTTTTTTGTTGGCTTTGATTAATGCTTGAATCGTTTTGGCGGTTTCCGGAAGTAATGGAATAAGCATTTCTGAAATTTCATAAAGTCTTAGAACATTTTCTTTTATTAATTCTTTTCCTTTTTTCTCATCAACTTTTACAACCTTAAATGGTTCTGTCTCTTGAATTTTTTTATCTAAACTTTGTATTTTTAACCATACAGCACTGCTGTACTCATGAATGTGAAAACTTTCCAATAAAATTCTAGGGTCTGGATCTGTTATGGCATCAGTCAATTCTGGACAACCATCCAAATATTTTTCCGATAAAGTGAGAACACGTGAAGTCAGATTCCCCAACCCGTTTGCCAATCCTGAATTGTAAGCTTCTTTGAATCGTTCCATGGTGAAGGGACTATCTTCAAAAGAAGATACTTCTCGCAAAAGGAAATAGCGGAGAGCGTCGGTGCCATATTCCGCGACCAGCTCTTTCGGATCCGCGACATTGCCCAAGGTCTTGGACATTTTTACTCCCCCTTCTGCAGTGATAAATCCATTCACCACTAGCTGGTCCGTATTTTTTATACCGGCAGCCATCAGCATCGCTTGCCACATAGCAGACTGGAAACGAGTATTATCCTTTCCACAATATTGAACAGGAGTTCCATGCACCCAATATTTTTCAAAATTTTCCATCTGATCCGGCCAACCCAAAGTAGAAATATAATTCACGAGCGCATCAAACCACACATACATCACATGCTCAAGATCCCCCGGCACCGGTATGCCCCATGACATTTTGGATTTCAAACGTGAGATAGAAAAATCCTGAAGCCCACGAGACACAAAAGCCTTCATCTCATTATAGCGAAAGTCCGGTATGACAAAATTTGGATTTTCTTCATAAAATTTTAAAAGTTTCTCTCCAAATTCACTATATTTGAAGAAGTAATTTTCTTCTTCTATGATTTCAAGCGGACGGCCAGGATGCACTGGGCACTCACCATTTACAAGTTCGGAATCGCTTTTTGTCTCTTCGCAACCGACACAATATTTGGCCTCATAATTTTTTTTGTAAATGTACCCATTGTCGTTTACTTTTTTCCAAAATTCTTGGGCGGCTTTTATGTGGTGCAAATCGGTAGTACGGACAAAATGCAAAATTTCTTCATCCATCCCAAAAATTTTCACCGATTCTTTAAAATTTAAAAAACTTTCATCCACAAATTCCTGTGGTTTTTTGCCCTGAGACAGGGCTTTCTCATAAATTTTCATTCCATGCTCGTCCGTACCAGTATTGAAAAATACATCAAAACCCTGTAGTTTTTTATATCTAGCGATAACATCCGCTCGTACAAACTCAAGCGCATGCCCCATATGCAGATCCGCATTTACGTATGGTAAGGTCGTTGTAATGTAGAAACTAGTTTTTTTCATCACTTGTTTTCAAAAGAGATTTATCTTTTTCAATATCGTTCAAAAATTCCATTAAAATTACGGACATCGGAATGGAAAGAATAGCCCCCCAAACTCCACCTAGCTCAAAACCTATCACCACAGCCAAGATAATGACAATCGGAGAAAGGCCCACTATCTTCTTTATGATAAGCGGAGCAAAAAGAAAAACTTCAAATTGATGGACGATCACATAAGCCCCAGTGACCATGATAGCACTCCCTATTCCGTCGGAAATATAAGAGAAGAAAAAAGTCGGGACCAAGGCAACCAAAATACCATAAGGAACCATCTCCATGATTCCAGTGATGATGGCCAATAGAAGCGCATACTCTATACCAAGGAGAGAAAGTATCAAATAAATCAAAATACCGACGACGATGCCTAGGAGCATCTGCCCTTTGACCCAGAGGCCTATCTTGCGACTGGAACGCGCCCATAGGTCCACTACGTAATTTTCATAGGAGATAGGAATAATGATGCGAAGAAAGTTCTCTATCCCCTTTTCTTGAATTGAAAGATAGAACGACAAAACGATAATCAAGAAAAAGTTGAAGATGCTTCCGAAAGCTACGGAGATGGTGGTGAAAAATCCTCCGGATAGATTTAAGATGAAGGTCTTGGACACAGACAGAAGCGATGAAACAGAAAAGTCTCCCCCCAAACTACTGACTACATCTTTCGCTCCAGAAAATGCTTCGTTTTTGAAAAAGTTCAAAATGGAAACATCGGGAGCGTAAGAAGTCAAAAAATTTGAAAAATTATAAATTTCAGTTATCAAAAGTGGAGCAAAAAGATAAAACATTCCAGACAAAATAGACAAGGATAAGCCATACGTAATGATGATGCCAAAGACTCTATTGATCCCTATTTTTTGGAAATGGGGCACGGATGACTCCACGAAGGAAGCAATCACAATGGCAGTCAAAACTACCAAAACCAAGTCTCGTAAAAACCAAAACAAAAACACAAAGACAAGAACCAAAACAGCCCGGACGATAGTACCGGTAGACACTGAGACAGAAGTAACACTTTCTTTTCCAGACATAAAAATATAATACCACAAAAAACAACAAACTAAAAAGACTAGAATTTAAGGATTTTCAGGAATGAGGTCTTTTCTTTAAATGGCCCAATAAGCGCCAAATTCAGCTTCTTGTTTTGAAAAATTTCTCCGGCTAAATTTTTGATTTGTTCCGCAGTAACCTTGCGGATGGCCGATGCTTTTTCTTCTAGATTCTGAGACTTTCGTTTCAAAAGCTCTTGCCCGCCATAAAAATTGGCTATGTCATCGCTTGATTCCAAGGAGAGCTTCATATTGCCTATCAGACATTCTTTGACTTTATTCAACTCCTCTTCCCCTACTTTTTCATTTTTTAATTTTTTACATTCTTCCAAGACCGCCAACAGAACTTCGTTTATCCTTTTATTGTCCACTCCGGCGGAAATTTGAAAAAATCCATGATCAGTATAAGTATCGTTATAAGCTCGCACATAATAACCGACACCCATCTCTTCGCGAAGTTTTTGAAAGAGTCTAGAGCTCATCCCTCCACCCAAGACTCCACCCAACACCGCGAGTACTGCATTATTTTTATTAAATAAATCGTAAGTACGCGCCCCCAAAACAAAATGTGTCTGATCCGTCTTTTTGAAATTTACCAGCACTTCAGGTTTATTTTGAGTCTCTTTCACTTTCACCTTGCTCATTTTTTTGCCTCGTTTTATGTGCCCAAAAATCTTTTTTGCCTCGCGCAGTACTTCTTTTTCGGTCACGGATCCTGCTACGACGAGCACTGTGGCTTCCGGCAGATAGTGCGCTTTTTTGTAAGCAACAAAATCATCCCGTTTCATCTTTATAATATTTTTCTTGGTACCGGCTATATTCCACCCGGCCGGGGTATCTCCGTAGAGCAATTCCATCATCAAGTCCTGCACGTGTCTATTTGGCAAGTCTTCATACATATTTATCTCTTCTATGATCACGCCTTTCTCTTTCTGCATCTCTGCTTCCGGAAAAGTTGAATTTAGATAAATATCCGAGACAATTTCAAATATCTGGCTGAAGTGTTTGGCATCGGACTTGGCATAATATCCCGTGTATTCTTGGGCGGTGAAAGCATTATACTGGCTCCCCAGGCTATCTAGTTCTTTGGATATATCAATAGCCTTGGGCCTCTTCACTGTGCCCTTAAAACACATATGCTCCAAAAAGTGAGAAATTCCGTTATTTCTTTTCTCTTCATATTTGGACCCGGCCTCCACCAAGACGAGCACGGTCACCGTGGGATTCTCTTTCATCGGAATAGTAACAACCCGCAGTCCATTTTTTAAAACTTTTTTTGAGAATTTCATTAGATTCTTTCCTTTATATAATCTTTCAAATCAGCCACCTTTATTCTCTCCTGCTCCCCGGTATCGCGGTCGCGGACGGTAACTGTGTCGTCGGTGAGAGTATCAAAGTCCACCACGATACAAAACGGTGTGCCTATCTCATCTTGTCTACGATATCGTTTGCCGATGTTGCCGTTGTCATCCCAAGCTACCCTACCAAATTCTTCTTTAAGTGGAGCAAAAACTTTTATGTTGGCATATTCCACCAGTTCGGGTTTATTTTTCAAAAGCGGAGAAACAGCACAGATGACCGGCGCGATGTTTGGTTTAAATTTCAAATATGAACGCACTTCTCCATCTTTTTCATCTTCAGAGTAAGCAGAGAGCAAGACTGCCAAAAGCGCCCGCCCTACACCAAAGGTCGGCTCTATCACATGAGGGACAGTTTTTTCTCCTTTTTCTTCGTCAATATAATCAAGCCCATGACTTTTTAAATCAAAATCTGCTCTGTAAGCTAAACCAAAAAGCTCTTTCTTCCCGAAAGGAAAATCAAACTCAAAATCTATAGTCCGGCTGGAATAATGCGCTCTGTCTTCTTTTAACACTTCCAATTCGTGCACTTTGGCCATATCTATACCCACTTCTTCCATCCATTCAAGCATCTCTCCTCTCCAATATTCAAAATACCTTTCCCAATCAGTCGGACGAATAAAGTATTCTATTTCCATTTGTTCAAATTCGCGTACGCGAAAAATAAAATCTCTCGGTGCAATTTCGTTTCTAAAAGCTTTGCCGATTTGTGCCATCCCGAAAGGAAGTTTGGGGTGAAAAGCGTCCACGGTATTTTTAAAATTTACAAACATACCCTGGGCCGTCTCCGGGCGAAGATAAACTACTGAGCTACTGTCTTCGCTCGCACCGATATGTGTTTTGAACATCATATTGAACTGTTGAATATCTCCAAATTCCCCTCCGCAATCAGGACATTTCCCATCCACCTGATCAGCACGAAACTTATGATGACATTTCTTACATTCCACCATCGGATCGGCAAAACCCGCTACGTGTCCGGAAGCTTCCCATACTTTTGAATTCATCAATAGTGCCGCATCTATGCCGTACATATCCCGACGGCCATCCACAAACTTTTTCCACCAGAATTGTTGAATGTTGTTTCTCAAGGCGACTCCAAAATGGCCCAGGTCCCAAGTCCCTGCCAATCCGCCGTATATCTCCGAACCCTGAAAAATAAACCCACGCCTTTTGCAGAGAGAAACTATTTTCTCCATCAGGTCATTGGTTGTGTCCTCTTTTTTATTTTTTTCTGACATAGATTTTTAATTTATTTTATGGAATTACCGTACCTCCATTTTGAGGAAAGGCTTCGTCTCCATCAAGTTTTGTAGTAAGACCAGCCTTATTGACCTTCACATCTACATTAGCAAAATCGTCATGGCCAGTCAAAATCGCGTCATTTATAATAATCGGATTCGTTCCTACCTGAGAGACTGAAGGCTTGAAGGCGAGCTGGAACGACACCGAACGCACAGGCCCACTTATGCCCGCGCCCCTCGCTATCCTGTCCGCATTCCAGACTATTTCTCTGGTGGAAGAATTGTATTTTATATCCTCTCCTGCTGGAGAAACCGTTCCCATAAAAGTCATCCACGGTGGGATAGTAGAATTTATTCGTACTTTAGAAATACTGTTGGCTGTGTTGGACAGGCTCCAGACAACGGTATAAGTAGTGGGTTTTTCGGCTTGAGGTGGGATAGAACCCGTATTGGCAAAAGGCCCCGAGTAGTAAAGTGCCTTAGTGGAAAATCCAACATCTGAAATAATCTTGATGGTCGCAGAAGAGGAGTTATTGAGTTCGCTCGTGGCAAAACCTTCTATGGATTGTTTACCGGAGACATCCACCTCTATGTTGATAGAAGGACTTACAAGAATACCTCCTGTAGCCGAGAAGAGCGAGAGCGGAGCGACAGAAAAAGTGACAGAACCTGTCTCCCCCGGGTCAATTTCCCTTAACCGATTCTGAGAATTTTTGTTCCAAGTTATCGTATCTTTTGACGAATCATAAAATCCTCCTTGCACAATTACGGTTCTATCATTGAAAGCATTGCCTAAAATTTTCGCACTAATCTCAAGGTCGTTTATCTTGGTATCGGAATTATTTACAAAACGTATCTCGGCATTTACCGTAGTCTTTGTATCTGTAGCATATTCTCTCTGGTGTACTCCGTTGATATAAAGATCCGCTTCAATAAAAGGCTTCTCCACTAGGATAGTATTTTTTACGGAGTTAAAAACAACCCCGATGACGGATTTGTCTGTAGCGGATTGTGAACCGCTGGAAACTGTGAAGGTTTTTTCTTCTCCGTCAAAAACATCAATCATTTTACCTAAGATGGAAATCTCGTGCTCACCACCGGGGGCAAGGTCTCCCAAATTCCAGACATTGTTGCCAAATGACGGTGCCGGGGTGGATTTTATAAAAGAAAACCCCACCGGATAATCAAGCCGGACAAGCACTTTGGGAGCGGGAGTGGTGGCGTTTAAAGAAGCCTTTATATTTAAGACGATGTCTTGGTTGGGACTAATAGTAGTGGGAGCATCAACGGTAAGATTTATCGGCGTAGAATTTATATTTACTTCATACAATTTTTCTTTTACGAAAATAGCATTGGAGCCAGAAACCCTGTATTCCAGAGTGATTTTTACCGGACGAATACTTCCCTGCTCCCCAAAGAGCGTTAATTTTAAATTTTCATTACGAACAGCTCCTGCCGGAATAGTACCAAGCGACTCTCGGAAACGTTCAGTATCGGAAGATAAATCCGAAGCCGAACCTTTGGGGTATTCCACCACCAGGTCAACCAAATCAAGCGGAGAATTATTTCTATTGGTAATGCCGATAATGAGAGGAAGCTCTTCTCCACCAGCGGTAAAATTGTTACCGATGATTGAGATGTCTATGTTGTTGTTGGAAACAGTATTGCTGCCAGCTAAAAAAACGTAAGCCGCGTATCCTAAAGTCAAAACAAAAAAACTGACTGAAAAGATAAAAAACTTCTTGAACATAGAGGTCTTCATAAAGAACTTCTCTGTGGCGTCAAGCTCGGCCTTCCCTTTGGTCTTCCAAGAATCTGAAACATCTTTCTTATTTAAAGAAGAAAAATTATCTCGGTGTTCTATCTTGGTTTGATAACTTTTACTAAAAAGTTTACCTTTCAATTCTTCAAGCCTGTTTAGCTTATTCTTGTCATTCGTGGACATATAGAGAATTGTAACACCCCGAAGGAAATTTGGAAAATTTTCAACGGGGCAGGTATTTTACAAATGTGTCTCCTTGAGAGCCTTGTTGATTTGATTCAATACTTGAGATTTTGATTTTGAAACTTCAAATATTAGATTTTCTTCAAATGGAGACTTGATAAGCCTTTCTAGGACCTTGTCGTCACCGATATATCCCAAGTTATTTAAAATACGCAAAACAAGGATGATTTCAACGTCTCGCAACCCATCTTTCCCAGATTTTTCCAAAACAGACAAACCGTTTATCAAGTCGGAAAACAAAGCCTGGTTGGGCTCTATTCCGGCCAACAATCTTTTTAATAATTTTCCGATATTAGAGACAACCAAAAAGGTTTCATAATTTTTTGAAAGTTGTTCTAGTTTGTTGGTTTTTGAAGCACTGGTCACCCGCCAAAAATCCTTGCCCTGCACCAGATCAATTTTGACATAAGAAAAATCCTGCAAAACAAAACGCAGTTTGGATGAAAGTTTGCGCACTCCCTGCGCTGAAGCATAAATCATCCCCAAGTCACGAGTGAAAATATAATAATACTTCCCAGTCTCGCCGTAATTCTTGCTCCCCAATATTATTCCTTCAGTATGATAAATGTGATGCATCCGTTTGTTTATTTTATCACGAAATAAGAAACGCCGGTGACTCTTACGAGTCACCGGCTGGGTTTCCTTGGATGTTGTGGGCTCTACTGAGCCCCGGAGATCTTCTTGGCGAAACGACAGGTGTCGAGCGCTTGGATCATCTCCGCCGTCAGGTTGACGGTGTGGACCTGGTGCCGGCGTTCCGGCCGCTCCGGGGTGCCGTCCAGACGATACCCCGCCCGGTGAAGGATCCGATTCGCCGTTTTCTCCAACACGACTTCTTCGGGGGTGGATGACAACCCGCACTTCACCATAACAAACACCTCCAAATATATTATATACACTAACAAGAAAAAATATCAACTACTTATTTCTCAATTTTAACTTTGAAAATTAAATTATCTATTTTTATTTCTTCACCATCATTTGTTTGAAATTTTATTTCGGACGCCAATACGGTTTTTTTCATATCCGGCTCAAATTTTTGAATTAATTTTTTGCCTACATCATCCGTTTCGATAGTAAGCATTACAACATCACTCGGAGTAAGGCCCGTCTTTTTCCTCATATCTTGCAAAGCACGAGCAAGCTCCCTGTAATCCCCTTCTTCCTTTAACTCTGGAGTTATCTGTATATCTAATTCCACTTCATTTTCAATATTTTTATTTTCTATTACTTCTTTTACGTTCAACTCGTCTTTTATTAATTCTGTATATTCAATTCCTAATTCGTAATTCTTAATTCGTAATTGATTAAGTGGCTGACGAACTTTTAATCCGGCTTTTTGTCTGGCTTCAAGGCCCAAGGTCACTATCTTTCTAGTCGTCTCCATATTTTCTAGAACTTTTGACTTATTGTTTAGCCCAAAAGAGAAAAGTTTGAATCCTTCTTTCGGCCACTCTGTGAGGTGTACACTTTCTTCATCTTTTTCATTTCGTAATTTCAACCAGATATCCTCAGCGGTAAATGGAGCAAACGGAGCGATGACTTTCGCCAAGGTTTTTAATATATAGTATAGAGTTTGCTTTGCTTCTTGGCCCCCATCTTTGATTCGGTCGCGAGAACGACGCAAGTACCAGGTGGAAAGGTCTCCTATAAAATCTCTTATAGCTCTAACTGGCTCAAGTAATTTATACCCATCAAGATTTTTGGTAATTAATTCCACCAAGACATTCATCCTTTCTAAAATCCAAGCATCTAAAATATTATCTGATTTTTTATTTTCTAAAATTTCTATCTCCTTATTTCTGTAGAGCTCATGGAAAGCAAGAACGTTGTAAAGTAACCCGAAAACTTGCTGATGAAGCAAGGCAACCGTCTTCTCGTCAAAATTTTTAGATTCACCTGGCTGATTTACCGAATACATCCAAAGACGCAAGGTGTCCACTCCGTATTTTTCCATAGCATCCCATGGGTCAACAATATTTCCAAGGGATTTGGACATTTTTTTACCTTTAGCATCAAGTAAGTGACCCAAGCAGATAACATTTTTATATGCTTTGCCACGACCCATTAAAATCCCAATAGCATGTAAAGTATAGAACCACCCACGAGTCTGATCTACCGCCTCAGAAATAAAATCAGCAGGGTAACCAGTACCATCTACCCATTTTTTATTCTCAAACGGATAGTGATCTTGCGCAAAAGGCATACACCCTGAATCAAACCACACGTCCATCACTTCTTTGGTACGTGTTAATTTTCCACCACATTCACAGACGAGAGACACCTCATCTATATATGGCCGATGCAAATCCAATTCATAATCTTTGTTGTGTGGGAGAGGGGTAAAATCAAATTCTTTTATTTCGGCATTTTGAAGAGAGATCAGAGGATTATTTATACTTGATAAATCACTAAACATAAAACCTTTCGTCAAAAAACTTAATGCACAAGTCGCCCCTTGATGACCAACGATAAGAATATTTTTACCGGAATATTTTTTTTCTATATCATAAATGAAATCTCCTACTCGTTTTACAACCTGCACAAAACTTTCTCCGTTTGGCAAAACTTCAAAGGGGTTATCGAGATAACCAGAATCATAATATTTACTAAATAAATCCCTTTCTTTCCCCTCAAAAAAAGAACTAATCTCCCATTCATGGATACGTTCATCAACAACAATTTTCTCTGGTGGAAAACCAATCTGCTTACAAATTATCTCTGCTGTTTCTTTTGCTCTGCTATAAGGAGAAGAGATGACTACATCTATTTTTTCTTTGAAGTCCTTGGATCTTTCCAGAACCTGCTCTTTCCCCTTGTCTGTCAATTTGGCATTTTCCTCTAAATCTTTATATTTACGGAGACCGTTATCAATATTATTGTCCGCTTCTCCGTGGCGCATCACAAAATATTTATTCCCGGATTTTTTGGTTTTGTCTTTTAAGTCTTCTACACTTCCAACAACTTCAACCTTTTTACAAGCTTCACAAATCCAAACCGGAAAAGGAGTTCCCCAGTATCGTTCACGAGACACGGCCCAATCTTTTATCTCTCTCAACCATTCTCCAAAGCGCCCATCACGGATATGTGACGGTTCCCAGTTTATTTCTTTGTTTTCAGCTATCATTTTTTCTTTAATTTTCAAATCAGAAACTTTCACGTACCAAGAATCTCGTGCGTAATAAATGAGCGCAGTGTGACAACGCCAACAATGAGGATATGAGTGCTCATATTTTTCTTTCTTTAAAAGAAGCCCTCGTCCAGCCAAATCTTTTATTACATCGACTGCGACATCTTCATCTCTGACAAATCTTCCTTCAAAAATTCCCGTACCTGGTAAAAATTTGCCGTCCAAACCAACCAAATGGTGTTTCGGTAAACCAATTTTTGTACCAAGCTCAAAGTCGTCCTGACCATACATGACTGCAGTATGTACCACTCCTGTTCCATCTTCAGTGGTTACAAAATCCGCACCATAAACCTGAAAAGATTTCTCTAATTTTGGTTTTTCGCTTTCGGAAATAGTATTTGTAAGATATGGATAAAGTGGCTCGTACTTCAGCCCCTCCAATTTTTTGCCCTCAATTTCTTCAACAACTTCATAACTGCCCTCAATAATTGAAAGTCGGGCTTTGGCTAAAATGAAAAATTCATTTTCTTGTTTAATTTTTACATATTCAATATCCTTCCCCACGGCCAAGGCTACATTCCCCGGCAGGGTCCATGGCGTCGTCGTCCAAGCAAGAACGAAGGTATTTTCTTGCCCAACAACTTTAAATTTTACATAAACAGATAAATCTTTTATGTCTTCATATCCCTGCGCAAGCTCATGAGAAGATAAGGCAGTGCCACACCTCGGGCACCAAGGCACAACTTTATAATCTTTATAAAGCAAATCTTGTTCGTTTATTTTTTTAGTTATATTCCAAACAGATTCAATGAATTGATTGTGGTAAGTGACATACGCATCTTCTTGATCTACCCAATACCCGATACGTTTTGTAAATTTATTCCAAACATCCAAATATTCCCAGACGCTTTCTTTGCATTCCTGATTAAATTTAGCAATACCATATTCTTCAATCGCTTTTTTGGAATCTAACCCTAGTTTTTTTTCCACCTGAAGTTCTACCGGTAGTCCATGTGTATCCCATCCTCCTTTTCTGCGCACATGATATCCCCGCATTGTTTTGTATCGCGGAATCACATCTTTAAACGCTCTTGCTTCCAAGTGGTGAATCCCAGGTTTTCCATTGGCGGTCGGAGGACCTTCGTAAAAGATAAACTCCCTTTTACCCTCTGATTGCTTCAATGATTTTTCAAAAGTTTTATTTTCTCGCCAAAATTCTAGTATTCGCTCTTCGCGAAGAGCCGATTCGGATTTTTTATTTACATTTTTTTCTTCAGCCATATATTGGCTGATTTTAACACAAAGTTTCTGTTTTTACATCTTTTTCGGAGCTACGATACCCAAGAGATGTAGCCCGGTTTTCATCACAAAAGTAAATGCATAAGTAAGAGCTATTTTATAAGAAGAAGTTTTATCTTCTGTATTCACGATAATTGTATTTCCATAAAAGCTATTAAACGATCGGGCCACTTCTATCAAGTAATTTGCAATATGATGCGGTTCATAAAAAGAAGCAGAACGAGATACAACTTCGGGGAATTTATACAGTAATTTTTCTATTTCAAAAGTTTCATCCGGCATCGTATCAAAATCCGGCAAGATATTTTCTATCTTTGCTTTTTCTAAAATAGAATTCGCCCGCGCATAAGAATACTGCAGATACGGTCCCGAATCTCCCTCAAAAGAAATTGATTTTTCAAAATCATAAATAATATCCCCCCCAATCCCTTGTTTTAATATTGAGTATTTTATAGCAGCCACACCCACGTCTGTCGCTATTTTTTCGTGTTCTTCTTTTGAAAAATCTCTACCTGTCATCCTCTCTGACACATCTGCCCGAGTATCATTTAACAGAGATTCACCGGTAACGACATTCCCTTTTCTGGAGCCCATCTTGCCAGAAGCAAAGCGCATCATCCCGTGAGTAATATGTTTCATTCTACTTTCATAATCCGGATGAATCAAAGACAAGGCTTTCGCCACTACTCGCATATAATCCATCTGCTCATTGGCAGTGATAACTATAGACAAGTCCATCTGGGGCAAAGTTTTAAACTTTTCCACCGTTAGCCCAAGTTCCTTGGTCTCGTAAGTAGGCAACCCTTGGGAAGTGATAAATACTCTGGTATGGAGTTTGGGTTGATTTTCTTGGTTATACTTTTCCGCCTTAAAAACGATAGCTCCATCCGACTCTTCAAAGATGTCACCTAAATTGGCACGAACTATCTCTTCTCCAATAGGCGCCATCACACTTTCCAAAAAATAAAACTGAAATTTCGTACCGAGAATTTTATACAAATCTTCAAAAGCATCCATAGTGACCTTAAAGCCCCAATCATATATTTTATTTATCTCTTCATCGCTTCTCCCGTAAATTTTTTTATTTATCTCGTCAATTTCTTTTTTGGCATTTTCATCAACCTCATAAGCCCCGGCACCCAAGACATATGCTTTCCCGATATTCTTTGCCTGCTCATTGTGAGTCCCTGATTTGTCTTGCAGATTGGTATCTTTCAAAAGACCATAAATGGATTTGGCTATATGCAATCCCAAATCTCCCTGGTAATTTGCTCTATATATATCAGCCCCAGAATGCTCCAAGATTCTAGCGATTGATTCCCCTATTGCATTTGTCATCAAATGACCTATGTGGATAGGCTTAAAAGGATTCGGATCTGTATACTCAACCATTATTTTCTTTCCCTCCAACAAATTACTTTTCCCAAAATCTCCCGCTTTGTTCAAAATTTCCTCAATACTTTTACTAAAGAATTCACGTGCTAAATAAAAATTTATAAAGCCATTACCAGCCACTTCCACTTTTTCTATATTTTTATCCACATTCAATCTTTTTATTTCCGTAATTATTTCTTCCGCCAACTCTTTTGGGTTTCTTTCAATACTCTTTGCTATAGCTAGAGCGACATTCGTAGAATAGTCTCCGTTTTTCAAATCTTCCGGATGCTCAAGCACAATATCACTCACATCTATGGTGAGATTTTTTAAAGCATCTTTAATTAAATTTTTTATTTCTCGTTCCATATTATTTTAAGCCAGTACTCCCCTCACGCTTTTCTCCTCGCACTGTTTCTGAAAGTTCGTCTACCTCTAGGATATCACAATGTTCAAACTTTTGAATAATCATTGAAGCTATTTTATGTCCTTTTTCAAGAAAAACTTCTTTGTCTCCCACATTTAATAAATTCATTATAATTTCTCCACGATAACCCGAATCAATGACTCCGCCCATTATCTTTAATCCAAAATTAAAGGAAATACTTGATTTGTCCCAAATAAGACCCACGTACCCTTCTGGAATTTCAACAGCCACTCCTGTAAGGGCCCTAGTCTGTTTTCCAGGTGGAAATACCGTATCCTCTACCACATAGAAATCCATCGCCGCATCTCCCGGATGTCCGTGTGTCGGCAACTTCGCATCTTCTTTAAGTTTTTTAACTTTAATTTGCATATGGATTAGCGAATAACTTGTTTAACTTTTTTATAAACTTCTTCATGAATTGTTTCCCGCGATAAAATTTCTCCTTTGGAGGCGCATTCTATTTTTATAAAATTTGGAATTTCTTTCACTAGTTTTTGGGCACTCTTGCGGGAATTTATCAGAAAATTCACATCCGCTTCGTGTACATCTTTCTTCTTTTTTAAATATTCCCTCTTCATTTTACTGCTGTCACGTTCTTTTAAAAGCTGTAAAACAATATTTATCGGCAAACTCAAATAGAGAGTAACATCCGGACGAGGAATACCAAAAACTTCGTACTCCATCTTGTCCAACCATTTTATAAAATCATTCCTCTTTTTAGCGTTTTTTATTTTCCCTCCTTGGTGAATCTGATTTGCTGAAACATATCGATTCGCCACAACTATATGTCCTTTCTTTAACCAATTTTGTATTTCTTTACTTGATTCAAGCCGATCTGCAGCATACAAAACAGAAGCAATTTTCGGATGAACATTCAAGAAATTATAATATTGCTCACTCAAACAATGCCCAACAAAAGCACCAAAGAAATTCTTATAGTATTCAGGAAAATCCACCACCTTCACATTTTTCCCTTCTTTTTTTAATCTTTTTACCAAGAGGGCGACCTGGGTCGCTTTTCCACTCCCATCCGTACCATCTATTACAATGAGTTTACCTTTTTTAGCCATATTATTTCTTTTTTACAACAATTTCTTCTTTTGGTTTTTGAAGTTTTAAATTCTCTATTATTTTTCTGGCAGCATAAGAAGGTTCCATATAATTTTTATATCCTGTCGGTTTAGTTTTGCCGAATAAATTTGTTTTCATGCCCGTAGGATGTACTGCAATGACAGAAATATGATCGGGCTTTAGAATCATGCGTAGTGCCTCTGTGAGACCTCGTACTGCCCATTTACTAGAAGAATAAGCGACAGAGATAGGGCTCGGGACGAGAGACCTGATAGAAATAATATTCATAATCGTCCCACTCTTTTGCCTCTTCATGTGCTTCATCGCCGAGCGGGAACCAAAGAAAGTTCCAAAAAAATTAACCTCCATTACTCTGTGAGCTAGCTCTGAATCAATTTTTTCAATTGACGAATGCGGCATATTGGCACCCGCGTTATTTATCCAAATATCTATCTTCCCAAATTTCTTTACGGCAAAATTCGCAAGCTTTTGCATATCACTTTCTTTTGTCACATCACCGACACAGGCTACCGCTCCTATCTCTTCGCTTACTTCCTCTAGTTTTTTCACCGAATGTCCGTTTATAATGACTTTTGCTTGTTCACTGATAAATTCGGAGGCTAAAGCTTTCCCTAGACCACCAGCTCCACCAGTTATAACTACAACTTTATTTTTTAAATTCATAATTTTAATTTTCTAGACAAATTTCTTTGGTATGGGAAATTTTTTGGCTAAATTTTTAATTTCTTTATGCGCAAATTCTTTTATTTTTTTATTATCTTTATTTTTAAGCACTTCAATCATCAACTCTGCGACCTTTTTGCATTCTTTCTCCTTAAATCCTCTCGTGGTTATGGCCGGAGTGCCAAATCTAATACCGGAAGGATCAAGCGGTTTTCTAGTATCCCCCGCGATAGAGTTCATATTAAGAGTTATGCCCACTTCGTCCAATACCGTCTGCGCTTCTTTACCTGTGACTCCCAGCGAACCATAGACATCAGCGAGGATGAGGTGATTGTCTGTTCCACCTCCTATCATCCTGATTTTATTTTTACGGAAAACTTCTTCCATCGCTTTCGCATTTTTCAAAATTTGCTTGGCATACTTTTTATAGGCCGGCTTCATCGCTTCTCCAAAGGCTACTGCTTTCGCGGCAATGGTGTGCATATGAGGACCACCTTGAATGCCGGGAAAAACAGATTTATCAATTTTCTTGGCTATTTCTTCGTTCTCGCGAGTCAAAATAATTCCCCCACGCGGACCACGAAGAGTCTTGTGGGTCGTGGAAGTGATGACGTCAAATCCGTCATCAAAAGGATTACGAAGTACCCCGGCGGCGATGAGCCCGGCGATATGCGCCATATCCGCCACAGTCACTGCCCCGACTTCACGAGCAATCTCTACAAACTTTTTATAGTTTAAAGTGCGTGGATAAGCGGAAAATCCCGCTAAAATTATTTTTGGGTTGTGTTCCAACGCCACTTTCCGTAAATCTTCGTAATCAATTTCACCCGTATCCGGGTCTTTCATTTTATAGGTGACGAATTTGTAAATCTTAGCCGGAAGGGTCATCGGATGTCCATGAGTAAGATGCCCTCCGTGAGACAAATCCATGCCAAGCACGGTATCTCCAGGATTTAGAAGTGCAGCATACACAGCGAGGTTTGCCGGAGCACCAGAATGAGGTTGAACATTCGCGAATTTACATTTGAATAATTTACAAGCGCGTTCTATCGCCAACCTCTCCACCGCATCGGTAAAATCCTGCCCTCCATAATATCTGCGCCCAGGATAACCTTCGGAGTATTTATTGGTAAAGACAGAACCATTGGCCCTTAAAACATCTTCGGAAACATAGTTTTCGGAAGGGATCAGTTCCAGCCCTTCTCTCTGTCTTTTTTCTTCATTTTTAATAAATTTCTCTACTAGTTTGTCTCGCATACGCCCATTCTAACACATTTTATAATTATTGTTCCAAGCAGATCCGTACGTAAAATTTTCGCCCCGGATTGCGTCAGGGTGGCAAGTGTATCAGTATGCGGGTGTCCATATTTGTTTTCTTTACCCACAGAAATCAACGCATACTTCGGGGAAACCGTTTTTACGAATGAAAAGGAGGTAGAGGTACGTGAGCCATGATGCCCGACTTTCAAAAAAGTACTCTGTAGTTGCTCTTTGCTGTTTTCTGAGAGAATGACTTTTTCAGTTTTAGTAGTACTGTCACCGGTGAGCATTATTGAGTTATCGCCATAAGTCAGACGCGCCACGATAGATCCGTCATTCGTCGTCCATGACGAAACATCACGATCAGGAAATAAAATATCAATAAGGGCCCCGCCACCGATGTGAATCCTCATCCCTTTTTGGGCTAAAATATTTGGAATATTTTGATTCTTAATTTCTGTTTTTAAGTTTTGGAAAGTCTTGGAATCATTTAAGGTGCCAGACTCAAAAACCACCCCTACTTTATAATTTTTGAAAATATCAGGAAACCCACCGATGTGGTCAGCGTCTGGATTGGTGATAAAGACTGCATCTATCGTCCTATCAAAGGGAGACATCAATTTGGAAAACGGTCCTAAAATTTTACGCGCTCCTCCAATATCAAACATAACCTGTGTACCAGTCGGAGACTCTATAAAAATGGCATCCCCCTGCCCCACATCCAACATCGCAAAGGTCAGCATCCGGTGAGAATTCTGCCGATCCAAATGAAAAAGAAAGATGTTTGTTGCAAAAAGTATAAAAATACTTACTAATAGATAATACTTTTTGCTTTTTTCAAGCATGTTATAATATTAACATGAAAAAATACGAAGAAATAAAATTTAATATAGGAGAATTAAAAGGAATTTCAAAGAAGAATATTGAAGAGCATTTGAAGCTCTACGCGGGCTATGTTAAAAACACCAATTCTATTTTAGAAAAAATTCCAGAATATGAAGGATACGCCAAAGAAGACGTTTTCGCGCCCTACGTCGTAAGTGAGCTTCATCGTAGATTTAGTTTTGAGTGGAACGGGATGCGCAATCATGAATATTACTTTAAATCTCTGGAAGGAGGAGCAAGAATGTTACCCGAAGGTTCAAAACTAAAAATAGCCATAGAGAAGCAAATGCCATCTTTTGATATTTGGCTCTCCGGCTTTAAGACTCTCGCTATGACCCGCGGAGTAGGCTGGGCAGTACTTTATTATGATAAACAAACGAATGAGCTCATCTCTGTTTGGATAGATGAACAACACATGGGTCAATTAAATGGACTCAATTGGATACTTGGCATAGATATGTGGGAACATGCTTATGTATATGATTACGCCACCTCGGAAAAGAAAAAATATATAGAAGCGTTTTTTGAAAATCTAAATTGGGAAGTTATTGAGAAGAACTTTCTGGAGGCTCAATAAAGAATTCTTTTATACTTCTTCCAAAAAGTCTATAAATAAAATAGGCGTATACAGCAATGGTCAGGAAAAATGGAAAATTTGGAAAGGAAAAAGCCGCAAACGGCAATTTAGAAAAGAAACTTATAACTCCAAGCTCATAATGCAAAAATAAATACGAGAAAAAGCCAAAGGGAACAGCTAAAACGTACCAAATTATTCCCGCCAGGCCGGTCAAGAAACCTAACATCATCGTAAATGGAATAAAAGGAAGTATCAAAATGTTTGCAGGCAGAGCGACTAAAGAAAAATTACCCATTTTGTAAAGAATAAAAGGAAGAACAAAGAGATAGGCAGCGGTAGTGACCGAGAAAATGTCCCGTAAACCAAAACGCACAGGTGCCCACATAAAATATTTTTCAATCTTTGGAGCCAAAAATATCACGGCCATCGTAGCAATAAAAGAAAGCTGAAAAGAAACATCAAATACAAGCAAAAAGGGATTTAAAAGAACCATAAAAACTCCAGCCAGAGCCAGTGCCCGCGCGACATCATAATTTCTACCGGTCGCACGGGCGACAAGCGCTAAGGTAGCCATTATCCCCGCCCGAACTGCAGTGGAACCTCCTCCAGTCATCAAAACAAAAAGCAAAATTGCAAAAATACCCGCACCAATCCCCAGATTTTGGGGCAAGAAATTAAATAATTTCATAACCCATTCAGCCACGATAGTTATGTTGTACCCAGAGAGCGCTACGATATGTATCGTACCCGTATCTACAAAACTCTGACGCATGGACTCATCAAAAGATGCCTTTTCTCCCAAAATGAGCCCTCCCATGAGTAAATTTTCTGGAGCAGAAATGGCAAAATTCACTTTTTCTAAGAATTTTTCTTTGGTAGAAAAAAGGGCACTCCTCACCATATTGCCATTACCCCGGGATAGAACTTCAATTTTTGGGTAGCTCATCACATACAAAATTCCATCTTTGCGCAAGTAATTTACATAGTCAAATTCTTTACCCGTATCCGTAATAAAATTTTCGGGTTTTTTTAGAATCCCAATAAAATTTACCTCGTCTCCATATCTATAATATTCACCTAAATTAACAGACAATAAAATTTTAGTTGTATTTTCTTCAATTTTTATCTCTACTACCAGCTGTTGGCTGTTTTCTTTGATGTTTGGTTCGTCTATAATCTCTCCATATAAATTCACTTTCTGCCCCACCTGCGATTCAAAAACAACAGGATTAACAACATCAACCATGCTAAATCTAAAAATCCCTAAAGAAAATACAAAAATAAAAATAGAAAATAATATTCCCCATTTATTCTTGCTAATTAAAGTAAAAAATAAAAAAAGTGCTACCGAAATTACTGTAAACAAAACAACAAAATATAAATCCAAAACAACAAAAGAACGCCAAAGCACCCCAAACAGGAAACCAAAACATACCACATAAAAAATTTTATCTCGCATTTAAAATATTTTATTCTTCAAATCTGTCGGATTGTCATCCGCGAAGCTTGTAGCTATCTCATCTACCCTGTCATTGTATTTGTCTCCACTATGCCCTTTCACATAAGTCCATTTGGGCTTGAATTCTTCTGTAAGCTTATAAAGTTCTTCCCAGAGTTCGCGGTTCAAAACAGGCTTCTTCCCGGCATTGCGCCAATTATTTTTTTGCCAATTGAAAATCCACTCGGTAATTCCCAGAATCACATACTTTGAGTCCGACACAATCTCAATATCAAAGACCGTTTTGGGTATGTTATTTTTTAGATATTTGAGTGCTTCTATTGGGGCAGTAAGCTCCATTTGATTGTTTGTCGCGTGGTCTGACCTTCCTCCAATTTCAAAAATATCTTTTCCATAAATAAAGACACTCCCCCAACCTGCACGTCCAGGGTTCCCTCTGGCCGCCCCGTCGGTATAAATTTTAATCGTATCTTCTATCATATTTATATTATATCTTCTATCCTCAATCTTAACTCTTCTTTCCCCCGAAACCTAGATAAATCAAAAGTGGCCAGCAGATTGACCCTCCCGCCTTCCGCAACAGGAACTGCAAAAGAATCCTGACTGGAAAAAAAAGAAATCGCCACAGCTTTATATTTGTTTGTATCAGAAAAGACAATCTCTAAATGTTCTCCCGAACCATTTTTCCCAAATTTTTTTATCTTTTCTATTTTTACATTTTCAAAAAGAAAAACGGGTTTTGTATTTCCAAATCCAAAAGGAGACAACTTCGCTATCTCTTTCCAGTTTTTCATATTGACTACGGCCAAATCTGATTTTACGTCATAGGCCACCTCGTTTGCCGATTTATCTCGCTTTACTTTATGAAAAGACAAAGATAAAGCGTCTTCCAAGAAGTGTATTTTATCGCTGTGAACAGTAAATCCCCCAGCAAGTTCATGTCCACCAAACTCCAAAAAAGATTCCCGGGTTTCGGTCATCAATTCCACGACAGAGACAGATCCATCACTCCGACAAGAACCTTTAATCAAATCGTTTTCATCTTTACCCCAAACAAAAACAGGTTTTTTATATTCATCCGAAATTTTTCCAGCTACAAGCCCCAAAATTCCTACTCGCCATTCTGGTTTTCCTATGA
Organism: Minisyncoccia bacterium; assembly: GCA_049303835.1. Classification (GTDB taxonomy): domain Bacteria; phylum Patescibacteriota; class Minisyncoccia; order Phycocordibacterales; family UBA9973; genus UBA9973. The sequence continues at coordinate 195,390 of JBAQNN010000002.1, read as the reverse complement.
CTATCACCTCTTTATGGTCATGCGTTTCCAGTTTTTTATTTGCTTCACGCATGATGCTCGTGACAATCGTCTTTCTGTCATCATTTATTTTTGACAAATGATCCGCCAAAACACCAGCCTCTTTTTCATCTTCTGTTGAGAGAAGTTCGTATGCTCGCATTGGATCATCCATGCGTGAGGCAGCGTTTAGACGAGGAGTAACCATAAAACCGATATCATCTTCTCCCAGGTATTTTTGAACAATATTCATTTTAGCCAATAGCTTTTGTAATCCGGGTCGTGGAGATTTTCTTAAAACTTTCATACCGAAATATGCAATGGCTCTGTTTTCCCCCGAGAGCGGAACCATGTCGGAAAGCGTAGCTAGTCCTGCCATGTCTAGCATCCATTTTTCCTGTCCGACTTTTATCTTAAAAAATTCACTATATTTTTTTATAAATCCTTGTATAAATTTAAACATAACACCCGCTCCGCACAACATTTTCTCCGGATAATCATCTACTTTTGGATTTAAAATAGCAAAAGCTCGTGGCAACATTTCTTTTGGAAGATGGTGGTCGGTAATTATCACCTCTATACCACCTACTTCCGCTTGAGCTACTTCTGCTACTGCCGTGATGCCGAGGTCAATAGTGATTATCAGCTTCACTCCTGATTCTACAAATTGTTTTATCGCTTCCATATTGAGCCCATACCCTTCGGAATTTCTCTGTGGAATATAAACTTCATAGTTTTTGTATCCGAGCAAATTAAACAAATCATTCAAAATAACCGCCCCGGGGATGCCATCACAGTCATAGTCCGCATAAATAATTATCTTTTCTTTTGCTTCTATCGCTTCAAACAATCTGACACAGGCCTTTTCCATATCCTTCATCAGAAATGGGTCATGCAAATCCCGTTCGTAATTCGGATTCAAAAAAATTTCAGCTTGTTTCTCGTCTGTGATTCCCCTTTTTTCCAAGAGAGCTCTCAGCAATTCATGGTATTTCTGCATAAGACATATTTTAACACATATGATAAAATAAATATTATGGAAAATAATGACCCTTGTATTTTTTGTAAAATTTCAAAAGGAGAAATACCAAGCTCAAAGATTTATGAGGATTCTGATTTCTTTGCATTTTTAGACATAAAACCATTAAACCAAGGACATACTCTTTTGATTCCCAAAAAACATGTTAAATGGGTAAACGAATATGAGCCCTTTGGAAAATATTGGGAAGTCGCAAGAAAAATATCTATCGCGATCCAAAAAGCACTCAATCCTGTCGTGGTCTCTTATGTTGTCTATGGATTAGGAGTTCCTCATGCACACATTCACTTAATTCCAAAATTTGAAGGAGACCAACATCCCCACGGACCAAATCCGGAAAAAACGATAGAATATAAAGAGGGAGAAAAAGAAGAAATTTTAAATAAAATTATTTCAGAGCTTTGATCCCGGGCAGGGTTCCATTCACCAAGAAATCTAGTGTGGCGCCGCCGCCAGTAGAGACAAATGAAAATTTATTTGCCATTTTCATTTTTGAAACCATGGTGACTGTATCTCCTCCCCCAATGATGCTTTCAGCCTTTGAACTTGCTATCAATTTTAAAACTTTTTTTGTGGCTTTGGTCTCTCCTTCTTCATACTTCCCAAGTGGGCCATTTAAAAGAATGAGTTTAGATTTTTTAATTATTGCTGCTAAATTTTTCACCGACTCGTCTCCAATATCTACAATGGCATCATTCTCTACGACAAAGTCAGTGGGCAAAATCAATTTGGAGCTATTCAAAATTTTTGTGACATCATATTTATTTTCATCAACCAAAGATTTTCCTATCTCACAACCTTTAGCTTTCAAAAGATAGTTTGCCAATGCTCCGCCGACAAATACATAATCCGCTAATTTTAGATACTTCTCTATTAAAGGAATTTTAGTGGAAAATTTTGCTCCACTTAAAATAAACAAAAATGGACGTTTCGGCTTTTTTAGCACATGAGATAGATTTTTAATCTCTTTTTCCAATTGTAGACCAGCAAAATGGGGCAAATATTTTGGAAGTGATACTATTGAAGCGTGTTCACGGTGAGAAACTGAAAACGCATCATTTACATATAGGTCCCCCATTTCGGAGAGTTTTTTGGCAAAGATTTTATCGTTTTTCATCTCACCCGGAAATTTTCTGATATTGTCAAAAAACTCAACCCTATCTGGATCTATTTTAGAAATATCAAAAAAACGTTTTATCACCGGACCCAAACTCGCTGTACCATCTTCACCCAGGTGGGTAACCAAAATTATTTTTGCTCCTTTTTTCAACAAAAAATTAATTGTCGGCAAAGCTGCTTTTATGCGAAAGTCGTCTTCTACGACACCAGCCCTTATGGGAACATTAAAATCTACCCGCACTAGCACGGTTTTACCTTTTAAATTTTTGCTTATAGATTTTATCGGCTTGAGGTCTCGCATATTTTTATTATCTCTATAAATTTTTTCGCATCCAGGGAAGCGCGTCCGGGAAGTAGCCCGTCCACTCCGCCATTTTTTAAAAAATCTTCAGCATTTTTTCCATTCACAGAACCCCCATAAATAATTCTCACACCAGACGCATCCTTCCCGAATTTATCAGCCAGAACTTTTCGGATAAAAATAGCCATTTCCATAGAATCTTCAGGAGTGGCATCTACACGATTGAGAGTGCTGGAGATCGCCCAAATAGGTTCGTAAGCGATAATTATCTTTGCCACTGAATTTTTAGAGATACCAAGCAAACATCCCTCTAATTGTGTTTTCACTAGGTTGAAATAACCATGATCAGGGTCTCGGACACTTTCTCCTACACATAATATGGGATGAAGCCCGGCTACGAGTGCACTTTTTATTTTTTTATTTATATCATTATTATTTTCACCCATTTCCCGTCGCTCAGAATGACCTAAAATAACATACCTGGCGCCAACACCACAAAGCATCTCGGCAGAAACTTCTCCAGTAAAAGCACCCACGTCTTCATAAAATGCATCTTGGGCACCGATGATTATTTTACGAGAAATTTTCTTTAACTTTTCCAAATATAAAAATGGCGGGCAAATGACAATTTCCGTCTTTTTGATGGCTGGAAGATTTTTTACCATATCTTTAAGTAACTTTTCCGCCTCTTTTAATGTGGAGGGATTCATTTTCCAGTTACCAACTATAATTTTCCTCTTTTCCATATAGCAAATTATATCATAATACGTTAATATATATATAATGAATTCACTTACAACCAAAAAGGGATTCACTCTCATAGAAACTTTAGTCGGTAGTGCGGTATTTGTCATACTAGCATTGTCGGCTTATAGGGCTTTTGGTGTACTGATGGACGCAGTTTCTATCTCACAAGCAAAACTTGCCGCTACTACACTGGCTAATGAAAAATTTGAAATTATACGTAACTTACCTTACGATGATATCGGTATAGAAAATGGTATTCCGGCAGGAAAAATCGTAAGAAATGAAACAATAACAAAAGATAACTATTCTTTTGATGTTCAAACTACCATAAGAAATATAGACGACACTTTTGATGGAACAATCGGAGGAAGTCCATCAGATACTTCCCCGGCAGATTATAAATCAGTTGATTTAGACCTCACTTGTATAAGTTGTAAAGTTTTTTCACCCCTAAAATTTACTACGCTAGTAGCTCCTCACGCACTTGAAACTGCTTCTTCAAACGGAGCTCTTTTTATCCAAGTCTTTGACACCGCTGGTATTCCTGTACCAAATACTTCAGTCAGTATTTTAAATACTGCAACTAATCCGGACATAATTATAAATGAAATAACTGACAATACTGGTTGGGTAAAAATAGTGGATGTACCCCCGGGAATAAATACTTACAATATCATCGCCACCAAATCTGGATACACCGAAGACCAAACATACCCCAAATCTGGAATTGCGGGAGAAAATCCCATCAATGAAGACGCGACTGTCGTACTGCAACAAGTCACTCAAACCAGTCTTTTGATAGATAGAGTTAGTTCTCTCAATGTTTCTTCTGTAGATGCATCCTGCATAATGATTCCAAATATTGATTTTTCTCTAACTGGGACCAAGCTTATAGGGACACCTTCCGTTCTAAAATACCCCACTGAAAATTTCTCCACTGATTCTTCGGGAGAAGAGACAATTTCCAATTTAGAATGGGACACTTACCATTTACTACTGGACACTACTGCTTATGATTTTGCCGGTTCAACACTACTCCCTAGTTTTACAATAAATCCGGGAGAAAATAAAAACTTACAAATGGTAGTCGTGCCTCATTTAGACAACGCTCTGCTAATTTCCGTAGAAGATTCCCTGGGTAATCCTATTGATGGAGCAACCGTACAACTACAAAAAGATGAGTTTAATCAAAACAAGACAACAAACTCTCTCCCGTGTTCTACTCCGGGCCAAGTTTTTTGGAATGGTCTCGTTAGTGGTACCTATACACTTACTATTTCTAAAACTGGGTACACCACTTCCGTTAGTTCAGTGGATATTTCCGCCCCACGACAGGAAGAAAATATAACCCTTACACCTTAAATATGAAGAAAAACTACAAAAACAAAAACACTCCCGGTTTTGCTTTAATAGAAACACTTTTTGGAATAGCAATTTTTATATTGATAGTGGGAGCACTCACTTTATTTTCAAGAAATGTTTGGACTTACAATTCTTTCATATCAGCTGGTTTGGTAGATACCAATGAGGGGAGAAAAATTTTAAAAACGATGATATCTGAAATACGGACTGCCTCCACTTCCGACACTGGCACTTATGTCATCGGCCAAGCAGGAGCGTCTTCTTTTACTTTTTATTCAAACATAGACTCTGATATTTTAAAAGAAAAAGTCAGATATTTCTTGTCCGGAACTACTCTACAAAAAGGAATAACCAAACCGACAGGCAGCCCACTTTCTTATAATTCTCTTAATGAAAAAATTTCAACTCTGGCAGAAAATGTACGAAACACTTCAATCTTTGAATATTTTGATGAAGATTATGATGGAACTACTGCACCTTTACCTTTTCCGGTAAACATCCCCAGTGTCCGCTTAGTCAAAATAACAATTACCATAGATCAAGACCCGAATCGTCCACCGACAGAGACAATATTTTCTACTCAAGTTTCTTTGAGGAACCTAAAAGATAATCTATGAGATACAAGAAAACAAAAATAAATCCGCAAGATGGCATAATTATCGTACAGACAATGGTGTTTGCGGTGGTCGTAGTCATATTGATAGGTGCACTTTCTGGATGGACAGCCACTACGGTAAAAGCTGGGAGAATAGCATTTAACCGTGAGCAGTCCTTCCAGTCCGCAGAAGCTGGTATTGATTATTATAGATGGCATCTGGCTCACTCACCAACAGATTACCAAGACGGAACGGGAGTTTCCGGTCCATATATACATCCCATGAAGGATAGGAATGGTGACGTGATAGGAGAATTTTCTCTTGATATAACTCCCCCACCCATTGGTTCTACTAAGGTGAAAATAACATCCACCGGTTCTTCTTCTGCAGACCCAACATATCTAAGAAAAATAGAAACAGAAGTAGCAAAACCTTCAATCGCCAAATATTCTGTAGCAGGACATAGCGCAATGCGTTTTGGAGAAGGAACAGAAATTTTTGGGCCAGTACATGTAAATGGTGGAATCCGTTTTGATGGATTGGCTCACAACGTCATATCAAGCGGAGCCACAACATACACCGATGCGGATAGTGATGCCTGCACTGGAAGCAATTCATACGGGGTACATACTTGTATCTCTCCAAGAGACCCCACATACCCTACTCCGCTTCCTTTACGTTCAGATGTTTTTGAAGCTGGAAGATTAATCAGTCAACCAACAATAAATTTCTCTGGGTTTACCACTGATTTGGCTATCTTAAAATCAAATGCGCAAACGAATGGATTTTATAGAGATGCAGCTGGCACTGGTTTTGTAGGATACCATATTATCCTAAAAACAAATGACACTTTTGATTTATACAAAATCAACTCTTGGGCTAGCATAAGTGGAAATAACTGCTCTACTCAATCTCCAAACAATTCAAGTTGGAGTGTCGGCTCTCAAACTCTGCAAGGAAATTATAGTTTTCCATCAAATGGAATAATTTTTATAGAAGATCATGTTGTGATCAACGGACAAATAGACGGGGCACGACTTACTATCACGGCAGCTGATCTACCTGTGCCATCTGACACCACCAAATATAAAAATATTATAATAAACAATGATCTTGTTTATACTTCATACGACGGTTCGGACTCTCTGGGGCTCATCGGACAAGCCGGAGTGTTGGTAGGGATGATAAGTGAAGATGATTTAAAAATAGATGGAGCACTCATCGCCCAGAATAATAAAGTGGGAAGATTTTATTATGGGGGTTGGAGTTGTTCTTATAAAAATCGTGACATTATTTCTCTTTATGGGATGATCGCTTCCTACGCACGATATGGATTTGCCTTTACAGACAGTACCGGATACGCCATCAGAAACATAACATATGATGCAAACTTGCTCTATGCCCCTCCCCCAAACTTTCCTCTCACCTCTGATCAGTATGTCATCCTCTCGTGGCAAGAGATAAAAAATTAAATTTTTATTACTCAATACTACCCAAAATTGAGTATAGAGGAGAAATCATTGAGATCGCAAAAAATCCTACCCCTGCTCCGATGACTACCATGAGGAGTGGTTCAATGATGGTAGAAAGATTTTTTGTTTTATTCTCAACCTCTTCTTCGTAAAACAAGGCTATTTGAATCAACATATCCGATAATTTTCCAGTCTCTTCTCCGACCTGAATCATCTCAGACATCATTATCGGATAAAGATTTACATTGGCCGCGAAAGCTTGAGAAAAGGGAGAACCTTTCTCCACCAAAATTTTCGCTTCATTCAATACTTTTTTGTAATAAATGTTTTGGACGACATCTTCGGTAATTTCAACCGCTCGCGTGATAGAGACTCCGGAGGACAGAAGTGAAGACATACTACGAGCGGTACGGGCAGTATTCAATTCTTTCACCAAGTTTTTTATCAAGGGAAACCGAACGACAGCAAAATCAATATATTTCGCCATAAATTGAGCTTTAAAGAGAGAGACTAGTCCGAAACTAACACAAATCAAAATTACAAAAGTTAAAACCAGATTATTGGAAAAATAATTACCAAAAAAGATAAGCACTCGGGTGGAAGCGGGCAAAACCACACCGAGCTCCTTAAAGGTACTAGCCAAAGTGGGCACCACAAAAGCAAACATCAAAACTCCGATGACGACCATAGCCGACATAATGACTCCCGGGTAGATGAGAGCCCCGTGTATTTTCTTCGTCAAAGAATGAGACTTCTCTAAATTTAATCCTATATCCGAAAGAGATCCGGCCAAATTTCCAGATTCTTCACCGGCCCGAGTCATGGAAATAAAAAGTTTTGAAAAAACTTTTGGAAATTTTGCGAGACCAGAAGAGAGGGTTCCCCCCGCATTTATATCGGCAGAGATAGATGTCAGAATTTTATTCAAGGTGGGATTTTTGGTCTGTTTTTGTAAAACCAACAAAGCACGATATAGCGACAAACCTGCTTTTATCATTCCACTTAAATTTTTTGTAAAAATAATCTGCTCAGCAACACTTACTTTTGAAAATTGATCCAACAACTGATTGATCCTGCCCGACAAAGTGGCTCCCTGTTCCGAGATAGACAAAGGAAGCAGTCCTTTAGATCTCAAATCCCTGGACAGAACAAAACGGTCCACGGCCTCCATCGTGCCTTCTACCACTCCTCCCTCTTTTGATTTTGCGCTGTATGAAAAAAGCATTTTAATTTTTGCAACCCTGAAAACTTATTCGGAAACCACCCGGAACACTTCTTCTAAGGTCGTGACTCCGAGCACCGCTTGATATACTCCGTCTTCAATCATCGTCATCATCCCTTCTTTTTTTGCTTGAATTTCTATCTCATCCTGAGAAGCGCCTTTGATGATCATTTCTCTTATCGTCGGAGTCACTTTCAATACTTCATGCATACCGATACGGCCAGAGTACCCATCTTTGAATTCAGTACTTTTCGTTGGTTTGTAAAAAGGAATTTTATCCATAGTATCTTTTTCACCTACTATATTTTCTTTTTTCAAGAAATCCAATACCCTGTCCAGGTCAACAATCTTTTCCAAATTTTTTATATCCGTAGGTGATAAAAAATATTTTTCTTTTTCCTCGGTGAGTCTGCGGACCAATCTCTGCGCGATGATAGTTTTGACTGTCGCTGTTATCAGAAACGGCTCTACTCCCATGTCTATCAGTCTCGGAATTGCCCCAGAGGCGGAATTCGTGTGAATAGTGGAGAGCACCAAGTGCCCAGTGAGGGAGGCATTGATGGCCAACCCTGCCGTCTCTCCGTCACGAATCTCCCCTACCATCACGATATCAGGGTCTTGGCGCAAAAGAGAACGAAGTCCGTTGGCAAAGGTCAGTCCTATTTCTGGTTTGACTTGGGTTTGGTTCACTCTCGGCATCTGGTACTCAATAGGGTCTTCTACGGTAGAGATATTGACTTCAGGCCTATTTAAAATATCAAGCATCGTGTAGAGGGTGGTGGTCTTACCGGAGCCTGTCGGGCCAGTGGCTAGTACCATGCCCGTTTTTTGTTTCATGGAATTATGAATTCTCTCCAGCCCTTCGCCATGAAAACCGAGTGTCTCCAAAGAAAATCCGTGTGCATTTTCTTTAAGAATTCTGATGACAGTTTTTTCTCCAAAGAAAATCGGCAAAGTAGAAACACGGAAAGAAATTTTTTCTCCGTTTTGTTCTATCTTAAATCTTCCATCTTGGGGCAATCTTTTTTCATCAAGCTTTAGATTGGAGAGCACTTTGATACGTGCCGTTATCCCCATCCCCGCATTTTTGTCCAACACCATCGCATCATGGAGGATACCGTCTATTCTATAGCGTACGGTGAGCTCGTGTTCCCCGGGCTCAATATGAATGTCGGATGCATTTTGCAAGATAGCATGGAAAATGAGAGAATCTACAATTTTTACCACCGGTAAATCTTCTGCCAAATCTTTTAATTCGGACTCCGATTTTTCTCCTGATTTTTTCCCGTCTTCCGAAGCAGAAACATTGAGAGACAAAGATTCTTTTTGGATAATATCTTGAAATTCCGTTTCTAGACTCTGCCTATATTGTACGAGCACATACCTGATGGAAACCGTATCGGTGAGTCTCGGTAATATTTTTAACCCTGAACGCTTCTTGATAAAATCAATTACTGGTAAATCATCCACATCTAGCATCGCCACCTCCAAGGTGCTTTCATTTTTTTTGTAAGCGACTATGTTGTAGTTGCGTGCGATAGGTTCGGGAATGAGAGAAAGAACAGAGAATTCTATCTTTTGATTGGCCAGACTGATAAATGGTATCCCCAGCACAAAAGCCTCCATCCGTTTCAAATCCGTTTCAGAAATTTTCCCATCAGAAAGCAAAATATCTCCGATTTTTTGTTTCGTTTTTTTTGCTTTTTCCTCCGCTTCTTCCAACTGAGAACTTTTCACCAAACCTGAATCCAAAATAAATTTCTTCAACTGTTCTTCATTGATTTGCATTACATATATTATAACAAAAAAATCCCCCAATAAAAATACTGAGGGATTTTTTTGTTTGTTGTTATTTAGTCTTCTATGATTATCGGTTTCTTTTTGAGCTCCTCACATGAGACACTCGCTCCTCCATCTGCTCCAGGACATGTCCAAGTCCAAGAACTTATACCATTCACTTGATTGATGCTTGGTTGAGGAGATGCACAGTTGTAATGTGCTGCCGGAGTTCCACAAGAACCATTGGTCGGTACCGCACACGAATTGATGGTGCAGGAGGTACTACACAAAGAAGGACAAGCACCATTGCCACCACCCAGGTCACATGATTCAGCTCCCTCTCTCACACCATTTCCACAGACTGAAGGAGGAGCTGCATAACACTTACTACCATCCCAAACCGTACCCGAGACACAAGTGGCGTTCGCTGTGTCTGTGGCTATTGTCACAGAATTATTATTAAGGAAAAAAGTTCTAGAATTATATGGAACAGTAACTGAAAGCGCTCCTGAATTGCCGTTCGCAATTAGAAAATTAGGGGTAGGAGTATTGGAAGTAACATTTGATGTACCGACAGGATTTGTAGTACTCCAACCTACAGTAGAACTACAACTACTTGCGTTTTGAGCAATAGTACAATCAGAAGCAGTGAGAGTGCCCGTCGTAGGCGCCCCACAATTTATAATTCTGGGACTTGATGTCAAAGTAGTCCATACTCCATTTCCTGGATTTTGGGCCTGAGCGGTTATCGTGTGGTTTACTCCTGGAGTGATGAGACCTGATAAATTTGTCCAGTATGAACAAGTGCCCCCAGTACAGACACCCGCAGCTTCAAGATCACCTCGGTAGGTCCCGGCTGTTCCTGTCGTTACCTGTACCCCATCACTCAAAACTCGGATATTTAAGTCAAGCGCCTTATCATTAGAACAAGCGGCCCAGCCATTGGCTTGACATTGAGAGGCGGGGACAGTTCCACTGGCAGCATCGTGATACCCGGTTATTGTACAAACAGTGGTATCGACGGTTACATTTGTCCAAGGACTACAGTTGTTGCTTTCGTTTGCTTCAACCACCACACCATTTGGTTGCGGAGGTATATCAGCACAAACTCTGATAGATTGGGTTCCAATAGCCGTAAAAGTGTGAGGAGGAGAAGTGATATCCCTTGCTACCCCACCTCCGAGAGCAGTCGTGGGGACGGTAGGAGTAAGATTGGTAATAGTACCTCCACCGTTTGCCAGGCTTGCTACCTGAAATTGATTTTGGAAGGAAACTGCCGTAGATGAACTTCCGATGTTTGAAATATTTGCAGAGAAAGTACGAGGCACATTCACTGTCGCCAATCCAGGAACTGGAGCGGAAGCGGTCAGGTCTGGGCCTACAACTGCTACGACCGCGCAGATACTTCCATTCCAACTGGTGCCAGTGGCACAAGTAGCGGTGGCTATATCAGACGCGAGTTGAACTCCATTATTGTTTAGATAAAAATTTCTAGAGTTGTAAGAGATAATCGCCGTAGTAGAACCGGAAATTCCGGTGCCGATTACAGTGTTAGCGCTCGGAGTATTGGAAGTGACATTGGATGTGCCGACAGGACTTACTGTGCTCCAAGTCACTGTAGAAGTACAACTACTTGCGTTTCCGTTAATAATACAGTTGGTGGCATTGAGGGTGCCATTCATCGCTGGCTTTAATTCTGAACAAGATGCATTTGTTCCGCCATTTGAACCGGGGCAAGTCCAAGTCCAAAGACTGGGATTCAAACTACTATTATTTGTACTGGCCGCAGGACTACCACAGGCATAGTGTGTAGTCGCACAAACACCATTAATGGGAGTGGCTGGAAGTGGTGTTATATACACAGTGCAATTCGCTGTCAGTGATCCGCTTGTCACTGTCGCAGTCTTTGTCCCCGAGTTGGTCCAAGCAGGCCAGACTTCAATTCCGGAAGTTGGATTCCCAGCTGATGGAGTAGCGCTATATGTCCATGAATATGTTCCCGTTCCACCGGTCGCTCGGAATTTAGCTCCGGCACCTGTATAAATCGGCTCTGCTTGATTTGTGTCGTGAGCACAAGAGAGAGGAGGGGTGGGTGGATTTGTTATGTTAACGGTACAAGTTTTTGTCTGTGTTCCACTCGTGACAGTCACTGTCTTTGTCCCGGTAGTGCTCCAAGCAGGCCAGATTTGATTTCCTGTTCCAGTTGAAGGAGTACCACCATCAGTATTGGTCCAAGACCATGTACCTGTTCCACCGGTCGCTAAAAATTTTACCGTATTATTTATAAGATGAGGAGCAGGGGTAGCGGCAGTATCTACGGCACAGGAGAGAGGAGGAGCGGGGAAATTGAACTGTACATTACAATTTCCACTAATTGGACCAGTGGTATAAACATTACCAGAAAATGAACCTAATGAACATCCTACAACCTGTGTACTGAAACCAGGACTCAAAGTGAATGAAGCTGTGCTACCAGATGAAACTGTCTTAAGGTTGGGAGTGACTGTAGCCGTGCTTGCAAGATCACCTGTTTTACTTGTGGTTACATCAAAGCTAGGAGTGACGCAAGTAGCTCTCTTTCCACAATAGACGCTACTCCCCAGACTCGGTTCTTCCCCCGATGGTCCTATTTTTGTATTTATAGAATTCTCATCTCTACCCGTGTTGGGGACACATTGTTGACCACTAGAACAATTAGTGATGGCAGTTCCGCATGCTTGGTATGCATAAGAATGATCAGGAACCCACACAGCTTCACGAAGTGCGACACCTTGGCATGATGTTTGGGCAGAAACTATATTATTAACAAATAAAAAAGATCCAATTATTAAAACAAATAAAACAAAAAAATTTGAAAATTTATAATTCATATTTATCTACTCCTTAATTCTTTTATAATATACAAATTATACTACAAATAAAAAAAAGTGGATAAGTTTTATCCACATAATTACTACTAAAAACAAAGTGGGTCCCCCGCGCGCGAACGCGCGAGGAACCCGAGAGATGAGTCTTGCGACTCTAGAAAACAGGGATTGATACGATCTGAGTGGAGCACTCCAGGTGGTTGGGGTCACCATTGACGCCGGAGCACACACCGAGAGGTCTGTTTCCAGCACCGATGGAACCAGGAGGGACGTAGTAGTCGCCCTCCAGTTCAATCTTCCTGACGACCCAGTCGGGAGCAACCACGACCGGAGGGGTGTTAAAGACCCCACGGAGAATCACTCCTCCAGATGAGTCCACGATGGCATCTTCCAGAGGTCCGAATCGAGGAGGATCCCCGGCGGGATATACCCCCCCCGTCGCCACCCTAGCGACAGCGGTGTATTTCCTCTCGTCCGGAGTCCCCCAGCCGATGGTAACGATGAGTTCAAAGGTGGTCACTCCAGCCGGCCAGTCTGCCGGGAGAGGTTCGTTCCAGATCCACCACTGCCATCCCGAAAGATCGGGAACAGTGATGTCCTCCCTAAGTACTGAGGGAAGATAAACCTCCCCATCAGGCTTTCGGATCCAAGATTCGGTCATTGCCCATTTCGGCAGGGGGGTAAAAATGTGACACGACACCGAGAAGATGTCGTTGGTCCCCACCTGTCCAGAGGACCGGACGACGACCGCGGCTTCCCACGGAGTCCACAGTGTGGGCTCCATCTGCGGAGCGCGAGCCATCCGAGGCAGACGCGCCGAGCTTTCCGACATCGCCGACGTGCTACGCACCTCGGGGTCGATGTTGAGAGGCTGAGCGTTCGCGGAGAACGCCAGTACGAAGGAAACGAGGGTGACAACGATGAGACGCATGACGTCCTCCTTCCGGCCCCGCCTTTTTAGGACGAGACCTGTTGTGCTGTTAGTCTTTTTCTTCTGACGAAGAACTTTGACTCTTTCTCTGTATATACCACAAAAAGTGATAAAAAGCAAGTTGCAAGAGCAGTTATCCACAGTCCATCTTTACGAAATATTTTTTCCAAAAAGTCAAAAAGAAAGTTGTTTTAGGGTATAGATTTAAAGACTTTTTGTTTTACAAAAATAGAAAAGTAATATACAATTCATCATTATGTTTAATTCCCAAGAGAAAAGTAACTCCCCTTTCCACAAAAAACCTCAAGAGGAAAAAATAGCGGGAGTAATCAATACATTTGAATCTATCCCTGACAACGATGACGTATTGCTTAGAAAAGATAATATCTTGTATTTCCTCCACAAAATACACGGCGTACATCCGACCAAACATCTACCAGCCAGTGAAAATGAAATTGCTAATTTTTCCAAAGAAGCTGTCGCTTTGGCGGCAAAATCAAACAGCATGGTAGAAGAGCTCCGAAACAAATATGGACTCACGGTACCAAAATTCTTAAGAATAATAGGAAAAGATCAAGAAGGAAAAATTGTCGTCTATACTATCGTTGAAAAAATCCATGGAGAAAATATTATAGAAAAAGATTGGAATGAGGAAGAAAAGGCTGAAATAGCGGCTCAAATGGAAAAAGAATTACTCTCTTTGCTTGAATATTTTAAAAATAAATATGAAGACAAGAGTGAATTTCTTATGGATATAGCCAGAGTCAGACAATTCATGTATGGTACAAAAAAAGGCGACGAATCTCCACACGTTTATATGGTGGACATAGAGGCATACCCTTCAAAAGAACACGACCTGCTCATAAAAGAACTTCGCTATCTGTATCTCATGTTCAAAGCATTGAAAGAACATTTGGAAACAGCATTTCCTATTTTTGAAAAAAAGTTTGTGGAATTTGCAGGAGAACTACCCGAAAAAGATTATAATCATATAATTCTAGACGAAACAAGAGAATTATTTTTTGATGAAGAAGAGGAAGCATAAAACAAATCTCATTTGACTAAAATAGATATTGTGCTATGCTTCTCGCATAGGAGTCCTGTCGCAACAGGGCTTTATTTTTTTAAAAAATAAGAAGCAAAGCGACTATATTTTTTAAAACCCCGTTAAATGATTTCAAATCAAGTAAAAAAGTTTTATTACATATACGTTCTTAAGTCCCAAAAAGACAAAAAGCTGTATGTGGGATATACAAATGATTTGAAATCCCGATTTGAGCAACATCGCAAAGGTCAAGTCAGTTCAACAAAAGACAGAAGGCCGTTTGAACTGATTTATTCCGAAGCTTGTTTAGATAAACATGATGCAATGCATCGTGAAAAATATCTAAAGACAGCATACGGAAAACAATTTTTGCGAAGTCGGCTCAAATCATATTTAATGGGGTAGTAATTTGTTTATAAATTAACGAGGAAGTGAATATAAATTCACAACCCCGTGAAATACTCAAGCACAGCTTGAGCTTCCTGCAAAGCAGGAATTTCACAGGGTGATGATTTTTATAGTCATTACATTCCTTAAAAATCAACATGTTAGATATAAAAACATTCAAATCAGCGCTTGAACAATTGGAGGAAGAAAGAAAAATTCCAAAAGAAAAAATATTGGAAGCCATAGAACAAGCGATGGCGGCCGCTTACAAAAAAGATTACGGCAAAAAAGGACAAATAATCCGCGCTAAATTTGATATGGAAACCGGCAAGACAGATTTTTTCCAAGTCAAAATAGTCGTGGACGAAAGCATCGCCATCTTAGACAGCGATAAAAAACACGAGGGAGAGTATTCTATAAAAGAAGAAGGAGATGAACGGGTACATTTCAATGAAGAGCACCATATCCTCTTGGAAGACGCGAAGAAAATAAAAAAAGGGGTGGAATTAAATGATGAAGTAGTTTTTCCGTTGGAGGCTAAGGATGATTACGGACGCATCGCCGCTCAGACAGCCAAGCAAGTCATCATCCAGAAAATTCGTGAAGCAGAACGTACTTCCATCATAGACGAATACGGAACAAAAGAAGGAGAAGTCATCTCCGGAGTAGTGCAGAAAGTAGAGAGAGGCAATATCTATGTTGATTTCAACAGGGCCACGGGCGTCCTTCCGACTGAAGAACAAATTCCGGGAGAGTATTGGGAGAGAGGCCAACGTATTCGCGCTTATCTATACAATGTAGAAGATACCCCAAGAGGCATAAACTTGCGCCTGTCCCGCACTCATCCGAAATTTATAGAGAGGCTTTTCGCGATGGAAGCCCCAGAGATAGAGAGTGGTATAGTTGAGATCAAGTCCGTTGCTCGTGAAGCAGGAGCTCGCTCCAAGATTTCGGTATATTCAAACGACGAACATATTGACGCAGTGGGTTCATGCGTCGGGCAGAAAGGAACCAGGGTAAACACCATTACTGGAGAATTATCTGGAGAAAAAATTGACATCATCCCTTGGTCCGAGAACCCTACTCAATTCGTTTCCAATTCCCTCTCTCCGGCGAAAGTCCTTTCTATTGAAATAGATGAAAAGGAGCACAAGGCCACAGTGGAAGTAGCAGACGATCAGCTTTCACTCGCTATCGGTAAAGGAGGACAAAACGTACGCCTCGCAGCAAAGCTCACAGGTTGGAGGATAGATATAAAAGGTGACAATAAAGAAGTCGCAAAGACAGACGGTGAGAAAGTAGAAATATTAGAAGAAGATAGTAAGGAAGAATAAAAAATAATTTAAAAAGCCCCGCCACAGATGTGGTGGGGCTTTTTTGTATATTAAAACCATACATGAACCAATTAATTTTTTAAAATAAAATTGACTATTCCTATTTTTTGTGTTATTAATAACATGAGTTAAGGATCACTCAAACACATCAAGTGTTGTGATCCTCAGAAGGAGGTTCTATGACAAATGAAGAAACGGTCTTAGTAATTCGAGAAGCAGTCGAAGAAGACTCATCATGGGTGTCAAACCTCATGCAAGAAGCTCTCGAGCCTTACTATGGCGGAGATCATCGAGCTCACGCTAAACGTATCCTCAACGCTCACCTCACTGGAGGACATGATCTGGTCGGATTCTTTTCGTTCGAACAGAAAATGTTCATCGCTGAGTACAATGGCGCTTCTGTCGGAATGGTTCATCTTGTTGGTAAAAGACAAGGTACTTACAAACTAAGCCCACTCATTCTCGAACCCAGTGTTCGAGGACAGCGTGGTATAGGAAGCATTCTTCTCAAACACGCAGAAGAGTACGCGAAGCTTCACGGGGCACGACAGATATACGCCACAGTGGCCGAACAGAACATTGCAGCCATGCAGTTTTTCCTCAAGAAGGGTTACATCAGGGCTGGAAGTTCAGATAGCCACTACAAAGCGGGCATGGTCGAAAGTATGATCTATAAGACTTTCCATCTCGCTGAAGAAGTAGCAGAGTATGACAAGATCCAGATTTCTGTGTTACCCTTCGAAGACAAGTACGAAAAGCAGGTGACCAAACTTCTCCTCGAAACACTTCCCAACTCGTTTGGTGGTGTCGACGAGAACTGGGTCAGGGCTCTTTACGGTGGTTATAGAAGACGAGCCAGTGGCGACATCAACTCCAAGTTTAAGCTGGTTTACGTCGCCGTAGACAGCTCCGGACAAGTACTCGGTGTCGCAGGAATGACTCCCAAAAAAGGTGAACCAATCAAGGTGATGCCACTTGTAGCAACCAACAGAGCATCCTTCGAAGCATTGCTCGTCGACCTTCCCCACCAGCTCGTGCGTTATGGTCGAAAGCTCTACATCCATATCAACCCGACAGCTAACGAAGTAATGTCAATGCAGCGTTTTGGCTGGAAGCTCGATGCAGCCATGCCATCCGCTTACCGACCCGGCATCACAACCTACCAGTGGAGTCTGGAGATAGGAGCTAGCACAATGAGAAACATGAGAGTCAAACCTCGTTTCATCAACCTCATCCGTGCAGGTCGAAAGAACCTGGAAGTGAGAGTCGGATACGACAACATCAACCGCATCCAGGCTGGTGAACGGATCCGCCTCATCTCACACGAGAACACGATCGACGTACGAATCAACGCCGTACGAAGACACTTGTCCATCGAAGCACTTCTTGACAACGAATCCTGGGAACAGATCGCCCCAGACCTCTCTTCCAAGGAAGAAGTGCTCCAGCTTCTCAAGCGGATTTATCCGCCGGAGAAAGAAAAACTCGGAATCGTCGTCTTCGAGATCGTTCCCGTCTAGTTCCACCAATCAACAAAAGCCCATCGGGTGCCCAGGAGAAAAACTCCCGGGTGCCCATTTTTTTTAAATAAGTTTTATTTCAATTCCAACTACTCCATATTTTTTTTCATCTTCATCAGAGTAAAATTTTTTTAATACAGAAAGAAATTGTTCTTTATTTTCACCTCCAAATATTGTTATTGGAAAACAATCTAATAATTCTGAAAAATTAGAAAATTTATGCAATGCCACTATTTCACTTTTAATTTTTTCCTCTTCATTCCCTGCATTTACAAACTCAATAACATCACCAATTTTTAATAATTTACGTTTTTCATCAAAAAGACGACATTCGATAGTTTTAATACCGTTTCTAATTTTATTAAAATATTCAGTTGCTAATTGCATTTTATAAACCATATATAAAGTATAACAGAAAAAGGACGAACATCACAAAATGATGTTCGTCCTTTTTAGTTTTAAAACTATATAAACAAAGCGACCAAAGCGAGCGACAGGGTTCCAAGTAATTTTACCAACACATGGAGTGACGGACCGACAGTGTCTTTGAATGGATCACCAACAGTGTCTCCGGTTACGGCCGCCTTGTGCGCTTCGCTACCCTTTCCACCCAAATTACCCATTTCAATATATTTCTTGGCATTATCCCAAGCTCCACCGGCATTGTTCATGAGAGTAGCGAGCAGTATCCCCGCAATTGTTCCCACCATGATAAGCCCGGCTTCCGCTTCCGCTTTCATGAATACTCCTACGAGGATCGGCACGATAACAGCGAGTAATCCAGGAAGGATCATTTCTCTTAGAGCTGCTTTGGTGGTTATGTCCACACAAGCTGCATAGTCGGGCTTGCTGGTTCCGGCCATTAGTCCTGGGTCAGCTTTAAACTGACGTCTGACTTCTTCCACAATTTTTCCAGCTGCTTTTCCCACCGCTCTCATAGTAAGACCGGAGAAGAAAAAGATGAGAGTTGCACCTATCAAGGCAGCTACGAAAACTTCCACTTTCGCCAAATCCACACTGACAATTCCCGCTTCTTGTAAGAAAGCGGAGAAGAGCAAAAAGGCTGCGAGAGCCGCACTGCCCATGGCATATCCTTTCGTCAATGCCTTGGTAGTATTACCTGCGGCGTCCAGTTTGTCTGTTCTCTCTCTGGCTTCTTTTGAAGCGCCGGACATCTCTGCTATTCCTCCAGCATTATCCGTAATCGGTCCGAATGTATCCATGGCTAAAATATAAGCTGCGGTAGAAAGCATCCCCATGGTAGCGACAGCCGTACCGTAGAGTCCTCCGTGAGCAAAACCCGTCATTGCTCCCAATTTAAATGAAGCGAGCAAAGCTGCCGAAATTGTGATGACAGTAGCTGCAGTACATTCAAATCCGATAGAAAGTCCGGCGATTATATTTGTAGCGTGGCCGGTCTTTGAAGCGTTTGCAATATCTTGCACGGGTCTGTATTTGTGTTCTGTGTAGTATTGAGTGATAAATACGAAAGCGATACTGGCCACGATTCCCACCAACCCTGCGTAGAACATCAGGATACTATCCAGCATTTCCATCGTTACAAAATAAAATGCAATTGTAGCCAAAGCAGAAGTGACAAAATATCCCTTGTTCAAAGCTTTCAATGGTTCATCGGATTCTTTTGCCCTTGCAAATAGTACTCCGACGACAGCCGCCAACAAGCCAAAACCTCTAATTACCAATGGGAAAATAATTCCGTTTATTCCGAAATGAGGGAAAAGGGCAACGCCCAGAATCATGGCTCCTATATTTTCAGCCGCAGTTGATTCAAATAAATCCGCTCCTCTTCCGGCACAATCTCCTACATTGTCTCCTACCAGGTCAGCGACTACTGCTGGATTTCTAGCATCATCTTCTGGAATTCCTGCTTCTACTTTACCCACGAGATCAGCGCCGACATCGGCCGCTTTTGTATATATTCCTCCCCCGAGTTGGGCAAAGAGTGCGACTAGGCTGGCTCCAAATCCGAAGCCGACGAGTAAGGCCGGGATTTCAATAGCTGTGTATCCAAGCACGCCATACATATAGTAGAGTCCAGTGATACCGATCAAACTCAAAGCGACGATGGTGATACCGGAAACAGCTCCGGCGCGAAGGGCTATCGTCAAAGCTTTACTAAAACTCGTCTGGGCAGCAGAGGCTGTCCTGATGTTTGAACGAACGGAAATCCACATACCGACAAGACCGGAAAATCCCGAGAGAAAAGCACCCAAAAGAAATGCCAGGGCGACTTGGATTCCAGCTTCCGGTTTATCATTTAGAGCATATACACCGTAAAGTACCAAAGCTAAAGCGACTGCCATGATACCTATGGTGGCATATTGTCTTTTTAGAAAGGCATTGGCTCCAGACTTGATAGCTTCATAAATTCCCTGCATTTTTTCTGTTCCCATATCTTGTTTTTTAATCCAAAAAACAAGATAACCGACAAAAAGCAGAGACAGAACGGAAATAACAAACGAAGTTAATAACATAAATTTTTAAAATAAGCTAATAAATAATAAAAAAGATTATAGAATCTCGACTTTCTATAATACACTTGCTGTAAAAGACTATATCCAATATTGGGCCAAAAAGCAACCAAAATATGTAACTTTTCCACCCCTAGAACGTCACACATATGTGGTGTATAATAGATAAGTGTCGAATTTATTTATTAAAACTTTATTAATTATCAGTTAAAAAATATATATGAAAAAATATTTAAGTTTGTTGATTGTTTTTTTGATGGTTTTCGTCCTAGGAAACACATTGGCACAAGCGAAAGATGGTGACGATGATTCATCTGAAGATATCAGAATAGAAGCATCAGTCAAAGCAGAAGCTAGAACGTCAGACGATGATGGCGACGACGAGGATGAATCTTTATCAGATGATGAAGATGAAGACAGTGATGAAGATAGTGATGATGATAGCGATAGTGAGGATGAAGACAATGATGAAGACAATGATGCAGACGATGACGACAGCGCGTTAAAAAAATTAATGGAAGCTAAAAGAGAAGAAGTAAAGAAACAAATAGAGGCGATCCGAGAAGAAGCAAAACAAAAGATGGAAGCCTTGAGAGAAAAAGTCCGAGAAGAGACAGACAAAATAAAAGCACAGGTAAAAGAGACGAGAATAGTAGGACGAGAAAAAGCTTTGGAAAGATTTGATAATGCGATAGAGAGAATCTCTGAATGGCAAATCAAGGTTGAAGCAAAAATAACAGAGCTAGAAGCAAAAGGTGTGTCCGTCACTGCAGCAAAAGGTTTTCTCAAGACTTCTGAGGAGAAATTAGATGCGGCAGAAAAGAAAGTAGCTGAAATAAACGCAGTGTTGGCAGTTTCTATAGAAAAATTGACAATAGAGAATAAGACGAAATTGAGAACTCTTGCACAAGAGACACAGACCTTGATAGTAGAAGCACACAAAGCCTTGAGAGATGCCATCAAGTCGCTAAAAGATGAAGTTAAAGTGAAAATAAAAGCAGAACTGGAAGTGGAAACAGATGATGATAGTGACGATGATGAATAAAACTTTATAAATCTATAAAACAAAAATTAATTTATGGAACCAGAAAAAAAATCAAACGGAGCATTAATAGGCTTAATAATAATAATCCTCCTCTTAGTGGTGGGTGGCATATATGTATGGCAGTCTAACAGAGACGCTCTACAAGAGGAATCTCCCGTCGTCACAGAAGAAGACTCTACCGAGCTGGAAACACTTGAGGCAAGCCTGGAAACTACCGATACTAATATCGGTGTTGATGTAAACGAGGTAGAATAAAAAACAAACACACTCCCCAAAATCCCCACCCTGATTACCATCAGGGTGGGGATTTTTGACAAAAAATACTTATAAATATAGTATAGTCATATGCTCAAAATAACAGTAAAAAAATTACCAAAAAGCGAGGTAGAGATTGAGGGAGAACTCCAGAGTGAGGCTTTTGAGGCTTATTTTAAAAAAGCTCTAAAAAAACTCGGGGAAAAAGTAAAACTGGATGGTTTTAGAGAAGGAAAAGTTCCGGAGAATGTTTTGCTTGCGAATATTCCCGAAATGCAAATTCTAGAAGAGATGGCGGAGATGGCTTTAAATGAACACTACCCGAAAATACTTGAGGACGAGAAAATTGACGCCATCAGCCGACCGGAGATCTCCATCCTCAAACTCGCCCGCAACAATCCCCTTGCCTTTAAAATAAAAACCGCGATTTTACCGGAAATAAAATTACCGGATTATAAAGATATCGCTAAAAAAATACTTTCCAAAGTTACTGAGGCCGAGAAAAATATAGTGGTGTCCGAAGAAGATTTGGAAAACACAATCATGGATATCCGCAAATCCCGTGCACCCAAAATACATATGGCAGACTTGCCCGCCGAGGAGGGACATGAACACAAAGAGGGCGAAGTTCACCCGGAACCGGAGTTGCCTGAGTTTAATGATGAATTCGTGCAGGCGCTCGGACCCTTCAAAGATGTGGCTGATTTCAAAGATAAATTGAAGGCGAATATTAAACTGGAAAAGGAAAACCAACAAAAAGAAAAAACTCGCCTAACAATTATTGAAAAAATCATTGATGATAGCAAAATGGACATCCCCGAAATCTTAGTCAATCTTGAATTGGATAAAATCTTATACAAAATGGAATCCGACATTACTCAGATGGGTCTAAAATTTGAAGACTATCTCAAACACTTAAACAAAACGACCGAAGATTTGAGAAAAGAATTTAAAGGTGATGCAGAGAAAAAAGCCAAGCTCTCTCTCATCTTAAATGAAATCGCCAAGATAGAAAAAATAGTCGCAGACGAAGAACAGCTGGCACGAGAAGTCGCTGCCATTTTGGAACACTACAAAGATGCTGATCCAGAACGTGCTCGTATTCACGCTGAAAACGTCCTCACCAACGAAAAAATCTTCCAATTTTTGGAGAGTCTTTAGTTTGAAAAAAGTAAAATTTTTGCTACAATAGCGTTATGTTAATCCCAACCGTTATTGAAAAATCCCAATTCGGGGAAAGAGCTTATGATATATATTCCCGCCTTTTGAGGGAGAGAATAGTATTTTTGGCTGGACCGATTGATGACAATGTGGCAAACATCGTCATCGCCCAGCTTTTATTTCTTGAGTCCGAAGATGCAAAAAAAGATATCTATCTTTATGTAAATTCCCCTGGGGGTTCTGTCACCTCTACGATGGCTATCGTAGACACGATGAATCACGTCTGTCCGGATATTTCCACTTTTTGTGTCGGTCTCGCCGCTTCCGGTGCAGCGATTATTTTATCTGCGGGCAAGAAAGGAAAAAGATTTATCCTACCGAACGCTGAAGTCATGATCCACCAACCATTAGGCGGGGTAGAAGGCCAGGCTACAGACATAGCTATCACCGCCAAGCATATTTTGAAAACCAGAGATAATTTAAATAAATTATTGGCTAAAAATACCGGCAAATCTCTCCCCCAAATAGAAAAAGACGTGGAAAGAGACTTTTTTATGGATGCAGAAGAAGCGAAAAAGTACGGCATCGTTGATGAAATAATAACTAAATCAAAAAACTCCTCTTCTAAATAGAAAATTGGACATATTCCTTTTAATTTGGTATATTGAGTGTGTTGAATTTTAAAAATTTATTTCACTTAATTTAGGTTGGTTCACAGGAATATTCCATATATTATGAAGTTTGTAAGAGAAAATTCTAAAATCTTAAAGCACGTTTCCGCAAAAGCAGAAATGAAACTGGCAATATAATGGCTTGTTCTTGTAAGCTGATACAAGCTTATGAGCATACTAATAATTCTAATCGGAGTCGGAGTACTCCTTTTGGGCATCGGGGTAGGATACTATTTGCGTCTTTTAGTCGCTCTTGGAAAAAGGAGATCTATAGAGATAGACATTAAACAGATGCTAATCGGAGCCAAAGAAGAGGCCCAAAAGATTACAGATGAAGCAAAGAAGAAATATGAGGAACAACTAGCGAATTTAAAAGAGGAGGAGAAGAAAAAAGAACAAGAATATAGAGAGACAGAGAAAAGACTTATCAAAAAAGATGAGTTTTTGGATGTGCGCCAAGTAGAGGTAAATAAAGAAGCAGAAGAAATAAAGCTTCGGGTGGAAGAAGTAAAGAAGGTTCAGGAAAAGATCCTGAGAATAGAGGCGGAGAAGATACAAGAGCTGGAAAGGACAGCCAGGCTGACGGAGGAAGAAGCAAAAAACGAACTTCTCCGAGATGTGGAGAGAAAATACGAAGAAGATATTCTGGTAAAAATACAAAAACTGGAAAACAGTAACGAAGAAAAATTGGATAGAAGAGCCAAAGATATCCTAGCCACTTCCATCCAACGTTTGGCTTCCAGTACGGCGTCAGAACTTATGACGACAGTCGTATCCATTCCAAACAATGAAATCAAGGGGAAAATAATAGGAAAGGAAGGTAGAAATATTCGCGCCTTTGAACGAGCTGCCGGAGTGGAACTCATCGTAGATGACACTCCAGGTTCTATTGTCATCTCTTCCTTTGATCCCATCAGGAGACAAGTGGCCCGCTTGGCACTTGAAAACTTGATTTTAGATGGACGAATTCAGCCTGCCAAGATTGAGGAATTGGTGGAAAAAGCCAAAGAAGAAATAAATAAAATAATAAAAGAAAAAGGTGAACAAGCTGTATATGAGTGTGGAATATTCAATTTTGATCCACGCATCGTGGCTATCTTGGGGCGATTATATTTCCGAACGAGTTATGGACAAAACGTTCTCCAACACTCAGTAGAGATGGCACATATCGCTGGCATGATCGCCGAAGAACTGGGAGCAGATGTAGCAGTCGCTAAAGCCGGAGCTCTGGTACACGACATCGGAAAAGCACTGGACCATGAAGTACAGGGCACCCACATTGAGATAGGTATGCGCATTTTGCAGAAATTCGGGGCAGATGAGAAGATTATCACCGCTATGAAGAGTCACCACGAAGATTACCCTTACGAAACCGTTGAATCCATCATCGTCCAGACAGCCGATGCCATCTCCGGTGGACGCCCTGGAGCAAGACGTGACTCGGTAGAAAACTACTTAAAGAGACTGCAAGAACTTGAAGCCCTGGTAAACGCCTTCCCTTCTGTGGAAAAATCCTATGCTCTGCAAGCAGGACGAGAAATACGCATATTTGTCACTCCTGAAAAAATTTCAGATGCTGAAGCAAAGCTCATGGCCCGAGATATTGCCATTAAAATAGAACAAGAACTCAAATATCCTGGCGAAATCAAAGTCACTTTGATTCGGGAAACACGAATCACCGAATACGCTCGCTAAAATTTCCCCAAAATCTGACTTAGGGCAAACCCTTGCCTTAAAAAACCCTTGATATATAATGGTACTAGAGTACATGGTTAGTAATTGTAAGGAGAAACAGCCCTTTTGACCGTAGCGTCAGGGCCAAGGTCGAAAAATTATTAATGTTGTTTGAATAATTTATATGAATAAACAAGCATTAGCAGAATGGGTACATGGAAAATTAGGCGGTACAAAAGTACAAGCTGAAGAAGTCGTAGACGGAATGTTTGATGCTATCATCCAAACCTTGAAAAAAGGAGGAGAAGTTTCAATCGCCGGCTTCGGAATCTTTTCCGTAAAGACACGTGCAGCCCGCATGGCTCGCAATCCAAAGACTGGAGAGCAAGTAAAAGTAGCTGCCAAGAAAGTACCTAAATTCCGACCTGCAAAAGGTTTGAAGGATATGGTTGCTTAATATTTTATCTCGAGATAAAACAAAAAATCCCCGTTAGGGGGTTTTTTGTTTTGGTTATTCTAGTATTTTCTAATCACCGCTTTTACCACGGCATTTATATTTAGCGAATGCCCCGGATAAATCGGTTTATAGTTTTTGTTGGCCGGCTCCAGCCAGACTTTGTTCCCTTCTTGCTTAAAATATTTCATCGTAAATTCCCCATCCACTTCGGCAATAATTATCTGTCCGTCTTTGGCGGTATTCGTCTTCTCTACTAGCACCATATCCCCTTTCTCTATATGCGCATCTATCATGGAGTCTCCATCCACTTCTAGCATATAAGTAAGGGGCTTGTTTTTAATCAGAAGGTCATCCAGGTTTACCGTGTCTACCAATTCCTCTTCTACATTAGCTGGAAGTCCTGCCGTCACAAACCCTGCCATCTGAATTTCACCAAAAGATTTTGCAGGAATTAGTCTACCCAAATGATCCTTGGCCACCATTCCCGCCTCTATCAGTCTCTCCACGACTTTGAAAACAGCATTTTTAGATTTGAAACCAAAAAGTTTCATCATCTCCGAATACGTAGGCATCCTTTTGTTTTCCGTGTAGAAAGATTCTAATTTAATTTGATGAGAATTTTTCATGAGTTAGAACTGAAACCTGGAATTAAAAAGAGTCGGGAAAAACTTGCTAAAGAAATTCCTTCGGGAGTGATAACGAACTTTCTTCAAGAGGAGTTTGTGCTCTCTCGCCTCTTTCATATAATTTCTTCCTTCCAAGATCTTCAAGTCAATTTTCCTGTTGACTCTCTGTATCTCTCTTTCTAGCATTTTTAGATATTGTGTTTGTGACATAAATTTATACTATTTATTTTTTATAAAACGACCTCAAACAACCTATGTGTATAGTATAGGTGAACGCTCGTTCACTGTCAACTTGCCCTCTGTGGATAACTTCTGACAGCTGAAATAGCCTTGTTTGATATAATCAAATTATGAAAAAGTTTTTTACTAGCATTTGGAGTATATGGATTGGGTCTACCCTATTATATTTATTAATGTTTTTTCTTCGTGTAGACCCCTTGAGACCTTTGGTAATGTTTGTGGGTCTTTTTGTGCCATTTGGTATTTGGAACACGATAGCTTCCCTTTCGCAACCATTGTCTTTAATTGTAGGTATAGGCAGCATCGGTTTGGCTGGTTATTTAATAAGAAGGTCTGAAATTGAAGGAACAATAAGAATCTTTGCGGCCCTCGTGTCTTTAGTCATCATAACTTTCTTAGTAGACATGCTTCTTTGGCACCAGTGGTGCTCTTGGGAAGTTCTTATGCAAACAAAAAATGCCGCTTGCGGTCTCGGTGGTTTTTAACTATTCACTTTTGGCCTATACTGTATCGCCTCCAGTATGTGATTTTCTTCCACATTTTCGGAGCCTTCTAGGTCTGCTATGGTGCGGGCGATTTTGATGACCCGGTGATACGCGCGAGCAGATAAACCCAAACGTTCAGCACTGTCGTCTAACATATCCCGCACTTTACCACCGAGAGGCACCATCAGCCCCAAATCTTTTACACTCATATCACTGTTGGTCGTGATATTTCTCCCAATATCTTTTTGAAAATTTTTAAATCTATTTCTCTGAAGCTCTCGCGCACGCAATATTCTATTTTTTATACTTTCACTTTTTTCGCCCGTTCCTTCCCCTCCCAATTTCTTGTAATCCACGTTACCGACGGACACCCACAAATCAATACGATCTACGATAGGCCCGGAGAGCTTTCTCTTGTATCTATCCAAGTCAGAAGGCTTGCATACACAAGCTTTTTGTTTGTTGCCGGCATTTCCGCAAGGACAAGGGTTCATCGCCGCCACTAAAATAAAATTGGAAGGAAAAACGGCCGAACCTTTGGCCCGAGAGATAGAAACCAAATTATCTTCAAGTGGTTGTCGCAAAGATTCTACGACTCTTTTTTCAAATTCCGGAAATTCATCCAGAAACAAAACCCCCCGATGAGCCAAAGTCACTTCCCCGGGCTTGGGATAAGTACCTCCACCGATAATGGAAACATAAGAAGCGGTATGATGTGGAGAGCGGAATGGTGGAGAACAGACGAGCTCTCCTTTAGTGCTTCCAGCCACCGAATGGATACCGGTAATTTCTAAAACTTCTTCTACCTCCAAATCCGGCAAAAGTTGGGAGAACGCACGGGCGAGCATCGTCTTGCCTGTACCTGGTGGTCCATACATAGCGATATTGTGTCCACCGGCCGCCGCAATTTCCAGTCCCCTTTTGGCACCTTCTTGTCCGCGAATATCGGAAAAATCCGCGCCTCGTGTTTCTTTTTTATAAATAATTTTTGTTTTAGGTTGAGCGGGAATTTTATTTTTTAAATTACCACCTCCTGCCCCTTCCTTATCAAAGTGGGAAATTTTTGTCTCATCAATATGTTCCACTACTTCTTGTAAACTATCTGCCCCAAAAATGGTAACCCCTTCTACTAGAGCCGCCTCAACCGCATTTTCTTTCGGCAAATATATTTCTTCAAACCCGAGTCTTTTTGCCTCCTGAACGAGTGGCAAGGCTCCGCGAATTCTCCTTAGGGTGCCATCTAGCCCGAGCTCCCCTAGAAAAATTTTTTTCTCCGAATTAAATTTGATATCCCCCGCCGCGAGCATATAAGCAATAGCGATAGCGAGGTCAAAAAACGGCCCTTCTTTTTTCAAATCCGCCGGTGATAGAGAAACGATTATTTTTTGGTTTTTGGCCTTGGGAGATTGAAACCCGGAGTTTTTGATAGCACCACTTACTCTATCTTTGGATTCATCTACCGCCTTATCCGGCAGACCGACAATACTAAAAGTATGCAATCCCCGCGAGAGATCTACTTCAATAGTCACAATGACGCCGGAAAGCAAATTGACTTGTGCTGAATAAACTTTTGCAAAACTCATTAGTAGTTTAAAGTTACAAAGTTCATAATGTTCTTAAAGTTTAAATTCAAAAAAATCTACTTTCAACTTTAAAACTTTTTTTACTTTCAACTTTCAAGGTGTTTCTTACAAGTTCTCGCCGCAGGGTTTACCTCCAGACGTGTCATTTCTATATCTTTTTTGCAAACTTCACACTTGCCAAAAGATTCCCTGTTCAATCCCTTCAGAGCTTTCAAAATATTTTTTAATCTTGGTTCTAGAGTTTTTACCATAGAGCTCCTGGCCTCAAAATCTTCAAAGCGGTCCGCCTTGTCGTTTTCGTCCGCTTCAGGAAATTCCTGCTCCTCTGGGATGGCTTCCCACTCACCGGTTTCACCACTCAACTTTCCCATACCTTTCATCTGCTCAAGCAGAGCGTCTCTCTCCTTTTCCAGCTTTTCTTTTATTTTTTTCTTGTCTAACATGCCTCAATCATAACATGTCCATTTTGCATGGCAAGTTTTCTCGGTTACTGGTACAATATGCATACATAGATTGGTTTTTGCGGTCTTGGTTGTGTGGTTTATTATAGATTATATGATTCCCAAATTTCCTAATTTTAAAAAAATTGACCTTGAGGACAGAGAGGCAATTGAATCATTTACTCACAAATACCAGCCTTATTCTGATTTCAACTTTACAAGCTTGTGGTCGTGGGACATCAAAAATGAACGCATGATCTCTGAGTTGAATGAAAATCTTGTTATACGATTCACCGATTATGAAACTTGTGAACCATTTTTTTCCTTTTTGGGCACCAACGAAACCGAAAACACCGTGCGTGAACTTGTTCATTTTGCCGAAAAATCTGGGGTATCTGCCGTGCTTCGTCTTGTTCCCGAAGAATCAGTAAATAATTTATCGGGCTCAGAGTTTTTAGTAGAAGAAGATAGAGACAACTTTGATTATGTATTCAATGTATCCGAATTGGCAAGTTTGCGTGGGGTAAAATTTAAAGGTAAAAGACATTCCGCAGACAAATTCTCTCGCGAGTACCCTGACGCACATTTTGAGATTAAAAAGATAAACAGTGCAGAGATACATGAGCAAATCATTTCTGTGTCTCGCCATTGGAAAGATAAGAAAATAATAGACAAAAAAAATTACGACTTTGAATACGAAGAAATGGCAATAAAAAGATTGTTGCAAGCAGTTAACGATGAAAAATTGATTCTATCGTGTGTGTTTTTACACAACACCATGATTGGCTTTAGTGTTGATGAAATATCTCCCTTCCAATATGCAACGTCTCACTTCATCAAGGCAGATATATCATATAAAGGTATTTATGATTTTTTAAATAAAAATTTGGCTCAGTATTTTTTGAGCAGAAGCATACTCTACTGGAATTGGGAACAGGATTTGGGAATTGAATATATTAAAAAATCAAAAACAAGTTACCACCCAGTTAATTTTCTTAAAAAATATAAAATTTCTGTTTATAGAAGATAGGGTATATACTTATATTATATGAGTTGGTTTTTGATAGCACTTGCTGGTCCATTTTTATACGCCCTTACGAATCATATAGACAAGATTCTTTTGGAAAAATATTTTAAGGAAAGCGGAGTAGGCACACTTCTACTCTTTTCATCTTTCGCTTCTGTTTTTGCTTTACCACTTTTTTTTATAGCAGATCCTACCATATTACAAACCGACAGTATGAGCATTTTTATACTTGCGATCGTGGGAATTTTGAACGTATTGGTATTATGGTTTTATCTGATAGCCCTCCAACACGAAGAGGCATCTGTCACTATTGTATTTTATCAACTTGTTCCTGTGTTCGGATATGTATTGGGTTATCTCATTCTTGGAGAAACCTTGAATCAAATGCAACTCATAGCTATGGCGATGGTTATTTTGGGTACAACAATAATTTCCTTTGAAATAGACTCAGAAAATAATTTTAAACTTCGCCGCAAAACTATTCCGCCTATGCTTGCAGCAGCCTTTTTTTGGGCACTCGGTTCGGTCGTATTTAAAGCTGTTGCCCTTGAAGAAAATCTCTGGCGATCACTTTTTTGGGAACATCTCATGCTGGTGGTAATAGGTATTGGCATTTTCATATTTATGCGTTCTTATAGAATAAATTTTCTTGCAGCGATGAGGAATAATTCCAAGACAATTTTGTCCCTCAATTTTATAAACGAATTTCTCTTTATGCTTGGAAATTTCGCATTTTCTTTCGCATATTTACTTGTACCTATCGCATTAGTACTCCTCACAGACTCTTTCCAGCCTGTCTTCGTCTTGGGCATAGGGATATTTCTTACTATCTTTTTTCCCAAAATATCGGTAGAAAAAATACAAGCAAAGCACATTGCTCAAAAAATTATCGCTATTTGTATAACTGGAATTGGAACTTATCTTTTGTTTATTTCGTAATATATATATCACTATTCACCTAATATCTAATTTCTGTTATACTATAGCAAAACAGCATGAAACATTTTCGCAATAATTTTCTCTTCTATATTCTATCAATATCTGTCATAGTGATCGGGGTCATCACTTACTACCGTTTTATGGTTAATCATGATTATATCGTCGGATATGAAGGTGAATGCGACCCAGCGACAGCACAGTGTTTTATGGGTTGTGAAGATGACGCATGTACAGAAGAATATTATTATTCTCTAATGCAAAAATATGCGGTTGATTTACGCAAGGAATGCGGTAACGATATTACAGACTGTGAAACAGCCAATATATGCCTTCCGGAAGATCGTTTTTGTTCCATAACTTATTGCGATGCCGAAATGGATGGCGCTACTTGCGAAACATTTACTGAGGAACCAAATATGCAAGGCGAACCCGCAGAAGAAAGCTCTTTACAAGGTAACGAAAAAAATAATATTAATATATGATCTGCTACTTGTTTTCAGAACCTACATATTTTTTCTTCTCCCCCGATGTTCCGTCATTACTGTACTATGCACAAATTCCAGCCACAATAGTGGCACTTCTCGTTAGTTTCTATGCTTTCTGGAATGGCAGGCAATTTCTACTTAATAAACTTCTGTTTGTAATCTCTATTCTTTTTTCCTTGTGGACAATATCAACTCTTATTGCCTGGACCAATATCCATGGACATTTTATAGCATTTGTTTGGTCTTTCTTTAGCTTAATCTTGGGGCTGATTTCAATATTTTGTATTTATTTTATCTATGTATTTTTAAATAAGAAAGATATTACAGCCAAGATTAAAATGATTCTTCTCGCTTTGATTACTCCCATCCTTCTTCTCGCACCAACCTATCTTAATTTAAGTGGTTTTAATATAACCAATTGTGATGCATTTGATTTTGAATGGTTTCCATTCAAAATCTACGGCACATTCCTTGGAATATTAGCCATGGTTTGGATTCTCGTCTTGATTATTCGCCAATATCGTGTCTCAACATACGATTTTAGAAGACAAATAGTTCTCATGGGAACAGGAATTGAGTTATTTTTATTTTCTTTCTTTGGAATGGAGTTTCTAGCAACCTATTTTACAAGGATAGGTATATTCACAGACTCTGCACTTGAACTATATGGCTTGTTTGGCATGGTGATATTTATGATCTATATCAGTATCCTGATGGTGCGCTTTAACGCTTTTAATATAAAACTCCTAGCTACTCAAGCATTGATTTGGGGTCTTGTAATACTTATCGGCTCACAATTTTTCTTCATTCAGGTTCCCATCAATATGGTTTTAAATGGTTTCACTTTCATGGCTTCAATAATCCTCGGCTACTTCTTAATCCGTAGTGTTAAAAAAGAGATATTACAAAAAGAAGAATTGATAAAACTCACCATCAATCTCCGAACGCTCATCAAACAGCGAGAGAGTTTGGTACACCTCGTCACCCACAAAGTGAAGGGTTCGTTTACTCGCACGAAATTCATTTTTGCCGGCATATTGGATGGTACTTTTGGTGAAATATCGCCTGAAATTAAGAAGGTGGCAGAGCAAGGTCTAGATTTTGATAATGGAGGAATACAGACAGTGGACTTAGTCTTGAATGTGGCCAACATACAAAATGGGCTTATCAAATACGACATGAAGCAAATTAATTTTAAAGATATCGTCATGGGGATAGCAGAAGAAAAAAAATTGGCAGCAGAAAATAAAGGACTGAAGATAGAAACAGAAATAAAAGATGGTTCTTACCAAACTATTGGTGACACTTTCTGGCTCAAAGAAGTAGTAAATAATTTGATTGATAACTCAATTAAATATACGAAAGAAGGAAAAATAACAGTGGAACTGGAAAATAAAGAAAACAAAATTTTACTTTCAATAAAAGACACCGGCCTCGGCATCACCGAAGAAGATAAAAAGAATTTGTTCACCGAAGGTGGACGAGGTAAAGATTCTGTAAAAGTAAATGTAGACAGTACCGGCTACGGACTCTACACGGTTAAACTAATAGTAGATGCTCACAAAGGCACAGTCTCTGCGCAGTCCGAAGGCCCCGGCAAAGGTTCTACTTTCCTTGTAGAACTACCGGTGGTTTAAAATATACCTGGTCACACCAGAAAGCATCTCTCCTTTTCTAAAATCTTCCCATAGTTTATTTGGCTTGAGTGGAATATTGTCTTCCGGTTTTATCCAACACACTTCTGCTATTTCGTGAGCATGTGTTTTTTCTAGATGTTCAATATTTAAGTAATCTTGCGAATTGGTAATTTCAAAGAAAAATTCTATGGATTGTCTTATGTCTCCACCAATAAAATTATTTATATAAAGTAGCCTGCCTACTTGTGGAACAACCCCAAGTTCTTCAACTATTTCTCTGGTCAAACATTCTTTGACACCTTCTCCCCATTCAAGATGCCCACCAGGCAAAGCACAAAAACTAGTATCGTGGGGATGTTTCACAGCCAAAAGCTTGCCATCATGAACAATTATTCCTCTCGTTCGCACGACAATTTTTTTATCTTTTTCCATAAAAATATTATATCACTTATTGTTACTCATTATTTTTTAACGATACAAAACGATTATAACCGATTAACACTCTGTTTTATTTAGTATTTAAATATCAGTAAAAAAATTCCTCTTATAAAAAATAATAGGGACGAACCGTGAACGGCCATCCCCTCTATGTCTCTTAAGGCTTAATGCCTTTTATCTAATTTTTTGATTACTCTTTAAGAGCCCCCTTATTCCCATGCAGGATCGTAGCAAGCAAACTGTCATCGTATTCATATGCTCTGGTTGTTCCATCCAGATCATGCACCGCAACCTCGATACACTCATCTGGAGTAAAAGGAGCAAGAAGCCCCTCAGCCTCTCTGTAGACACGGGATTCTCTCCCGTCATCATCCACGATGCGAATGGTATTCTCGTTTATCCTGTGTTCTGTCGGCATGGTACCACCTCTCTGGGACTGTTTGTGCCGGATTCGCTCCGAACATTGCGACTTATCTCTTTATGAGACAAGCTTTTTATGCCCTTTTTAAAAGACCCAAAAAGCTTGTCTCATCAAGTAATCATTTTTAAAGAACTACTAACTTATTGATATAATAAGGGACTTATCGTACTTTGTCAAATAGATACAACTGATTCAGATTTTTTATTATTTCTTAAAGTAATTTTTGTTTCACGAGTTTTGCTCTCGCCTTTTTCCAACCCTCTTTCATTAAACCATAAATATTTACATCATGAATTTTGCCAGATGATTTTGTTTTTTCTTTCTTTCTTTCTGTCCCTTCAAGTTTATACCCCATTTTGTTTTGAGTCGCATTTGAGGCTCTATTGTCCCGATAAACATTACTATTTAATCTCCTTAATTTTAACTTATTAAAAGCAAAATCATTTACCGCTATTTTTGCCTCAGTCATAAATCCATTCCTCCAATATTTTTTATTTATCCATGAACCAGTCGTTCCCGTTTGAGAAAAATTGTCTATCCTATGAATCCCGATAGCCCCGATAACTTTTTTCTCAGATTTCAATTCAATGAAAAAAGTATAGTCATCTTTTACTTTTTGTTTCCACCTTTTTATCGCTTTTCTAAGATAATCAACCGCATCCTTTTTATTATACGGATGAGGTATTTTTGAAAGCATCTTTGCAACATCATACTCCCCGACACCTTCCACGAGGTCCTTCCAATCACTCTTTTTGGGTTCTTTAAGTATTAATCTTTTAGTTTTGAGTTGCATAGATTTAATTATATCACCATTCCCATTTTCCCTACCAAGTCTCCACCCAGAGATTAACGATCCCCTCTCTGCTGAAAGCAAGGGCAATTTACATAAACCCACCGATGACGTAGAATTAAATTTATGATTACAGAAAATTATTTAGGAAAATCTGGCGTTCAGTATACTTTTGAGTATGAAGATTGTGATGATTTTTCTGTTTTGCCATATGATAAATGCACACAAGTATATGCAGTTTGTTTTTATAATGAAAAGATGGTGATTGTATATAATGGGAAAAAAGATACTTGGGGTTTAGTCGGAGGAACTATTGAAAAAGGAGAAAGTCTTGAAGAAACTCTCAAAAGAGAAATTCAAGAAGAATCAAATATGGAAGTTCTTTCTTTTTTACCACTTGGATATCAAAAAGTTATAGATACTAGAGATGGAAGTGTTTTTTATCAACTTCGCTATGTATGCACGACAAAACCATATGATAAATTTATTTCAGATCCAGCAGGACATATCACAGAAATTAAATTAATAGACCCCAGAGACATAAAACAATATTTTGATTGGAAAAAAATCGGAGACAGAATTATGGAACAAGCATTAGAATTAAAAAATAAAATATAAATTTACTATATCAGATTTTATTCTCCTCCTTTAGGTTTTGTAATACCTTCAACCTCTTTAATAAAAAAATCAACTCCATCTGAAAGAACTTTTACATACCCTCCATTTTTGAAAGAACCGCCAGGAAGTTCCTTTTTTGTAGCATAGCCTGTTTTTACCAAAAACATTCGGAGTGGGCCTCCATGACTAACCACAAGTACTGTTTTACCTGGACAGGCCACGGCTATTTCTCGTAAATGAATCAAAAATCTTGACACTATCTCTTCGTCCGTTTCCACTTCTTCATCAAGTCTAAAATTCCAACTATCCTCTTCCGACAAGGTTTCTCTTTCTATCAACTTTTCTTTTAGAATTTCTTTAAACACATCTGAATGTTGTTTTTCAAATCTACCATAAGCTCTTTCTCTAAGCATTTTAGAAGTTTGAATTACTATTTCCCTATCAAGTTTTATTATTTCCGCAGTCCTGTGGGCACGAGATAAATCAGATGAAAAAATAGCATCAAATTTGATATGCTTAAGTTTCTCACTAGTTTCTTTGGCCTGCTTGATCCCATTTTCTGTCAAAATAGATTCAGATTGACCTTGAGTTATTTTCTTTACATTCCATTCCGTCTCTCCATGACGAACTAGATATAAAACGCAATAATTTTCTTTGTTTTCCTTTTCCATAATCATTTTTATTTCAAAAACACCCACTTTTTCATTAATTTTTTTGCCTCTTCTGTAAATTTTTCCGGATCTAAATTATATCTAGAGGCGATATACTTTAATTTTTCAATTTTCTTTGGATTGCGAACTTCTTTTAATTTCACATTTTTATCAATTTTATTTCCCAAGACTCTATAAAATCCATAACGTAAAGAATATTTGGGAAACATATATAAAAGCCCAACATAAAAATTGGTCTTGCTAAGTGGATACTGTATTTCTGTGTGCCCAGACCAGTGTGCTCGCGTGTAAGTATATGCGACATCAGACAATTCACTCCATTTATTTATAAAACCTTCTGCTTCTTGAAGCTCTTTTAACTCTTCTAAAACATCGGCTTGATGCCAATAGTAATCATGTATCGGCATGTCTAAAATTGAATGCCATCTATTGATTATCTTTTTCATGGTTTTTTAGATACTCCACAATTAACTTTCTTGCGACAGGATTAAAGCCACTATATTCTTCATCGTTCATGTATTCATCTTTTGTCACCCAGCGCCACTCTGAAAATTTTTCTGGCTCCATGAGTTTGAAGTTTTGTTCTGTTGTACAAAAAAATATAGGGACAATGTCTCCTTCTTTTGCCCCAGGCACTTCTCCCATAAAATCTACTATTTTAAATTCAGTAATTCCTACCTCCTCTTGCACCTCTCTCGTAAGAGCTTCGAGAAGAGTTTCTCCGGGATCACACCTACCTCCTGGCACAGTCCAAACAGAAATTTTTTTCCATTTGTCTTTTGTGTAGTGACGATGACCGGCAAGAATTCGTCCACCGTTCACCATAATAGCTATGGGACATTTAAACTCATTTCCTATTTCATTAAGCTTTGTCTCCATAAATTTAATTTTATCACTTATTGTTATTCGTTATTTTTCAACCACACGAGGCTGTCATAACCGATTAACACCCTGTCTTCGTCCTCTATCCCCAGTTTTTTGAGAAAATCAAATAACTCATTTTGAACTTTTTCCCCGTCTTCTTCAGACATTTTTTCCACTTCTATAAAAAAACCGAGCCCCTCTACTTCATCAAGACAGATTTCATAATCACTATACTTTCCTCTTTGTCTTTTTTTATGGACTTCCACTGTTTTTTCATAATCGAGTAACTCTATAATTTCTTCCAAGGTATTTTTATCAGTTATCTCAATTTCTTTTTCTATACAATCAAGATCATTACTCCTATTCTTTTTCAGAGTAAAAACTATTCGCCCCTTTTGTTCTCTAATACGCAAAACTGGGGTGCCATGACTATGACTTGATAAATCAATTCCCTTTTTATTATAAATGCAGTCATCCTGGACAACCGGTTCATTCAAGACACATCCAATTTCTCTAAGTTTGGATACTAAAACATCTTTATTTTTTACTTTCGCTTTTACTTCTATTTCTGATTTCATATAAAGTTATAAAAATTTTCAACAAAATATTTAAGCACGGGTAATTGTAATGGAAAAACACTTTCTGGTTTATTGTTTACAATATTTTCTAACTCTTTAATCGAAACCCAAATTGGATCTTTTGCTTCACCTTCGTTGATTTTTAATTCACCAGTAACTTCACACAAAAAAACAAAACCAATCCATGGTAAACCATTGTTTGTTTCAAGGGCTTGCTGGCAGATAAAAGGCCTAAAAATAAAAGCTTTGTCATTCTTCCTGGGTTCAAAAATTTCTCCTTGATAATCATTTAAAATTTTAACTATATCTAAGTTAGTTTCTTCTTTTACTTCTCTCCTTAAGGAATTGTAAACATTTTCATAAGAATCGATACCACCAGCAGGGATTTCCAGCATTCCAGAATAAGTCGGACTTGTTTTTGGCTTCCATCTAGTTTGAAGAAAAATCTTTTTTTCATTACCTTGATTTTTTAAAAGAATTGCAGAAATTATTGCTCTTGGTTGTTCGTTTATCATATTATTTTTTCTTTGCGATAAAATGAATAAATTTAGTTTCTTTCCCTTGCCAAACTTCTGTAGTTCTTCCTATCTCAACTATTTCAAGATTAAAAGAATCACATAAAGATTTTATATTATCTTCTGACCAAACACGACGAATATGACCATCAATATCTTCAAAACAATTTTTATCAACTTCTATAGACCTCTCTATTTTTTGATCTTCTTTTGGCTTTCCCTCAACCATTAATATACCATCTTTATTTAAATGAGATACCACATATTCAAAAAATAAAATAATTTTTTTATCGTCTAAGTGCAATGCTGAACGAGAATAAAAGGCATCATAAAATTCTTGATCTTCTAATAATTCTGGAATTTCACTAGCCTCAGCAACAACTGGTAATATACTACTTATTGTACCATCAGAAATAGCAGCATCAATGAGTTGTCTAATCGCTTCTGTTGAAATATCAACCCCAACTATTTTATTTTTATTTTGCTTAACAAAATATCTAGAATCTCTTCCATTAGCAATACCAATTTCTAAAACTTTTCCTTCTGGTTTTATATATTTCAAACAATTCTTGGCAAATTCGTTTGGTACATTTATTAACTCTAAAGATTCCGCTTCTCTTTTTTTGTGTTGCCTGTCCCAATATTCTTGTTGATTTATGTTAAATTTTTCTGGCATTTTATTTTTTACTGCTTCTTCCCGGCAGAGGCTAGGCGGAGGATTATTTCGTGAGTGACGGGTTCCGAACTAGTGATGATGACAGAATTTTCATCTGCAAAAACATACATCAACACTATCCCCCCTTCTTTATTGCGAAGGATGCGCGCGTTTTTGTTTTCTACTATGCCGTCTTCAAAATCTTTTGTGAAAAGATAGTTTGTCTCTGCTGACAAACTGATTCCCATAAATTTGTGCAAATCGGTAAGCATTTTTTCTTCCCAAGCGCGCATAGAATCAAAAATATCCGAGAGAGAACGAGTCTTGAGCAAGATAAAAAAGTCTCCGCCTGTAGGCGAGGAAGATCTGAGTCCTGTCAGCATTGAACCCATTAAAAAATTATCATCTACCAGAAGCTTGTTTTCAACAGGGATCAAATTTCCCTTAATAAGGGAAATAAATCTCCGCAACCCGACAATCTTTTTGTTCTCCGTAAGATAAATTCCCTCTATACCTCCGATTTTTACTTCGGTGTTATTTACATGACTTAGGATGGTCTGCACTATCTCTTCTTTGTTGAAAGTTCCGACTTCCACAAAGGTGCTCTTGTCATTGAAAATGATGGGAATAAATTGTTCTTGTACCGCGGCTGTATTGATCTCCTTTTTCTTTAAAAGAAAATACGACAAAATTAACAAAGCTAGGAAGATGAGGATAAGGCCGATAAGCATAAAGAGTTTATTCTTTTTTGACTCAGGAGATAGATTTTTCTTCTCTTGTTCGTGTTGTTCGTCTCCATGAATTATCTTTTTTACTAAACCTTCTTTATCATTTTCAAGAACCCTCGCCATATCTTCGGCATAGGTCTTTACCAGTTTATTACTTTCTTCATTTGCGGTGGATTGTGTTTTATTTTCCTCCATCCCGTTAGAAATTAATATGCTAATTTTTACCACTACTCCCGTCAGTTAAATTTCTAACGGGATCCATTGTTTTTGAAAAAGTCTTTATCCGCTTCTTTGATTGAGAGCCCGATACGTCCACGTTCAGGATCAATATTTATGACTTTGACAGGGACTATCATTCCTTCCTTTATTATATCCGAAACACGCTCCACACGAAATGGGGCAATCTCAGAGATATGCACCATGCCGTCAGAGAAATCATTTAGTCTCACAAAAGCTCCAAAATCAGCTATCTTTACAATCTCACCCTTCAGCATTTCTCCCACTTTAAATTCGTGGGTCATTTCTTCTATTATCATTTTGGCCTTCTCCGCAGAACCATCCTTCCCTGTCAGATATACTGTACCGTCATCTTCTATGGTTATCTCCGCGCCAGATTTTTCTTTTATTTCTTTGATGGTCTTTCCTCCTCCGCCGATGACCAATCCTATTTTCTCCGGATTGATTTTAATGATCAATATTTTTGGAGCATTAATAGAAATATTTTCCCTAGGTTTGGCAATTTCTTTTTCAATTCTGTCTATGATGGTGACCCTGGCTTTTTTTGATTGAATCATCGCTTCACCCAATATCTTTATCGGCACTCCTTCTACCTTTACGTCCAATTGGATAGCAGTGACTCCCTCTCTAGTTCCTGCAATTTTGAAATCCATATCACCATGATGATCTTCCGGACCCTGAATGTCAGTAAGTATTTTATATTTTTTGTCATCCTCATACATCAGCCCCATGGCGATACCACCGACTGGAGCTTTGATGGGAACTCCTCCATCCATGAGCGCAAGCACACCGGCGCAAATAGAAGCCTGAGAAGTGGAACCATTGGACGCCATTGATTCGGAGACGATTCTCATCGTGTAAGGAAATTCCGAAACCGAAGGCAATACCATCGCAAGTGCTTTTTCGGCGAGTGCTCCGTGCCCCACTTCTCGGCGATTGGTCGTGCCAAATCTTCCCACTTCTCCTGATGAATACGGTGGAAAGTTATAGTGATGCATAAATCTTTTTTCTACTTTCAATTGTAAACCATCCACTAAATTTCTTTCTTCCGGACCACCAAGTGTCAACACTGAGAGCACGTGAGTCCCTCCGCGATAAAAAATTCCGGACCCGTGAAGCTGACTAGAGAGCCCTCCTGCTTGCGCATATAAGTCACGAAGCTCATCCATTTTCCTGCCGTCGGCGCGCTTGTCTTCGTCTATCGCTTTTTTGTGCAGAATTTCATTTTCTGTATCATCAAACAAATTATCTTCCAAACTAAAATCTTCTCTATCAGGAAACTTTTCTTTCACCAAATTATTCCAAGTAGTATGGAGGGCATCAATCTTTGTTTTGCCCGGACCTTCAAATATAGCATCCTCCATTTTCGGTAAAATATTTTCGTTAAACAAGGCAACCGCTTCCGGAGAGATTGTTCCTTTTTCTATCACTCTCTTTTCTTTACCGATTTCCGACGCTATTTTTTTCTGAAAATCTTCCAACTTGACTATCTCCGCACTCGCGACTTGGAGTGCTTCTTCCAGTTCCGCTTCTTTCGCTTGACGAGCGGAAGCTTCAATCATATTGATGTGCCCATTCTTCCCACAGACAGTCATATCAAATTTGTATTGTGTTTCTTCATTCACTCGGAGAGATTGTGCGGGATTAATTTTCAAATCTTCACTATCGTATTTCCCGATACGCACGCAACCAACGGGTCCGTTCCAAGGAATATCCGATACAAGGAGGGCGAGAGAGGCCGCATTGATAGCCAAAATCGTCGGGTCATTTTCATCTACCGACAAGACCGTCACTATCACTTGCACGGCATGGCGCACTGACTGATCAAACAAAGGACGCAAGGTACGATCTATCACCCTACTTCCCAAGACCGCTTCTTCCGAAGGTTTGCCTTCTCTCCTGACAAAACGCGAACCTAAAATTTTTCCGGCCGCATAAAATTTTTCTACATAGTCAACCGTCAAATTAAAAAATCCCAACCCTGCCTGACTGTCTTTGGACATACAAGCGGTAGCTAGGACGATAGTCTCTCCATATTTTAATATTACCGAACCATGCGCTTGTTCCGCCAAATCACTAAAAATAGCGGTCATCGTCTTACCCCCAATCTCCACACTATATTCTTTTTTTTGCATATTTTGCCCCATTTATGGGTTTACCCGCCTAAGCGAGCAGGGCTCATCTTCAGAATAAAGTACTGTTTCACAAAAAAGTGAGACACTATCTCTATCTAAAGACGAACTTGTTAGTTAACTGATAAACTTTTTAAAAGACTCACGACTTCGGATTTATCTTAGCATTTTGGGACAAAAAAGCAAAAAGTTTTCAAAATTAATTTGAACTCATTAAATATTTTCTAGGGTTGAGGGAAAGGTCCACGAAGTCGTCCACTGCTTCACGCAGTTTCCCTGAAGTTGATTTACCAAACGAAACTACTTCTACTTGCACTCCGATAGTCTGTAAATATTCCACAAGGGGAATAAAATCTCCGTCCCCGGAGATTATGACCACCGAGTCCAGACGAGGAGACATCTTGATGGCATCCACTGCTAACCCCACATCCCAATCCGCTTTCTTGGCGCCACCGGCAAATATTTGCAAATCTTTCGTCTTCGTTTCAATGCCGAGTTTGGACAAAGCTTCAAAAAAATTCTTTTCATCTCCTGCCTCTGTCGTGATGACATAAGCGACAGCACGCACGAGCTTTCTGCCGGCGACTGCATCTTTCAAAACCGCACCGAAATTTACTCGCGCTTGATACAAATTGCGAGCTGAGTGATATAAATTTTGAGTATCAATAAAAACCCCGACTCTTTGTTCTTTATGTTTTATAACTGTCATATATATAGTATAGCACTGTAAAAAAGTTTGGCTATTTTAGAGACAAACTAGGCGAGTTCCATTTTCTTTACCAGAGCAGCGTAGCGAGACTTGTCTTTGCGTTCCAAATATTTCAAATGAGTG
This sequence comes from Minisyncoccia bacterium, assembly GCA_049303835.1. Classification (GTDB taxonomy): domain Bacteria; phylum Patescibacteriota; class Minisyncoccia; order Phycocordibacterales; family UBA9973; genus UBA9973. Next base: position 152,976 of record JBAQNN010000002.1, on the reverse strand, counting down.
CGTCTGTCGGCAACCATCTTTATCAGACCTCTACGAGAGTGATTATCTTTTTTATGTTTCTTTAAGTGTTTTGCCAAGGCGTCAATCTGCGTAGACAAAACGGCCACCTGCACCTCCGGAGAGCCTGTGTCTTTATCATGAATCTGGTGCTTTTTTATAACTGCTTGTTTTTTCTTTGTAGCTAACATGTTCAATATATTAGCATAAACTGCGTAAAAATGCAACCCATTGGGTGTCGCACAATATTTTCGTAAATTATGTTAAAATTGGGTCATGGCGACAGAGATAGACAAACTCAAACGTGAATTCTTGGAATATTTGGAAATAGAAAAAGGCCGGGCGATAAGGACAGTAGAAAACTACGAGCATTATCTCACTTGTTTTTTTGAATTTGCTAAAATAAAAAGTCCGAGCGATATCAATGATGCCTCCGTACGAGAATTTCGCCTCTGGTTAAACAGACAAAGTACCGGCAACAACAGACAAAATGGAAATACTGTTTCCAAAAAAACTCAAAATTATTATCTGATCGCTCTCCGGGTTTTTTTGAAATACTTAACCAAGAGAGAGATAAAATCCATGCCAAGAGATCAGATAGAATTGGCCAAAACTCCCGAACGATCGCTTGACCTCATCTCTCCAGACGAACTAGTGAGGCTTCTAAATTCCCCAAGTGGAAACACCTTGAAAGATTTGCGAGACAAAGCCATCCTTGAATTATTATTTTCCACCGGCTTGCGCGTATCCGAACTCTGTTCCCTCACCAATGATTTTGATTTTAAAAGAGATGAGATATCCATCCGAGGAAAAGGAGGCAAGGTACGAGTAGTCTTTATATCCGATGAAGCAAAAAAAGCGGTAAAAAAATATTTGGACGTGCGCAAAGATATGAGCGACGCATTATTTATCCAAGTCGGAGATTCCCCTACACCTGGCACAGGAGCGCCCCTTACTCGCAGATCTGTTGAAAGAATCGTAAAGCAACACGCTATCAAGGCCGGCATCACCAAAAAAGTCACCCCTCACGTCATCAGACATTCTTTTGCCACTGATTTATTAAACAACGGCGCGGACATAAGGTCGGTCCAAGTGATGTTGGGTCATGCGAACATAGGCACCACTCAGATATATACTCACGTGACCGACAAACATCTCCGTGAGATCCATAAAAAATTTCATAATCAAAAATAAAAATATGAACCATACCAAAGAACAGGTAAAAATAATTTCTTGGAACACAAATGGACTCCGGGCGACAGCAAAGCAAGGATTTTTTACTCCCCTTTTTGATAAAAGTCCAGATGTTTTGTGCCTACAGGAAACAAAAGCAGAACCAGAACAATTACCGGAAGATGTACGGAACGTTCCCGGATATTTTTCTTATTTTTCGCATCCCAAAACTAAAAAGGGTTACAGCGGAGTCGCTATTTACACCAAAGAAAAGCCCACGAAGGTTTTCTACGGCATGGGTGTGGAAAAATTAGATGATGAGGGTAGACTAATTGGTATAAAATTAAAAAATTATACAATAATAACCTGCTATTTCCCGAACGGTGGACAAGGCCCGGAAAGATTAAAATACAAACTTGAATTTTATGATGCTTTTTTAAAATTTATTTCAAAACTCCGCAAAAATGGCGAAAATGTAATCTTCTGCGGAGATGTAAACACTGCCCACGAAGCGATAGACCTGGCTCGGCCAAAAGAAAATGAAGAAAATACGGGATTCTTGCCGATAGAACGCGCTTGGCTGGATAAAGTAGTAAAAAATAATTTTATAGATGTTTGGAGAAATTTAAACCCAGGCAAAAAAGATGTCTACACCTACTGGGACCAGAAAACCCGCGCACGAGACAGGAACGTCGGCTGGAGAATTGATTATTTTTTCGCCGACAAAAAAATCCTGCCAAAAATCAAAGACTCGGGAATGCTAAACGACTATTATGGCTCAGACCATTGCCCACTTTGGATTACTTTGGTTTAGAGATTGATTAGTTTTGGTTTGATATCTTTTCCAAACCACTTTTGAGTTAATTTTTCTACACTTTTTGTCATATCAGTCACCAAGATTTTGGCTGTGTGATTTCTGGAAAGTTTTTGGGTGATTTCTTGGTGTCTTTTTAGATAATTTTTCAATTTTTTTGGGATAATCTCATCTTGAGAAATCACTTTTACACCCCTGGGCAACAACTTCCTAATTTGGCTTTTAAATATTGGGTAATGGGTACAACCGAGAACCAAAGCATCCAATTTTTTGTTTCTGAAAGGTTGTAAATATTTTTTAATAAACGGCAAGACATTTTTTGTCTCCCCTTCTTCGGCCAAAGGCACGAGCATCGGCGCCGAATTCTGAAAAATGCTTGCCCGTCTGTTAAATTTTCGTATCTCTACTGGAAAGGTATTTGAATCCACAGTTCCCCTCGTCCCCAGTACTCCAATTTTTTCAAATTTTGTGCATTCTTCTGCCGCGGGAATCAAAACACCTAGAACTTTTCGCTGAAATTTATTTTTGGGGAAATTTTGAGGTAAATATTCTTGTTGAATTTTTCGCAACGCACGCGCCGAAGCAGTATTACAGGCAATTATAACAATTGCACAATTTTCTTTGTGAAAAAGATAGTCCACACACTCTCGGGTAAATTCAAAGACAGCATCATAAGAACGATTGCCGTACGGCACCCTCTTGGTGTCGCCCAAATATACGTAGTCATACTCTGGCAGCACTTTTTTCACAGCTTTCGCGATGATCAGCCCTCCCAGTCCGGAATCAAAAATACCAATTTTCATTTTTAATATGATTTAAAATGTATATTTCCGTGTGGACTAGACATTTTACGGTAAAAATTTAGTTCAGAATTCAAACTTTTTGAGTTAAAAATAATTTGGTCCATTCCCTCCCAGAGCAAAAACCAAGCAGCCGGTTCCAAAAACACCACCAAAAAAGATAAAAGTAGATTCTGTGAAGGATCTTCAAAAATCACAAAGGTCGCAGCGACCATACAAATAATTCCCATAATAACCATCCATGTTCCGAGCTTCATAATTCGTTTTTTTTCTACTTCCAATAGATGGTGGTGACGTCTGAAATGCTCAATTAGACGTTCCCTTATTGTTATTTCTCTTGATTCGTCTCTATCTTTTTCGGGCACATGAAAGATGAGCTCTACTGCCCCATTTTCTTTGTCAGAAGTAGCCCGTTTTATTTCATCTAAGAAATCTATAGAAAGAGCTCTTTTGGAGTACGGCCGGATGTCAAAATCAGAAAATATATCATTGTAGTGCTCAAGACGAAGAACAATCTCCGGCATCTCGGTTGGCATAGTGTGATGTTTCATATCTAAATACTACAATAGAAACAAAAAATTAAAAAGCCCATCTCTATCCTAAGGATAGGAATGTGGATAACTTAGACTCCGTGTTTTTTATGAAGTTTGGCAACTTCTTCTTCTTCAAGCTCTTCTTTTTTTTCTTTTCCACGAAGACCAAGAGTTTTGAGTTCAGCATCTCCTAGCATATTCAGAGATTTCACTAATTCCGAGAGATGTTCCACAGTATTTTTCTCCGGAGCGTCTAAGACTTCCTCTAGAAGAGCACTCAAAATCCACCCCATTCTGGGACCAGGAACAATTCCGAGCTCTTTTTGCATAAATTCGCCGTTTATCTTTAATTGGCTTACAGATATTGGGTCCCTCAGTGCCTCTTCTATCATCGCAAAGTACTTCCGCAGGCGATATGGCGCTTCTTTTTTCTTCATCCCGACCCTGTCACACTCACGGACGTCCATTAGAGACCAGATGTTTTCTTTCCCAACCTTGGTGATGATTCTTCGCACCGCCGAGAGGGTGATCAATTCCGTGTCCGAGAAGAACATGTGGTTGCGTACGAGTTTTTCCACAGCTTCAATTTCTTTGTTTGAAAATTTTAACCGTTCCATTATTTTTTTTGTCATCCGTGCGCCGACAACTTCATGACCATAAAAAGTAAATTTTTTCTTAGATTTAGAAACTGAACCTGTATGCTTTTGTGAAGGAGTGGCTGAGTGAAACGAGGGACCGAGCGACTGAGCAAAAGCATCAGGTGAAGTTATGCTTCGTCTAGAACGAGGTTTCCCGATATCATGAAAAAGTGCAGAAAGCCTTATTTCTAAAGGCCAATTCTTGTCTGAAGCATGCTGAAGGGCGGCCAGTAAATGATTCCAAACATCGTATATGTGTTCGCCCGATTGTTCGCACCCTATCCCCTCTTCTAATTCCGGAATTATATTTTTTAACAAATTAAATTTTTGCAACATCACCATTCCACTCGCAGAATTCGGCGACATAACCATTTTTACAAACTCATCACGAATTCTTTCGGCAGAAATTTTTTTTATTAATTCCGCATTTTTCAAAATACTTTCCGTTGTTTCATACGACACAGAAAAATCAAGTTGACAAGCAAAACGGACAGCTCTCAACATTCTGAGAGCATCCTCTTCAAATCGGTCATCTGGGTTTCCGACAGCCTTAAGTATCTTATCTTTGATGTCCTTTAGACCATCAAACAAATCAACCAGATGTCCTTTAGGACTTAGGGCCATCGCGTTAACACCAAAATCGCGTCTTTTTAGATCATCTTCTAGTTTTTGACTAAATTTTACTTCATCTGGATGCCTAAAATCACTATATTTTGCCTCAATTCTGTATGGAGTGACCTCAATAATCATAGTTTCATGTGAAACCTCTTTTTCTGTTGTTTCATCCTCCGACGCCAAGGCTTTGGCGGACAGGCGTGGAACAACTACTCCTACGGTTCCAAAGGTGTTTTCGTAAATAGTTTTCTCAAAAAGACCAATAATCTGATCCGGTTTGGCATTGGTAGTGACATCCCAATCTTTGGGCTCTCTGCTCATCAGTAAATCGCGAACACAGCCGCCGACTAGGTACACTTCAAAACCAGCTTCTTCTAGTGTACTTGTTACATGTGAAACCTCCTTGGGTATTTTTTGTATTAAATTTTTTAGATCTTGTTCCATAACATTATTGTGGTCAGGCATAATTTTCTACTGAAAATTTGCACGACCCTGGCTCGCGCCGTCGCGCTCCGCCTTGCACAAAGTACCCCGCACTTTGTGCACCCGGAGGGACTCGAACCCCCAACGACAGTTCCGAAGACTGTTGTGATATCCATTTCACTACGGGTGCAGAATTATCTAATAATACACTGTTATTTTACACTATTCAGAAAATATTGGCAAATAGTGCTTATTTTTCAAGCTATTTTTGTAATTGCTTTAGTATCAATAAAATATTATAATCAAACAGTATTTTTAATCCCTGGTTCTTGTTCACAAACAAAGAGCGGTCATGGTTTAGTGGTAGAACACGTCCTTGCCAAGGATGAGACGAGAGTTCGATTCTCTCTGGCCGCACAAATTTTGTCCTTTATCAAAAACCTCATCAGATAAAGGATATTACTCAAAAAGACTGCGAAATGTGGATAACTATGTTAGTAATGTTTATAAAGGACACATTTCAAAACTGTCTTTTGGGATCATTTTTATCAAAAATACGTTGAAAAGTAAGGGTTTTATGATAAAAGACACTAAAATTTAGTAAAGTGTTTCACGTGAAACGTGTTACACATGAAACTTATTAAAATGCCTAAAAAATTTACATCAGAAACCCAAAAGATAGGAGAAATTGGGGAAAACATAGCTGAAAAGTTTCTCGTGAAACACGGTTTTTCAATATTGGAAAGAAATTATACTAAAAAATGGGGGGAGATAGACATAATAGCTGAAAAAAATAACAGGCTGTATTTTATAGAAGTAAAGAGTGTTTCCCGTGTAACGCTAGACAATGTTTCACATGTAACAACAGACAACAACTACAGACCAGAAGATAATATGCATCCCTGGAAACTAAAACGAATGTCACGGACAATTCAAACATATCTTTTGTCCGAAAAAATCTCCGAAGGTAAAGAGTGGCAAGTGGATCTCCTGGTTGTATATCTGGATTTAAAAAATAAAAAAGCCAGAGTAAAGGTGGTCAGCGACATCATTTTATGATATACTCATTTAGTTTTTAAGTAATCCGGGCCGTAGTATACCGGTAGTACAAGTGCTTTGGGAGCATTTAGACTGGGTTCAATTCCCAGCGGCCCGAACGAAGAGAGGATCAATACGCACAATTTTATGCTTAACAATATCTTTATTTTCACGGTAGCCCTTTTTATGGTTATAAAAGGTGCGACTATGGCTACCAGGTACGCTGCACAATTAGCAGAGAGTTTTAGACTCTCTAAATACACGGTAGGGTTTATCATCATCGCTATCATCTCAATTCTACCTGAGACTTTTATAGCCATAAATTCTGCACTAGAAGGAATACCGTCTTTCGGTCTCGGCGTACTTTTTGGTTCAAATGTGGCGGACCTAACTTTGATTTTTGCTCTATTAATTTTACTAACCGGAAGGGGATTAAAAATTGAAAGTAAAATTCTCAAAAATTACAATGTCTATCCATTTTTACTTTTGTTGCCACTCATATTGGGTTTAGACGGATATTTTTCCCGCATTGAGGGCCTGACGCTCATCATTACTGGAGGAATATTTTACTATTTAGCTTTAAAAAATGGAATTGACGGAGAGACTCCTTCAGACAAAACAAATAATTACCGTAAAAATTCATTAATGCTAATATTTAGCATGTCTATCTTGTTGATTGGTTCTCATTTTACAGTATCTTCGGCATCCTCTCTCGCTTATTATTTGGGAATAAGTCCGATACTAGTAGGAATGTTTATCGTAGGACTGGGAACCACTATGCCGGAATTTTTCTTTTCTTTAAAGTCTCTACGTAAAAATGATGATTCTCTGGCAGTCGGGGACTTGCTAGGAACAGTATTGGCGGACGCGACTATCGTCGTCGGAATCCTCGCATTGGTAAGACCATTTTTCTTTCCTCAAAAAATAATTTATGTAACCGGAATATTTATGGTGGTAGCTTCTTTTATTTTGTTTCGGTTTATGCGCTCGGGCCGTACCATTTCAAAAAAAGAAGGATATCTACTATTTATTTTCTGGCTGATTTTCGTTCTGGTGGAATTTATAGTAAATAAATAATACTGAAGTTTGGTTGAAAAAATATAAAATAAAAGATATAGTTAGAAGACAGATGCGGGATTAGTTTAATGGTAAAACGTCAGTTTTCCAAACTGAGGTTGGGAGTTCGATTCTCCCATCCCGCACAAAAAATCTATCCTTGACAAAAGGCGTCTTTATTGTAGTATCAAATTCGGAAAGGAGAAAAACATGACCATGCTCGGACTGGATGAAGACAACCCTTCACCGAAGCGAAACCCCACCAAGACCATGCTGGGCATCTCGCTCGGGGTGCTCACCATCGTCGTCGCGACCCTTCTCGCGCTCTCCAACCTGGAGAGCTTCAGGGAGATCGTCAAGAAGCTCTTCTGATCTGACACGCCACAGCCACCCATCGGGGCGGGGAGTCGAGAAATCGACACCCCGCCCCTTTCTAATTTCTCTTAATTTTTTTGCAAACTATTTTTATTTAATATACGATGAATAGCATGATAAGCACATACATTTATTCTTTTGTCAGTGTGGTGATAGTGAGCTTAATTTCCTTGATTGGAGTTTTTGCACTTTCAATCAGAGAAGATCTCTTGCGAAAATATATTTTTGTTTTTATTTCCCTGGCCGTCGGCGCACTTCTAGGAGATGCTTTTATTCATCTCATTCCGGAAGCCTTTGAACATATCGCCAACGCCACCCACGTGAGTATCCTCGTAATCGTCGGGGTCTTAATATTTTTTATCTTGGAAAAATTTCTCCACTGGCACCACCACGGCGAAGATACGGAAGAAATTCATCCGGTAGGAAAGCTCATTCTTTTTTCTGACGGGGTTCACAATTTTATAGACGGCATCATCATTGGAATTAGTTTCCTTGTAAGCGTACCAGTGGGTATAGCTACTACCATTGCAGTGATCTTGCACGAGATTCCGCAAGAGATAGGGGACTTTGCTGTGTTGCTTCATTCTGGCTACACCAAATCACGTGCACTCTTTCTTAATTTTCTTTCTGGACTTTGCGCCATCTTGGGAATGATTTTGGCTTTTGTTTTAGGAGAAGCAGGAGAGGCTTTCAGTTTGTGGATTCTGCCAATTGCCGCCGGTGGATTTATCTATGTAGCTGTGGCAGATTTGATTCCAGAACTTCATAAAACAAAAAAAGCAGAGCATTCAGCTTTGCAGATAGTAGCTGTCATCATCGGAGTTCTCGCAATGACTGCGCTTTTGTATTTAGAATAAAAATCTTTTATTGCTTCCAGGAGCGATCAGCCCCGGGATTTTTGGCGTTATAAACTTCAAAGTGCAAGTGCGCACCATTTCCTCCTTTGGCCGCTCTGACTCTTCCTGAATTCCCGACATAGCCGATAGTGTCTCCCTGAGAAACACTTTGTCCTGTCGTGCTTGCAATCTTGGATAAATGACTGTAAAGAGTTTTAGTACCATTTGGGTGTTGAATGATGACCATGTTTCCGTAAGCTCCATTCCATCCCATACGAGCAAGAAGAACTGTCCCGGAAGCTGCCGCACGTATCGGCGTACCTATCGGAGCAGCCAGGTCAACAGCATTTTTGCCGTGTAGTCCTTGGGTTTTGATGGCCCCTAGAACCGGATTTATAAAGTACCCTGCAATACTCTTCAGTGAAGTCTTGGCAGTAGCCACAACACCTTTCGCGGTGGTCGTTTTGACTGGCCCATCCACAGACATTTCTCCGCCTGGAATGATCAATTCATCTCCAATTACCAATTTAGTATCCTCTGTAATTCCATTGAAACTGACTATATCCCCAATATCCGCATTGTATTTCTGGGCGATACTCTTCAGGGTTTGTCCTTTAGTTACAACATGTTTTAGTCCAGAGACGGGTAATATAAAAAGTGTGTCTCCCTCTACTAATTTATCGCCTTTTTTCATATCATTGGCCCAAAGTATGGTATTTACAGAAACTTCAAACATATCAGCTATTTGGGACAAGGAATCACCCTTTCTTACTACATAAACACTGATATCTTCAAAAGAAACATCTGTATTTGCATCCATGCCATCAGCCCCGACAAAGCCGGCCAGAGATGGCAAAAGAGCATTATCAGAAATAATACTGTTTGTGGTGTCTATTGTTATCATATCTAAAACCTCATCTTTATTAATACTTTTATCTTCCAAAACAGAGGCAGAAGAGACGTTGGCTTGCAAGAGAGCAATATTCTGAGAATTACTGCCTGGCTGGGGTGGCTTTATTATATTTGGATCAGATTGTGCATACACTGGATCCCCCACAAACATAGAAGAGAGGGAGGAAAGGATTCCAGCCTCTACCCCCCGAGTAGGCACAAAAAGGGCCCCAAATAGCAGGGAGGACGTCAAGATAGACCTTAATATTTTACTAACTGTTTTTTTTGTAGGTTTTATAAAACAAACTAAATTTCGCGAGATTTCCTTTTCTAGCCTTTTAGAATAAGGGTAGAATTACAGGACGACCAATAGGTTCTGTAAACAAAGGTTCTCACGATGGTTACAATCTCTTCTGTCTTACAGCCAGTTCGCGCCCAACTTCTCTCCAGGACTACGAGATATAGAATAGCTCAAAAAGGGTCAAAAGTCAATCCGACAAGGGGGGTCTGTGGATAACTATTTGGGGGTTAAAATTTGACAAAAAAGCTACTAAACTGAATAATTTTGGTAGCTTTTTGAGTAAAAATTGGTCTAAAAAAATTAAAAGTCATATAATATGAAGACATATGAAACAAGAAACAAGTGCGGGGGTCGGGGAAGATAAGGACTTACTTATTAAAAGGCTGATTGAGTTTGATGACGTAACGAGACACTACCTATATGTTTTAGATCAAATGAATGAGGCTTTGACCAGAGGTGCCGGTACGGAAGAGGTAAAAAAAATAGTGGAAGAAATGAACGTCCAATCATCAAAATTTGAGTCTTTTTCTGATCTAACTGAAGTTTTCTCCTCCGCAAAAGAAACTGTTGATAATAAAATAAGCGTCTTAAAAGATACAATCCGGGAGAAAAAAGAAGGTTTAAAAATTACCCCAACAGAAGTAGCACCCACCCCAATATTAGATGTAGAAAAAAGACTAGATGATGCTAGAGCAAAATATGCGGAAGAATACAAGAAGTTTTTGGCCGGAGCTGAAAAATTTACTCGTGCTAAAAGATTTATTTTCGGAGCGAAAATAGAAGACTCTGAAATTCCTCCGGAGTTAAAAGAGTTAGAAAAAGAATACGAAAAAGCTACAGTAGAATACGGAAACGCAATGTTCTCAGCAAAAAAGACAAAAAATGAAATTTTCACTAAAGTTATAATTGATGAGCAAACAAAACTAAATGCTTTAAAAGCAGAAAATCTGCCACCAAAAGAAAAAAATCTAGCAAAAAAACTTTTGGATTGGTATATGGTGCAAAAAAGACCCACAAAAATTGCTATGTCTTTCGCATTATCAGCGGGATTTGCTTTTACAGTTTTACCTAGCTCAGTAGCCGCAGCTGGAGGAAGTCTTGCTTATTTAGGTATAAAAACAACACGTACGTTCGTCGGGCTAGGTGCCGGACAAGGAACAGCAAAACTTTATGATTTAATTTTTAAAGACAAATCAGAAGAAGAAAGAGAACTCGCAAAACAAAAGCTGGCAGAGTTCTTTGGAGAAGGAAATTTATCTGAAGTTAAAAAAACTTACGCTGACATATTAGAGAAGGAACAAAAAAGCAAAAGAAACAGATTAATAGGAAAAGCTATGGCTAGTATGGTAGTCGGCGGAGCGGCATCAATAGGAACAGGTTATGGAATGGGTCAAATATTACATCCCTCCGCTGGTCACTTGGATACTCCTGAAACAAAGCCCGGACATCTAAAAACAGAAATTGACACCGAAACACCGGAAAGCATAAAGACTGAATCCGCCACGACTGGCGCAACAGAAACTATCAAACCAGACGAGACAGCAATTATACAAAAAGGGGAAGGAATAGAACACGCGTTTAGAAGACAAATAGTGGAAAATACAGAGCTCGCAAAGAGCCTAGGTTTTAAAGGAGATGTGAATGACACAAAAGCTTTGTACGAATTTTCTGGTGGAGCAGCGCACAGAGTCGCCTTAGAACATGGTTACGTAGATAAGGTTACGGGTGAAGAGATATGGGTAAGGCCGGCAAATGAAGTGGCATATCAGCTTAAATTAGAAAATGGAGAATTAAAAGTTGATGAACTAAAAGTCGGAAGTGGACTGGTAGAAGAACATGGTTCTGGGTCACAATTTGAGGAAGACACAGAAAAATACGAATATAAACATCCGAAGTCACCCACAGTTGAGACAGTAGCTTCAGCTTCTCATCCCGAGACCACAAGTTCACCTTTTAATATTAAAGGAAACCCATACTCTGAAACGCCAGAATCTTTTCACTTGGGAGACAAAGCCTACCCTCCAGTACACAAATTTGAAACGGAAAATTTTCCAGAAAAAGTAGAAGTATCTCGTGTAGATACGCATACTGACGTTGAAGCCACCAGGGCAAAAGTACTAGAAAAAATGAGCACACCAAACAACACAATCAGGACAGGCACAAGGATAGGCGTCGGAGGAGCGGTAGAACCAGGACGCGGACCAGGTGGAACAAATTATTATTATGATTCTAGATTCCCTGGTATGAATATGGGTGGCCCACAGTACTACTTCCCAGGACTTTCTCCAGACGAGAATGACTTTTTGAATCATCATCCAGAGTTTGCAAACAACCCTTTTCATCTAGATGGAGAAACTTTGGTTCGGGCTTTGAAAGTTCACGGACACAACGTAGAACATATATTTAAAGACAGAGACGAATGGGAAAGCTTCAGTAATTTAAAGGCTAAAAACTGGGTTCATTTTGGTAAGATAGGTGAAGATTCCGATCCTAAATTAATTTATCTTAATAAACTCGCCACAATCACGGGCATCAAACCAAGAGGTTTGGCCTCTCTCCACCTCAGGGCTGAAACAAACGGAGAGTATATGGCGCGGGCATTACAAAAAGCAGCGGAGATTGGAAAATTAGACCAATTAAAAATTAAAGAGTAGTTTTTATCACTAATAACAAAAAATTATGAACCCAATTCAAAAAAATATCAGCAGTGTGCTTGAACTAGAGAATCTTCCGCCAGAAGAACGTCAAGAAATTATCCTTCGTGTCGGGGCTTTGATTTATCAAAACGTTCTAATGCGCGTGATGGAAGTGATGAAAGAAGAAGATCAAGATGAATTTGAAAAACTTCTAGACAGAAATGCGGGGCCGGAAGATATTTTTATGTTTTTAAAAGAAAAAGTAAAAGACTTTGAAAAAATAATAGAAGAAGAGGCTTTAAAATTTAAAGATAAAGCTTCCGGAATAATGAATCAAATAGGAAACTAAATCTGTGTTATATTTGATAAGTGACTAATTTGGAGCACTTGGCGGGGCTAAATAACGAACAAAAAGAGGCGGCGCTTCATATGGACGGTCCGCTTCTTGTCGTCGCCGGAGCAGGAGCAGGAAAAACCAAGACTATCACCCACAGAATCGTAAATTTGATAAAAAATGGAATCGCTCCGGAGAAGATTTTGGCTGTGACTTTCACAAACAAAGCAGCGAAAGAAATGCGGGAGAGAATCATGTCTGCCCTGGGCGCAGAAAATCTTCTTGAGTGGGGTCTCTCGCAGGCTGACGAGCCGAGAGGGAGCGCTCCACGAGCACGTGGAGACAGCGACCCCAGGCGAGAAGTATTTTCTGCGCCTTTCGTTTCTACATTTCACTCACTCGGAGTTTATATAATAAAACAAAATGCTAAATTGCTCGGACTCACAAAATATTTCACAATTTTAGATGAGGGCGATGCGACGACTTTGATAAAAAATATCTTAAAAGAGCTTGGCATAGATCCGAAACAATACGATCCAAAAAAAATAAAAAATATAATCTCGCGCGAAAAGGGGAAATTCGTGCACTTATCCGATTATGCGGAAGGGGCTAGTGACACTCTAGGGAAAATAGTGGCCCAGGTGTGGAATTTGTATGAAAAACAAAAGATGAAGGAAAATTCGCTTGATTTTGACGACTTGCTTTTGAAAGCGACAAAATTATTAAAAGAAAATGCAGAAATTAGGAAAATTTATCAAGAAAAATGGGACTTCATCCATGTAGACGAATATCAAGACACCAACGAAGTGCAATATTTGATGTCCAAACTGCTTTCCGAAAACAACAAAAATATCTGCGTAGTGGGAGATGCGGATCAGAATATTTATTCCTGGCGCGGAGCAAATTTAAAAAATATTTTGAGTTTTGAAAAAGATTATCCGAATGCAAAAATAATCTTACTAGAACAAAATTATCGTTCTACAAAGAATATTTTGGAAGCGGCCAATGAGATAATCAAAAAAAACAAATACCGCCCGGATAAAAATTTATTTACTGAAAATGTAGTGGGCGATAAAATAGGACTCTACGAAGCGTTGGATGAAACCGACGAAGCAGAGTTTGTGGCGACAAAAATTTTAGAAATTATGGATCAACATTCTTCTCTAGGCTCACACTCAGAGATTGCGGTCTTGTATCGCGCAAACTTTCAATCCCGCGCACTGGAAGAAGCGATGCTCCGCTACAATATTCCTTATCAGGTCCTCGGAGTAAAGTTTTTTGAAAGAAAAGAAATCAAAGACACCCTCGCATATTTACGTGCCGCCTTAAACCCTGACAGCCTCTCGGATATAAAAAGAATTATCAATTTCCCGGCGCGAGGAATAGGTAAGGTCACTTTAGTAAAAATTTTTGCTAATGAAATCGGGGGGCTACCAATAAAAGTCAGAGTGAAAATAAACAATTTTTATCAAATTCTGGAAGAAATAAAAGAAAAAATAAAAACCGCCAAAGCGAGTGAAGTGATAAAGTTTGTGGTCAAAAAATCCGGCATTGAACAAGAGCTTTTGGGTGGGGGAGAGGAGGACATAGAAAGACTGGAAAACATCAAAGAGCTTGCTACCTTGGCTTTGAAATACGATAATTTAGAAAACGGTGCAGGCATAGAAAAGCTTTTAGAAGATGGAGCTCTGGCGAGTGACCAAGATTCGTTAATGATCCAAACAGAAAAAAAAGAAACGATAAATGCCGTCAAACTCATGACTGTCCATGCTTCAAAGGGCCTTGAGTTTAAATACGTTTTTGTCACAGGGCTGGAAGACGGACTCTTTCCGCACGAAAGACAGAACGAGAGACAAACAGGCGAGGATAGAGAAGAGGAACGCCGACTATTTTATGTAGCCCTTACTCGCGCGAAAGAAAAATTATTTTTATCCTTTGCAAATTTCCGCACCATTTTCGGCTCACGCCAAATAAACGCTCCTTCGGAATTTATTTCCGACATCCCAGCAGATTTATTAGAAAAAGAAGGCGAAACTAGCGGAATAAAAACGATTTACTTATAATGAATGTATGCAAATTCTCAACAAACAATCACTCTACGTACTAAGTTCTTTTCTTGCTGGATTTTCGGTGATGGTAGTTGAATTAATTTCAAGCAGAATAGTCGCCCCTATCATCGGTTCCTCGGTATTTACTTGGACATCGGTTATAGGTATAACTCTACTTGGCCTAGCCTTTGGTAGTTATGTCGGCGGGCAGATAGCAGACAAAACAGACGGGGACAAATCACTTCCTTTGGCATTCCTCGCTTCGGCAATACTAGTTTCTATAATTCCACTATTGGCAAAAAATACAGATTTTATCACAAATTCTTCGGATTCTATCTTAAAATTAAATTTATATTTATCTATATATCTCTTCCTGCTTCCGACACTGGCGATAGGACTCATCCAGCCGATAATTTTAAAAAGATTCGCCAACGACTTTTCAAAAATCGGCAGCGAGTACGGCACATTATCCTTTGCTTGGTCATTCGGTGGCATCCTCGGTGTATTTTTGACCGGATTTTTCTTTATCTCTCATATCGGAAGCAAGGAAGCAATTTGGTTGATGTCTATCATATTATTTTTGGTAGGAGGAATTTTTGCCTTTAAAAATAGAAAAGTGCTTTTGATTTTTATTTTGACAATAATTCTAGTGCCAACAATTTTATATTTCACACAGCGGGAGACATCAAACCCTAAGATAGTATTTGAAAAAGAAACAAACTATTACGATGCAAAAGTCGTTGATACCAATTTTTCTTCATATGGGGATTCTAGGATTTTAGTTTTGGATTTTGATTTTCACAGCATTGAACCCCAAAAAAAAATTGAATATTACCCGGAAATATATCCTGTCTTTGCTAGCTTAAAAGAAAAAATAAAGAATATTCTCGTCATTGGTGCTGGGGCATATACAATGCCAAAACATTTTGAGAATTATTATAAAGATGCGAGTGTTTCGGTTGTTGAAATAGACCCAGAAATGATCAATATCGGCAATGCTTTTTTTGATCTAAAAAAATACAATATAAAAACAATCGTAGGAGATGCAAAAAATGTCATAAATAAAAACACAGAAAAATATGATGTAATATTTGGTGATGCATATAATTCATTTATATCTGTACCTTGGTATTTATTAACAAAAGAATGGAATAGTAAGGTAAAAGAAAGACTAAATGAGGGTGGAATCTATGCAATAAATTTTATCGGCTCAATCTCGGGAGAAAAATCTATTTTTACTCATAGTGTACTAAATACTTTTAAAACTAGTTTCCCAAATTTTTACATATTCGCTTTTGGTGCAGAGAGAGAACTTCCACAAAACATAGTGTTGGTTGGTATAAACGGAAAACTTCCGATAAATGAAACAGAGCTCAGACAAAAATTGTTGTCGGGAGAAAATAACTTTTTATCAGACAAAATAATTTCTACCCAATCTTTAAAAGAGGAAAATCATATAATTCTAACAGATAATTTTTCTCCAGTAGAAAAATTAATGGATCCAACCATAAAAAGTTACTTCCCAAAAAATTTGTATGAACTTAAAAATATTCTTTCAATATGATACACAAAGCAAAAAAATCACTTGGACAGAATTTTTTGAAATCTGAGCTAGCTCTCAAGAAGATTATCGAGGCGGGAGAAATAAAACCTGGTGATGTTGTCCTAGAGATTGGTCCGGGCAAGGGAGCGCTAACAGAAAAACTTCTACAGACCGGAGCCACTGTAGTAGCAGTAGAAAAAGATAGAGAACTTTTTGAGTTTTTAAAAACCAAATTTGCCACACAAATTCAGTTAGGTGCTTTTGTGTTAATAAATGAAGATATTTTGAACTTTAACCTGAAACAAAATGTTCTAGAGCGAACCTCTTCGCAGCGCGACGGCGCGAGAAAAGCAATTCACCAGCAGGTGAATATGCGTGGTGAGTCCGAGAATATTTTGTGTAGCTATAAGCTAATTGCCAACATTCCTTACAACATCACTGGCGCTATTTTAAAAAAATTTTTGACAGCAGAAAATCAGCCAGAGCGTATGGTGCTCATGGTTCAGCACGAGGTGGCGTCTAGAATAGTCGCCAGAGACGGGAAGGAGAGTATCCTTTCTATCTCCGTGAAGGCATATGGGGAACCGAAAATGGTTATGAAGGTAAATAAGAGGTATTTTTCTCCCGAGCCCAAGGTTGATTCGGCAATCATTGAGATAAAAAATATTTCTCGTCAATTTTTTTATAAAAATAAAATAAATGAAGAAAAATTTTGGGAAATAGTGAAAAATGGCTTTGCCCACAAGCGCAAAAAGCTTTCTTCAAACCTAAAAGGGTTGATTTCTACCGAAAAATTGTCTTCGGCAAACTTGGGAGATAAAAGAGCGGAAGATTTGTCACTATCAGACTGGTCAATGCTTGCTAAAAACTAGTTTACTTCCAAAAGAAGTGGTACAATAAAAGCATAATTAAAGAATTTTGGTCAAAACACAAAAGAGTAATTTTAATCTGCTCGGCAGTGGTTTTTCTCGTCATCCTTTTTTTGGCGAAAAACACTTCTGTGTTTCAAAATACTGTAGATTTTGTTAAGGGCGGACAAGATGGACTGACTTATGACACTGTGGCGATAGGAGACCTAGTAAATAAAGATACAGATGGGGATGGAATTTTGGATTGGGAGGAGCCATTGTGGGGTCTAGACCCGACAACAAAAGAAACTACTCCCGGAGCCCCAGATAGTTCGGTAATAAAAAAATTGAAAGCTGAACAAGGTTTTGACACAAACATTACAACTGAAGACAGCCCAGATTACACTGAAAATCTCACAGAGACAGAGAAATTTTCAAGGGAACTGTTCTCAACAGTAGCAACTCTTAATCAGCAAGGAAATGTAGATGAAAAGACAGTGGACAGCATAACTACCTCTCTTTCCGAAAAAATGCAAAATATCTTACCTAGAAAGGTGTTTACCCAAGCGGATATAAAAATCCTGGACGAAAATCAATACGCAACAATAAGGACATACAACGATGAGCTAAACAGTGCTTATGCCAAAAACCCCATAAAGGGAAGCGTTATCGAGGTGCTGGGTAAATTTGTAATAGATGAAAATAATGTGGACACAAGTGTTTTAAAAGACTTAGACCCAATAATAAAACAAACGAGAAGTTTGATAGACGAAATATTAAAAATAGGAGTACCAAAATCTTTGGTTCCACTTCATTTGAGTTTTATAAACGGGATGGAAAGAATTGCAGAAAACATAGAAGACATCAAGATGTATGACACGGATGCAATCGTTTCGCTTATAGGAATAAGTCAGTACGAAAAAAATAGCGTTTCTTTAGAGGAAACAATCAAGAATCTGAGTGAGGAAGTGTATAATAAATTGAATGATTAAGTAAAAAATTATATAATTAAAATACTTCAAATGATTTTTAAGAACCCAAAAATTCAAAAGTTAATCTCTCTTTTCCTGCTAATTATGATTCTTGTCCCCTCTTTTTTATTTATTGAACCAAGGAAGGCTGAGGCAGTTACTGTAATGGATATCTTGGGGGGGATATGGAGTGGAATAAAGGTTGCGTTGGGAATACAAGGAAATGCCTCCAACGCTATAACTGCCTCAAAGGCTGTACAAACATGGTATCAAGAAATCTTGAAGCAAGTTTTGCAAGCCGTAGCCCGAAAAGCCCTACAAGAGATAACAAAAAGTACTGTAAACTGGATAAATTCGGGTTTTCATGGAAGCCCTCTCTTTTTAGAAAACCCACAATCATTTTTTGAAGACATCGCTAAATCAGAAGTAAAAAATTTAGTAGACACATTCGGTTATGACAATCTAAAATATCCTTTTGGTAAAGATTTTGCTTTAAACACAATAAACGCATATAAAAGACAACTCAGTGATAACGCAGCATATTCTTTGAGTAAGGTCATGACTGACCCAGTACAACTTCGCAACTATCAAAATAATTTCAATGTAGGGGGCTGGGATGCTTTCCTCATAAACACTCAATATCCACAAAACAATTATCTAGGCTTCCAAATGCTCGCTACAGAAGAACTCGCTAGACGAGTACAAGGAACCACTCAAACAGCTGCACAGAAGGTACAAACAACCCTACAACAGGGAATGGGGTTCTTGTCTCCACAAACTTGTCCATCAAATCCATCCTACAATAATGGAGTGAACGAATTTCAGAGACCGAGCTTCAAGCCATCACAAAAATATGATGAGAGTTTTTGTCAGTTTAACATCGACGGACAACCAACACCAGAAGAAAAGACGCGGTGTGATAATTACAACATGGATTATCAAAATGGGGTTGCAACTGAAAAACAAGATTGGCAAGAAGAAAATACTTGTCCAGGAGGATTAGTAAGTACAACTCCTGGCGCTGTCGTATCAAGCCAGATAACAAATGCCCTAGGATCAAACTTTCGCCAAAGTGAACTCGGAGCAGCTATGGGGAATAGTCTTTCAACCATTTTTGATGCTTTATTAAATAAATTCATAGGAGACGGGCTAAATAGCCTAGCAAGCAAGAAAAACCCTGAGCCTGTAGTGGACGATTGGAGCTATAATGGGCTAACTCTTGGAAGCCCTGATGAGGGAGGAGCTAACTCGTCCTGGGACTCCGGGCCTGACGAAGAAATCATATTAGATAAATTTAAAAAACAATTGCATGGAAAAACTATTGTTACAAAAATCAATCCAGAAACAGGTGCTGAAGAAACGATCGAGGAAATAGGAAATACTGGTAATGGTACCTATATACCTGGGGACATAGCAAACACAGAAACTGAAATAATTCTTCTAGAAATAATACCGAAACTAATAAATAATATTAATCCAGAAAGTCTTGGGATCTCTCAACTTGCTGAAAAACTAGACCAGTGTATTCCTGGACCAGACAAAAACTGGGAAAAAAGATTAAAAGAAGAACAGGGAAGAATTGTAAATAAACTACAAAAAGATCAGGCTGGGGATGATGATCTAAAAATAAAAGCAGCGACTGATGCTGTTAGAGAATTAAAGTTTGCAGTAGATTCCTTTAAGGATTGGGTGATAATGAGAATGATAAATGAACTTCCTAACTCAATATTGTATTTAGAGGAGATAAGTAATATGGATGGTTTTCCAGAAAAAATGGACGAAGCTATAAGAATAAAAAGAGAAAAAGCTCAGGCGCTTGCAAGGTTAAAGGCGATAGCAGGAAACGAAAAAGCGGCACAAAAAACAGGCTTAGCGGCGATAGCGACACAACCAGAAGCTGGTTCTGCCCAGGAAAAAACTATGGTTCTGTTAAAGAAACAATATAATTCAATAAAATCTTCAGTTTCATCTTCTATAACAATAGAAAACGCTAGATCAGATGTGGACTCACTAAACGACAAAAGGAATAGTATAAAGAATATGGCTACAGAATGTGAAGGACAGAGAGAAAATGCTGACTGGGACAAAATTGGAGGAAGAGAAAGCAAACAACATGGACAAATGACGGAACTTGCAAAGTTCTGTAGCATTCCGATAGTTTCTGGATATAGCCATGGAGAGATAATAAGATCAGATTCCTCTAACCAAGGGCAATCTTTCACCTTCAGAAACGAAAACAATGACGAGGGAGAAGAAGGCTACAAAGATCTTCCTATAGTCAATGCAAAAAATATTTACGGAGATATTACCTGTACTGGAATTTGTAGCTGGTTGGGTGGAGGTGAAACAGATAAAAGAATCAGTGCAGACATAGATTGCAACTCTGTCTTTAGATCTAATAAGACGGACTATACACATGCGGGAGAGGATACGTTTTAAATATGTTTAAGGTTTTTTAAGTTAAGAGGTTGCTGGAATAGTAAAAGAGATGAAAAATAGAGTAAAAAAAATAATACCATATTTATTGATACTCATCGTACTGGGCGGGGTATTTGGGATGGCTGAGAAAGTAGAGGCACAAACAGGAACAGGAACCTGTGAAGTTTCAAATAGGAATGGCGATATAATACGAAGAGAAAAGTTTGAAACACAACAAAAATGTACGGATCTTGAACTACTTGAGGGTTTTACTAAAAGATGGGTTCCAGACAATAAAGACGAAGTAACCGGAATTTGTACCACAAATAGTGTAGTAACTGAAAAGACAAAAAGTGTTTGTGAAGCTGGAGGGGGGCAGTGGAGACCAAAAGCATCTGATGCAGCGGCAGATGGAACAGATGTACAAAATACAAATAGCCCAAAAACTGCATTTGAGAATGAAATTGGAAAAAATATTTGCGGATTTGGAGTAACCGGGCTAGGAGGAAGTGACTCTTCCTTTTATCCCGGATGTTTTGTGCAGGCATCTTATGGTCTTTTTTATGTTATTCCTTCTTTCTTGTTGTGGTTATCAGCTTATTTTTTTAATGTTTTAATATTCATCACACTTAGTGGCAAATTGTTTGCTAATTCTACATTCATCCCTACTGCTTGGGGTGTAGTTCGAGATCTTTCAAATATTTTCTTTATACTCATTCTCCTTTTTATCGCTATAAAAATAATTTTAGATTTAGCGGGACACGATGCAAAAAAAATGATAGTGAAAGTCATCGTTATTGCTCTCTTGATAAACTTTTCTATGTTCTTTACTCAAGTAATTATTGATACTTCTAATGTTTTGGCTTTGGTTTTTTACAATAAAATGGAAGTCAACACAGTAAACGCAGATGGTAAAGTACGGGAATATCAAAACACGGCAAATGGAGAAAAGGATGTCGCTGGTGGTATGGTAAACGCATTCAATCCAACTAGTTTATTAACCCCAGATTTTTTTGCAAAACTTAAAACCCAAGAAATAGGAGGAGTTAAAGCTTCAACTGAAGTTTCTGGGGGTATGTTGATTGGAATCACAATCATCGCTGGAGTGCTCATGTTTTTTGCCGCATATTGTTTTTTTGTTGCCGGCATCAGCTTTGTGGGCCGTATGATTGAACTTTTTGTTCTAATTATATTCTCTCCTTTTGCTTTTATGTCTTCAACCATTCCAATTTTAAGTAGTGTTGAATATTTGGGTTGGGATGCTTGGTTCAAACGTTTGCTTAAAACCGCTTTTATGGCGCCGATTTTCATGTTCTTTATGTATTTTATATTTATGCTGATTCAAGCAAAGATATTTGACCAAATTATTTCTAAATCAAACGCGAGCTTCATAGAAACTATCTTGCTCATCATAATTCCTGCCTTAGTAATTCTAATTCTCTTACTCAAAGCTACAGAATATGCCAAAAAGGGTTCCGGCGCCTTGGGAGAAAAATTGATGACTGGTGCAAAACTAATTGGGGGACTCGCCTTGGGTGCTGCTACAGGAGGTACATCGCTTATGGCAACACAAGCAATAGGCGCGATATCGAGTAAAGTTGCAAGCAGTGAGGGTCTAAAAACCGCCGCAAACAATAAAGAAAGGGGGTTCACTGGTTGGGCAGCAAGAAAGATGCTAAAAACAGCAGATTATGGATCAAAGGCATCCTTCGATATTCGGGCCACTGGTCTTGGAAAGAAATTTGTAAGCGGAACCGGCATAAATTTGGGTTCTGCAAATGAGGGAGGATACCAAGGACGAAAAGAAAAGCAAAAGAAGAAATTAGAAGAAGAATCAAAGCTCTATAAAACAAGTATGAGTGGTGACGAAGTAAAAGCATGGTCAAAGAAAAAACAAGATGAATACGACAGTAATCTTGCGATAGCAAAGAAGAATGGAATTAGTGAGGAAGAATTTAAGAAGAAAAACGGTGAGCGACCAAAGGGATACAAATCGGCGGATGAACTCAATCACGACAGAATGAAAGAATTTATAAATAACTTCGGACAAAATGGATTAACGGCTTCTCTCGCGCGTTCTTTGTTGAAAGCAAGTGGTGGAATGGTTGACCAAAACAATTACAAAGATTCAAAAGAATATAAGAACTGGGCTGAAGAAAAAAAGGATGCAGAAAAAGAAGCACAAACAAGAGAAGGAAGTGGATTCGACAAAGAAAGATTTGAGAGAATGTTTAAAGAAGCACACAAAGAACCCACAATAGACGATATAAACAAAGGAAGAACCCAGAAGGTTGTAATGAAAGCTGGGGTGGCAGCAGCACTTGCTGGAATCGGTGGTATCGCGGGTATAGCGGGTATAGCTACGGCGGCAAAGGTCACAACAGCCGGAGCAGCAGCGTTTGGAGTGACCAGAAAATTCAAGGAAGCTACGGGAGTAAAAGGCACGGGAGAAGCGGCCCAGGGATCATTCGCCACTGATATTGAAAAAGGGCATAAAAAACTACAAAAGATAGAAGACAGGTTGACAGAGAATACTGTGGCGTTAGAAAATTTAACTACAATAATGGAAGAAGGAAAAAATATGGAGGTAAAAGACGACATTTCGGGAGAAATCACTAAACTGGTTGAAAAAAATAAAAACGGTAAAGATGAAGTCAATCTGAAAGGGGTAGAAAAGAGAATAGCCCAACTCACGTTTACTATGAAGAGGGAAGATTTAAAACTTCAAGAGCTTGTCAAGCAGAACGTTCCTGATAACGATCCTAGAATGACTGCAATAAAGAATGCTGCGTTTAAAGCCACAACAGAACTGGGTCAATTAAATAGGCTAAAAACCGCACCAGATCAAATGAGGAGACTTGAAAAAGAAAAATATGATCTAGGAAAAGATAAAGATGTGTTCCATAAGGAAGAGCACGACAAAGAAGGTGGCCACAAGAAAGAAGGAAAGGGAGGCGGAGGACACGCCACACCAAAGGCATCTGCCGAACCAAAACACGAACATCCTCCGGAAGCGCCTTCTGGTGGGGGACATGATGCTGGACACGATGCGGGACACGGAGGACACTAGTAATTATCAGCTCTAATAAAAAATATTATGGAAATATCATTAGAAGAAATACAAAAAAAATTTGAGAGCTTGCCGGAAGACCTAAAATGGTCAATCATGGCGGCCAATGTGGACGATAACATTATAGAAATAGGTCAAAAAGAAAATCTAAACGTAGAACAGATGGGTCAATTGTCACTTGAGACACACATGGTGATGTTTGGGTTTACTCATCCGGATAAATTTGAAGAGTCGGTCAGAAACAGTCTAAAACTGCCGGAGGAAAAAATCCACACCATAGTAAATGACGTTAATGAAAAAATATTGAAGGAAATCCGAGAAAAATTAATAGATTCATCAAAGATAAAAGAAGAGGAGAACGACACAGAGATACTAAAATCCGCTGGGATTGAGATTGTGCCGGAAAAACTGGAGATAGATTCTCCACATCCCATTTTGGCCCAAAAACTATCCGGCCTTGTAAAAAATCCTGTTGTAGAGACGGACCACTCAATAGAAAATATTACTAAAGAAGAAAAGACCAGTGGAAATAGAGCAGATGTTCCTAAAATTGATCCGTATAGGGAGATACCGGAGTAATATTTTCTAGGCTCTAGGCATTAGGCGCTAGTAAAAAACACATGAAAACATATAGAGATTTAGTCGTGTGGCAAAAATCGATAGAGCTTGTAATAGCAGTTTATGAACTCACAGACAAATTTTCGAAGGAAGAAATTTATGGTTTAACCTCACAAATTCGTAGGGCGGCAGTATCCATACCTTCTAATATTGCAGAAGGGAAAATGCGAGGAGGAATTCCAGAATTCAAAAGATTCTTACTTATTGCCTTTGCTTCTGGTGCGGAGCTAGAAACTCAGCTAATAATATCTAAAAAATTACCCAAAACTGCAAAATTAGATTATAATAAAGTGGGTTCTTTATTAGAAGAAATTATGAAAATGTTGAATAAACTAATTTCTCAGCTAGAGCCTAGCGCCTAAAGCCTAGTGCCTGTATTTATGCAATTCAAGGTTCCACAATTTTTAGAAATAGAAGATAAAATATTCGGCCCTTTTACTTTTAGGGAGTTTGCTTATTTGGCCGGCGGAGCAGGTTTGTGTTTTGTGCTTTATAAATTATTAGGGCTCGTCTTTAGCGCCATCCCTATTTTGATTATCGCCGGGTTTTCTTTAGCTCTTACTTTCTATAAACCAAACAATAAGCCTTTTATAAACATGATTGAAGCAGGGTTTAAATATTTTTCTCAAAACAAACTTTATATTTGGAAGAAGAAGACCGGTAGGGTAGCAAATAATAAATCGCAAACTACAAACATGGATGAAAATAAAAATGAAGTACTGCCAAATGTCAGTTCAAAATTGGATGGAAGTAGGTTGCGAGATTTGGCCTGGAGCTTGGACGTGCTTGATTTGAGTAAAAAGAAAAATGCAGGCAGCTAGGCCTTAGGCACTAGGCTCTAGCGAAACAAAAGCTAAAGCCTAACGCCTAGAGCCTAAAGCCCTAGAAAAAATTTATGGCATTAAAAGCAAAAGCAACACAAGAATTTATACCAATCAAAGAGATACGCGATGGCATCATCGTGCTAAAAGAAGGTGAGCTCCGAGCCATCGTACTCGCAAACTCGGTCAACCTATCCTTGAAATCTTCCGATGAACAACATGCGACCATTCTTCAATTTCAAAATTTTTTAAACACCTTGGATTTTCCGGTACAGATATCAGTCCAATCCAGAAGGCTGGACATCAGACCTTATTTACTCCTTTTAGAAAACAGAGTAAAAGTGCAAAATGAGCCGTTGATCAAGTTGCAAACTAGGGAATATATAGAGTTTATAAGAAGCTTTACTGAATCTGTCAGTATCATGACAAAAAACTTCTTTATTGTAATACCATATTCACGTACAACTTTAAAATCAGATTCCGGGATATTGGGAAAGCTATTTTCCAAAAAGAATTCAGAAGAAGTGCGAGCCGCAAAACAGATAGATTTTGAAGAGAAGAGATCTCAACTAGAAGAGAGGGTAGCTGTCATCCAGCAAGGATTGTCTCGTTGTGGAATAAATTCGGCCCAGCTGAATACCGAAGAAGTAGTGGAAGTATTTTATAAAGTTTTCAACCCCGGAGAATTGGAGGGTAAGATTAAAATAGAGTAGGGCGCTAGGCAACTAGGCCTTAGGCATTAGCAAACTCAAAAGCTAGAGCCTAGAGCCTAAAAGCTAAAGCCTAAATACAATTATGGACTTTTTAAAAAAATTATTAGGTGGACAAAAAGGAGGGGAGGAAAAGGAAGTGAGAGCTTCCGTCTTGGCAGTGATGCCGGAAGAAATCTACCAATCCGCCACCCTGGAGCTCCAAGATGTCATCGCTCCTTCAGCTCTGAAAATATCGTCTAAATCCATAAGCTTGGGAGATAAAATCGCTCGTACTTTTTTCATCATTTCCTATCCTAGATTTCTGACAGACAATTGGTTCTCTCCTATAATCAATCTGGATAAAGTTTTTGATATTTCAATTTTTATTCATCCGATAGACACTTCTCTGGTCTTGAGACAATTTCAGAAAAAAGTCGCCGAGGTGCAGAGTCAGATAAGTGTACGAGAGAGTAAGGGTATGGTGCGCGACCCTATGCTTGATACTGCCTACCAAGACCTAGAGGGCCTGCGCAATAATCTGATCCAAGCGCAAGAAAAAATGTTTGATGTGGGTATTTACATCACCATTTATGCCGACAACGAGTTGGAACTTTTCAAAATAGAAAATGAGATAAAATCAATCCTTGAATCAAAACTCATCTATATCAAACCGGCTCTCTTCCAACAAGAAGACGGTTTTAAGAGCGTCATACCCATAAATACAGACATACTTGGTATTCATCAGAAGTTGAATTCTGAACCACTTAGTAGTGTATTCCCATTTATTTCTTTTGACCTGACTTCCAACAAAGGAATACTTTACGGCATCAACAGGCACAATTCCAGCCTAGTCATCTTTGATAGATTTTCACTAGAGAATTACAACTCCGTGACCTTTGCCAAGTCCGGCTCCGGAAAATCGTATGCCACTAAGCTAGAAATTTTGAGATCTTTAATGTTTGATGTTGATGTCATAGTGATAGATCCGGAAAGGGAATACGAGTTCTTGTCAGAGGCGGTCGGTGGAAGATATTTCAATATTTCTCTTTCTTCCGATCACCACATCAATCCTTTTGATTTACCTATTCCTCACGAAGGCGAAACAGCCGAAGATGTCCTCCGTTCAAATATCATAAACTTGGTAGGGCTTTTCAGATTGATGCTAGGCGGACTCACCCCTGAAGAAGATTCAATGGTAGACCGAGCTATTTCCGAAACTTATGCGATGAAAGATATCACTCCTGAATCTGATTTCTCAAACATTGAACCTCCTCTTCTGTCAGATTTTGAAATGGTGCTCGGAGGGATGGATGGAAGTGATTCAATCGTCACCAGACTAGCCAAATATACGAGGGGTTCTTGGGCGACATTCTTAAACAGACCGTCCAATGTGGATATCAATAAAAAATTCGTAGTATTTTCCGTCCGCGACATGGAAGACGAGTTAAAACCCGTCGCCATGTATATCATCATGCATTATATCTGGAATACCGTACGAAAAAATTTGAAAAAGCGCCTCTTGGTAGTAGATGAGGCTTGGTGGATGATGAAATCTGAAGACACCGCTTCATTCTTATACTCTATCGCCAAAAGAGGTAGAAAATATTATCTCGGTCTTTCCACCATCACCCAAGACGCCGCCGACTTTATGAAATCTCCTTATGGTGTCCCCATCATTACAAACTCTTCTATTCAACTTCTCCTTAAACAATCACCGACCACTATAGATATTTTACAAAAAACCTTCAACCTGACGGATGAAGAAAAATATCTGCTTTTGGAGTCAGGCCTCGGGGAGGGAATATTCTTTGCCGGCCTAAAGCATGTAGCCATAAAAGTCATTTCTTCTTATACTGAAGACCAGATAATCACTTCCGACCCTTCCCAAATACTTTCAAACAGAAAAGCCAAGGAGGAGCAGGAGAGAGCGGAAACTGAGGGTAAACAATAGTTATAAAGTTCAAAAGTTGAAAGTTATAAAGTTGTAAAGCAGATATGATATAATTAGGCTGAGTTATGCAATTAAGATTTTTACTTTCATATTTAATAGTAACACTTTTATTGACAGGGATTTTTCTCCCTTCCGAAGTAACCGCTGTTTCTTCAAGTAGTATCTTGGTGGACATCTCTCCGGAAAATCCTGGCCCAAATGAAAATGTAAATATCAACTTGAATAGCTATGTCAGCAATCTGGATAGTGTCCTCATCGTATGGTCTGTGGACGGGAAAAATGTTTTGTCTGGAATCGGTAAAAAGTCTTTTTCTCTTACAGCTCCGGAGGCAGGAAAAGAGACCAGCATCGTAGCTTCTATCTCTCTACCGGACGGAACTATAGACAAGAGAATAACGATCCGCCCATCCATTATGACTCTCCTTTGGCAAGCAAACGATTCTCATGTGCCACCTTTTTATCGTGGCAAGGCTATGCCGACGACCGGAAGCGAGATAAAAATAGTGGCCATGCCAGAAATTAGAAATGGAACCCAAACAGTAAATTCTAAAAACCTCGTTTATGCTTGGAAGAGAGACTATACAAACAAACAAGATGCCTCCGGTTATGGCAAAAACTCTTTTAGCTATGTAGATGATTACCTGGAAGATACTAGCACTATAGGAGTGACGGCCTCCACCACAGATCAAAAATATTCTTCTGCTGCAAATATTACTGTGGGGACAGTAGAACCAAAAATTCTATTTTACAGAAAGAACCCGACTACGGGAACTGTCTGGGAGACGATTCTGTCTGATGGACACAAGATACAAGGAAATGAAATTATAGAGGCTGTACCTTATTTTATCTCACCTAAAGAAATACGAATACCGACTCTCGTATTTAATTGGTTTATCAACGATTATCAAGTCGCTGTGCCAGCTTATAAAAAGAATATTATGCCCCTCGCAGTCCAGTCGGGCCAGTCGGGAACATCTATAATAAAATTGGAGATTGAGGATACCTTTAAAATTTTCGGTGGTACAAGTAAAGAAATAAGAGTAGAATTTTAATGAAAAAAGATATGCTTAAAAAGATAATAGTCTCATTACAATTGGTTTTTTTAATCTTTAGTTTTTTTGTCTCCACCAACTCTGTTTTGGCAGTTGAATGCACAGGAGATAAAATACTTGCTCCTGATGGGGTGTCCTGCGTAAATGCTACACAAGAAAATGATTTGAAATATAATTTTTTAGCCCCTCTGCCTTGTGAAAAAGGTACTCCTGGGTGTGAAGATGGACAACTAAAAACCTTTGACCCGACAAGCGCAGAGGGAGAAAATTCCAAAATAGGTGAGTATTTGAACATAATGATACGTATTTTCATCGGTATATGCGCTGTGTTGGCTGTGATAATGATAGTGGTGGGTGGTTTGGAGTATATGACTAGTGAACTGATATCTAATAAAGAAAACGGTAAACATAGAATCACTGGCGCTATTTTTGGACTTGTGCTCGCTTTGGGCGCTTGGACAATCTTAAACCAAATAAATCCAGATATTCTAAAGACTGATCTGAGTAGTTTAGAAAAAATAACAGTAGAGGTAACACTAGCAGACGCAATAGCAAGCGATTCTGGGAACCCCCCAGGAGTTACATCTGGATGTAGCGCCGGAGTGGTAAAAACCCAAATTAGCATGTTTGCATGTAAAGATATTGTTTCAAACATTAACGCCATGCTAGTTGCATCAAAAAGTGCCGGATTAAACATAACAGGTGGGGGATATAGATCTACAGAACAACAGAAACAATTAAGAATAAAATATTGTAATGGAGACTACGAAAACGCAAGTGCAAAATGTAATCCACCCACAGCTCTTCCAGGTCAATCAAATCACAACCATGGCAAGGCATTTGATCTACAGTGTGATGGAAAATTTATTCAAACCCGCGATAATAAGTGCTTTGTGTGGCTACAAGCAAATGCCGGTAAATACGGTCTTTCTAACTTACCATCCGAACCTTGGCATTGGTCAGTGGATGGCAGATAATAAAAACATATGTCAAAAAGAAATTTTATACTTTTAATAATAATTCTGATCATCACTATCCTGGTAGTGTTTGGATTTTTATATTTACAACAAGGCACGGGGACACTAGGAGAAGAAGGAGAGGGGACAAACTTTATCTCACAATTCAATCCATTTGGAACGGGAGGCAAATCACCGACGACGCCCAAAGGAGACACTCCTACTGATGTCTCCGGTTACGAGCCAGGACCCGAGCAGGAAGAAGTAAAACTTAAAAAGGTCTCCAGTATGCCCGTGGCTGGTTTTACTGTTTATACTAAAGAAAGACTAGTAGAAATTCCTCCTGTGGTAGCGCCGACAACTCCTCCTGCTGAAAATACCACCACCCCGGAAGAAACAACTCCAAAAACAACGACCACCACAAAACCAACCCCACCGGCGACAGAATTCGTGTCGGCTCTAAGGTATGTGGATAGAGCTACAGGAAACATCTATCAGACTTTCGCGGATAAAATAGAAGAAAGGAAGTTTTCCGGAACAATGATTCCTAAAGTATATGAAGCATTCTTTGGCAACAAAGGAGAGTCTGTGATAATGAGATATTTAAAAGAAGATGGAAACATCATCATTACTTTTGTCGGTAATTTGCCAAAAGAAGTCTTGGGGGGAGACACTACAGGAGAAAATGAAATAACTGGAACATTCTTGCCAGAAGACATAAGGGATGTGAGCCTGTCGGGAGACAAAGGAAGTATTCTTTATCTGTTTGAGGTCGGAGAAAATATTGTGGGTACAACTTTAAACCTGACCACCAACAAAAAATCTCAAATCTTTGATTCACCATTCACCGAGTGGTTGCCCGAGTGGCCAAACAACAAACTCATGACTTTAACCACAAAACCTGCCGCTTCTGTCCCCGGATTTGTATATGGCGTGGACCCAATAAATAATAAAAACTTGCACCAAATTTTCGGCAATATAAATGGATTGACCACCCTCACTAGTCCAGATGGAAAATCTATTCTTTATGGAAACAACAACCTAGCTCTCGGTATCTACCATACAGACACAAAGACATCAGAAGTTCTTGGGGTAAGGACTTTACCGGAAAAATGTGTCTGGGGAAGTGTGAGCGATGTCATCTACTGTGGAGTTCCTAAAGTAATTACCGGAGCGGGATATCCGGATATTTGGTATCGTGGAGAAGTATCTTTCGGAGATCAATTCTGGAAAATAGATTTAACTACCGGAAATGCGACTCTTCTTTTAGACCCAACCACTGTGGAAGGAGGAGAGGAGACAGATAGCATAAAACTCGCGCTTGATACAGAGGAAAATTATCTATTTTTTGTAAACAAAAAAGACTCTTTCCTTTGGGAATTGGAACTTAAATAGAGCCGATATATTTGATAACTACTCGGCGATCACGCCCCATACCCATGGATTCGGTTTTGAGATCAGGCGCATCGGATAAAAATTCGTGTACAATTCTACGCTCAAAGGCTGACATCGGATCAACTTCTATGTTTGATTTAAAATATCTCGCTCTCTCAGACATCATATGAGCTATGGCTCGGACATTCTCCACGTGCTTTTTTTGAAAACCATTTACATCCACCAGGATTCCCAGCCCTGCTTTTTCTCCTAAACCAGGTGCGGGGGAAGGGTTTTTAGCTTCAATAATTCTATGAACAATATGGTTTAGGGCTTGCAAACCTTCACCGTCGTGTGAAATAAAGAAGTGTGGTTCACTCACCTCTACTGCAACCCAGATGTTTTTGGGCCCGTCTTCTACCACAGAAACATCATTTAATTTCACTGTAGTTTTTTCAATCAATTCTGTTATTAATTTTTGTATCTCGTTTTTATCCATCTATTCTTTATAAACTTTATGACTTTCTACTTTATAACTAATGTTGTAAACTCCTTCTTTTTTACATAAATCTGTTGTCCTACCATAAATAGGTTACTCGTAATCCAATACAATGCAACCGCGCCAGAAATACTATAAGCGATAAAGGCGACAATGAAAGGAAAGATGTACTTCATCTGCATGTTCATACTTTTGGCAAAACTATCGGAGAAAGAGGGGGAAGTACCACTTACAACAGAAGGAACAGGTGGTTTTGGTACAAAATGTGCTTGTAAGTATTGGGAAAGGCCCGCCAAAACAGCCAAAATCAGACTTTTTTGAGTAATGTCTAGGAGACCCAAGAAAAGCATATTACTATGCTCTGGTATATGAATGAAGGAGTACAGGTGCCCACCTTCAAAATTTATTCCCTTCAAAAATACATAGTATAGGGCAAAAATAATGGGAATTTGAATTAAAACCAAAAGACACCCAGAGAAAGGGTTGGTTTTGTGTTGTTTATAGAGCTCAAAGGTCTGCCTGGCTTGTTCTTCTTTGCTTGCCCCGCTCGCTTTGATTTTATTGAGTTCTGGGGTTAAAACGCTCATTTGAGCCTGACTTTCTATGGATTTTTGAGAAAGAGGAAAAAGAATAACTTTTACAAGAATAGTAAGGAGAATAACAGCTATCCCCACATCCCCACCAGGGATAATGGAAACGAGAAAAGCTAGGGCGTTTAGTAGTGGTTGATATAAAACAACATTCCAAATATTACTAAGCATTAATTCATTCTATATGAAAACACAAAAAAATCAAAGTAGTGGATCAATATGATTTTTTTGCCAGGGGTGACATCGTAAAATACGCAAAAATCCTAAACGAACTCCTTTAGGGAGTCCATATTTTTCTATAGCTTGTTTTGTGTACTCGGAACAAGTCGGATAAAAAACACAACTCGGTTTTTTAAAAATTGAAACCTTTTTTTGATAAAAATCAATTAATTTTAGAAAAAATGTCTTTAATTTCATTTTCTAATACCAAAACATCCTCCTGATACTTCTTAAATATAAAAACCCCTATAATTCCAGAAGGGGAGCTCTTTATTTGTTTTTCCATGGCTCTATACCCTAAACGCCTCAATAAATTTCTTTTTACTGCCGACTTTGCTACACTTTTAGGAACTAAAATAGAGATTTTTTTGTCTTCTTGGGTAATTTTTAAAAATTTAAAGGTCAAATTTAAAGAATTGAGGAATTTTCCTTTCTTGAAGATGTTCTCCACCGTCTTTCTGTCAGCCCTATTTATTTTTTTGAGCATACTTTTTCGGCTTCTAGTGTGTTTTAAACAGAGAGCTTCGCTCGTCCTTTTCTTCTTCTTCTTAAAAGAACCTTTTGGCCTGTTTTGGTCTTAGATCTAACTAAAAATCCATGGGCTTTTGCTCTTTTTCTCTTTTTAGGTTGATATGTTTGTGACATACAGGTAGTATATAACATCATCCGGTTTTTATCAAATCCAAGTCTTGTGTGATAAACAAATCATGCCGGCAACAAACTTATCCACAGCTTATCAACATAGTTAATAAGATATTACATATACCCCCTGTTTTATAAATAGTGTAAGATAAAAACAATGAATACAAAAGAGTTGTGGAAAAGTTGTCTAATGGAAATAGAATCTGGTATATCAAAAGCAAATTTTAGTACCTGGTTTAAAAACACATCCATCATAAAAGAAGATACCGGTATTGTTTATATTGGGGTGCCAAACGAGTTCGTCCGCGACTGGCTTATCAATAAATATCACAAATTGATAACCAAAACCATTGCCGATGCCTATGAAAATATGCGTGCCGTAGAATATACTATTGTTAAAACAGAAAATGTAAAACAAGAACCAGCGCCAATAAATGAAATAACCATAGAAAAAGAACTACCCCTAAAAGATTTATACATAAATCTGGAAGACAACCTAAATCCACGCTATCAATTCAATTCGTTTATCGTCGGAACTTTCAATGAGCTCGCTTATGCTGCAGCCCAGGCAATAATAGACTCTCCTGGAACAAAATATAACCCATTTTTTATTTATGGAGGTACTGGACTAGGAAAAACACACTTGATTCAGGCGGTGGGAAACTCAATAAAAGAAAAATATCCAAATAAAAAGGTACACTATATGACCTTGGAAAAATTTGCCACAGATTTTGTAAATTCACTCCAAAACAACAAAGCAAATTCTTTTAAAGAAAAATATCGTAAATACGACCTGTTAATAATAGACGATATCCAATTCATTGGAAAAATGGAAAAAATTCAAGAAGAACTTTTTCACACATTTAACACTTTTTATGAAAACAACAAACAGATTATCTTTTCTTCAGACAAACACCCAAACTACATTCCAGAGCTGGCGGATAGACTAAAGTCTCGTTTTGCTGCTGGTATGATCGTTGACATATCTGAGCCTGAATATGAGTCACGTCTGGCTATTTTAAAGGTTAAACTCCGTGAATTAAATGTTGATTTGGCTGAGGAGGTGATAGATTACGTGGCGGGGGCAGTTCAGGGAAACATCAGGGAGCTGGAAGGAAGTCTTAACCTTATTGTTTGCCAATATAAACTAAAAAACAAACCATTGACGCTTGTAGAGGTAAAAAATCTACTCAAAAACAACCTTAGACCAAAGAAAAACATGGCCATAAAGGATGTAGTAAAGATAGTGAGTGAATATTATAAATTGGAAGAATCTTCAATTTATGAGAAAACAAGAAAAAAGGAAATAGTCAGAGCAAGACAAGTAGTCATGTATCTACTCCGAGAAGACTTTAATGTATCTTATCCGCTAATTGGACAAAAATTGGGGGGAAAGGATCACACGACAGTCATCCACTCTTGTTTAAAAATAAAAACTGACTTAAAAAATGATTCTTCGTTGCTGCAAGAGTTGGAACAAATAAGAATTATGTTTAAATAGCTGTTTATAAGTAGGGAAAAACAATATAACAAACCAGACAAAATCTGTTAATTAACGCGAATAAAAAGAAAAATTAAAAATAAAAAATATTTTCATAAACATAAGACAAAAAGTTATTAGATTTAAGTTCAGTTTATAAATTAAAAATAAGTATATTTAATAAATATAAAAATAATTATCCACTTATTAACAACACTAATATTACTAATAATTTATTTATATAAGATATAAACAAATATATGAAAATAGAATGTTCGGTTGAAAAACTCAAAAATGGAATATCTCAAGTAGAGAGAATTACCGGCAAAAATCTAACCCTTCCCGTTTTAAGCTCAATTTTATTGATTGCTTCGGGTAAATCATTAAAAATGAGATCCACCAACTTAAACTTGGGTATTGAAGTTGAAATTTCAGCTAAAATAGAAAAAGAAGGAACTTTGGCTATCTCAGGTTCGGTGCTAAACGCTATTTTTTCCAACGTTTCTCAAAATGAAAATGTTCAGTTGGAAAAAAAGGATGAAAATCTTTTAATTAAAACAAAAAAAAGTCAAATAAGATTAAAATGTCAGCCTCACGAAGATTTTCCAACCATTCCCACTGTGACGGGAACAAGTTTTGAAATAGAATCAAAAAAACTTATTGAGGGAATTAAATCAGTTTATTATAGCTCCTCTGTTTCCGATATAAAGCCAGAAATTTCAAGTGTTTTTATATATACCAACGGAGATAATTTGGTTTTTGTTTCAACAGATTCTTTTAGGTTGGCCGAAAAAAAGGTAAAAGCGAAGGGGGTTGAGGAAATTTCAGGTATTCTTGTTCCTTATAAAAACATAGCTGAAATTTTGAAGGTTTTTGGGGAATTTCAGGGGGTCCTAAAGGTTTGTTTTAATAAAAATCAAATTTCACTTTCTTCTGATAACATTTACTTAACTTCACGAATAATTGACGGTATTTTTCCAGATTATCGTCAAATTATTCCCAAAAACACAACTACGGAGGTAGTGGTTCTCAAACAAGATTTATTGAATGCCTTAAAGTTGTCTAATATCTTTTCAGACAAGTTTAATCAAGTTAATTTAAAGATTATTCCAAAAGAAAAGATTTTAGAGTTTTCATCTTCCAACAACGATGTGGGAGAAAATAAAACTTATTTAGATGCCGTTATAAACGGTGAAAACATAGAACTTTCTTTCAACTATAAATACTTTTTGGACTGTTTTCAGTCAATTGTCACTGATAGTGTTTCTATAAAACTCTCCGGCACAGGAAGTCCTATGGTTGTATCCCCGGTCTCTGATTCTTCTTTTACCTATCTCATTATGCCAATGAATAGATAAAACTCATATGATTGAAATTAAGGACTTGCTGGCTAGGTTTAATAAAATTCTTTTTAGAGAGGAAGAAAAAAAAGAAGTGATAAAGAAGATTATATCTGAAGTTGTTAAGATAAGTATATCATCTGAAGATATTAAGATAAAAGATAATATACTTTATTTAAACATAAAACCTATCTACAAAAATGAAGTTTTTTTAAAACAGAATTTAATTCTATCTAAACTAGAAGAATCTTTTGGAAAAAAAACTCCACGAGACATAAAGTAGATTTTACAGATCCACTCTAAAAATTACACTTACCTCACTACGATTAAATGCTGTGTCGTAAGAAATTATTTTTAATTCATTGTTATTTTCTAGGTTTTCCAACTCTCTAGGTAGGAAGGAAAAGTTGAAAGGAGTTTCCACTGTTTCGTAATAAATATTATTTATAAAAATATCTATTTTTTGTAAAGGAAACGGGCCAGAAGTAAGAATTTCAAGATTTATTTTTTGATTAGGAGAATAAACCTTTACATTGTTTGGTTCAGTAATTAAAACTGAAGGACTTGAAGAATCGGTGTGTATGTCGTCTGATGAGGTTGGCTTGTCGCTCCAGGTTGTGGTGGGGTATTTATTTTTGTTTTGTGCCCACCAGTTTTGTACGGGTGTTTCCCAGTGGTTAAACTGTACCGGGTTGTCTTTACCGAGGGGAGGAGGACCCAAAATGTCATCTCTGTCCACCCAATATAAAATTGAGTGCACATTAGTAACAACTTTTTCTATCAAAGTTTCTTTGGGGGTGTTTTCCGTAGCCAACTTACCGGAAATTTTATCTATAAAAAAGTTTTCGTTTCCTTGCCAAAATCCACGAAGAACAGGTTTTACTTGAGTTGGATCAATTTCTAAGTTTGGTTCTTCAAAACTTTCATTTGGTAGGTTTTTTAATGCTTCACTCATAAATTTGTTCCAAATAGGTCCCGCCATTGCAGCTCCTCCTTTTTTCATTGGCGTGTTGTCATTGTTTCCAGCCCAGACACCCACTGCGATAGATGGGGAGTATCCGATGATCCAAGCATCCTTGTTGTTGTTTGTCGTTCCTGTTTTTACCGCTACATTTTTGTTTGGAATATATAAAGAGGAATGAGATCCAAAGGTGGGCACACGAGCTTCTTCGTCGGACAAAATATTGGAAATGGTTAAGGCTGTGTTTTTAGGCAGAACTTCTTGCGCGTTTGGCCTAAACTCTTCTAAAACATTTCCTTTTAAATCTTCAATTTTTAAAATTCCAGTGTGTTGATTTTTTATTCCCTCGTTGGCAAAAACTCCATAAGCGGAAGTCATATCAAGAAGTGAAACCTCACCACCTCCGATGACGAGAGTAAGCCCATACTGGCCGACATCTCCCAAAGTACTTATTCCCATACTCTCGGCTGTTTTGAGTGAATCAGACAAACCAGATAAATAAAGAAGTTTTACCGCTGGAATGTTGATTGATTGGGCCAAGGCATCCTTTAGACTCATTGGACCACGAAACTTTCCATCATAGTTGTCCGGCATATAGCAGTTGCTCTGACTACGTCCAGGCAAGGCTCTGCCTGATGCGTCACAGGTTGTTTGAAATTCCGTAGGTAAGTCAAACAGCACGGTGTCAGGAGTAAAGCCTTTATTGAAGGCCGTAGCGTAAATAAAAGGCTTAAAAGAGGATCCAGGTTGTCTGTTGGCGGTGGTTATATTGAAGTTACCGTCAATTTCTTTATCAAAATAATCCCTTGAACCAACCATCGTTAAAATTTGTCCCGTTTTTGGGTCTATGGCTACCAGACCGGCATTTTTACCGTTCCAATCTCTCTCGTTTTTTAGAGCTCCCTCTTTTACAAATTCTTCCGCTTTTGCCTGTAGTTCTGCATCAATTGTCGTAGTCACCTTGAGTCCACCCCCGGTGGCCAATTGCCCATATTTTTGTTCTATGTAATCTTTAATATAAAAAACAAAGTGTGCCGCTCGGATACCCATCGTCGCTTGGGGGATGAAAGCCACCACCTCACTCTTTGCCTTTTTGTATTCATCTTCAGAAATAAATTTAAGTTCCAACATTCTAGAAAGTACTAAATTTTTTCTAGTTTCCAATCTTTCTTTGTTTTTTCCGTATGGAGAAAGAACGGTTGGAGATTGGGGGATAGCTGCCAAATACGCTGCCTCTGCCAAAGAGAGACCCTCTGCATTTTTATTGAAGTAGGTTTTGCTGGCGGCCTGGATGCCGTAAATATTTCCTCCGTAAGGAATTTCATTCAAATAGGCTTCCAAAATTTTTTCTTTCGGGATGGAGCTGTCTATTTTTACCGCCAAAAACCATTCTTTTATTTTTCTGACATATCTTCCCAGGCCACTACTTTGAGTCAACAGGGTATTTTTTACTAACTGCTGAGTTATGGTTGATCCGCCTCCACCAATGCCGACACCAAAAATATTTGAAAAAACTGCACGGATTATAGAAGTTATGCGTATTCCACTATGGTTATAAAATTCCGAGTCTTCAATAGCCACAGTGGCATTCTTAATGTTTATACCCATTTGTTCAAATGGGATGGCAGTTCTTTTTACATCTTGGTGTATATCAAAAAGCAAAACTTCTCCAGTACGATCAAAAATCTGGGTAGAGTTTTCCACCCTTCTTTCTTCTATAGAATGAAAATCCGGAATTTTTAAGGAAAAAAGTAGAACAAGCACTATTCCGGAGATTAAAACAAAAAGACTAACCAACAATAAGGCCAGATTTTTCAATAATTTTTTGTTTTGAAATATTTTAAGCATTAATAGAATTATAGCAGAAAATGTGGTATTATTCGAGTTATGAAAGTGATAACGGATGA
The DNA here is from genome assembly GCA_049303835.1 of Minisyncoccia bacterium. Taxonomy (GTDB): domain Bacteria; phylum Patescibacteriota; class Minisyncoccia; order Phycocordibacterales; family UBA9973; genus UBA9973. Next base: position 114,516 of record JBAQNN010000002.1, on the reverse strand, counting down.
GAAAAAAATAGATGAAATTTTAAACCGAGGAGTGGAAGATGTCTTTGTAAAAGAACACCTCAAAAAACAGCTTCTTTCAGGAAAAGTTCTTCGGGTAAAACTAGGTATTGACCCAACCGGACCCAAAATTCACCTAGGAAGAGCGGTGCCATTGCAAAAACTAAAACAATTTCAAGACCTGGGGCATAAGGTCGTTTTAATAGTTGGAGATTTTACGGCCACGATAGGAGACCCATCAGATAAATTGGAAAAACGTCCGATGCTCACAGCTAAACAAATAAAAATAAATATGAAAAATTATGCCAAACAACTAGGCATGATTATAGACTTAAAGAAAACGGAATTTAAATACAATAGTAAATGGTTGGGAAAACTAGGATTTAAAGAAATCTCAGAACTAGCTGAGAGTTTTTCTGTTCAACAAATGTCCAATAGGCGTAATTTCAAAGATAGAATTGACAAAGAAGAAGAAATATCTCTGCGTGAGTTTTTGTATCCGCTAATGCAAGGATATGATAGTGTTGTTGTAAAAGCAGATGTGGAAATAGGGGGTTTTGATCAATTGTTTAATTTGAAAGCCGGTAGAACAGTTCAAAAACACTATGGGATGCCGGAACAGGATATTTTGACGGTTTCAATGCTGGAGGGAACGGACGGAAGAAAAATGTCCACTTCTTGGGGAAATGTCGTAAACATAACCGATGAACCAAATGATATGTTTGGTAAGATTATGGCTTTGCGTGATGAGCTTATTCCTAAATACTTTAAACTTTGCACAAATATTTCTGATTTAGAAATCCCTCAAAATGAAAACCCACGGGATGCAAAAATGCGTCTGGCTTTTGAAATTGTGAAAATCTATCATGGGGAGAAAAAAGCGAAAGAGGCCGAGGAAAACTTTGTAAAAACTTTTCAGAAAAAAGAAATTCCGGATGAAATGGAAGAGATAAAAGCCGGCGCGGGAGAATTGTTGAGTGAAGTTTTAGTAAAGAGCAAAGTGTTGTCTTCAAAAGGGGAATGGCGCAGACTTGTTTTAGAAAACGCCATCCATGATTTAGGCAATAATACTAATATTACAGATGTAAATTTAAAAGTTTCAGAAAACTTAACGCTTAAAATCGGCAAAAAAAGATTCGTGAAAGTTACACAAAACTAAAAAACGCCCGAGTGGGCGTTTTTTAGTTTTTATCTGTCTTTATCAGGGTCTTCTTCATCCAACCCAAAGTCGTCTAACCCTTCTGGAGGTAAATCAAGTTCTTCGTCATCACCCACCTTAAACCCTCCTTCTTCTATTTCTTCGTCCTCGTCGTGCATATATAAAATTTAATATTTTATTTTTACCCCGCTCTCGCGGGAAAGCGACCTACTAATAATTTCCTACTTTGTAACAAAATAAAAAACGCTTGGCAATAGCAAATAGATATATCGTGTGGATAACTAAATTTTTGTATGTGCGAAAGCGGTGATGGCTATAGCAATAGCATCCAACTCATCATCTGAGGTTTTAGAATTGTCCATTTTTACGAGCATTTTTACCATTTTAATTATTTGTGCCTTGTCTGATTTACCATAACCGGTAGTCGCTATTTTTATTTGCGGGGGAGAGGCTTCAAATATTTTAAGATGAGCACGAGAAGCTTCATAAATTATTACTCCGCGGGCTTCGGCCACCCGCATGACTGTTTTATGATTGGTATTTAGAAATAAAGTTTCTACGGAAAGAACTTCCGGCTTGAATTTTTTTATAATCATTCTGACTTCTTCGCCAATTAAATTTAATCGTTCCGCAAATTCTAATTTAACAGAAGTTTTAAAACATTCGGAAAAAAGTACTTTTTCCTTATCACCGTTTTTATTTTTTTCTAATATAGCGACCCCAAGTCTTTCATATCCCGGATCTATTCCTAAAATTCGCATAATGTTATTTTAACACTTCTATTCGGCATTCGTGTACACATCCTGCACATCATCATTTTCTTCCAAGTCCTCCACGAGTTTATCTAAAAGTTCCAAGTCTGTATCTGAAAGAGAAGTAGTGCTAGTCGGTGTCCAGATGAGCCCCTCGGGGCTTTTTTCTTTTTTAAACGCCCAAGTGACAGAGCCGATACCTCCCAAGGAAAAACCGTTTTTTGTAAGAATGTGTTTTATATCTTGTGCCGTTCTGTTTTTACTATCAGTCAACGTTTCAATAATTATTCCTGCTCCACCCGGGCCATAAGCTTCATAAGTGATGGCGTCCATATGTGCCCCAGGCTCACTCGCTTTCTTAATAGCTCTTTCAATATTGTCCGCCGGCATATTCACTTTCTTGGCCTTTTCAATGGCCGCGCGAAGCCCGGGTGACTCTTTTCCACCAGAAAGTTTTGCTTCTACAGAAATGAAACGCACAAGCTTGGAGAAGATCTTACTCTTTTTTGCGTCGGTGATGGCTTTCTTGTGTTTTATCTGCGCCCATTTGTTATGGCCTGACATAATTTAAAGTAATTTTTTTTGTAAATTTTCTGGTATATCAAATCCTAAATGTTCGTATGCTTTAGGGGTGGCGATGCGTCCGCGAGGGGAACGTTCAAGTAGTCCGAGCTGTATTAAATATGGCTCTATTACTTCTTCTACTGTGGCTTCTTCTTCGGACATTGCTGCTGCTATTGTTTTTAATCCCACTGGCCCACCATTGAATTTTTCTATCAATATTTCCAAGAATTTTCTATCGGATGAATTTAGTCCAATGTCATCTATGGCGAGCATGTTGAGTGCTTCCCGGACTGTCTTTTGATCTAAGTCTTTCTTGTGTACTTGGGCAAAATCTCGGCAACGTTTCAAAAAGTAATTGGCAGTGCGCGGAGTAAATCTGCTTCTCTTGGCAATTTCTTTTAAAGCTTCAACCTCCAGTTTTGTTTTTAAAAGTTTGCTTGAGCGTTCAATAATTTTTGCAATTTCTTCGTTAGAGTAAAATTCCAAACGAAAGACTCCACCTGAGAAACGAGAACGAAGAGGGGAGGAAACGAGGGCCACGCGAGTGGTCGCTGCAATCAAAGTAAATGGTGGTAAATCAAGCTGAATTGTCCGCGCCGAAGGTCCTTTGCCGATGATGATATCTAGGACCCCGGATTCCATCGCCGGGTAAAGTATTTCCTCAACCATTTTATTGAGTCTGTGTATCTCATCTATAAAAAGAATGTCGCCAGCAGTCAAATTTGTCAGGATAGAAGCTAAATCGCCTACTTTCTCTATCGCTGGACCGGAAGTCACTTTCATTTGTCTGCCAGTTTCTTTGGCAATCAAATGAGCCAGGGTGGTTTTACCTAGACCTGGGGGGCCGTAAAAAAGGATGTGTTCGGGTATGTGTCCACGTTCTTCGGCTGCCCGTAGTAGGATTTTAACATTGTCTTTTATGTGTTTTTGGCCTATATACTCCTCCCAGCTACCAGGACGCAAGGTCTGGTCTAAGATAGACTCTTCTATTTTTTCACCTTTTTTACTTGACATTACATTTATAGTATGCTATACTGTATCCATAGTGCATTTATCAACAGGGTATACACATACTTATTGACATTATAGCACTTGTGCACTTTTACATATAGTATAATTCTCTCAGAGTTTTTTGAGAGAAGTCACCACCATGGTGAGAGAAGAAGACATTAATCTCTAAGCAATCAGCCACAGGTTATACGAATTTGCATAGGACGTTTTGGCGCTTTAATTAGTTTGCTGGTACTATCCTATAATACTTTGTTACTTTTGGGGCTCAGCCCTGAAAGGATTGTTTAGAGATTAATGTTTTTTTATTTTACTCTTCATTTAGATCCACGACGCTTTGTACTTCCGAGAAAGAAGTAACTCCATTTAATATTTTTATCAATCCATCTTGTCTCATAGAGAGTATCCCTTGGGTCTTGGCTACTTTTTTGATTTCACGCTCACTCGGATTTTCTGGGATTATTTTTTCTATCTCTTCGTCTGTTTTTATCGCTTCAAAAATTCCGATGCGTCCTTTAAATCCGGTACTGTTACATTTATCGCAACCGACAGCCTCAAAAGTTTTGAAAGGTCCGTCAGGGTTTATATTGTAATTTGAAATTTGTTTTTTCTCTTCAGTCATTCCGTCGGTAATTATTTTCATTGTTTTTATTTCTGCTGGAGTAAGCTCTCTTTCTTTTTTACAAAAAGTACAAAGTTTGCGTACCAAGCGTTGGGCTATGGAGATAGATAAAGCAGATACCAGAATTTTTGGATTGACTCCGAGGTCAATTAAACGGGGGATGACTCCGGCTGCGTTGTTGGTGTGGAGAGTAGAGAAGACCATATGTCCCGTCAAGGCAGACTGCACGGCAATAGAGGCAGTGTCTCCGTCGCGAATTTCTCCGACCATGATCACGTCCGGGTCTTGGCGCAAGGTGGAGCGTAATCCCTCCGGAAAAGTATAACCCCTCTCCATGTTTACTTGGGTCTGAGTTACCCCCGTAAGATGATATTCTACTGGATCTTCTATGGTTATTATCTTTATATCTGGAGAATATATTCTTCGCAAAAAAGCATAAAGAGTGGTCGTCTTTCCGGATCCGGTAGGACCTGTGACCAGAATCAAGCCGTTTGGTTTCACGATTTCTTCTTTTATAATTCCAAAAAGACGAGATTCAATACCAAGTTCTTCTAGTTCTACTTGCAGTGATTTTGGATCCAAGATACGCATCACTATTGATTCACCGTAAGAGCCTGGAATTAGGGAACAACGAATACTTATTTCTTCATCTCCCTCTATAATATTAAAACGCCCATCTTGTGCCACAGTGGAGGTCAGTTTCATCCCAGACAAGAGTTTGATGCGAGAGTTTAGTAGTTTATATACATCCGTTCCGAAAAAGTTTACATCTTGAAGCACTCCGTCCAAGCGTAGTCGCAATCTGCCCCTATCTTTTTCTGGTTCTATGTGGATATCGGAAGCCTTAATGGCTATAGCCCCAGCTAAGATTATTTCAAGCAAACGAGAAATTTTATGTATTTTATTTCCCTCCAGAGATTCTGCCACCATTTTTTCTATGTCTTGAATTTTTTCAATTTGCTTGGCTGTATCCCTTAAAACTTCTCCGGAGATATCCAACCCTCCGATTCTAGAACTCTCAGCCATGGAAATTTCTTTATATCTATCCCAGACCTTATTTAGACTCGCCAGGGAGGCCATATAAAAAACAGGGACGAGACCTTTTCTTTCCATATCTTCTTTTAGTCTGGCAAAAAGATTATCCGAAGGGGCGCGCACGGCTATAAAAATATTTTTTCCAAAAAGTTTAAAAGGGGCCACCTTCATCTCTCTGGAATCTTGCTCGGATATTGCTCGCAGAGCTTCGTTGTCTACACCGAGGCGGTATAGATTTATATAAGGAATGCCATATTTTGATTCAGCTAAAGTAGCCACCAACTGCTCTTCTTCCTGTTTGTGCAACTCTGCCAGCTGCTTATTTTGTTTTTCTTCATCAAATGAAGCCATTTATGGTAAAGTATAACCTATATGCCTAAAAATGCCACAAAAATTTCAAAAAACGTCAGGGAAACCAAGGAAATAGCGAAAATGTTTCTTGAAAAAATACTCGGAGAAAAAAGAAATAAAAAAGGAGCGTTAGTGGTCGGTTTGTCGGGGGACTTGGGTGCCGGTAAGACTACTTTTGTTCAGGCTATAGCCCGACATCTCGGGGTAAAAAATAAAGTAAACAGCCCGACATTTGTAATAATAAAAAAATATTCTCTTAAAAACAAAAAACATAAATTTATGTTTCACCTGGATGCGTATCGTCTGAAAAATGAAAATGAATTATTACACCTGGGATGGGAAGATATAATCAATAACGAAGAGCACTTGGTTTTTATTGAATGGCCAGAAAATGTAGCCGGGGTAATACCGGGACACGCCAAAAAAATCCATATTTTAACGGATAAAAATGAACACAAGCATTTTAAACTCAGATAAATAACTCAAAGATTGGTTTCGTTCTAAATGGTATAATTAAGATAATGCCTAAAACAGAAGAACAGAAAAATAAAAAATTGGTCCTGTTGGATGCTCATGCCATCATTCATCGTGCTTACCACGCCTTGCCGGAATTTTTGTCTGGAAAAGGTGAACCTACCGGGGCACTATACGGACTTTCCAGCATGTTGATGAAAATAATTACCGAGCTAAAGCCAGACTATATCGTCGCTTGCTATGATTTGCCACAAAAGACCTTTAGACACGAAGCTTATGATGCGTATAAGGCCGGTCGGGTAAAAGCCGACGAAGCACTCATTGTGCAATTACAAAACTCTCGGAAGATTTTTGAGGCTTTCAGTATTCCTATTTACGATGCTCCCGGGTTTGAGGCGGATGATGTGTTGGGAACTATCGTTGAGAAATACAAAAAAGACAGAAGTCTGAATATTGTTATTGCTTCCGGAGATATGGACACCATGCAGTTGGTGGATGATAAGAAAGTTCAAATATATACCCTAAAGAAGGGAATCAACGATACTATTTTATATGATGAGGATGCGGTAGTGAAACGTTTTGGTTTTAAACCAAAGCTTTTACCAGACTACAAGGGATTACGAGGAGATCCATCTGACAATATTATTGGTATCAAAGGTATAGGTGAAAAGACGGCTGAAAACTTGATTGTAAATTTTGGCACCATAGAAGAAATTTATAAGCAATTACGAAGTACAAATTACGAATTACAATTTAAAAAAGTGGGCATTAGTCCTAGGATGATTGAGCTATTAAAAAATAACGAAGAAGAAGCTTTATTTTCAAAAACACTGGCGACCATCCGTACAGATGCGCCAATAAATTTCTCTTTGCCAGAGAAGACTTTTTGGGAAAATGCTGATTTCAAAAAAATTGAAGAAGTTTTCGCCCAATTTGAATTCAGAAGTTTGCTTGGACGTTTAAGAAACTTTTTTGAAAGTCAGAATCCTGGCGAAGATGCTCTCCGTCATTCGCAATCTGTCCTGGAGGAGCAAGGTTTTTCTGCCAGTAGCGAAGATTCCTCCGAGCACTCTCGCCAGGATTCTGTGGACTCAAAAAAACTACAAGAAGCTAGTATTGCTTTATGGATTATCAATTCTGATATTTCTAATCCAAATCTGGAAGATATTTTACTTTATGCGCATACCGAATCTTTTGAAACAGCCTATGAGCATATTTTCAAAAAATTAAAAGAACAAAATCTTGAAAAAGTTTATGAAGAAATAGAAAAACCGATTATACCCATCGTAAAAAAAATGGAGGACCATGGGGTCTTGATAGATAAAAAATATTTTGAAAAGTTATCAGAAGAATATCACAGAGAATTGGATATTTTAACAAAAAAAATATACCAGCAGGCCGGAACAGAATTCAATATCAATTCTCCCAAACAACTGGGAGAAATACTTTTTAATAAATTAGGAATAAAATCTCCAGGTAAAAACAAGGCAAAGAAAAATGCCAGTGGAGGTTTTTCTACCAAGATTTCGGTATTGGAAGAATTGGAAGAAGAGAATGAAATAATAAAAGAAATAATGGCTTACCGGGAATTACAGAAATTACTTTCCACTTATATTGATGTTATCCCTAAAATGGCGGGTGATGATGGTCGCCTACACGCTAAGTTTATTCAAAATGGCTCTACCACCGGCAGATTTTCATCTCAGGATCCAAATCTACAAAATTTACCAATAAAAACAGAATTGGGGAAAAAAATCAGGGATGGTTTTATCGCAGAAAAAGGGCACAAACTTATTGCTTTTGATTATAGCCAGATTGAATTGCGGGTCGCAGCGATGCTTTCTTTGGACGAAAAGATGACCCAAGTTTTTAAAGAAAAAAAAGATATTCATGCCGGGGTCGCTTCATTTGTTTTCGGAGTTCCGATAGAGAAAGTGGACAGCGAGATGCGTCGGAAGGCAAAAGTTATAAACTTCGGTATTATTTATGGCATGGGGGTTTCGGCCTTGCGTAAAAATCTGGGAGGTACTCGCGAAGAAGCTCAAAAATTTTACGATAATTATTTTCATCAGTTTAGGGGAGTGAGGGACTATTTAAATGGAGTAAAAGTTTTTGCCGAAAAACATTCTTATACGGAAACTCTATTTGGTCGTAGGCGTTATTTCCCAAACATTAACTCCAGAATTCCTTTTTTAAAAAATATGGCTGAGCGAACGGCCACAAACGCACCGATACAGGGTACAGCAGCTGATATTATTAAATTAGCCATAAGGTATGCGGAAGAGGATCTAAAAAACGCCGGTATGTTGGATAAGGTTCATTTGATTTTACAAATTCACGACGAATTAGTATATGAGACCGAAGACGGTGTATTGGATACAGCCGATAAAATAATCAAAGAAGCCATGGAGGGGGTACTCTTGCGGTCATATCTTCATTTTAAAACAGATGTCCCTCTTCTGGTGCACTCTGGTTCAGGGAAAAATTTGGGAGAAGTAAAGTAGCATTTTGTGGTATGATAAGGGTATGGAAGATTTCAATAAAACTAGCCCTCCAAAACAAAGTGTACATAAAGTTTTAGCACACTCGTATTTCTTTTTCTTTTTTCTTTTATTAATTAGTATTTGCTTGGATTTGTTTTTTAATTCCAGCCTAGGGGTTTTTGATAGTTACAGTGTTGTGTTACTAGGTTTTTTGTTTTTGATTTTTGCCACTTTTTTGATTGTTTGGGCACAGAAAACATCTCGTAAGCTAAACAAAGAAAATATCAACAAAGAAACCTTTACTCATGGGCCATATCGTTTTACTCGCGCTCCTACCCACCTAGGATTATTTTTCCTAACATTAGGGCTCGGTTTGGTAAGCAATGCAATTTTTATTGTTGTTTTTGCTTTTGTTAATTTTTTTATAGCCAAATTTTTCTTTTTAAAAAAAGAGGAGGATATTTTGACTATAAAATATGGGGCTCCTTATATAGAATATAAAAAATCTGTTAAGTTATAGTTAATTTTATGCTTTACCTCTTTTCGGGTGATGATGCACAAAATAAAATATTAAATTATGAAAAATTTATAAAATCTATACCTGAAGGTACAGAAGTTTTTTCTGTGAACAGGAATGATTTTAGCCGGGCCCAGGTTGAGAGTTTGTATTCTGGCTCCAGTCTATTTTCTGCGAAATTGGCGGTAATTTTTCTGGGCGTATTTGAACATGAAGAGACGCGTGATTTTGTGTTAGAAAAATTAGATCTGATGAGTAGTTCTGGTAATATTTTTGTTTTTTTGGAAAGTAAACTGAACAAACCGATTCTGGATGCTTTCAAAAAAGCGAGGGCAGAGCTGAATATTTTTGAATTACCGAAAGAAAAAAAGGAAAAATTTGATAATTTTTTGTTGGCAAACGCGTTTGCCAACAAAGACAAGTTGAACACCTGGATTTATTTTCGTCAGGCTGTAGACAAAGGAGTTGTAATGGAAGAGTTAATCGGTGTGCTTTTTTGGAAAATTAAAGATATGCTTTTGAAAAAGAATTTTAGTAAATTTTCCGAAGAACAATTGAAAAATTATGTATCTAAAATTTCCTACCTTTTGCCCGAGGCCCGAAAAAAAGGTCTGGACGCCGAATCCGCCTTTGAGCAATTTTTACTTGAAGCTTTCTAGAAATATGGTACTATCAGATTTGTACATTCATAAAGAAATATGCGCCCGTAGCTCAGCTGGTAGAGCAGATCCCTTTTAAGGATAAGGTCCTCGGTTCGATCCCGAGCGGGCGCACAAATAGAATTCTATTGTTTCTTGAGCCAATCTATCATTTTTTGGAAGGTGGTAGGCCCTGCTTCTCCATCCGCTGTTATTTTTTCTGCTTTTTGGAAATTCATAACGTCTGTTTTCATTCCCGCGCCATAGTCGTTGTCCACTTTTTTTGAAGTATTATTATATATATTCAAGAAAGTTTGTAGAGTGCCCACTCTGGTACCTTGTGATCCTTGTTTCATAAAAATTCCACCAGTAACAAGTTTTTGTAGATCATTGATCAGACTTTGATGTTTATAAGTCACAGTTGTCGGTTTGGTTGGAGTGGTTGTAGTTACTTCCGGTTTTTCCTCTTCTTTTGGTTGTAATGCTGTTAGTTCTTTTTTTAACCTGTTGATTTCTTCTGTGAGTTCTCTGTTTTCTTCTTCAAGTATTTGTTGTTTTTGTTTGCTGACATATACGTCTCCTGTTGGTAGTGTGCGTATTGCCCAATAGCCGAGCAGTCCCATGCCTGCGATAATAATTATTGAAATTAGTATAAATTTAAAATTTTCCATGGCCAGAATATTATAGCAGAAAAATTGTTTGTGGTATAATGTCTATTATGTCGTCAATAAAAGAATTGAATCATTCGCTTTTATATTTGTTTATTTTTACTATTATAAGCTCGGGTCTGGCTTTTTATTTAGTGGTCAATGCTTACAATAATGTCTTTGATGAGGTAAGCTCTATTAATGTTGAAAAGTAAGGCAGTCTTTAAATTACATAATCCTTTTAAACCAGCAGGGGATCAACCTGCGGCTATTTCTGCTTTATTGAAAGGGCTAGAGAGCGGGATGAAAAAACAAACCCTCCTCGGGGCAACGGGTACGGGCAAGACTTTTACTATGGCAAATGTCATAGCAGGGTACAACAAACCAACATTGGTAATAGCGCACAACAAGACTCTGGCTGCCCAGCTTGCCCAAGAATTCAGATTATTCTTTCCGGAATCGGCGGTGCATTATTTTGTTTCATATTACGACTACTATCAGCCGGAAGCTTATATGCCGACAACGGACACGTATATTGAAAAAGATGCGCAGATAAATAAAGAAATTGATCGTCTGCGTCATGCTACTACGCAAGCTCTCCTCTCCAGGCCGGATGTCATTATTGTCGCATCGGTCTCTTGTATTTATGGATTGGGTTCTCCAGAAGAATATGAAAAAGTAAATCTCAAATTAGAGTTGGAAATGAAATTAGACAGATTAGTTTTGATGAAAAAATTGATTGAAATTCATTTTGAACGAACCAATGCGGATTTGACCCCTGGGACTTTTCGTTCTGTTGGCCCCCGAGTGGAATTTATGCCCGTGTCCGAGACCACGATGTATCAAATAGAGTTTAAAAATGGAAAAATTTCAAAAATAATAAAAGTTGATCCAATCTCCTCGCGAATTTTAAAAGAAGAGGATAGTTTGTTTATTTTCCCCGCGAAACACTTTATTACTGAAGAGACCAAAAAAAACAAAGCTTTAGTGGAAATAAAAAAAGAACTAAATAGCCAGTTAAAAAAGTTTGAGAAAGAAAAAAAGCTTTTAGAAGCGGAGAGAATCAAAAGAAGAACAAATTACGACCTGGCGATGATAAAAGAAGTCGGCTATTGTAATGGCATAGAAAATTATTCCAGACACTTGTCCGGCAAGAAAGAAGGGGAGCCTCCGGAGACGTTGCTTTCGTATTTCCCTAAAACCGGATTTCTTACCATCATTGATGAATCGCACGTTACTCTGCCTCAATTGAACGGTATGTACGCCGGGGATGCTTCTCGTAAAAATACTCTAGTGGAATATGGCTTCCGGCTTCCTTCCGCCAAGGACAACAGGCCTCTTAGATATGAAGAATTTCAAGCACGCATCGGTTCGGTGATTTACACTAGTGCCACCCCGAGTGAGGTGGAGAGAAAAGAAAGTACACAGATTGTGGAGCAGATTATTCGCCCTACGGGGCTGGTAGATCCGGAGACGGTAGTGCGCCCCGTAAATGAAAAAGGAGACTACAAAGGTCAGATTCAAGATTTTATAGAAGAAACAGAAAAAACAATTAAAAAAGGTTTCAGGGTTTTAGCGACGACACTTACCAAAAAGATGGCGGAAGACCTTTCTCTTTATTTGAAGGATTTACCCGCCAAGGAGGGTAAAAAAATAAAAGCAGAATATTTACATAGTGATATAAAAACCATAGAGAGGATTAAAATCCTGACTCAATTTAGAAAAGGAGAATTTGACGTTTTGGTGGGAGTAAATCTTCTCCGTGAAGGGTTAGACCTGCCCGAGGTTGCATTAATAGGAATTTTAGATGCAGACAAGGCAGGGTTTTTACGTTCGGAGACATCTCTGATTCAAACCATTGGTCGTGCTGCCCGCAACAGCGAAGGAAAAGTCATTCTTTATGCCGACTCCATTACTAAAGCGATGAAATACGCTCTTGATGAAACGAAGCGTCGTAGAGATATTCAGCTTGCTTATAATAAAAAACATGGCATCACCCCGAAGACTATCTTGAAAAAGATAAAAGATATCACGGAAGAATTGGAAAGCGAACATGGCAAGACGGTTAACACAGAACTCGGTCTTGATCTGGAAATTTTTAAGAAAGCTTATTCAAAAAGATTAAAAACAGAGGAAAAATCGAGAAGTAGAATACCAAACACTAGCCTAGGGCAATCGTATCTCTCGGACGAAGAGATAGGTGATCTAATTTACGAAAAAATAATAAAAATCAAAGAGAAAGAAATGAATAAGGCGGTGAAAGAGCTGGATTTTGAAACAGCGGCGATACTGAGGGATGAAATTGGAGTACTCAAGTTGAAATTGGAAAAGAAACAGTAGTATGTTAGATTATTGAGATAGACACCCCCTATGAACAAAGCGGGGTGTGCATTGCGTTATCCGCTAGTGGGCGGACAAATATGACAAAACAAGAGAAAAATATAGATAAAATAGTAGTTAAGGGGGCGCGGACCCATAACTTAAAGAATATAAACGTGGAGATGCCACGAAATAAGATGGTGGTTATTACCGGTGTCTCCGGGTCTGGAAAATCATCCTTGGCTTTTGACACTATCTTTGCGGAAGGGCAAAGGAGATATGTGGAATCCCTGTCTTCTTACGCGCGACAATTTTTAAATCAAATGCCGAAACCAGATGTGGATGAGATTACCGGTCTTTCACCGGCAATTTCTATTGACCAAAAATCTCGTTCAAATAACCCACGTTCCACTGTGGCTACTATCACAGAAATTTATGATTATTTGCGGGTGATGTATGCGCGCATCGGACATCCGCATTGCCCTTTGTGTGGAGAGGAAATTAAAAAACTTTCCAATGAAGAAATTTTGAATTTTGTTTTGGAAAAAGTGGGAGAGTTCGGGAAGAAGAATTTTTCCGGATTACTCCAGCCTCCGGCTGGAACCTTTCCCGTTCAAAATTCTTCTTCCCGAACTCCAAAAAAGAATGTGAGGAAAGTGATGGGGGTGGAGTTTGATGAAACAGAAATTAGTATTTTTTCACCAGTAGTTCGTGGGAGGAAAGGGGAATATTACCAAATGCTTTATGATTTACTTGGCAAAGGTTTTGCCGAAATCCGTTTGGATGGCGCGATGAAAAAACTGCGAGAACAAATTACTCTCTCTAAAAACAAAGCTCACAACATAGATATTCTAGTAGATAGTTTTGCGGTGCATGAGTTTGTTGATGACAAAGAAGCAAGTAGGATGCGTTTATCCGAGGCGATAGAGCGAACGCTTATTGAATCCGACGGACTGGTTACTATCAAGATCGGAGATAATGAATTTATTATGTCCTCAAAATTTGCTTGTAAAAATGACGGCTTTTCTTTTCCGGAAGTTGAGCCGAGGCTGTTTTCTTTTAATTCTCCCTATGGGGCTTGTCCGGAATGTAATGGTTTGGGTTCAAAATATTTTATGGGAGATGAGCCGTGTGATACTTGTCATGGTGCCAGACTGCGTCCCGAAGCTCTCAATGTATTTTTAGAAGCGGATAAAAACAAAAAAATAAATATCTTGGAATTGTCTTCGCTCTCCATTAAAGATGCGCATGACTTCTTTAAGAATTTAAAACTTTCCCCACAAGAGAAAGAAATATCTGTGCCGGTGGTGAGGGAGATAGAAGCTAGGCTCCAGTTTATGTTGGATGTCGGTTTGGACTATCTGCAACTGTCTCGTAAGGCCAACACGCTCTCTGGGGGAGAAGCGCAACGCATCCGTCTGGCCTCCCAGCTTGGTTCTAGGTTGGTCGGTGCGCTTTATGTATTAGATGAACCCACGATAGGTCTTCACCAGCGAGACAATGATAGATTAATTAAAACTCTTCAAAATCTTCGTGATTTAGGGAATACAATTTTGATCGTGGAACATGATGAAGACACTATCTATGCTTCTGATTATATTGTGGATATCGGACCTAAGGCAGGAGTGCACGGTGGAGAGGTGATAGCTTCCGGTTATTTAGAGGATTTATTAACTGCCAAAAAGAATGTAAATAATTCTAGAACTCTCGCTTATTTACGGGAAGAAATAAAAATAGAAGTTCCGGAAAAAAGACGACAAGCCAAGGGTGCGCTTAGGGTAAGTGGGGGAAAAATTTTTAATATAAACAACATGAATGTGGAAGTGCCCCTCGGAGTGATGACATCCATCACTGGAGTTTCTGGTTCTGGTAAAAGTTCTTTTATGTATGAAATTCTTTATAAAAATTTACAGGCGCGTTATGAAAGAAAATATCGCACAGCGCAGGTATCTAACTGTTCTTCATTTTCTGGTACGGAGTATCTTTCTCGCGCGATATTGATTGATCAGTCACCAATAGGCAGGACTCCTAGATCAAATATAGCCACTTATACTGGTGCTTTTACGCATATTCGAGATCTTTTCGCTTCTACAGAAGAAGCACGATTGCGAGGCTGGAAAGCAAACCGTTTTTCTTTCAATGTGAAGGGCGGACGTTGTGAAGCTTGTGAGGGTAATGGAGAAATTGCCGTAGAGATGCATTTTTTGCCGACGGTTTATGTGACTTGTGATGTGTGTGGAGGAAAGCGTTTTGATAAAGAAACTCTTACTGTAAAATATAAGAAGAAAAATATTTATGAAGTGCTTCGTATGACGGTGGAAAAAGGATTGGAATTTTTTAAAGATATTCCAGCAGTTTCTGACAGGCTACAGACTTTGATGGATGTGGGTCTAGGATATCTTGAGATTGGACAACCAGCGACGACGCTATCCGGAGGGGAAGCACAGAGGGTAAAAATCTCAAGCGAACTTTATCGTCCGCATTTAGAAAAAACTATTTACCTTTTAGATGAGCCGACAGTCGGGCTTCATTATGATGACGTACAAAAGCTTTTAGAAGTTTTAAATAAACTGGTTTCCAAAGGCAATACCGTTGTTCTCATAGAACACAACCTTGATATTATTAAAAGCTCAGATTACATTATAGATATTGGACCTGAGGGTGGAGTGAAAGGAGGAAATATTGTAGCCAAAGGAACTCCGGAAGAAGTCGCCAATAATAGCAAATCTCATACAGGTAAATACCTTAAAAAAGTTTTAAGAAGATAATATGAATAGTAAAAATCTAAAAAAATTTAAAATACCTGATAATTCCGGTGTCTATTTTTTCTTAGAAAAAGGGAAAATCATTTACATTGGCAAAGCTACGTCGCTTAAAGATAGGGTGAGAAGTTATTTTGGGAAAGACTTGATACAGACGAGGGGACCCATCTTAGTGGATATGGTTTTTAAGGCGGATAAAATAAAATGGCAGATCACAGACAGTGTCTTGGAAGCGCTTATTCTGGAAGCAAAACTCATTAAAAAACATCAGCCGAAGTATAATACTAAAGAAAAATCGGATAAAAGTTTTAATTATGTTTGTGTCACAGACGAACAACTTCCAAAAGTAATTATTGTTAGAGGAAAAAATTTAAAAAATGAAAAGAACGTTTTTGGACCTTACCCGAATGGCTCCCAACTCAGAGAAGCTTTAAAAATAGTACGAAGGATTTTTCCATTTTTGGACGAGAAAAGCAAGAACTATTTGGAATTTTATAAACAGATAAACCTGGTTCCTGATTTGAACGATAAAAAATTATATAAACAAAATATAAAAAATATTATTTTGTTTTTTGAGGGTAAAAAGAAAAGAATTTTTAAAAATCTTAAAAAAGAAATGCAAGAGTATGCTAAAAAGCAGGAATTTGAGAAAGCGGGGGAAATAAAGAGACAAATGTTTGCACTGAAGCACATAAACGATGTGGCACTCCTGAAACAAGAAAATTTTTCTCGTTCCTCCCTTCCCGGAGTACCGGGCGGGGCCCACACGAATAAAAATTTTCTTGTTTCAGGAGCTCGTATAGAGGCTTATGATATTGCGCATATGGGTGGCAAAAATATGGTGGGGGTCATGGTGGTGATGGAAGATGGGGAAGTGGTAAAAAATGAATATAAAAAATTTAAAATTAGAACGCAAACTGATGCGAACGATACTGGAGCCTTGAAAGAAGTATTGGAAAGACGCCTTGCCCACACAGAATGGACTTACCCGAATTTGATAGTGGTGGATGGCGGTATGGCGCAAATAAATATTGCTAGAAAAATTTTAAATAAATTAAAAATAAATATCCCGGTAGTCTCAGTTGTAAAAGATGAACATCATAAAGCCAGAGCAATAATGGGGGATAGAGAGTTTGGGTTGAAATATAAAAAAGAAATTTTATTAGCAAACAGTGAATCTCACCGCTTTGCTATCGCTTATCATAAAAATATGAGGAATAGAAACTTTCTAAAATGATTATGAATCAAAAAAACATTTTAATATTAAATGACATACGAAGTGTGGAAAATGTCGGAGCGATGTTTCGCACGGCGGATGCGGCGGGGATAGATAAGATTTATTTGACGGGGTACACGCCTACGCCGCTGGATCGTTTCGGTAGGAAGAGAGGAGACTTGGCAAAGTCTGCGCTCGGGGCGGAAGAATTTGTGAAATGGGAACAGAAGAAAAATATTTTACAATTACTCACTAAATTAAAGAAAGAAAAATATTTAATTATTGGCATAGAACAAGATAAAAAGTCTATTGATTACAAAAAAGTAAAGTTACAAAATAGAAACGCGTTCATTGTCGGGGCGGAAGTGACAGGTATACCAAAGAATATTTTAAAAAAGTGCGATATTGTTGCTGAGATTCCAATGCGTGGAAAAAAGGAATCACTAAATGTCTCGGTAGCCTTGGGTGTGGCACTCTTTGGAATGCTAAAAATTTAATTCTTTAGTATATCATATATGATAGTCTAAGGAATTTTATCTTTTTTATTTCTGATGTACTGAGCAAAAGTGCGCGCTACGACCGTTTATGACTTTTCTTTTTATGATGCCTTTACAGTGCGGTTTTCGGCATTTTTCTCCCGTACGTCTGTAGGCCTGATGATGAAGTTGAAATTTCCCCGGCAAGCCATAAATATTTTTATAATCCGACATTGAATCTCCGCCAAAATCTATGCCCTTAGCGAGTGTCTCTTTAATGGCTTTAAAAATTAATTTAATTTCTGTTTCTTTTAGATTATAAACTTTTCTCTCGGGACATACTCCGGCGCGCCAAAGTATCTCATCGGAATAAATATTTCCAATACCGGCGAGGACACTTTGATTCATCAGGACAGTTTTAATTTTACCGTTGGGTTTTTTGCTAATTCGTAATTTAAAATTTGTAATCGTGAATTGTTTTTCCAATGGTTCCGGGCCTAGTCCTGAAAGTACTTCCTCCTGCCGACGGCTCAGTAAAGTCATTTTTCCAAACTTTCGCATGTCGGAAAAAACCAAATAGCAGCCGTTACTTAAAGTAAAAATCACGTGCGCAAATTTAATTTTTGGGTCTTTGCCGTAAAAAAGATACCCGGTCATCTTCATGTGGACTAGAATGGTTTTGTCTCCGGACAGGTTTATCAAAATATTTTTTGCCCTTCTTTCTATAGAAGTTACTTTTTTATTTAGAATTTCTTTTTTAAAAACTTTAAAATATTTTGGATTGGCGACAGTGTCGCTTTTGCGTTTATCTGCTGTAGATAAGTCAGTCCACACGTCTTTTATTGCCAACCCCAAAATGGTCTTTTCTAGACCTCTCTTGGTAGTTTCAACTTCCGGTAATTCTGGCATAATTTATTTTTTACCTGCCTTTGGCATGGCCTCCTAAAATTTTCAAGGCTTCGCGGATTTTTGTATTAGTATTTGTATCCGGGGCACATTTTTTCAAGGCATCACGAGCTTCGTTTTGAGAATAGCCAAGTGATTTTAGAGCCTCCAAAACGTCCAACTCTCCTTGTAGAGATCCTTCTTCATGAGAACCTTTTATCTTCTCGGCTAGTTTGTCTCGCAATTCAATTACTATCTTTTCCGCTGTTTTTTTGCCGATACCGGAAATCTTTGTGAGATAGCTCGTATCTCCGGTGCCTATGGCGTGCTCTAGTGTGTCAATTGAAGCGATCCCCAAAATGGCGAGTGCTCCTTTTGGTCCTATGCCGGATACATTAATGAGCATTTCAAAAAACTCTAATTCTCTAAGGTTTAGAAATCCGTATAAGTCTAATGCGTCTTCGCGCACGTGCGTGTGAATGAAAAGAAAAATTTCATCTCCAATTTTTGAGGTCTTGGATAAAGTGTCAGGGGAGATGCTTATTTTATAGCCCACCCCGCCAGTCTCTACCAGGATAAATTTTTCTGTTTTTAGCGCTATTTTCCCTCTGATACTTCCAATCATAAGCTGATTATATCATATTTCATTTACGGACGGACGAGTTGCATTTTTAAGGTTTTTCTGTTAAATTAACATATATGCCAATAACACAATCAGCTAAAAAAGCTATTCGCGGATCACTTCGCAAAAAGGCCCTCAATGACCAAAGAAAAAAGGTGATGAAGGAAATAATCAAAAAGATTGAGAAAATTGCCAAGACAGACAAGGCTGAAGCATTAAAAATGCTCTCGGGCGCTTATCAGGTGATAGACAAAGCTGCTAAAAGAGGGGTCATCAAGAAGAATAACGCCGCTAACAAAAAGTCTCGTTTATCAAGATTAACTAAATAGTTTTTATGTCACACCTACTTGAATTTTATGGAACCGAGTGTCCGCACTGTGTTTCTATGCATGAGCTGGTGGGGCGACTGGAAAAAGAAGAGGGAATAAAAGTGGAAGCCATTGAAGTTTGGCACAATAAAGAGAATGAAGCACGATTGATTGCCCTTGATAAAGATTTCTGTGGAGGGGTGCCTTTTTTTTATAATACAAAAACAGAAAAGTGGATTTGTGGGCAGGATAGTTACGAGAATCTAAAAGCTTGGGCACAAGATAAATAAAAACTCAAAATAAAAAACCACCCGAGATGGGTGGTTTTTTATTAGAGAGAATATTATGCGCGTTGTACGTTCACAGCATTCAATCCTTTTGGTGATTCTTCAGTTTCAAAAGAAACAGCATCACCTTCTTTGAGCTCATCAAAGGTTACGCCAACCAAAGAATTGCTGTGAAAGAATAAATCTTTCGCAAGGCCTTCTCCGGTTATAAAGCCGAAACCTTTATCAGTGAGTCTTTTTATTGTACCAGTCATTGATTTTTTATTTAAGTTATTAAATTACAAATAGATAGCTCTAAAATCGACTCTTTTCGCACCTACTTTGTACAGTAGTAAGTATATCACAAAGATACACCATTTGTCAAGCAAAATACTCGCTATTTTGTCTTAAATAGGTTAATCTACACCAATGAAAGAAGTTAAAGAAACACCAAAAACCCAAGAAACTATAGTTCGTTTTGATAATGTCTCATATGAATGGGGGGTTAATATGCCTATCTTGGACGGAGTGAGCTTTACCATAAGACGAGGTACAAAATTCACTTTAATGGGTCAAAATGGAGCCGGCAAGAGTACTATCTTTGGTTTGATTTCCGGGGTACTCTCTCCGGAATCAGGGATTATAAATATAGTGAATGGAATAAGCATCGCCCAAGCCTTACAAGTGATTCCTCGCGACCAACTTGACCTGACCGTAAGAGAATTCTTTTTAAAATGCTTCCAAAATAAAACTTCAGCGAAAGTGTATGACATTGATCCCCGGATAGACGATGTTTTAGAAGTGGTAAATCTCAGGGGTCATACCAAAGTACACGACAGAATAATCAAAACTTTTTCCGGAGGGCAACAAGCACGACTGCTTCTCGCTTCAGCTATTATCCAGGACCCGGATTTACTTCTGCTTGATGAGCCGACCAACAACCTGGATAAAGCGGGAATTGCGCATCTGACAAAATTTTTAATTAATTATAAAAAGACAGTGCTCGTCATCTCGCACGACGCGGAATTCTTGAACGCTTTTACTGAGGGAGTGCTCTATCTGGACGTTTATACCAAAAAGATAGAGCAGTATGTAGGAAATTATTTTAACGTGGTGAAAGATATTACCGCGCGGGTGGAAAAAGAAAATATGAAAAATGCGCAACTGCAAAAAGAAATTCAGGCGAAAAAAGATCAAGCCAATGTGTTTGCGTATAAAGGCGGACGTTTGCGTTTGGTAGCTAAAAGAATGCGCGAGAAGGCGGAAGAATTGGAAGAAGAGATGGTGGATGTGCGGAAAGAAGATAAATCTATCCGACCGTTCGTCATTCCATCACAGCCGGATTTAATAGGAGAAATTTTAAGTATCTCTTCTTTCACTACGATGAAAAATGGAAAAATAATAAAACACAAGGCGCACATTTCTCTCCATAAAAGTAATCATCTACTTTTACAAGGACCAAATGGCATAGGCAAGACGACTTTATTGGAGAGACTCGCGAGCGGGCATGCTGACGGCGAAAAGGTGAAAGAAGGAACACGTATCGGGTATTACAGGCAGGATTTTTCTACCCTCAATTTTGAAGACACAGTCTATCAGTCTCTAGCTTCTGCGATGATAGAAGGAGGAGAGAGGTTGGACGAAGAGAGAATGCGCTCTATTGCTGCGGGATTTTTAATTACCGGGGAATTTATCCGCACGAAAATTGGGGACCTATCCGAAGGGCAGAAAGGACTTGTAGCTTTCGCTAGATTGGTGTTGCAAAAGCCCGGGCTACTTATTTTAGACGAGCCGACCAACCATATAAATTTCCGCCATTTGCCGATAATCGCCAAAGCGTTAGATGAATACAAGGGGGCGATGATTCTCGTCTCTCACGTGCCCGAATTCGTAAAACAAATCAAGATTGATGAAGTACTTGATCTAGAAAAATAGAGAGTTCTTTGCCGACTATTTCTCTCGAGGCTCCGGGTTTGAGATTCCCCAGTTTGATATTCATAATTCTTTCCCGTTTTAGATCGGCTACTTCTTGAAATAGGTTGGAGCACATTCGGCGGATTTGATGTTTTTTACCTTCAGTCAAAATTACTCGGAAAGTATTTTCGTTGATTATTTGTACCTTACAAGGTTTGGTCTGATAGCCTTCAATATCCACTCCGGCTTCCATTTTTTGTTTAAAATTGGAGCGGAGTTTGTTTGAAGTTTTGACCAGGTATTCTTTCTCGTGAAAATATTTTGGGCTTAAGAGCTGATCGGTAATGCGCCCATCGTCGGTGAGGATGAGAAGACCATGAGAATTTTTATCCAACCTCCCCAAAGGAAACAAATCTTCTCTGGGTGAACCTGTCTCTACACCGATTGGTTTATTGAAAGCAAAATATAAATATTCTTTTTGTTTAGAACCACGTACCTCTACCTTGTCTGACTCCGTGACCTTACTACCTAGCACTGCTAGTTTGCCATTAATAAATACTTTCTTATTTTCCACCAGCTCATCGGCACCTCTCCTGGTCGCGATTTTTTTAAAAGCTAGATATTTATTTATTCGCATTGGGTATAAAAAATCTTCTTTTTCTTCCATAAGTAGTACTCTAACACAAATTAAAAACACCACATAATATGTGGTGTTTTTAATTTTTAGTTATTAGTGTTCTACTGTTGTTGTAGTTATCTTTTTGGTGACAAATGCCTGATTAGGTTGACCAAAGATATATTTAGCTAGATACACTAGCAATAGTATCAGGATTATTAGCAAGAGCCATCCGAAGACGTTTGTCGGGAAGAAACCAGCTCCGAAGACGTTTGCTCCGAGTTGTACCACTTCTTCTTTTATCGGTTCACTCCAAACTTGTGCTGAGACATTTGCATTGACTGATTGTACATTACCAGAAGGGTCAACATAAGAGAGAACAGCTGGGAAGTTTAAGTATGTTCCGGCAGGAATGTTTTCTCGTACTCGGACTCGTACAGTCACTGTGCCTTGAGCGTTGGCTCTCAATGTTCCCAGATTGAAGATCAAAGTATTACCAGATCGGGTAGGATTGCTTGGATTTGAGAACATATAATCTACTTCGTAAGGAAGATCCAGTCTCAAAGTCAAACCGGTAATAGAAGCATTTCCGATATTTTGGTAAGTAACGGTGTAGTTTATTTCATCTCCCGGGTGAGGACGAGTGTTGTCAATTGTAGGAACGATAGGCTGATTTCTGTCTATTGAAGAATTGATAATCACATACGAGCTAGGAATAACTGGATTTGTGACTACTCGTCCACGAACGCTTACAGTGACTGAGTCAGTAGAGGATCCGTAATTATTACTACAATTTATCGTGTAAGTTCGGGTTCCAGTCAGTGATCCGGTATAGAAAGAGCCCGGTCCTATGCTTTTTATTCCTGCCCAACCGACAGATCCGCCGGATGCGATACAAGAAGTAGCATTTACAGTACTCCATCTGATAGTAGTAGCACCATTATAAGAAAGGTTTGTGCTGTCTGCGTAGATGACTACTGTCGGCTGATTGTTTGTGGGAGGAACATAAGGAGGAACGTAACCACTGGATGTGTAGAAAGAAAGAATACTTCCACGAGCTGTTCCTTCACTATTTTCTGCCATTGCGCGGAAATAATAAGTGGTATTTGGCATGAGTCCAGAAATCATCTTGTCGTAGTTTGTTGATCCTGATCCATAGGAAGTTCTAGCAGTTGAATATCCTAAGCTGGTACTTGTTCCATATTCAAACCAAGCACGAGTGGTATTTCCATTACCATCTACCCGTCCGTTTAGTGTTGCATTGTAAGAACTTACGTTTGTTGCATCTCTTGTAGTGACATCCGGACGTTCGTCGTTGTCATCATCATTGTCGTCGTTATTATCGTCAGTACTGAAAGACAAAATACTTCCACGAGCTGTTCCTTCACTATTTTCTGCCATTGCGCGGAAATAATAAGTGGTATCCTCATCAAGGTTATTGATGCGAGCGTCGTAACTAGTTGAGCCGGAACCATAAGAGTTGCTTGGAGTTGTTCTATTTAGATTTGATGCGCTTGTTCCATATTCAAACCAAGCACGAGTGGTATTTCCATTACCATCTACCCGTCCGTTTAACACCGCATCTTCTGTGTCTATGTCGGTTGCCTCTCTGGTGGTGACTTCTGGCCCTTCGCCATTATTGTCGTTGTTTACGTCAACTGTGACAGAATCAAAAGCAGTATTTCCTGAGTTGTTTCTGCAGGTAATAGTATAAGTTGTTGAGTATGTTAATGCTCCAGTGTAGAAAGAACCAGAAAGAGATTTGTTTCCAGACCATCCATTAACTCCAGCACTTGCTGTACATGAAGTTGCATTGTTTGAATACCAGCGAAGAGTAGTACCTTCACCTTCTTCAATATTTTCATCATCGGCAGTCAAAGTAACTGTAGGATTTTGATCCGGAATGCCGTTTACCACGACGGTGACTGAATCATTGGCTGGATTTGTACCACTTGCTCCTTGGCAAGTGATAGTATAAGTAGTTGTGTATTCTGGATAAACAACTGAATATCCGGAAGTCGCATTTCCTCCACCCCATGAAGTGGAACAGGAAGTAGCGTATTGAGAATTCCATGAAAGAGTTGCACTGTTTCCTCGGATAATGTTTGTAGGGTTGGCTGTAAGATTTACAGTAGGGTTGTTCTGAGGGTATTTACAAGGTAAGGCTCCACCATAGTTTGTGGCAGAAGGATCCTGACAAGTTTGTGCCGGGTATTTACATGGCAAAGCTCCACCGTAATTTGTCGCACTTGGGTCTTGGCATGTTTGTGCTTGGTATTTACAAGGAAGTGCTCCACCATAGTTTGTGGCAGAAGGATCCTGACAAGTTTGAGCTGGCGTATTATCAATTATAGTAACTGAACCACAGTTTACTGTTTTTCCATTACTTGATACAGAAACACTTTTTGTTCCAGCAGTACTCCAGTGTATCCAGTTTCTCATATTGTCTGAGCCGGATTCAAAATCAGATGTTCCTCCATTTGTATTCCAAGAATATGAACCATTTCCGCCAAACGCCTCAAACTTTACTCCTTTATTTATGTAGTGAGGTGCAGGTGTTGCTCCTCCGTCCAAAGAACAAGTGAGGGAGGTAATTGGTGGTTGTCCACCGCCACAAGAAGGGGTGGTGAAATTATTTATATTTAAATTTTTTGTCCCGTAGTTGTTTGTTACTTCCAGTCTGAAATAATATGTAGTGTTTTCAGACAAGCCGGAAACATATTGCTGAATAGGAAAAGTTCCTTCATTGTAGAAGTATTGAACTTGGGTAGTTGTTCCTCCACCGTTTGCTACAGTATTGTAGCTGGTGCCATATGCAAATCGCGCGTGAGTCGGAGGGGTGCCGGTGATAACCGTACCAGTCAACGTAGCGCTATTACAAGTCATCGCGGCAGCTGGAGTCGCAAAGGCCAAAAGCCCCAAAAGGGTAGTAATACCTAACACTAATCCGACCAATGCTTTTATTCTGTTGTTTATAATTGTATTCATGATGTTGTTAAACTATAACTTATCTTATAAATTGTCAATACTTGTAATTATTTGTAATATTCGATCTTAAAGTGAAATTCTGTTCACTCTCTAGAGCTATGACGTAGAAATAAAGCTTTCATTTCATGGCTTTAGAGAGTGCAGGAAACGTAGGAATGAAACCTAACGTTTCCTGACTGTGATGATGATGGCGTTTTTTAGAACGCCGGCCCGGTGCTCCCACCGGGAGGGGTGCCGGATTTCTTGCCCCCGCCGGAGCAGAGAGCGGCGATTCCGCCCGCGACGAGGATGCCGCCGACGACGTACATCCAGGTGCGGTTGGGTCGCTTGGTGACCATCCCTTCCCCGACGGGGAGGGGGGTGTAGTCGCGACCGTCGCGACCATCCAGTCCAGCGGGTCCCTGAGGACCCATTGGACCCACGGGGCCAGGAAGGCCCCGGAGAGGAGTGAAGGGGGTGACAAAGATGTTTCTGTTCACCTCGTCGTTCCCACACTCCTTAACCCAAAGTAGAATCCCGTTCTTGTCGACGGCGACTTCCGAACGGGAGGGAAGCATGCACTCCCCGACCTGCTCGGGGCGAGCCTTCGTGGGACGGAATCTGAGGTTGACGACGAGCGGTCTGTCGGTCTTGACGAAGGTCTCACCCTCCGCCAGCTGTCTATTGGTGTCCATGGCGGTAGGTCCGCCGAGAACACAGGTCGGCTCCGCGCCCATGAGGGGCAGGGAGGGGTAGAAGACGGTCAGGATGGCGAGGACGACGGCGACGAAATTCTTCATGACTTTCTCCTTTTTCCTTCTCTTTTTTAGTTTTTGGTGAACTCAGGGAAAATCTCCCTGCTTATCTCTACCTACTATTGTATCATAACCAAATAATAATGTCAATAGGTGTATAGACAAATAGTTTATGTGTGGTTTTTTAAAAAAATAAAAAAATTTTAATCCGATTTGGATTTTTATTTAAAAACTGTTAATCTTAAAGTTATTGCCCCCGTCGTTCAATGGATAGGACGTAACTTTGCGGAAGTTATGATGCAGGTTCGATTCCTGCCGAGGGCACCAATTAGAATCCTAAGACTTCCATAATTTTTTCTGAAGGATGTTCTTTCATTTCTACTTCCGCGATTTCCTTTGAAGTCATGATGGAATGAATGTCTTCGGCGATATCTTTATCTATCGGCATGGAGAGTACCGGCATAAAAGCTCTTTCGGAATGTATAAAAAACATAGGTTTGACGTTTGAGCCCGGGGTGAAATCTACTTGAATCCAAAACGCCCTGATGCTTTCGTACGGGTAGAGGCGGTCGTGAATTTTTAAACCTTTTTCATTTAATTCATAAGTGACTGTTTCCGGTTTCTTGACGGCAAACCATCCAAGCAATAACCCACCCAATACGAGTAAGGTGGCAAAAAAATAATTTTCAAAAATAATTGAGGCGATAGAACCGGTGCCGACGATAATGCCAAGCGCCCAGAACCAATCTTGACTGCGTTCTTTTTCTTCGTATTCTAAAGCGGACCAAATTAGTTTGTTGTCACTTTCATTTTTATCCATATATTTAATTATACCAACAAATTACAATCAAAGACAAATGTATTTTGAAGAAAAAGTAAACTAATTATCTCTTTTGAAAAAAATAAGCATGAGCACTAAAGCATAGATGACGTGATCGTCAATTACCGGATTGTTTTCCGGCCAGAGCAATGCCAGATACATAAGAAGCAACATGACAGCGCCAGCCACCGCTCCCCATTTAACATATTTATTAAATATGAGAGTTAATCCCACAAATAAAAGTCCTGCCATAAACATCCAATCAACTGCCACTACACCGGCGAGGCTGTGAAAAAAATCAGCCAAGGGACCTTTCACGGCAGAAGAAAGAAAACCGGAAGTAGGGGACCCTCCGTTGATCCAGGCTTTGTTGGCGGGGGTAGCGAAGCCCAAACCAAAAGTTTTATCAATAAATGCCCAGAGAAAAATAAAACCCATAGCTAGACGAAGCGCCACCAGGATAATTTTTTGTTTGTTCATTGATTGATTATATCAAAATTATTGGAGATTTTGTAAAAAATAAAGCCGGCACTTCTAGGTGGCCGGCAAACCTTTGCGGGGGATTTAGCCCCGCAGAGATGGGATCACCCCCTCTCAGCGTGAGGTCGGCTGGTTCGGGATGCTGTAGGCCAGGAGCCTCAGCTGGGGCCGAAAGAAGGGGTTGTACTTCATGTTGTCTCCTTTCTAGGGGACGACTTGGTTCAAGAGTATTATAGTACTTTTTATATGAAAAAGAAAAATAGATGCTAGATTTAAAAATCGCAAAGTTTCAATCTGCGGAGGCGGTGAGATTCGAACTCACGGACCCCGTAAAGAGTCTCTTGTTTTCAAGACAAGTGCCTTCAACCACTCAGCCACGCCTCCGTTTTTTATTTATTTTACAAAACTGTCGGTTTAGTGAAGAGTTCTATTAAGTCACTCCATTTCTTTTTGGCAATGACAAAAATATAAACGATTTCCAAAATTCCAACAGTATTTAGAATAAGTAGCGCTACAAACCACCATTTTTTGTCATTCTTTACTGCAAACCACAAAGCGCAACCTTTCCAAAAGAACGTCCAAATTATAATGGGGATATAAAACCAAATATTTGCGTAAAACAAATTCAATTGATTCATGGAAATTATTATACCAGAAATAAAATTTTATGCTAGTATCATTATTATGAGATTTTTAGGAATTGATTACGGAACCAAGAGGATAGGGGTAGCTATCTCAGATGAAAGTGGCACTCTGGCTTTCCCAAAAGATATCGTACCAAACGATACAAATACTTTTGTCAGGATTCGCGAGATGATAGAAAAGGAAAATATAAAAGAAATTGTGGTTGGGGAGTCGGTGGATTTTAGAGGGCATTTAAATGCGCTTTCTGGCAGGATTGAAGTTTTCATTCTAGAATTAGAAGAGAAGTTTAAATTGCCCGTGAATAAACAAAAAGAATTTTTAACTTCTGTAGAGGCCAGAAAATCTAAAAATACCAAAGCTGGGCTGAGTCCGTCTCAAGCGCACAGTAAAGTAAAACAAATAAAATCTGGTAGAATAGATGCATCGGCGGCGGCGCTCATTTTGCAACGATTTTTAGATAAAAGAAATAAAGGAAACTAGAAATATGATAAATATTGAAGATTTTAAAAAAGTTGATATAGCGGTGGGGGAAATTTTAGCAGCTGAAAAAGTTCCTGAGACGGATAAGTTGTTAAAACTGTCTGTGGATTTGGGTGAATCAGCTCCACGGCAAATAATTTCCGGAATTTCTTTATATTTTCCAGATTGTTCCGTTTTAATTGGCAAGAAATGTATGTTTGTAGCAAACTTAGAGCCGCGAATGATAAAAGGGCTAGAAAGCAACGGAATGATCCTGGCTGTCGCCACAGACTTACCTGCCGGAGTGGAGGGAGACTCTAAATTTTCTCTTTTGGAACCGAATGATGAAATCCCAGTCGGAACACGGGCAAAATGATGGCGATTAAAATGTAGATATCGTATAATATTGTTATGTTGATGAATTCATTCAATAGATTTTTCTTCAGGTTTTTTCCTCCGCCGAAAATTCTTTCAACTTCATCCTTTGGCTTGGATATTTCAGACGAATCATTAAAATTTGTAGAACTTATCGTTACTAAAAATGGCATAGGAGTAGGCAGATACGGAGAACGAGAGATTCCTCTCGGGGTGATTGAATCTGGTAAAATAAAAGACTCCCAAAAAATGGAGGAAATTCTATCTTCTTTGAGAAAAGAAGAAGGGGTAAAATCTGTGCGTGTTTCTTTGCCGGAAGAACAAGTATATTTATTCCAACTTCGGCTGGAAAAAGCGGGTCTGAAAAATGTCAGAGAGGGAATAGAGCTTGCACTTGAGGAGCACGTACCGATAACAGCCGAAGATGCTATTTTTGATTACGATTTAGTAAAAGAAGATGCCCAAAGTTTGAAAGTTCAAGTAACTGCCATTCCTAAAAATATAATAGAGAATTATTTGTCTATTTTTAAAAATTCGGATATCTCAGTTCAATCATTTGAGCTTGAAGCCCAGGCCATATCAAGAGCTGTCGTCAAAGACGGTGACTTAGAAACATATATGATTGTGGACTTTGGTAAAAAACGCACGGGTATTTTTATTGTGTCTCGCGGAATTGTTATGTTTACTTCTACCTTAGATGTGGGCGGAGTGATGTTGACCAACATGATCCAAAAAAACTTCGGGGTGAGCTTTGAAGAAGCGGACAAGATGAAACAACAATATGGATTGGAACGCAATGTGGAGAACAAAGAAATATTTGCAGTTTTGCTAAATAGTGTTTCGGTGTTGCGCGACGAAATAGTAAAACACTTTTTATATTGGCATACGCACAAAGATGAAGACGGAAAGAATAATCAATCCATAAAGAAAATAATTTTTTGTGGTGGGGATGCAAACTTGATAGGTCTTTCTGATTATATTTCTGTGAGTATGAAGAGTTCAGTGGAGATGGCAGATGTTTGGAAGAATATAACCAATACCGAAAAATCTATTCCAGAAATTAATTTTAGGCAAGGGCTCATGTTTGCGACCGCGCTCGGTCTGGCTTTGGGAAATTTTAAAAAAAATTAAAATGGTAAATTTAATTCCAAAAGAAGAAAAGAAAAAAATGATTGGGGACTTCCGTCTCAGGATTGTAGTGTTATTTTTATTTATGTTCGGTTTTTGTATTTTGGTGGGCCTCGTTACCTTGTTGCCTTCTTATTTTATTTCTTCTACAAAATATTCTTTATCTCAAACAAAATTAGAAACTCAAAAACTAGATCCATCTCACATGTCGGAAGAGCTCGCTATCATACAGGATATAAACAAGAAACTTGACTTGATTGAAAATTCTGAGAAAAATAGGTTTACTCCTTCGTCGGACGTGATTGACGCTATCTTGCTGAAGAAGAGACCAGATATTAAGATTACTGAAATTTCATATGAGAATGATGTACAAGGAAAGAAGATAGGGGTCACCGGTACGGCACCGTCCAGAGAAGTTCTATTATTGTTTCGTTTGGATTTAGAGAGTAGCTCGTCTTTTAAGACGGTTGATTTACCGATTTCAAACTTTGTAAAGGGTTCCAATATACAATTTTATTTAAACTTAATTCCTTCTTAAAATATTAATTATAAACAATGAAAAAAAATCTTCAAAAAATCTTGCTGGGTGTTTCCATAATACTTTTTGTGATTTTCTCTTTGGCGTTTGTTTTTTTATTTAAAAAGATAAATGATAATTACAAAGAGACAAACCAAAACACCATTGCTTGGATGGAGGAAGAAAGAAAACGGGAAGATATCGTATCTCTCGGGCAATCTCTTCAGGAAATAATAGATGATAAAACTCTGCTTGAAACTCATTTTGCTAAAAGCTCTGACGTGGTGCCATTTTTAGACAACATAGAGAAACTAGCGCCGAAGGCGGGTGTACAGATAGAGGTTGATTCGGTTAACATAAAGAATAATAACACCGGGCTAGTCGTCGGGCTGAAAGCCTCGGGTAGTTTTGGAGCTATTTATAAATTTTTAACACTTCTGGAAAATTCTCCATACCAACTGGACTTTACTTCCATGCATATATCCAAAGTGCAAACAGGGGATACCCCTGGTAAAAACACTAAGGACTCAAGATGGGAAGGTATTTTTAAAATACAACTCTTAAGTTTCATTCCTTAAATTATATGAAAATAGAATTATCTAAATTTTTGAAAAAAGAAAAAAGATTTAAGAAAAAAGATTTTGTTCTAGATGCATTTTTTTATTGGAAGCTTGTCGTCTTGGGTGTGTTTTTGATGATAATTTTGTTTTTCTTTCTTGGCTTTTATCTTTTTACCAAAATAAATAGAGAACCGGACCTATCCACCTTGGGGGAAGTAAAACAAATCCCGACCGTTGATAAAAATCGTATGTTGGAAGTAATTACCATCTTTACCGAAAGGGAGAAAAAATCCGCCGAAATATTAAATTCTCCTTCGCCCGTCGTTGACCCATCGCTATAAAAATGCTAATTTTAATTTGTTACTTGCGCGGTTAGCTGTTTTGATAGGTCGTTAACCTAGGTATGTAATCAAAGTTCTTTTATAAATATAATAAATTCATGCGCGGTTAGCTCAGTTGGTAGAGCAACCCGTTTACACCGGGAAGGTCAGGGGTTCGAGTCCCTTACCGCGCACCACTACCCATTTGCCCTTGTAGTTCAATGGATAGAACGAGGCTCTTCTAAGGCCTTGATGTAGGTTCGATTCCTACCAAGGGCACAAAACTAGTAAAGAAAGCTTATGAGAATAAAAGTTTTATACGAAGATTCTAATATCTTAGCCATAGACAAACCGTCCGGTATTTTGGTACATCCAGACGATAGGAGCAAAGAAAAGACAATCCTTGATTTATTTTTAAAGAAATACCCCAAATTAGAAATAGTGCATCGGTTGGACAAAGAAACTTCCGGAGTATTACTCTTGGCTAAAAACAAAAAAGCGCACGAATTTCTGAAAAAACAGTTTCAAGACAGAACCATAAAGAAAACTTATGTGGCGATAGTTTCCGGTAATATGAAAAATGATCGTGGGATCATCAATAAGCCTATCGGCAGAAGTCCGAAAGATTTCCGTCGTTATCTCGCCGGACGTGGTGCGCGAGGGGAGATGAGGGATGCTGTCACACAGTATAGGGTACTCAAGCGATTTGAAGCTCCGTGTGTTCAAAATTTTTCCGGTTCCTCCCTAAAGGGTTCCCACACCGATAAAAATTTTAAGCACACTGCGCCTTTTTCGTATTTAGAAATTCATCCCAAAACTGGGCGTACACACCAAATTCGCGTACACATGAAGTATTTAAATCATCCTGTAGTCTGCGATTCTTTGTATAACCCAGACAATCCTTGCCCCAAAGGTATCTCTCGTATGGCGCTCCACGCGAAGTCTATAGAATTTAAAAACCTAAAAGAAGAGGTAGTAAAGGTAGAGTCGTCGGCGCCCCTGCAATTTAAAAAGGTAGTAAATTGCCTTTAAAAAACTTTTATGTTAAAGTACTTTCGTTATGGCAGGAAATAAAATTAATAAAATTAAATTCAGTCCAGTAGATATTGAAGAGCGAAAAAAGCTTGATTTTAAAGCAGGAGATACTATCAAGGTGTCTTCCAGGATTTTGGACGAAAAAGGTAAGTATCGTTTGCAGGCTTTTGAAGGCATAGTGCTTGCCAGAAAACACGGCAAGGAAGCTGGTGCCACTTTCACTGTACGTAAAGTAGCGAGTGGTGTGGGAGTTGAGAGAATCTTTCCGCTTTATTCTCCTATGGTAGGTAAAATTGAAATAACCAAGAGGTCTCGTGCTCGCAGATCCAAACTGTATTACATTCGTACTAAAGCAGTAAAGGATGTTCGCAACAAGATGCGTTCGGTGGCTAATCAAGAAGAGACCATAGAAGCGACGGAAGAAACAAAATAAAGTAATTAAAAAAAATTCATTTCACAAAAATGAATTTTTTTGTTAGAGTTTATAAATGCCCCCGATCGCCTGCTCGTGAACTCGCATTAGCGATTCCGAAACGGATTGGGGGCAAAATGAAGCAGTTCATTTTGCCCAGGTGGCGAAACTGGTAGACGTACTACCTTGAGGTGGTAGCGCCCGCAAGGGCATGGGAGTTCAAATCTCCCCCTGGGCACACATGATTTTTTAAGTAGCATTTTGCTACTTTTTTTGTTATAAATAGTGAGTTCGGATTATATGGTGCCTATGGTGTAATGGTTAGCACTAGAGCTTGTGGAGCTCTTAGTCAGGGTTCGAATCCCTGTAGGCACCCATGAAAGAAACAAAACCATTTCCAGAACCAGTCTCTCTAAAAAAACTTATCGGACCAAGTTTTGTCATTTTGGCTCTTGGGCTCGGATCTGGCGAAGTCATTTTGTGGCCTTACATGGTTGCAAATTATGGTCTCGGTATTGCCTGGGGAGCTATATTGGGAATCACTTTCCAGTATTTCATGAATATGGAAATAGAACGTTATGCTTTAGTGAAAGGAGAAAGTGTTTTTGTCGGAATTTATAAATTATGGAAGCCTGCTGTCTACTGGTTTATCGTTTCCACTTTTTTGGGCTGGGCTCTTCCAGGTATTATCGCAGCCTCGGCGAAAGTCATAGCGAGTGTGCTCGGTGTAGAAAATTTTAAATGGATTGCCATTTTATTTTTACTCATCATTGGATTGATTCTAAGTATTGGAAAAACGGTTTATGGCATGATGGAACGTATTACAAAGACTATTATTTTAGTCGGAGTGCCGTTTGTGTTCCTATTGGCTGTTTTTTTAGCTACAAAAACTGATTGGTCTTTATTGTTTAACGGAATGATAGGGAGGGGGGAAGGGTTTTGGTTCTTGCCGGAAGGGATAAGTATCGCTACTTTCCTCGCTGCTTTTGCGTATTCCGGGGCCGGAGGAAATTTGAATCTGACTCAATCAATTTATATAAAAGAAAAAGGTTATGGTATGGGTATTTACGCCCAAAAAATCTCCGGTCTATTTTCAAAAAAGATAGAAGAAGAAATTACTTTAGACGGTACGGATTGTGCCGAAACCGAAGAAGATGTCAGTCGTTTTAAAAAATGGTGGAAATTAATCAGCCTAGAACACGCCTTTGTTTTTTGGTTTTTGGGAATTATTTCCATGATTTTTCTGATGCTTTTGTCTTATGCCACGACCCATGGAGTACCTGGAAATGCTGAAGGAATAAATTTTGTTATAAATGAAGGTGCAGTTATCGGCCAGATGATATTTCCGTGGATCGGAACCCTGTTTTTGGTAGTGGTGGCTATAATGCTTTTTCAAACACAGTTAGGGGTCATAGATTCAACTTCTCGTATCATGGCAGAAAATTTTGCCATCAAGAAACTGGATGGGAAAGAAAAAGGAAAAATAAATCTTTCCAAAATATATTATTCATTCGTCTGGGCGCAGATCATTTTTGGCATAGCTTTGTTTTTGTTTAATATTTACGAACCGAAAACACTGATTGTTTTGGGTGCAGTAATCAACGCTTTTGCAATGTTTGTGCACTTAGGTCTAGTTTTTTGGTTAAACCAAAAAAACTTACCGAAAGTTTTCCGCCCAGGGATAACAAGAAAAATTATTATAGGGATAATTTTTATATTTTTCGGGGTGTTTAGTTTTGTTGTTCTCTTTGATAAAATTTCTTCGTTGCTTTGATTTGTTATATCTTAAAATAAGTAAAAGAAATATTATTTATGCAATCATTTGAAGATATGTGGGCAGGAGAAGAAATAAGAAAAGTTTTAAAAAGCGGAGGTGTGGTAGTAATGCCTACAGATACCATCTATGGTATTGTCGGCAATGCCTTAAACGAGAAAACAGTTTTACGTATTTATGATATTAAAAAAAGGGCACCAGAAAAGCCGTGTATAATACTGATTGGAAATATTACCGAGCTTGAAAAGTTTAATATTTATCTTCCTTTAGAGCAAAAAGAAACCTTGGTAAAATACTGGCCTGGTCCAGTGAGTATTATTTTGGATTCTCCTGGGGAGGAATTTGCTTACTTGCATCGTGGCACGAACACTCTCGCATTTAGAATGCCCAAGACAGATTCACTCCAGTCTTTGCTTATGGAAACTGGTCCGTTAATTGCGCCATCAGCAAATCCCGAAGGTCTTCCGCCGGCAGAAGATACAGAAGAAGCGAAGAGGTATTTTGGTGGTGTGATTGATTATTATATGGATAGAGGAAGGATCGTAGGCAAACCATCAAAATTAATTAAATTAAATAAAGATGGTACTATAAATATACTTAGAAATTAGTATATAATATATATATGTCACAAAATCACGTTTCATTTTTGAGAACATTGTTTGGCGAAAATGAAGAACCTAGGAAAAAAATATTTCGTAGTATAAAAGCGAAAGCCGATGTTAAGAGGACAAAGATAGAAAAAATGGCAGATTGGATGACTGCAAAATTCGGCAGTAGCGGTTTCCTCTGGTTTAACGCAACTTTTTTTGTTATTTGGGTACTCGTCAATACTGGTCAAATAAAATGGGTAAAAATGTTTGACCCTTTTCCATTCAGCCTTTTGACGATGCTAGTATCACTTGAAGCAATATTCTTGGCAATTTTTGTGCTTATATCTCAAAATAGAACAGTCAAGATAGATGATTTGAGAGAAGAGACCAGTCTTCAGCTTAGTCTTATAGCCCAAAAAGAAAACATAAAACTTTTGAAAATGATGGCTTTGCTTTTAGAAAAGCAAGGGATTGATTTGTCTCAAGATCCAGAATTGCAAAAAATGTTACGACCTTTGAGCGAAGAAGAAATAGAGAGAAGACTAGAAAAAGAAATTTTGTAATCTGAAAAAATGAAAATAGAGCAGAATTATAACTTATCCAAATTAAACACTTTTGGCATAAATGCGAATGCCGAATTTTTCGTGGAAATAAATAACGAAGAAGAACTGAGGGAGCTTTTTGCCGATCCTATTTTCGCAGAAAACAGAAAATTATTTTTAGGTGGTGGAAGCAATGTTTTGTTTGTGAAAGATTTTGATGGGATAGTCGTCCTAAATAAATTAAAAGGCATAGAAACAAAAGAAGAAAATTCTGAATTTGTCATAGTGAGGGCTATGGGAGGAGAGGTGTGGCATGAGCTTGTGATGTTTGTTGTAAATAGAGGGTATTGGGGTATTGAAAATCTAGCTCTTATTCCTGGTACCGTTGGCGCGGCTCCAATACAAAATATCGGAGCCTACGGGGTTGAAGTTAAAGAGGTTCTTCTGGAAGTTGAAGCTTTTGAGATAGAAACAGGATTCAAAAGGATTTTTAGTAAAGAGGAATGTAAAATGGGCTATAGAGACAGTGTTTTTAAAAATGAATTAAAAAATAAATATTTTATTTCCGCTGTTAATTTGAAATTGAGTAAAAAAGAAAAGAAGAACGTAGAGTATAAAATACTAAAAGAATATCTAGAAACAAACAGGGTAGAAATTTATAATCCTAAAAATATTAGCGACGCCGTGGCCTCTATCCGCCTTAGTAAATTACCAGATCCAAAAATTGTTGGGAATGCGGGTAGTTTTTTTAAGAATGTTTTTATAGATAAAGATAAACTAAAGAAATTAAAAAATGAATATGAAGAAATGCCATATTTTGAAGAGGATGGGATGATTAAAATCCCAGCCGGGTGGCTGATTGAGCAGTGTGGGTGGAAAGGGAAAAGAATAGGGAACGTGGGGGTGCACGAAAAACAAGCATTGGTTCTGGTAAATCACGGAGGGGCGACCGGTGCTGAAATTGTAGAACTAGCAAATGAAATTATCCAATCTGTTAAAGAAAAATTTGGCCTAAATATTGTCCCGGAAGTCAATGTTGTATAAAAAAGTATATAGTTTATAATTGGTCTATGGAAAAAAAAGAGATGAGCATAATTTTAGCAGTCATCATATGCCTATTAGTAGTAGGAGGGTTTATTTTTATAAGCATAAATAACAAAACGAATATGGTAACAGAAAATAGTGACAACAGCGTAAAGGAGGCAAACGAGGCAGCAACAGGAGAAGAGGCAAAAACAGGGGATACAGTCGCTATGAATTATACGGGACGATTGGAAGATGGTACGGTTTTTGATTCCAACGTGGATCCAAAATTTAAGCACGTAGAGCCTTTTGTCTTTACCTTGGGGGCCGGGCAAGTGATCGCTGGATGGGACAAAGGAATTGTCGGCATGAAAGCAGGGGAGAAAAAGACTCTTACTCTAGCACCCGCAGATGCATATGGGGCGAGTGGAGTTCCTGGGGTAATACCACCTAATGCCACATTAATATTTGAAGTCGAATTATTAGCAATTAAAAAATAACTTGTCCGCCTAGAGCGGAATAAATATATGGAATTAGCAGCAAATGAAAAATCAAGATTAGTAAAAGTAGTTGTGGTGTTTTTAGTTCTTCTTTCCGTTTTCTTCACAGTAAAGATTGTTTCCGAAATGAAAAGTTATAAATACATAGGGGGAGGAGCACTTGCTTCAAACACTATCAGCTTTGATGGCGAAGGAGAAGTGATGGCGGCCCCCGATTTGGCCACCGTTAGCTTTACCATTCGCGAAACTTCAAAAGAAATGAAGGATGCGCAGACCAAAGTCACCGCCAAAGAAACGGCAGTGCTTGATTTCTTAGACAAGAGCGAAATTGAGAAAAAAGATATAAAAACAGAGAGCTACAGCTCTTATCCGAAATATGATTACGGGACACCTTGCTACTATGGCAGCATGATGCCTTGCAGACAGGACACACCAAAGATAATAGGTTATGAAGTTTCTGAATATGTTTCAGTTAAGATTCATGATCTTGCCAAAGTGGGAGAAATCGTGAAAGGTATCGGAGCTGCTGGAATCTCCGAAATATCCGGTCCAAATTTTTCAGTTGAAAAGGAAGATGAACTGAAAGCCGAAGCTCGCAAGATGGCGATAGAAGAAGCTAAAGCTAAAGCCAAGATTCTCGCTAAAGATTTGGGAGTACGCCTTGTTCGTATTGTAAATTTCTCGGAAAATGGAAACAGAAATTATCCGATGATGTATGGAGCTAAGAGTATGATGGACGGCGTGGAAAGTGCGCAAGCTCCTGCCCCAGTACTTCCGACAGGAGAGAATAAGATCACTTCTTACGTGACGATTACCTATGAGATAAGGTAAACCTGCCTATGGCGGATTGACTTTTCAGACAAAAAAGAGTACTATTAAAAGAGCCCTTTCGGGGGCTTTTTTATAAGATTTAATAAAAATCATCCGCCAGAGGTGGATAAATATGTCAAAAATTACCGAATATTTTAAGGACACAAAAATGGAATTGAAGCACGTAATTTGGCCAAGCAAAAGCCAGACTTTCTATTATACTCTTATAGTCATTATTTTATCCGTTGTGGTAGCTTATTATTTGGGTATTTTTGATTTTATTTTTTCTTCCGGATTACAGAAAGTAATTGCTATTTAAATTTATGTCAAAGCAAGAAACAGAAGGGATTAGAAATTGGTATGCCATACACACTTACGCCGGATACGAGAACGTCGTTCTCCGTAATTTGAAACAGCGTATTGATTCTCTTGGCATGAATGACAAAATTTTTAATGTTATCGTGCCGATTGAAAAGAAAATAAAAATTAAAGCTGGTAAGCGAGTGGAGGTGGAAGAAAAAATTTATCCCGGCTATGTATTGGTGGATATGATTGTGACAGATGATTCTTGGTATGTGGTGAGAAACACTCCCAGAGTCACAGGTTTCGTCGGGGCGGGAGTCAATCCGGTTCCTCTAAAGAAAGAAGAGGTTGATTATTTATTTAAGAAAATGGATGCAGGTACGGCTAAACACAATATTGATATGGTTGTCGGAGAAACAGTTTTGATAAACGATGGTCCGTTTAAAGACCTGGAGGGTAAGGTAAATTCTGTTGATCAGGACAGAGGAAAGGTCAAAGTGCTTGTTTCCATGTTTGGTCGCGAAACCCCTGTGGAATTGGATTTCTTGCAAGTTAAGAAAATTTAAGCTAATCTCAAATATATGGCAAAAAAGATAACCAAAAAAATAAAACTACAAATTCAGGCCGCCAAGGCAACCCCGGCGCCACCTTTAGGTCCTGCGCTCGGACAAGCGGGTATCAACATTGGTGATTTCGTCACCAAGTTTAACGCCACCACCGCCAAGATGGCAGGGGACAAGGTTGGAGTATCTATTACTGTCTATGAAGATCGCAGTTATGATTTCGTTATAAAGACTCCGCCAGTTACAGGTCTTATTTTGAAAGCAGCCGGAGTGGAAAAAGGTTCAGGCAAAAATGCAACTACTAAAGTAGGGAAAATTACCCGTGCCCAAGCCCTAGAAATAGCCAACAAGAAACGCGCAGATTTGAATGCAAAGGATGATGAAGGCGCAATCAATATCGTCGCCGGCTCCGCCCGCTCAATGGGGATAGAAGTAAAGTAAGTTAAAATAATTAAATTTAAAAATATACAAAAAAGCCAACGATTAGCCTTGTTGGCTTTTTTGTATGTAGGTAGTATATTTAAGGCATGAAAAAAGAGACTAAAAAGATTGCTCCCCGTAAATGTATCTCCTGGGATGAGTGTTTTATGAGGATGGCGCATACCATTTCTGAAAGATCCAAAGATCCTTCCACTCAAGCTGGAGCTATCGTCGTAAATAAAGATAATATAGTAGTCGGGGTCGGATATAACGGTTGGCCAAGAGGGATAAAGAGTGATGCCTTGCCTTGGGAGAGGGAAGGAGATTTTGAAAATACGAAATATGCCTATGTCTGTCATGCCGAAGAAAATGCAATTTATAATGCAAACAATTCTACCAAGGACTGCAAAATATACTGCACTCTTTTTCCGTGCAATGAATGCGCCAAAGCTATAATCCAAAATGGAGTGAAAGAAGTAATATATGAAAGTGATAAATATGCGGATACTCCGATAGTCAGGGTTTCAAAAAAAATGTTTAAACTAGCGAAAGTTTCTTTTAGAAATTATAAGAGAGAAATTTAATGAATAAAATTATTTTAGGACTTGTCGGCCCACTAGCTTGTGGAAAAGAGACTGTTAAAAAATATTTGGCAGAAAAATACGGAGCCAAAGACTGCAAGTTTTCCACTATCTTGCGTGATGTTTTAAATAGGACTGCAGTGCCTGTGAGCCGAGAAAATCTTCAGAATTTATCCACCATACTACGCGCAAATTTTGGAGAGGATTTATTAGCCAAAGCTATCGCGATGGACGCATCAAAACTTGATGCAGATATTGTGGTGATTGATGGAGTACGCAGACCTACCGATATCGCGCATCTGAATGAACTCCCAAACTTTTTTCTGGTAAAGATAGATGCCGATCCGAAATCAAGATACGAAAGAATGGTAAGAAGAAATGAGAACGAGGGAGATGATAAAAAAACTTTTGAACAATTTCTAAAGGACCACGAAGCGGAAGCTGACAGGATGGTTCCATCAGTAATGGCTACTGCCAAACACGCTATCAATAATGATGGTAGTTTTGAAGATTTATATAAACAGGTGGATGAGTTGATTAAAAAGCTTATTTAAAATCTTTCGTATTTTGAAAAAATGTAGTTAAAAGGATTCTGGATATCCTTTTTATGTTCTTCGTGTAAAGTTTCGTTCCAAACAATAGGGATAATCTCTGGGAAAAATGTGTCTGCGTCGGAGAAGGACGCATCAACGTGAGTTATATAGAGTTTATCCGCTTTATCTATAAATAATTTATAAATCATTCCGCCACCGATGACAAAATTTTCACTATTTTTATCCAATAAATTTTCTGCTTCTTCCGGAGAATAAACTATTTCAATCCCATCTGTTTTGAAATTTTTATCTTGGGTTAAAACGATGTTTCTGCGATTGGGCAGGGGGCGCCCGATAGATTCAAATGTTTTTTGACCCATAATGACGGTATGACCCTTGGTGGTTTCTCTAAAATGTTTCATATCCGCAGGCAAAGACCAAAGAAGAGCATTCTTTTTTCCCAATTCATTATTTTTCCCTATTGCAGCGATGATTGAAATCATAAATTTATATTGCTATTTCAAACGGAATTTTATCGTAACTTTGATAATTAATTAATTTTGTGTCTTCAGATTTCCAGTCAAAGATTGATTTCCAATTTTCTGTTTCTATCTTTGATAATGGGTATTTGTTCGGATCTCTTGTCAACTGTTCTCGGGCTCCCGCTACGTGATTTTCATAAATATGGACATCAGCCAAAAAACCGACCAACTTTCCTTCTTGTAAACCAGTCTCTTTTGCGAGTAGATGAAGCAATAAAGCATAACTTGCTATGTTAAATGGAAGTCCGAGCATGGTGTCCACGGAACGTTGGTTCCACAAGAGATTCAATTTTCCATCAATTACGGTGATTTGAAAAGCATAATGACAAGGGGGCAGGGCCATCTCATCAAACTGTAAAGGATTCCAGGCACTGACTATCATTCTACGATCTCGCGGATTTGTTTTTAAGGTTTCAACTACTTTTTTTAGTTGATCAATGCCTTCGCCAGAATAATCGGTATCGTAATTTTTATATTCTGCATTAAAATGCCTCCATTGAAAACCATAAATTGGCCCAAGGTCTCTTTCTTCTAGCATCTTTTTCTTTGAAGCCTCATCGTGTCCGTATGGAGCCTTTTGGGGCTTGGCCCACTCATCCCAAATATGATTATTTTTATCTTGGAGCCATTTTTTATCGGTAATTCCGTTTATAAAGAATTCCAGCTCGGTAGCAACCAGTTTGAAGGGAGTTTTTTTGGTTGTTAATAATGGAAAACCTTTTGCCATGTCGTGTTCAAAAATTGCTCCGGCAATAGTATAAGCCTTTACTCCGGTACGGGTATCAACTTTCACCCCATTTTCCAAAACATTTTTTACTATGTCTAAATAGGCTTTCATTTTTTTATTATAGACTTTTCCGCCAATTTAATAAATCATTGACATTCAATGGTTAAAATGCTATACTTTATGTATCATTCTCACTGCTTGGATTTCTCTTGCATATTGGGGGTGACCCAATTATGTATAAAACTCATTCGGCTGCTCCGAAGAAATTTGGGAGCCATGTTTCTACGTTTAAAAAACCTGCGCACCGGTCTTTTGGTGTGAAATCTAAAGTTGGAGGAAAACCTGCCCGCCCTGCTTTTCGTGGCGGGTTTAATAAATCCAGACCCCCCTCCTTTTCGGCGGGCAGGTCTTTCAAAAGAGGGGGAGGAAGCAACAAAAGATCTCGCGGAGAACGGATTGATTTTTCTCGTTTCATTAAAAAAGGGACACATGTGGAGGAAAAACCATATGTATCAAAACATACTTTTGCTGATTTTCCTTTTAACCCACAACTTTATAAAAATATTGAAAGAGCCGGATACACTAATCCGAGACCCATTCAGGACCAAGCGATACCTTCTGTGATGAAAGGTATGGATGTTTTCGGTATGGCTAATACCGGTACGGGCAAGACGGCAGCCTTCTTGCTTCCGCTCATAGAAAAAATTGCCAAAACAAAGGGGCAGAACAAGAGGGAGACCGTCTTGATAATGGCGCCGACGCGCGAACTAGCGCTCCAAATAGAAAGTGATTTTAAAAATCTCGCTTTTGGTTTTGGGATGTTTTCCGTGGCTTGTGTGGGAGGTTTGCCTATAATGAAACAAATTAGAGAAATAAAAATGGGTGTTTCATTTGTTATCGGCACCCCGGGGCGCTTGCGAGACTTGATTGAGAAAAAAGTTTTAGATTTATCTACCTGTCATTCTGTGGTGCTTGATGAGGCGGACAGAATGCTAGATATGGGATTTAGAGACGAGATGGTCTTTATCATTGGGAAGACCGCCAAAGAACGCCAGACTCTTTTCTTCTCTGCGACCTTGTCTCCTGAAATCAAAAAATTAACTGAGCAATATCTAAAAGAGCCGGTTTTCATTTCCGTTATTTCCGGAGAAACGGCAAAAAATATTGACCAAGATGTAATTCGTTACAGGGGTAACGATGAACGAATAGAAAAATTACACGAAGTTTTGAAAAAAGATGGCTCAGACAAAGTCCTTATTTTCCGTGAAATGAAACACAGTGTAGACACCTTGGCGAAAGAGCTCTCGCATATGGGCTTCAAGGTCGGAGGGATTCACGGCGACAAGAGAAGTCGAGAACGTATTCGCATCCTTGATTCTTTTAAGAAAGATCAAATTAATGTGCTTATTGCGACTGACGTCGCAGCTCGCGGATTGGATATTCCGGATGTCACTCATGTCATCAACTACGACGTACCACAAACCTATGATACCTACGTGCATCGCATCGGCCGTACTGGCCGTAGTGGCAAAAAGGGGAATGCGATTACCTTCGTACCAGCATAAAAAAACCTCACTATACTGTGAGGTTTTTTTATTTAGCTTGTATCAATCCAGCTTTTTTGAGAGTGGCGTAAACGCCGTTTTTGTTCATGGTGCGCATTCCGCGAGCGGAGATTTCAATATTGACTGTCTTGTTTAATTCAGGGACGAAAACTCTCTTCTTTTGAAGATTGGGGTATTTTCTTTTTTTGCCGGTAGGGTTGAACTTGGTGGCACGGGTTCTATTGGAGTATCCGCCTCCGACGATTGAGCCCTTTTTAGTTATAGCGCACGTTTTTTTCATAACTTTTGTATGCTATCATTAGAAACATCATTATGCAAGGGATAGATGCCATTTTTTATATAGTGATACTCATCATGTCCATTGTGATCCACGAGGTTTCGCACGGTTTTATGGCGGAACATTTCGGAGATAATACTGCCAGAAATGCCGGACGCCTCACCTTAAATCCACTCAAACACTTGGACTTGTTCGGATCTATTCTCTTGCCGGCCGTCTTAATTTTATCCAAGGCCGGATTTATTTTTGGCTGGGCAAAACCGGTGCCATACAATCCAAATAATTTAAGCGACAAAAAATGGGGGACTGTCGCGGTGGCTGCGGCGGGCATCCTCGCGAACTTTTTTATTGCTATTGTTTTCGGATTGATTATCCGCCTTTCTTCCGGCCTTGCTCTACCACCAGGATTTTATTTTATAACCTCTGCTATTGTCGTCGTGAATTTAGCCTTGGGTATATTCAATCTCGTTCCCATCCCCCCGCTTGACGGTTCTAAAATACTTTTCTCTTTTTTACCCGATAGAGCTTTTTCCTTTATTTTAGCCTACGAGCAATACTCATTAATTTTACTGCTGGTATTTATAGTTTTCTTTTCTGATTTTCTATATCCGATATTAACCTTCCTCTTTCACTTAATCACCGGTCTTGCATTTTAATTATTTTAATAGTATATTGTTTCCATAGTCCTTATGGGGCTATTTTGTTTACTTATGCCAACAATCAACCAATTAATCAAGAAAAACAGAACCAAGGTCCGTTCCAAGACGAAGACTGTCGCTTTGGCTCGCGGATTTAACGTTCTCAAAAATAGACCCGTCTTTTTTCCGGCGCCTTTCAAAAGAGGTGTCTGCACAAAAGTTTCCACTACTACTCCAAAGAAGCCTAACTCCGCTCTCCGTAAAATAGCCAGAGTGCGTTTGACCAACGGTATGGAAGTCACCGCTTATATCCCAGGAGAAGGACACAACTTGCAAGAACACTCTGTGGTAATGCTTCGCGGAGGACGTGTGAAGGACTTGATCGGAGTGAGATATCACATCGTGCGCGGAGTCTTGGATACTCAAGGAGTGGAAAAGCGCCGACAAGGACGATCATTATACGGAAACAAGAAACCTAGAAAAGACGCTAAAAAATAATTAAAAAATATGAGACGAAAAGTTAAAAATAGAAATACAGTAGAACCCGATTTTATATACAACTCCCAAAAACTGGAGAAGTTTATCAATTACATTATGTGGTCTGGGAAGAAAGAAACTGCTCGCAAGGTGATGTATGCCGCTTTTGATGTCATTAAAGAAAAAACAGGCAACCCAAATCCGCTTGAAATTTTTGATTTAGCTCTCAGAAACGCCGGTCCGATGACCGAAGTGCGCTCCAAGCGTATCGGAGGTGCAAACTACCAAGTGCCGGTTGAAGTTCGTCCTGAACGCCGCCTCGC
This sequence comes from Minisyncoccia bacterium, assembly GCA_049303835.1. Taxonomy (GTDB): domain Bacteria; phylum Patescibacteriota; class Minisyncoccia; order Phycocordibacterales; family UBA9973; genus UBA9973. Next base: position 70,224 of record JBAQNN010000002.1, on the reverse strand, counting down.
TCTCGCTATGCGCTGGATTCGTGACGCGGCTCGCGGAGGAAAAGGGAAGCCTATGCATTTAAAACTCGCTGATGAGTTGATCGCCGCTTCCAAGAATGAGGGTGCTGCTATTAAAAAGAAAGAAGATACTCACAAGATGGCCGAGGCCAACAAGGCCTTCGCCCACTTTGCTTGGTAATTTTATTTATGGAACGAGACTATCCTTTAGAAAAAGTTAGAAACATTGGAATTATTGCGCACATTGATGCGGGGAAGACGACTACGACCGAGCGTGTGCTTTTTTATACAGGAGTTTCTCACAAGATAGGGGAAGTGCACGATGGAGAGACCACCACGGACTGGATGGAACAAGAACGAGAACGCGGAATCACTATTACTTCCGCAGCGGTCACTTGTTTCTGGACTCCTACTTACGCTCTTTCCGACAAATCAAAGAAACATCGTTTTAATATTATTGACACACCTGGACACATTGATTTCACAGTTGAAGTGAAGAGATCTCTCCGTGTGCTAGACGGTGCAGTCGTCGTCTTTGACGGCGTGGCAGGAGTAGAACCACAATCCGAAACAAACTGGCGTTATGCTGATGAGGCAAAAGTTCCTCGTGTTTGTTTTATAAATAAATTAGACCGCACTGGTGCTTCTTTTGAACATTCCTATAAAACTATTCTAGAACGTCTCACGAAGAAAGCTGTAAGAATGCAAATTCCCATTGGCTTGGAAGAAAAACATGAAGGAGTGGTAGATCTTTTGCGCATGAAGGCTTATTACTTTGAAGGAGAAATGGGAAATAAAGTTGTAGAAAAAGAAATTCCGGAAGAATTGAAAGCGGACGCCGAAAAATATCATGGTGAATTAGTTGAAAAGATAGTGGAGACCGACGAAGCGATGATGACAGAATATTTGGAAGGAGTAATTCCAGATATTGATGTTTTGAAAAAAACTTTACGTAAAGCGGTTATTGCAAACGAAATTTTCCCGGTATTCGCCGGTTCAGCTTTAAAGAACAAAGGTGTCCAGCTCGTGCTAGACGCAGTCGTGGATTATTTGCCAGCTCCGACAGATATTCCTCCGATTCCAGGAGTTAACCCAGATACAGATGAACCTCTTGTTCGCAATGCTTCGGATGCAGAACCTTTTGCAGCGCTCGCTTTTAAGGTGGCGACGGATCCATTCGTCGGACAGATTATTTTCTTCCGTGTTTATTCCGGAAGTTTGGTGGCGGGAAGTTATGTATACAATCCTCGTACTCGCAACAAAGAACGTATCGGCCGAATATTGCGTATGCATGCCAACGATCGCGAAGAAGTGAAACAAGTTTTTGCTGGAGAAATTGCGGCGGCTGTAGGATTGAAAGATACTATAACTTCAGACACTCTTTGTGATGAAAATAATCCTATTGAATTGAACCGTATCGTCTTTCCTGAACCTGTCATCCAGCTTCGTATTGAACCAAAAACAAAAGCAGACCAAGAAAAAATGGGTATGGCCCTCAATCGTCTCGCCCAAGAAGATCCGACATTTAAAGTTTCTACCGATCAGGAGACAGGAGAGACCATCATTGCCGGCATGGGAGAATTGCATTTGGAAATTATCGTGGATCGTATGAAACGCGAGTTTACCGTGGAAGCCAATGTCGGTAAACCGCAAGTAGCTTACCGAGAAACTATTACCGGCAATTCTGATGCTGAAGGCAAATACATCAAGCAATCAGGAGGACGTGGAAACTACGGCCACGTGAAAATTAAAGTCAAACCAATGGAGATGCTTACCAAAGAAGAGTTGGAAGATTTACCAAAGAATACCAAGCGTGGAGAAGGTTTTGAGTTTATAAACAGCATCAAGGGAGGTGTCATTCCTCAAGAATATATCGCTCCTTGTGAAAAGGGATTCAAAGAAGGATTGGATCGTGGAATCTTGGCTGGATTTAAAATGGTGAATGTTTCAGTGGATCTTTGGGATGGTAGTTACCACGAAGTGGACTCCAACGAAATGGCGTTCAAGATTGCTGCTTCTATGGCTATTCAAGATGCATGTAAACGTGCTAATCCTGTAATTTTAGAACCAATGATGAAGGTGGAAGTCATTACCCCAGATAAATTCATGGGAGATGTCACCGGAAACTTGTCATCCAAACGCGGACTTATTGAAGGAATGGAAGACAGAGGAATGAATAAAGTAATCAAAGCGATAGTGCCTCTATCCGAAATGTTTGGATACATGACCGGTCTTCGTTCTATGACCGAAGGACGCGCAGGTTTCACCATGGAATTCTTCCGTTACGATATTGTTCCACAAAATGTTGCTGAAACTATCATCGCTGCGAGAAAGTAAAAATTAACAAACAAAATTTATTAAAAAGACTAGGCGAGCCCTAGTCTTTTTAATTATTGACTTTATTTCTAATTCTGCTATTATCTTAGCAACTGCACTTTCTGCAGTTTTTATATTGGCTAGCGAGTGATATCGTGGAAAACTTTATGTTTTACAAGATTCACGAGCGAAGGCAATACAAGGTTTGCTTATATTGTTTTTTAAATTATTAGTTAATTTACATTAGTAGTTAGGCCTTAGCGACTGGTTCTCGTACGTTAAGTTTTAACTATTAGTAACAAAAATATGGCAGAAGAATTTAAGAGAGACAAGCCGCACATAAACGTCGGCACCATCGGTCACGTTGACCATGGAAAGACAACTTTAACAGCTGCAATTTTAAATGTGTTAAATTTGGCTGGAAAAACAGTTCGTCTTCGTGGAGTTGATCAGATTGACAACGCTCCTGAAGAAAAAGCTCGTGGAATCACTATTAACATTTCTCACAACGAGTACGCTACTGATGCTCGTCACTATGCGCACATAGATGCTCCGGGACACGCTGACTACATCAAAAACATGATTACTGGTGCCGCTCAAATGGACGGTGCTATCTTGGTGGTGGCCGCTACTGACGGTGCTATGCCCCAGACCCGCGAACACGTTCTCCTTGCAAAACAAGTTGGTGTTCCAAAAATGATTGTTTTCCTAAACAAATGCGACATGGTTGATGATAAAGATATGATTGACATGGTTGAAGAAGAAATTCGTGAACTTCTAACCAAGCAAGGCTTTGATGGAGCAAATGCTCCAGTTATTCGCGGATCCGCTCTTAAGGGTCTTGAAGCAAAGTCAGTTGATGATGAATGGGCAAAGAAGATTCTTGAATTGACCGATGCACTTGATACTTACATCCCAGTCCCAGAACGTGATACTTCAAAACCATTCCTTATGCCGGTAGAAGACATCTTCTCCATTGAAGGCCGAGGAACAGTTGTTACCGGTAAAATTGAAAGAGGGGTAGTGAAGGTTGGTGAAGATGTTGAAATCATTGGAATCAAACCTACTCAAAAGACAACCGTTACCGGAATTGAAATGTTCAATAAAAATCTTCAAGAAGGTATGGCCGGAGACAATGCCGGTATTCTTCTCCGAGGTTTGAAAAAAGAAGACATCACTCGCGGACAAGTTTTGGCAAAGCCAGGTACTGTTACTCCGCATGACAACTTTACTTGCGAAATATACGTATTAAAGAAAGAAGAAGGAGGACGACATACCCCATTTTTCAAAGGATATAAACCTCAATTCTATATTCGTACCACAGACGTAACTGGAGATGTGACCCTTGCAGAAGGAACAGAGATGGTCATGCCTGGAGATACAGTTAAAATTACAGTTAAATTGGTTACCCCGGTTGCCCTTGAAGAAACACAAAAGTTTGCCATCCGTGAAGGGGGGAAGACTGTCGGTGCGGGTGTTGTAACAAAAATCTTGGGATAATTAAGAATTAGAAATTACGATTTAGTACCATGACAACAGCACATACAAAAATAAAAGAGCCAAAAGCCGTTACTAAATCAGCAAAAACGGAAAAGGCTAAGATGCCAAAAGTTTCCCTTAAAAAGGGTGCAGGTGGAGAAGATGGCAAAGTTGTGCTTCGTATCCGAGTTCGTGCTTACGAGAGCAAGATTCTGGATGCGTCTGTTAAACAAATCATGGATACGGCAGTCAGGTATGATGCTACAATCGTGGGACCTGTACCGCTTCCAACAGAAATAAAAAAATATACAGTCAATCGTTCTTCTTTTATTTACAAAAATACCAGAGAACAATTTGAAATAAGAGTACACAAGAGATTGATTGATATTATAAACCCAAATCAAAAGACCGTTGAGGCTCTTACTAATCTTTCGCTTCCTTCTGGAGTTGATATTGATGTGAAGATGATGTAACAATCAATTACGAATTAGCAATTACGAATTAACCATGAAGTTTATACTGGGAACAAAAGAAAATATGGCAGAGTACTTTTCTGAAGACGGAACTGTTTTTCCAGTGACCATAGTGACAGCTGGGCCTATAACAGTGACTAGAATCTTTGAGAAGGCAAAAGATGGCTATAATTCTATCCAAGTTGGTTTTGGGGTACAGAAAAAAGAAAGAGTCTCCAAAGGATCCGCCGGAGCGATGAAGGGAGGGTTTTACAGAACTCTAAAAGAATTCAGGTTAAAACCAAGCGACAAAAACGAGACGAAAGAAGGAGAAGTGATTGATGTCTCAAGTTTTGTTCCCGGAGATAAAATACAAGTATCTAGTGTTTCCAAAGGTAAAGGTTTTCAGGGTGTCGTAAAACGCCACGGTTTCTCAGGAGGTCCGCGTTCGCATGGACAGAAACACTCCGAACGTGAACCTGGAAGTATCGGAGGAGGACTCCGAACCCACGTTCCGAGAGGGATGAGAATGGCTGGCAGAATGGGCTCTGATCGCATTACTCAAAAAAATCTGAAAGTTGTCTTGGTGGATAAAGAAAATAATTTGATGCTTGTCAAAGGAGCAATTGCCGGTAAGCGGGGGACTTTAGTGGAAATAATCAGTAGATAATATGTCAGAAGCAAAAACAAAAACAGAAATATCAGCAAAAATATACAGCCAGAAAGGGGAAGAGGCTGGAACAATAAGCCTTCCGGCAAAAGTTTTTGCTGCCAAATGGCGAGCCGATTTGGTACACCAAGTAGTGGAAGGGATGCGAAGTAATAAACGATCCGGAACTGCTGATACTAAAGATAGAGGAGAAGTACGTGGCGGAGGCAAGAAGCCTTGGAAGCAAAAAGGAACCGGACGTGCCCGACACGGATCTACGAGAAGTCCGATTTGGGTAGGTGGAGGAGTAACGCATGGCCCACTAGCAGAAAAAAACTACAAGAGAAAAATTTCCAAGAAGATGCGTGCCCAAGCTCTATTTTCCGTGCTTTCAAAAAAATTGAAAGACAATGAGATACTTTTTGTGGATTCATTAGCCTTGTCTAAAATCAAAACTAAGGACGCCTTGAAAGTTGCGCAGAGTTTGGCTAAAGCAAGCGGTTTTAAACCACTTGCGGATTCCAAAAAGTCCAGAGTGTTGGTGGCGCTTTCTGGAAGAAGCGAGAGTGCAGAAAAGAGTTTCCGAAATTTACCACAACTTGAGATAGTTTTTCTTAAGAACTTAAATCCGATGGATGTTTTAAATTACAAATACCTTTTGATAGAAAATCCCACCGAGGCAGTTAAATTTCTAGAATCTAGAGGATAATTTTATGACAATGCAAATTATTAAAAATCCAAGAGTGACCGAAAAAGGAAGTTTTGCTATGGAGCAAAATGTGTATACTTTTGATATTACCGCCAATGCCAATAAGACAGAAATAAAGAAGGCAGTCTTTGCTCTCTATAAAGTAAAACCTATCAAAGTAAATGTTCTCCCTGTGCCTAGGAAAAAAATTATGTCTAAAGGCAAAGAAGGAATAAGGGGTGGCGGACGCAAGGCTTTTGTTTATTTAAAGAAAGGAGACAAGATAGAATTTATTTAGTTTATGAAAACATACAAACCCACAAGCAAATCAAGAAGACAGATGACCAATGTGAACTACCGGGGAGTTATTACCACATCCACTCCACTCAAGTCTCTCACTTATGGTTTTAAGCGTGCCGTAGGTAGAAATAGCCAAGGACGTATCACTATGAGACACAAGGGCAGCGGACACAAGCGTCTGTACAGACTCGTTGATTTTTTATACGACAAAAAAGATATTCCAGCGAAGATAAAATCCGTTGAATACGATCCAAATCGTTCGGCTTTTATCGGGTTGGCAGTTTATAAGGATGGAGAGAAAAGATATGTAGTTTTGCCAAAATCTGTGAAAGCTGGAAGCAGCTTTATTGTTTCCGAGAAAGCTCCACTAGAAGCAGGTAACAGATTACCGCTTAGAAATATTCCGGTTGGAACTTTTGTTTATAATATTGAAATCAAACCGATGGGTGGTGCAAAGATAGGACGTTCCGCAGGAATTTTCGCTCAGGTGGTGGCCAATGCCGATGGATATACAAATTTGAAAATGCCTTCTACAGAAGTTCGAAAAATAAATGAAAATTGTTGGGCTTGTGTCGGTACAGTTTCAAATGAAGAACATCACTTAGAAAATTACGGCAAGGCCGGACGCAGTCGTTGGAAGGGAATTCGTCCGACTGTTCGTGGTACGGCGATGAACCCTGTAGACCATCCATACGGAGGAGGAGAAGGTAGACAAGGACGCGGAACTAAGAGACCGAAAACAATGTGGGGAAAGGTTACCGGAGGAAGAAAGAGCCGTCATCCAAAGAAATACTCAAATATATTTATTGTCTCTCGTAGGAAGACCGGAAAGAATAAATAAAATACATTTTCTAAAAACACCCAGGTTTCGTCTGGGTGTTTTTGATACGTGTTGCGTTATCTTGAAAAAGTGGTATAGTTTTTAACGGAGGTGCGACATGTCCAACCAGGACAAGAAGAAGAAGGTGGCGATAGCCAAGAAGGGTTCCCGAAGGGGGGATCGCCGTCAAGGCGAACAAGAAGTTCGCAACCTTCTTCTTCGGAGGGAGGACGAAGAGTAAAGAAGGGTGCTCGGAGGGAAACCTCTTGAGCTGCATCGCGAGGAACCCCACCTCGCAAGCGGATTCCCAGTCCGCTAAAAATGGTCGGTAGGCTTAAGACCGACCACACCCTATAGCCTCGGGAGACCTCGACAGCAATTGTCGCAGGTCCTGGGGCTCTTTTTTTAGGATTGTTTTTTCCTTGCTTTTTTCAGAATATATGTTTAAATCATAAACAGAGGAGGAAGTTCATGACAGTGGGAAAAACAAGAAAAGAGAATCCGTTCCTGAAGAAGCCAGAACAGAAAAGAAAGGAGGATGTGGTAACCGAGCTCAGGCGCGTGCCTTCACTTCGGCCGCCGAAGTGGCACCCTGTTCTCAGGAAGGAAAGGTCGCTTTTCTCCGAGCTGGCTGAGGTCCTCGGAGAAGATCTTCGTTCTTACGATGAAGAGTGCCGGGAGCACGATCTCAAGATCATGCGTCGCATATTCTAGCGAGGTTCCCATGAGTAAAAAGGGGGAACGCAGAAGGAGAATCAGAGAAGAAAGGAGACACCAAGCAGACGACAGGTTCTATCTGTTGGAATGGCTGAGCAAAAACAGGCAGACTGTCTCCTTCTTTGTGAGGGAGGCAAAATTCTGGGCAACAGAGAAGGAGGTCGCTCAATGAAGAAGATCCCCGCTCGCCCCGAAACCAAGAAGCCGCGAATCTGCTGGAACAAGCTCAAGAGGCCGGAGATCGGAGTCCGTCACCCACGGTTCTTCTGCTTCCACACCGACTGTGAGCGTTTCACGTTCGGGTCCGTCGTGGAGGCACATCCGGCGAGGGAGTAAAATCTCCCAAGCCGAAACTATCATGCCCCAGAACACACAACGGTGTTCTGGGGCTTCAGTATTTTAATTTGACATTTTTTTATTTGAGCTTTTTATTACAATGGTCTTTTAGAATCTAGTTGACATTAAGATTAAATTTGCTATTATAAAACCAAGCTCGTTAAGAGCTATTTTTTATGACAAGATCAATCAAAAAAGGATTAAATGTTGACGAAAGGCTTTTGAAAAAGATTGCCGGAAAAAACCCGCTTCAAACACCGATGGTGAAGACTTGGAAGCGTGCTTGTGTCATCTCTCCGGAGATGCTCGGTTTTACTTTTGGTGTTTACAATGGAAAAACGCACGTGGAAGTGCTTGTCACTGAAGATATGGTTGGGCACAGACTGGGAGAATTTTCTCCAACCAAGAAATTCATGAAACACGGAGGAAAGATGCAGAAAGAACTTGAAATGAAGAAGAAAGAAGCTGAAATAGCTCAAGCTAAGTCCGCCACTGCAGCCGCAACAGATGCAAAAGGAGGTGATAAAAAATAAAAAAATATGAAAGCATTTTTAAAAAATTAGTTATAGTCTCAAATAAGAAATAGATAGAAAAAATAAATTTGAATTACAAATATGAAAGCATTTTTAAAAAATTACAGACAGTCTCCCAGAAAAGTCCGCCTTGTGGCTGGATTGATCAAAGGAAAAAATGTAACAGAAGCTATCGCCGAGCTTGATTTTTTGGCTAAACGTGCCGGACTTCCTATCAAGAAGCTTCTTTTGTCTGCCGTCGCCAATGCAAAACAAATGGGAGTAGAGATGGAAAATTTATTTATAAAAGAATTGAGAGTAGATAAAGGAATTGTGATGAAGAGAATGATGCCGGCAGCTATGGGTTCTGGGCATCGTATCAATAAACGTACCAGCCACCTGACTCTTCTTTTGGCAGAAAAAGTAATGCCTGTTAAAAAGACTATTAAAAAAGAAAAAGCAGTAAAAGCTAAAAAAGTAATAAAGAAATAATATGTCAAAAATAGTTCACCCATATGCACATAGATTGATTATATTAAGAGATTGGAAGTCTCGCTGGTTTGCTGATCCTAAAAAATATGTTGCCTATCTTAAGGGGGATGTTTTGGTTCGTCAATATTTGGAAAAGAAATTGCGTGGAATGTATATTTCCAGCATAGAGATTGAAAGAAGCCGAAAAGCTACTCGTTTTATCATCAAGACTTCTCGCCCGGGATTGTTGATAGGCAGAAACGGCGAGGGAGCTACCAAGCTGAAGGAAGATATTTTGAAAAAGATGGATAAATTAAAGCTTCCACGTCCGGAAGATTTCAAATTGGAAATCGTGGAAATCGCGAATCCAGAAGCTGACGCTGCAATCGTCGCATACATGATTGCTGAAGGATTGGAAAAAAGAATGCCTTATCGCCGAGTCATCAAGCAGATTATTGAAAAAGTAATGACGGCCCGCGGGGTAGAGGGTGCCAGAGTGGTGCTCTCCGGTCGTCTGGGTGGAGCTGAAATCGCTCGCACGGAAGAACTCAAGCGTGGAAGTATTCCACTTCAGACTTTTCGTGCAGATATAGATTTCAAACGTGAACGAGCCACTCTTTCATATGGTGTTGTTGGCATCAAGGTGTGGATTTACCGCGGAAAGATTTTTGCAGACAAGAAAGCTACCCACAATACCTTGACTCCAGATTCTGAGGGTGGGAAAGATAGTAAATTAAAAACTGATTAGTATCTACGAGCTTAACGCCACATAAAATTGTATGTTAATTCCAAAAAAAGTAAAATTTAGAAAATGGCAGACAGGACGATCAAATCCAAAATCGCGTTCTGCTGATACTCGTGGCATCAAGCTCGCCTTCGGTTCTTTTGGGTTGAAGTCTGAGACTCAAGCACGTGTAAAATCTACCCAGATTGAGTCTGCCCGAAAAGTAATTTCTCGTACTTTGACCAAGACAGGTAAATACTGGGTTCGCATTTTTCCAGATCGTCCTTATACAGCAAAAGCTGCTGAAGTGGGCATGGGAAAAGGAAAGGGAGATCCTCAAGGATACTGTTTTGATGTCCTGCCAGGACGAATAATATTTGAAGTGGATGGGGCGGAGGAAAAAGTAGCACGTGAGGCTTTGAGAAAGGCTGGCACCAAACTTCCAATCAAAACCAGAATTGTCGGAAGAATAAATAAGTAGTAATTTAATTTTAAGATGAAAAACAAGAAAGAAAATTTAAAAGAAATGAAGATGGATGAGATGAAAAAGCATCTGGCTCTTTTGCGGGAAGAGTTGCGCGCTATTCATTTTAAAGCTGAGGGATCAAGATCTAAGAATGTAAAAGAAGTATCCACACTCAAGAAAAAAATAGCCAGAACACTGACTGAAATAAATCATAAGAAATAAAGAAGTTATAATATAAATATATGAAAACGAAAGAAAAAAAAGAAACAAAAGATAATAATGGAAGCCGCTTGAGTGGGGTGGTTGTTTCAGACAAGATGGACAAAACCGTAGTTGTTTCTGTTTCCAGATTTGTTAAGCACCCACTTTATGGAAAGTTTTATAAAATCAGCAAGAAATACAAGGCTCATGACGAAGAAAATAAATATAAAACAGGGGATAAGGTGGAGATAGTTGAGACCAGGCCAATTTCCAAAGATAAAAAGTTTAAAGTAGCACAGTAATTTAAAAATATATGATTCAAAATGAAACTTTAGTAAAAATAACAGACAACGCCGGAGGCACCGTGGGAAAGGTGTTTAAGATTTTGGGCTCTTCCAAAAAGAGGTATGCGACTTTAGGAGAAATTGTCATTATATCAGTAAAAGTGGCTAGCCCAAGAAAGGCCGTAAAGAAGAAAGATGTACACCAGGCTGTAGTTGTACGTACTAGAGGTGCTTATAGACGAAAAGACGGTTCTTATATTCGTTTTGATGATAACGCTGTAGTTATTTTGGAAAAAGGGAAAAAAGATCCGAAAGCTGGTCGCGTATTCGGTCCGATACCGAGAGAATTGGCAGAGAAGGGATTTCAGAAAATAATTTCTTTAGCGCAAGAAGTTATATAAATAATTACGAATTAAAAATTACGAATTAAAAAAATGAAGCTTAAGAAAGGAGACAATATAATAGTGGTAGCCGGCAAAGACAAAGGTAAAAAAGGCAAGATTGTCAGTGTTTTGGTTAAAGAAAATAAAGTCATCGTAGAGGGGCTCAATATGATGAAAAAACATCAGCGACCTAGAAAGTCCGGAGAGAAGGGGACTATGAAAAATATTGAAATGCCTATCAACGCTTCAAATGTAATGATGCTTGATCCTAAAACAGGTAAAGTCACTCGCCTTGGAAAAAAACAAGTTGGGGATAAAATGGTAAGAATTGCCAAGAAGAGTAATCAGGAAATTTAATAATATGAAACATTTAACTATAAAAGAAAAAGAAGGAGAGGCATTCCAAAAAATGAAAGAAATTTTTGGTTATAAAAACATAATGGCTGCTCCTAAGATAAAAAAAGTGGTAGTCAATACTGGCACGGGTACCCCCATGAAGAAAGACAAGAACAAGAATGACGCTATCGCCGAGAGATTGGCCAAGATTACCGGACAGAAAGGATCATTGCGTGGCGCCAAACAATCAATTTCGTCTTTTAAAGTTCGCCAGGGGGACCCTATCGGTATTATGGTGACGATGCGTGGAGGTAGAATGTATGCTTTTTTGGAAAAGCTTATTAATATCGCTCTTCCTAGAACAAAGGATTTCCGAGGGATAAATCGTACAGCAGTGGACAATGTCGGAAACTTGACTATTGGCATAAAAGAACACACTATTTTTCCAGAAACTGCAGATGAAGATATTCGTGATGTCTTTGGCTTGTCCATAACTATCGTTTCTAGCGCTAAAACTAAAAAAGAAGGCACAGCCTTTTTTGAACTTCTGGGCGTTCCTTTTAAGAAGGAAGAAGATAATAAAAAGAAATAAAAAAATATTTAAATCTCCCAAAAATAAAAACCTCGTTAGTTCACGAGGTTTTTATTTTTGGGAGATTGAGGTATCATTTACTCATGAATGGGCAGTCTAAAGCAAAAGGATTCACTTTAATTGAACTTCTGGTAGTAGTCGCCATCATTAGTCTGCTTTCGTCTGTTGTTTTTGCTAGCTTGAATTCTGCGAGAGAGAAAGCGAGGGATGCGAGGAGAATTTCAGATTTACACCAGATTCAAGTAGCTCTGGAAATGTATTTTAATGATTATAATCGTTATCCTATTGCCACTAGTTGGGTTTATAGTTATTCATCTGGCTGGGATACCTTACAGACTGCGCTTGCTCCATATATAGATTCTCTTCCTAGAGATCCGATAAATACTGCGGCAGGGGGCCCTTGGAGTGTCGGAGATTATTATAACTATGCTTTTCTTTCCAATGAAGCATTGTATCCTGGTAAATACGATTTAGTTACTAAATTTGAAGATGAGGGAAATAAGAATCGTTGTGAATTAAAACGATGGAAATTTTACACATTAGGCAGTGAAGGTGTTTGGTGTATAAACTGGCCCTACAGTAACTATCTTTACGCTGATCACTAGGTTTGACTATTTTAGGTTTATTTGCTAGTATGAAAAGGTCCAGGAGTTAGGTTGGATCTGTGTTTCTCCTTAAGGCTTTTCCAGACAGTCTCTGGGTTTTAAGAAAACACACAAGATATCCCCTATAAAATGGATAATATTTATTTATGGCCAAAACATCAGTCGTAGCAAGAAGTAAAAAAACACCGAAATTTTCCACTCGAGCTAAAAATCGATGTTTTCGTTGTGGCCGCGGCAATGCTTTCATGCGAGATTTTGGTATTTGTCGTATTTGTTTCAGAGAATTAGCAAACGAGGGTATGTTGCCGGGAGTCAGAAAGTCTTCTTGGTAAAAAATTAAATAAATCTATGGATTCAATTTCAAACATGATAATAATAATGAAGAACGGAAGCTTGGCTGGCAAAGAGTCTGTATCTTTTCCGTATTCTAAAATGAAAAACGCTGTCAGTGAATGCTTAAAAAAGGCAGGATATATTTCTAATGTTTCAAAAAAAGTAAAAAAAGGACAACCGGTACTGGAAGTAGGGCTTCTATACGTGGACAATAAACCTAAAATTACTGAAGTAGAAAGAATTTCTAAACAATCTCGTCGTGTCTATTTTGGGATGAAAGATATCCATTCTGTCAGAAATGGGTCAGGGTTGCTTGTCCTTTCTACTCCCAAAGGAATTTTATCAGGCAAGGAAGCGAGGAAGGAACAAGTCGGGGGAGAGGCGTTATTTAAAATTTGGTAATTAAAATATATGTCAAGAATTGGAAAACAAGAAATTTTAATACCAGCCGGAGTCAAAGTCACACAAAATGGCAACGTAATTACTGTGGCTGGCTCCAAGGGCACACTCACTAAGACATTTAGAGATGACGTTACTATAACTATTACAGGCAGTGTCGTAACTTTAAATATCAAGAGAAACGATAAATTTTCTAAATCTCTTTGGGGTACATATGCTTCGCACATAAAAAATATGATTGAAGGAGTAGAGAAGCCGTATCAAAAAAAACTAATTTTAGAAGGTGTCGGATTTAAATCCGAAGTCAAAGGCAAAGAACTTCATTTTGCACTGGGTTTTTCTCATCCCGTTATCGTGTCTACCCCAGAGGGGATAACAGCCACTGCCGAAAAGAACAACATTACAATCACGGGGATTGATAAAGAACTGGTGGGTAGTTTTACTGCTGCAGTCCGTGCACTGAAGAAACCGGAACCTTATAAGGGGAAAGGAATGCGCTACGAAAATGAAGTTATCAGACGTAAACAGGGTAAGAAAACAGTATAAATAACATGCAAAACAAAACTGACAAAAGAATACGATTAAAGAAAAAGATAAGAACAAAGATTCAAGGTACGGAAGCACGCCCTCGTCTGACAGTTTTTCGTTCCAATAAATTTATCTATGCGCAAGTTATCAACGATATGACCGGTAAGACTTTAGCACAAGCAAGCGACGTAAAAATAACCAAAGGCACAAAGACAGAAAGAGCAAAGGAAGTAGGCAATGCCATCGCGACTTCTTGTCTGAAAAATAACTTTAAAAAGGTTGTCTTTGATCGTAATGGTTTTAAATACACTGGAAGAATAAAATTAGTAGCTGACACGGCGCGTGCCGCAGGCTTGGAGTTTTAAAAGAGATTTATGGAAAAACCAAAAGAAAACACAAGAGATAAAAAAAATAGTGGTCGTAGGCCATCTTCTTTCAATAGGGTGAAGCCCGAATTTGATCAAAAGATTATTGACATTCGTCGTGTCACTCGTGTCGTAGCGGGAGGACGCAGGTTTTCTTTCAGTGTTGCCCTGGTAGCTGGTGATAAAAAGGGACGAGTAGGTTTAGGTTTGGGCAAGGCAGGAGATACAGCTTTGGCTATAAACAAGGCCTTACGAAACGCCAAAAAGAATATGGTAAAACTAAACCTCACAAAGACGATGTCTATCCCTTATGAACTCTCGGCTAAGTTTTCAAGTTCTCAGGTAGTTTTGATGCCCAACAAAGGACGTGGGCTGGTGGCAGGTTCTGTGATTCGTGACATAATAAAGTTGTCGGGAGTCAAAGACATCACAGGTAAAATTCTTTCTAACAGTAAAAATAAATTAAATAATGCGAAAGCAGTGATGTCAGCATTGTCCGCTATCACTTTGAAACATGAAAAAGAAGTTCCTGAAAGTGTGGTTATTGATAATAAAGAAGTAGTAGTTCCTACTGCAGAATAATGTCATGCAAATACACAATTTAAAGAGACAACACAAAAACAAGAGAGATAGGCTAGTGGGCCGAGGAGGCAAACATGCCAAGACTTCCGGCCGAGGAGGCAAGGGACAGACAGCTCGTGCTGGTAACAAGCGTCGCCCGGAGCTTCGTGATATCATTAAGAAATTACCAAAGAACCGAGGATATCAATTTAAATCTATCCAGAAAGTTTTTGTGGTAGAGAAAGACAAGCTCATATCTAAGACAGAGAAATTATCGGAAATCCGCAAGAGATTAAATATCAAAGGGAAAAAGATAAAAATTCGGTAAGAATAAGCTACTATGCAAAATTTTTGGAATAAATTGAAATTAATTTGGACAGATACAGGCTTACGCAATAGAGTACTGTTTGTTTTTTTTGCGTTGATAGTATTTAGATTACTTTCAGCTATTCCTATCCCCGGTATTGATACGGTAGCGCTAGAACGATTTCTTTCTAATAACCAATTTTTTGGTATTTTAAATATCTTTTCTGGGGGTGGACTTTCCAACCTTTCCATCATTATGCTAGGAGTAGGACCATACATCACCGGTTCTATTATCATGCAACTTTTGACTATCATGGTTCCTGCCTTGAAAAAGATTTATCACGAAGAAGGAGAGGCAGGCAAGAAAAAATTTGCTCAATATGGAAGATTGCTTACTGTGCCGTTGGCCGCTATTCAGGGTTTTAGTCTTTTATATATTCTTGAACAACAGAACATCATATTTAATTTGTCTTCTTTTGATCGTTTTGCTAATTTGGTCATTATCGTCGCTGGTGCATTGTTGATAATGTGGATAGGAGAACTTATTTCCGAGTTTGGTATAGGAAATGGAGTTTCTATAATAATCTTTGCCGGAATAGTTTCTAGACTTCCTTCGTGGATCGGAGAACAAGTCTTTACTTTTGAAGTTTCACAGATTCCTCTTTATCTAGTATTTGCTGTTATAGGTATAATTATTTTGGCAGGAATTGTGCTTGTTACCGAAGCAGAACGTCCTATCCCTGTTACTTATGCCAAGAGGGTGCGAGGGATGAAAATGTTTGGTGGTGGTTCTACCTATCTGCCGCTTCGGGTAAATCAAGCCGGAGTTATTCCGATAATTTTTGCGCTTTCCATTTTACTTTTCCCTCAGATGATCGGTACTTTTTTGTCTAGATATTCAAATGTTGTTTTGGCAAAAATTTCTGATATCTTGATGGCATTTACTCAGACCAGTGTACTTTACGCCGTGTTGTATTTCGTTTTTGTGTTTATCTTTACTTATTTCTATACAGCGGTGACCTTTGACCCTGAGGCTCTTTCCACCAATTTGCAGAAAAATGGTGCGTTTATCCCGGGAATTCGTCCGGGTCCCTCTACTTCAGAATATATTTCAAAGGTTTTGAGTCGGATCACCCTTTTAGGTGCTGTTTTTCTAGGTTTTATCGCAGTTTTACCTCTTATTATGCAGTTTATCACTGGTAATGCTTCTTTTGCTTTGGGCGGTACATCTATTTTGATCGTAGTATCCGTAGTGCTTGATTTGATAAAAAAAGTTGACGCGCAAATTTCCATGCGAGAGTATTAGTTTTTTATCCACTTTTTATATTCAGTGACGATAATATCAACAACCTGCTCCAGGTTGTTTTTGTTTGTGTCTATAACCAAATCAAAATTATTTTTATCAGTGTTATTTATTTTATACAGATCCCAATATCTTTTCTGTTCACTTGAAAAACGCTCCTGCATTTTTTCATACGCTTCTTCGGCGGAAGAAATTTGTTCACTTTCCATCCTCAATTTATTTTCCTTTATACTGTTTAAGATTCTGTCTTTGGCAATTTCTTGTGATAGGTCCAAATATATCTTAAACGATTCCGGTATCCAGTGATATGCCGTGCGTGAATCAATAACTACTTTCTCTTTATTTCTCATGTCTCGCAGTTTTTGGTCTATTGTTTTGTCTATTTTTGGATCTACTTCAGCTTTTTTGTTCATCTCATTAATAGACAAACCAAGCTCCAGTCCAACTTGCCTAAAAAAATCACCTGAAGAGAAGTGTTGGAATCCTAAAATTTCCGCTACTTTCTTGGCAGTGCTGGACTTTCCACTTCCGAGACCTCCGCAGATGGTTATAATTTCTTTTTTCATAATTTATGCTATTATAGCACATATGCGATCACAGACTTTTGTGTTTTTTGGGCAGGTTGGTTCAGGTAAAGGAACCCAGGTAAAGCTCCTAACTGATTTTTTAAAGGCTAAGGATAGCCGAGAGTCCATATACGCCGGAACAGGAGATGGTTTCAGGAAGCTGATTGAATCTGGCAATTATACCGCCGAATTGGTAAAAGAATATGTTCATAACGGTATTTTAGTCCCGGATTTTTTGACCGATGCGGTGTTCATTAATATTTTAATTTCCAACCTTTCTCCGGATAAAAATTTAATTGCAGATGGGTATCCCCGTACCGCTTCTCAGAGTATTGTGTTTGAAGAAATGATGAAATTTTTCAAACGAGATGAGATTAGGATAATCTATATTGAGCTTTCCGAAGAAGAAGCAATGAAAAGGAATTTATTGAGAGGCCGACAAGATGATACAAAAGAAGGTCTTACTAAAAGATTTAATGAGTATAAAAATAAAGTAGTTCCAGCAATGAATTATTTTAAAGACAAAGAAGGGTATGAGATTCACACAATCAACGGTGAACAATCAATAGAGGATGTACACAAAGATATTATTAAAGCCTTAGGCTACTAGTATGGAAGAAACGATAATCATTTCACTTGGTGGTTCGCTCATCGTTCCAGGGGAGATAGACATCAGTTTCTTACAGGATTTCAAAAAATTAATACTTTCTCAGGTTGAGCAAGGTAAAAAATTTATAATTATTACCGGAGGAGGGAAAATATGTAGAAAATATCAAAATGTCGCTAAAGAAATCGGCCATCCTTCAAATGAAGATTTGGACTGGATCGGCATCGCATCCCTAAAATTAAATGCTGAACTGCTGAGAGTTATCTTTGGGGAACATGCTCATGACGAAGTTGTCGCAGATTTATCTCTCGGAGTTGTTTCCGAAAAACCAATTGTCATCGGCTCAGCCTTTCGCCCTGGGCGCAGTACGGATTGGGATGCAGTCAAAGGGGCAGAAGCTCTTGGAATAAAAAAAATAATTAATTTATCCAATACTGATTATGTGTATGATAGAGATCCAAAAATTAATTTAGATGCAAAAAAAATAGAGCAAATTTCTTGGGCGGATTACCGCGCCCTTATTCCAAAAGAATGGAATCCCGGGTTGAGTACTCCTTTTGATCCTATCGCGTCCGAAACGGCAGAGAAAAAAGAGATGAAGGTAATAATCATGAATGGAAAACCGATTGATAATTTGGCAAAGTGTTTAAACGGAGAGGAGTTTATTGGAACAGTAATTTCATAATGATATGGTCATTATCAAAACAAAAGAAGAAATAGAAATAATTCGTGCAGGTTGTAAGAATCTGGCAACAGTACTTTATAAAGTAGCGGACAAAGTCGCACCCGGTGTATCTACAAAAGATTTAGATACTTATGCAGAGCAATTTATTCGTGAGCTTGGGGACATTCCAGCATTTTTCAATTATCGTCCCGAAGGAGCAAGCTCGCCATTTCCCGCTTCTTTATGTGTCTCTGTAAATGATGAAGTGGTGCATGGTATT
The DNA here is from genome assembly GCA_049303835.1 of Minisyncoccia bacterium. Classification (GTDB taxonomy): domain Bacteria; phylum Patescibacteriota; class Minisyncoccia; order Phycocordibacterales; family UBA9973; genus UBA9973. Next base: position 51,984 of record JBAQNN010000002.1, on the reverse strand, counting down.
CCAAATAAAAATAAAATTTTGAAAGAGGGGGATATAGTGTCTATTGATTTGGGCACCAAACACAAAGGGCTTTTCACCGATATGGCTATCACTGTGCCTGTGGGTAAAGTCAGCCCGGAAAACTTGAAGCTTCTGCAAGTTACCGAACGGGCACTTCAAGTAGGTATTGATGCAGCCATAGCGGGGAACACGGTGGGAGATATAGGATATGCGATAGAAAGCTATGTCCATGCGCAGGAAAGAAAATACGGCATCGTAGAAGTTCTCGCTGGGCACGGTGTGGGTAAAGCGATTCACGAAGATCCATTTATTCCAAATTTTGGGAAAAAGGGTAAAGGAGAGAAGCTCGTGTCGGGGATGATCATCGCTCTGGAGCCGATGTTAAACCTCGGCACAAAGCACGTGACCATAGATGACGACGATTGGACTTTTCGCACGGCAGACCGCAAAAATAGCGCTCATTTTGAACATACTATTCTGATAACAGAAGGGGAGCCAGAAATTTTAACTAAAATTTAATTTTTGTTGTATAATGTGCTAGGTCTTGCCTAGCACATGTGGTATAATTTATTTATGTCTATCAGAAAAACCTCTTTTGCTGAGGGTGAATATTATCATCTATACAATCGTGGGAATAGTAAACAAAAAATATTTCACGATGCCCAAGATTATTGGCACTTTATTACTTTGCTTTACACCTGTAACTCTGAAAACAATTTTAGAAATTTTATTCTTAAAAGGAGTGAAGAAGATCCATATCTCTGGGAAAGGGGAAGTCAGATAGTGAATATTGGAGCTTACTGTTTAATGCCAAATCATTTTCATATTTTAATAACACACAAAGAAAAAAATGGTGTAAGTAAATTTATGCAGAAGTTGTGTACAGCATATGTGATGTATTACAACAAAAAATACAAGAGAGCAGGAGGGCTTTTTGAGGGTAAATTTAAATCGAAACATTTAGATACTGATAGATATTTAAAATATATATTTTCTTATATTCACTTAAATCCTGTTAAATTAATACAAAAAGATTGGAAAGAAAAGGGAATAAAAAATAAAAATGAAGTCTTAAAATATCTAGATGACTATAAATACTCGAGCTATCTTGATTATTTAGACACAAAAAGAAAACAGAATTCAATTCTTGACAGTGAAGTTTATCCTGAGTACTTTCCCTTGGAGAAAGATTTTAAAAAGGAGATTTTAGAATGGATAAGTTATAAAAATGAGTTGTGCTAGGCAAGACCTAGCACATAGCAATACTTTTGGAAGATGACTGAGGGGGTGTATAATTAGGTACATAATTAATTACGTAATTAAATAGGGTAGTGAGATTCTCTACTTCCCCATAAATCATTGTATGACAGAAAAAACAAATTGGGATTTTATAGACAAAAGAAAAGGGGTAGAGCCTAAAAAAAAGAGTGAAGATGAACTAGGAACAGGCGGGCTTTCAATAGACGAGCTGATAAAACAGATGCAGGATGGATCAGAAACACAGAAAAGAGAAATTGCACGGCAAGAATACGAAAAAGTAAAAAATGCAGCAGAAAAATTTAGGATAGAACACGGAATACAGAAATCAAAAGAAGAGTTGGCGCAAGAAGATGCTATCCTCCGGAGAAAATTTGGCATATAATCATTTTTTAAGTAGCAAGGACGGTTGTTGCTACTAATAGTTAATTTTTTTCGAACATACTTACAATAAACAAAATAAAAGCAAGTGGTAGAGAAAACATTTCTATTGTTAAAAATAATCCGCTGAGAAATGGTATATAACCGCTAGGTAAAGATAAATTGTTTATTATTAAAAATAAAAATACCAACACTAGAGCAATTCCACGGATGGCATTGGGAGATAATTTTATTGTAGCATGTATTGGATTTTTTTTGTTGAATTTTTCAGGATTATTATAAATTTTTCCGTAAACAAAGAGAAAGAAAAAGATTAAGCTTATCGCGCCTATCGGTATTGCAAAAAGCATATTGGCAAATGCAAACATTTCTTTACTTATAAATGTTTTAAATACAAGATATGCAGCCAATAAACCACACACAATAAAAATAGCAAGATAAATTTTATTTTTCATATACCAATTATACAATAGAATTGATTATATCGTAACTGTAGAAGATTGTTGTATTCGGATATCCAATGTTTGACAGTTTAGTGGAAAGGTTTGTATTAGGTCTTGCCTAGCGCGCATTTACCCCTCGCTATAATTTAGTTATGGAGGAGGGGCAGGGGTGAGGTGTGGTGCAAGTTTTCCTCTATTTCTTTTGGAGGAGGGGCTGGGGTGGTGTATAATTAAATAAATGGAAAAGAATTTCTTTAAAGAAATGCCAAAGTTCCAGACTCCGGAAGAGGAGCTAGATTATTTGCGTGCCCATGTCGCCAAAAGAGAAGAAGAATTAAAAGATCTGGGGCACATAGAACATGTGACCGAAGATGCAACACGAGAGGTGATAAGTGAATATAAAAATATACCGACTGAAAAATTGGTACACAAAGATAACGTTTTAAATAAAAAAGAAACTGAAGGTATCATCTTAGCTCTTCGTCCTGAATCTCATGATGCAGTGATGGAAGAACTTTTGGGTATAGTTATCACGAAGGGAATTCGGAATGCAATTTCTGTAGTGGGGGCAATGGGCAATCCACACATTGATGATGATTTTCATCGCATTCTTATTCAATATCTAAAAAATGGACAGGTGGCATTTGATTTCAGAGAGGATTCGCCAGTTTATAAAGCTCTCAAAATGACTCTTTTTGAAATTACTCTCCCTCCCCCCGAAGACGAAGCAGATAAATCAAAAGGATTTAAAGAATTCATTGGCGCGATGGAGCAATTTTACGCAGGAATGCAATCCATCTCTATCGGCAAGAATAATGAAAAAGAAAATTATTTTACCTTGGAGGTAGCGCTTCAAAATAAAAGTGATGAAGTTGTTGTGTATGCGGCCATACCGAATAAACATATCTCGCTTTTTGAGAAACAGATTTTAGCTTTTTACCATAATGCAAAAATTCGGGAGGTAACGGATGATTACAATATTTTCAATGAAAATGGAGGTTCAGTAGGAGCATATGCTTCTTTCACCGAGCGCGCTGTGATGCCGATAAAAACTTATGAAAATATTGAGCACGATCCGATGAACCCTATATTGAATGTATTCTCCAAATTAAAGACTTCCGGCGAAGGAGCGGCGATTCAAATAGTGATAGCCCCTACCGGTGATAAGTTTATAAATGAATTTCACAAAATTTTAGATGATGTAAAAAGTGGCACTTCGGTCAAACATGCAGATGATAATTTCTATAAATTTAACAAAGCTTTTTTGAAAGTAGGGAAAGATCTTTTGTTCGGGCACAAGGAGAAAAAGGAAGAAGAAAATAAAGAAAAATACATGAAAGGCAGACGAGCAGTAGACGAGGGGGCAGTGGAAAAAATAGGCAGTAAGATAAAGAGCACTATCATGAAAGCGAATATCCGCATTATCGCTTCGGGGGAAAACAAAGAACGTGCCGAAGCAGTATTAAGGGAGATAGAATCATCTTTTAATCAATTTTCTGAAGCGGCGAGCAATTCTTTAATTTTTGAGCAATTAAGTGGAAGTGATTTAAAAAAACTTTTCCATGATTTTTCTTATCGTACTTTTTCTCCCGATAAAACATTGCCCATGAACTTAAAAGAGCTTGCCTCAGTTTTTCATTTTCCGATAGGCATAGGCAGCCAACCACAACTGAAAGAGGCCAGGGCGGGTATCGCTCCGGCTCCGATTGAAATGGGGCAGGAAGGTATTGTTTTGGGGGTCAATAGTTACCGAGGCCGAGATACGGAGATTCACCTGGCGCGTGAAGACCGCATGAGGCATTTCTATGTAGTGGGGCAGACTGGTACGGGAAAAACAAACATTATGCTCAATATGATAACTCAAGATATCAAGAATGGAGATGGATGCTGTTATATTGATCCGCACGGTACCGATATCCAGACTATTCTCTCGCGAATTCCCAAAGAGCGTATTGATGATGTGATTTATTTTGACCCCGCTTACACGGCGCGACCTATGGGGCTCAATATGCTTGAGTATGATCCGAAATATCCTGAACAGAAGACTTTTGTAGTGAATGAGTTGATGGGAATTTTCAACAAACTTTTTGATATGAAGGTGGGAGGTGGGGCGATGTTTGAACAGTATTTCCGCAACAGCGCCTTCCTAGTGATGGAAGACCCAGAGTCAGGCTCAACCTTACTTGAAATTACCCGCGTCCTGGCGGACAAGGAGTTTCGTGATTTGAAACTTGCCAGGTGCAAGAATCCAATTATCAAGCAATTCTGGGTTTCCGTCGAGCAGACGACAGGGGACCAATCCTTGGCTAACTTCGTGCCTTATATTTCATCCAAGTTTGATAATTTCATCTCAAACGACATCATGCGTCCGGTGGTGTTACAGCAAAATTCCGTTTTCAACTTTAGGAAGATTATGGATGAGAAGAAAATTCTGCTGGTCAACCTTTCCAAAGGCAGGCTCGGTGACATAAATGCGAACTTAATCGGACTGGTGTTGGTAGGGAAAATTCAGATGGCTGCGCTTTCTCGCGTAGATATGTTCGGCAAGCCAATGAATGATTTCTATCTTTACATAGATGAGTTCCAAAATGTCACTACTGATTCTATCGCTTCTATTTTATCCGAAGCTAGAAAATACAGACTCTCACTCAACATTGCGCACCAGTACATTACCCAACTTGAAGAGAATATTAAAAATGCGGTTTTCGGCAACGTGGGCTCTATGGCTGTTTTCCGAGTCGGCACTGAAGATGCTACATTTTTGGAGCCGAAATTTAAACCAATTTTTAGCGCCCAAGATATAACCAAACTGGATAATTACAATGCGTATGTAAATATGCTTGTTAATGGTCAACCTACTAAACCTTTTAACTTAAAGACCCTTGCGCCCGAGAAGGGGAATCCGGATATTGTAGATTCTCTAAAAGAACTTTCTTATGTAAAATACGGCCGCGATCGTGCGGAAGTAGAGGCGGAAATCATGGGAAGATACAAGACGATGGAGTAAAATTTGTATTTTGCAAAAATACTTTTTTCTGTTAGAATACAAATATTATGACAAATCCACAAGAAAGAACTCTTATAGTTTTAAAGCCTGACGCTGTTCAGAGGGGACTAGTGGGGGACATTGTCTCTCGTTTTGAGAGAGTCGGATTAAAAATCATCGGGTCAAAAATGCTCAAGCCTGATTACAACCATTATTTTCATCATTACGAAAACATAGGTAAAATGGTTTCTCGTAGGGGGCAAAAAGTTTTCGATGTTACTTTAGAGATGATGAATTCTGGACCAGTTATCGCTTTTGTTTTAGAAGGAATTGAATGCGTATCTCTTGTTCGCAAGATGGTAGGTTCTACAGAACCTAAATCTGCGCTACCTGGGACTATTCGCGGAGATTATGCCCATATGAGTTATAGTCATGGAGATGCTAACGGAGTTGGTATTCCGAATCTTATTCATGCTTCTGGTGATGTAGAAGAAGCGAAGGCGGAAATAGCTCATTGGTTTTCAGAAAATGAACTTTTTGATTATGAAACCGTGCATGAAAAATTTACACAAACAAAGAAGAATTAATTGTTATTTTTTTTGAAAATTTGATTTGAAATTCTCTTAGAATTGTGTTGTTTTGAAAAAGTTATTGCAAAAATTTTAAAAGAGAATACACTTTAAGTAGGGTTATTTCCGATTATTACCTAGAACACTAATTTATGGGAGTTTCGATCGAGTGTAGCCTTGGTTGCATCCGTCTAACACCCACCTAGCTATAAGCTACGGTAATACATCAGAGATAGTCCTAAGAAGGGCCCCCGCTACAGCGGGGTTTTTTCTTTAAAATATAGTAGAATACTAAAATGGACAGAAAAAAACTTTTTAAAATTTCAGCTTATGCCATTATTTTACTTAGCTTGGTAAATTTTGTAGCGTTAAAGCTTCATTGGTATTTTTTAATTTGGTATTTTGATATAATTATGCATTTTTGGGGAGGACTTTGTGTGGGATTTTTGTTGTTGTGGATTTTGTACAAGGATAACCTAGATTTTAGTTTTGGATTTGTATTAAAAATTGGGTTGGGTGTATTGTTTATCGGAAGTGCCTGGGAAGTTTTTGAGATTATATTCAATAATATTATTGCTGGAAATCAATTTGATATACTTGATACCACCTCTGACATTTTCTTTGACCTATCGGGGGGATTATGTGCTATTCTTTATCTATGGAAAAAATTGCAAAAGTAACATTTGCGGGAGGAACAGGCTCTGTGACAGGAGCAAATTTTTTGCTTGAGATTGAAGACAAAAAAATCTTAATTGATTGCGGTTTGACCCAAGGAGTAAAAATGGCTGATGATATAAACTGGGATCCATTCCCTTATGACCCGAAGAGCATAGATATTCTCTTTATCACCCACGCGCACATAGACCATATCGGCAGAATACCAAAATTAATAAGTGAGGGGTTTAGGGGAAAGATTTATTCTACCAAACCTACCCGTGGATTAGCGGGCATAATGCTTGAAGATACGATGGAGATCTTAAGCAAGAATACCATTTTAAAGTTGGATGAAATATATACACCCGAAAACATAAAACTGGCACTCTCCCTCTGGGAAGGATTTGAGTATCACGAGAATATAAAAATTGAAGAAAATTTAGAAGTATCATTTTTAAACTCTGGACACATCTTGGGTTCAGCCATGGTGCAGTTTGTCTACAACGGCAAGAAAATTCTTTTTACCGGAGACCTGGGGAATAGCCCTTCTCCGCTTCTTCCTGATACAGAAAAAGTTACCGATGTAGATTATTTGATAATGGAATCTGTCTATGGAGACAGAAATCATGAGTCCAGACAAGATCGCAGAAGGTTCCTGGAAGGAGTGATAGAAGATAACTACAGAAGGAAGGGTACGTTGGTCATACCCACCTTCTCTCTTGAACGTTCCCAAGAACTACTTTTTGAACTTGATGCTCTGGTGGACAATAAACGCATACCGGTGATGCCTATTTTTTTTGATTCGCCTTTGGCGATACGTTTGACTGAAGTTTTTAAACAATATAAAAGTTATTTTAACGAAGCGGCTCAAGCGGCGATGTCTCCCGGAGAATATTTGTTTGAATTTCCTGGTCTTCGCAACACATTAAAATCCGAAGAATCCAAAATGATTATGAATGTGCCTAATCCTAAAATAGTTATAGCTGGAAGTGGAATGTCTACCGGTGGGCGGGTGGTACATCACGAAAAGAACTATTTACCGGATCAGAACAACACACTTCTCCTCACCGGATATCAATCTGTCGGTACTCCGGGACGTTTGATCAGAGAGGGGGTCAAGACAGTTCGCATCTCAGGAGAAGATGTGGTGGTTAGAGCACACATTGAACTTATTTCAGGATACTCGGGGCATAAAGATTCCGACGGATTATTAAATTTTGTACAAGACATGCAAGATAAACTTAAAAAAGTTTTTGTAGTTATGGGTGAGCCAAAATCGGAAATGTTTTTGGTACAAAAATTGCGCGATAATTTGGGAATTGAGGCATATGCTCCAGAAGAGGGAAGCAGTGTATCTCTCGTTTGCTAGGAATATATAAATTACTGTATAATAGAATCAAATGGATGATCAAACAAGAAATTTTTTACAAAAACATGGACATAGTCAGATTAAAATCTGTGTTTCTGGAGCAGCCGAGACGGGGCATTGTGGACTGAATGCTCTTGATAAAGCAAAAGAGCTAGGAAGAGAGATTGCTCGTCAGGGGGCAGTCTTGGTGACGGGGGCTACGACTGGCTTTCCTTTGTGGGTAGCTATGGGAACAAAAGAGGAAGGTGGGGTTTCTATTGGTATTTCTCCTGCTGCAAACGAAAAGGAGCACGCGGAAGTTTATAAGCTCCCGTTGGATTATATGGATTTGATTATTTATACCGGTTTTGGTTATCCTGGCCGTGATCTCTTGCTCACTCGTTCAGCTGACGCTGTCATCTGTGGTTGTGGACGTATTGGGACGATACACGAATTTACCATTGCCTTTGAAGATGGAAAACCTATAGGTATCTTTGAAGGTCCGTGGGAAATGGGAAATGAACTTAAAGAAATTTTAGAAAAAAGTAATCGTCCTAATGCAAAAGTCGCTGCTGGAGATGACCCCAAGAAGCTTCTAGAAGAAGTCATCGCCCTAGTTAAAAAAGATAAGATTCAAGAATATAAGATTGTAAAAGAATCCGTATCCGACGCACAATAAAAAATCCCCCATTGAAGCCTGTAGGCTTTAACGGGGGATTTTTTATTGTGCTTATTTTATGGTTGTTAGAATTCTAGCGAAAGTTTCGGGGTGGTGTTCTGCAAAATCAGAGAGGATCTTTCTATCAAGCTCTATGTTTTTCTTTTTTAGTGCTCCGATCAACTTTGAGTAAGACACTCCTAGTTCGCGAGCACCGGCGTTGATCTTGATATTCCAAAGTTTTCTATTGTGAGATTTTTTATCTTTTCTGTGAGCAAAAGCATAACTACCGGCGTGTAGAAGAGCGTCTTTGGCCATACGTTCTTTGGTGCTGCGACCATGTCGGAACCCCTTCGTTTGCTTCAAAACACTTCTTCTCCTCTTCAATGCATGTACTCCCTTTTTTACTCTTGTCATATTATTTTAAAATTATTAATTTAGCTGAAAGGCAACAGGTGGCTTTTCGGCTTGTTTTTGATAACGAAATTCTGACCCTTGCGACCGGCCAACTGACTTCCACGAGATTGTTTGGCATTGAAATGATTAAAACCCGCTTTTCGGGAAATTACCTTTCCATTTTTGGTGAGTTTTAGTCTTTTTGTAAATGATTTGTTTGTTTTCATATTATTTTCTTTCTATTGTTGTGGAGAGACCCTTTGGACCTCTTTTGTATGTATCTGACACTTTATAATCTTCTGTAATTAAATGCAATACTCTATTTAAACGTTCTTTTAAAAACTTCTCATCCATGTACTTTGCTCGGCCAGACAAGAATAGTTCCACTTTTATTCTATGTCCTTCTTTCAGCCATTTTGAAGCGGTTTTTGCTTTCAATTCAAGATCATGGTCTCCGGTTCCTATCTTTATCTGGATTGATTTTGTTTCTGTTTTATTTGCACCAGCTTTTGCTTTTTTTAATTTTTTATTTGCCTCGTATTGATACTTGCCGAAATCCATTAATTTTGCGATAGGGGGATTGCTGTTTGGAGATATTTCAATCAAGTCCAAACCCTTACTCTCCGCCATTTCCAAAGCGTCTTTTATGCTCAAGATTCCTAGATTTTTATTTTCGCTGTCTAAAACCCGAAGTTCCTTGGCCCTTATTTGGTTGTTTATTCTTTCTCGCAATTTTATGTAAGTAGGCCGGTAAAGGCTTTAGCTACCAGGGAATAATAGCGTATTTCAGGCCTAAAGTCAAATAAGAGATATTTATGTTAATATGTATAAATGGCTAGTTATGCGGAAAACAGAAAAGCGAGATTTAATTATGAATTTTTGGAAAAATACGAGACGGGTATTGAGCTTTTGGGTACGGAAGTAAAATCAGTACGAGCGGGGCAGATGTCTCTGGAGGGAGCCTTTGTAATAGTTCGGGGAGGGGAAATATTTTTAATAAATGCCAACATCCCTCCATTTCAGCCATTAAATGCACCAAAAGATTATGATCCACTGCGCAACCGCAAGCTTTTATTAACTAAAAAAGAAATAGTAGAATTAGCGGAAAATGAGAGAAATAAGAGTTTGACAATCGTGCCTATTTCAGTGTATAATAAAAACAGAAAAATCAAAATAGAAATTGCTTTAGTGAAAGGCAAGAAGAAGTTTGATAAACGTGAAACTATAAAAAAACGTGAGACGGATCGTGAGGTGAGAAGAGAATACAAAGCACGTTGATAATATAAATATTTTAAAAAATGGGGATGCCAGGCATAGACAGTCGGCCTTTTGTCATTGATGCATACCGAGCATGGACGTAACCTCGTAAAAATTCGTTCAATAGCTTAATTGCAAAATTAGCTTCCAAGGTGAAAGTAGCAGTCTCTCCATACTTCGGTATGAATGACTTTGCTTTCGCTCGAGTTTCCGCTTTCGCGTAAACTCGTGTCTCTCTTATAGACTTCCGATATATAAGACGAGGCATAACATTATCGGGATAGGGGACAGAATTTCTCGGCTTTCTCCCGAAACAAAGAGAATCGGTTAAAAAATATTTGGCTCGCTTAAGAATTTTTTAACCTAAACAAAAAAGCGCGCTATGTATGTAGACTTCTTTACAAAAACCTTCTGCACGGGGATTCGATTTCCCCCATCTCCACCATATGTTTTTTGTTAGTGGTGGATTATAATACTACTTATGGATGAAAACCTAGATTTAAATAAGAATACTGAGATAGAGGAAGCTCTAAGAGAGTTTGAAGCAAAAGATCAAACCCAGCAGACGGAAAAAGTTTCTGAAACCTCAAATAATTCTGAAATTCCAAAAATGGTCCAACTGATTATGAAATGGTCCGGAGGCGCGATCAAAGAACAAAAACAGGCAGAGTATGTTTTACTCACTTTCATTGCCATAGCTATGCTTATTTCGCTCTATTTATTTTTTGGACAAACGTTATTAAATAAATTCTCATCAGAAAAGCAAATTCCACAAGACCAAATGATGGAATTGTATCCAGAGTTGATTATTCCATAATATAATTAAATGTTTTTTAGACAGTTCAGAACAAAAGGATTTACCTTAATTGAGTTACTGGTAGTAGTAGCCATCATTAGCCTACTTTCGTCTGTTGTTTTTGCGAGCTTAAATTCTGCGAGAGAGAAAGCGAGAGATGCGAGGAGAAAAGTGGACTTAAAACAAATTCAGACAGCGTTAGAATTGTACTATAATGAGTGTGGTTCTTATATTGTAAGAGATAATTGTACTGGTGCCGCCTATGGTAGTGGTGGTGTTGGTTGGTTTGCTTACCCTTATGTCGCCAATAGATCAGTTGCTCATGGGCTTGTTAATACTGGTGTTGCAGGAGGAATGATAGTGGACCCTTCTGGAGTAACTACTACTAATAATATAGATAGTTCCGGATACATGATTTACATATCTGGAGATTATTATACTCTTTGGGCAAATTTAAAAAATCCAACTACAACAGATATTGCAACCCAAAACAATTGTTCACTTAGCAATTATGACAACTACTCTAGTTCAGTTCCCGTAGTAGCTAGAATGAATTATTGTATTAGTAATTAATAAAAAGTTAGGGGTATAATATCGTTGTGAACGAGGAAATTAAAACAGAAGGCAATACAGAAATAGTGCAAGCTCTGAAAGAGTTTGAAAAACAGTCTGAGCCGGCTCCTTCTTATGAAGCGGTGAAATTCTACAAAGAATCAACTACGCCAAAGATAGTAGAACTAGTGATGAAATGGTCCGGAGGCGCGATCAAAGAACAAAAACAGGCAGAGTATGTTCTTTTGGGGTTTGTTGTGATGGCGATGGGTATATCAATATATTTGGTGTTTGGCGGGTCAACGACGACATCAATACCTATAGATATCCAAAATATTGATCAAAGTCAATTTATTCAATTCAATGAATAATACAAAGAAATTTTTACAAGGATTTACCCTTATAGAACTTCTGGTAGTGGTGGCTATTATTGGCTTGTTATCAAGTGTCGTTTTATCAAGTTTAAACACGGCACGGGCAAAAGCGCGAGATGCCCAAGCAAAAGCAGTATTCCACTCACTTCAACAAGCTTTAATTCTGTATTATGACAAATATGGTAGATATCCAAACGAAACTCCGGTTATGACAAATATGTGGGTAGATAATTTCAACAGCATGGCGGGACAACTTGTGACAGAAAAATTTTTAGCTCAAGTTCCCGTTCCTCCCGCCAATCATGCCTACAATTATTATAATTATGGGGGAGCAATAGGCGGACTTCTGGTGACTACCCTTGAGGCATTTCCGGCTCAGACAGCAGCTTACGCTGGAACCTGCAGACCTTTCAGTACCGGCAATTGGTGTGACACCACAATATCTTCAACTTATTATTGCATCTGCAATCCATATTAAATTTTCTCCAGATTATAATTTCACTTTTCATCATTTTTGTGTTAACATAACGAGATGGATTTCAATTTTCTAAATCAAAAAGAACCGCAAGGCAAGGGCAAAAAGAACCAAAAACCAGTAAAGTGGGGCGGGAGCGTCACTGGGGCGATTTTATTTTTCATATTTATCACCGGCTTGTATTTACTAGTCTCCGGTGACGGAAAAGTAATTCCAGAAGTAGCTATCTCTGATTTGGCCAAGAGTGTGCAAGCTGGGGAAGTAAAAAATATTTTAGTAGAAGGCGACAAACTCACAATCACTTATGGAAACGATGAAATTAAAACTACCAAAAAAGAAGTCGGCTCGGCTCTCTCTCAAACTCTTTTCAATTATGGAGTGACGAGTGAGGCATTGGCTAAGACAAAAATAGAAATAAAAAATGAAAGTGGATTTATGTTTTGGCTCACAAATATTTTGCCATTTCTCTTACCAATCACTTTCATTTTGATTTTCTTTTGGTATTTGTCTAGACAAGTGAAAGGCGCGGGGATGCAAGCGTTTACTTTCGGACAATCCAAAGCGCGCATTACCGATCCGAATGATAAAAACAACAGAGTGACATTTAAGGATGTAGCCGGATGCAAAGAAGCGAAAGAAGAATTGAAGGAAATCGTGGATTTTTTGAAAAGCCCGAAAAAGTTTTTAGACATTGGGGCGAGAATTCCGAAGGGCGTCATGCTGACAGGTGCTCCAGGGACAGGCAAGACTTTACTCGCGCGAGCAGTAGCGGGGGAGGCTTCCGTGCCGTTTTTTCATTTATCAGGTTCTGAATTCGTAGAGATGTTCGTGGGGGTAGGAGCTAGCCGTGTGCGTGATCTTTTTAAAATGGCGAAAAAAGCAGCGCCAGCTATAATCTTTGTGGACGAAATAGACGCCATCGGGCGCACTCGTGGTGGGGGATTTGGAGGTGGAAATGATGAAAGAGAGCAGACATTAAACCAAATATTGGTGGAAATGGATGGTTTTGAGCCGAATGACAAGGTCATAGTGATGGCGGCGACCAACAGACCAGATGTGCTTGATCCGGCACTCGTCCGTCCCGGACGTTTTGACCGAAAAGTAATTCTTGATTTGCCTGATCGTGCAGACCGCGAGGAAATATTGAAAATTCACGCAGTGAAGAAACCGCTTGCAGAAGATATTAATCTAAAATTAATTGCCGAGCGCACTCCCGGTTTCTCCGGTGCGGATTTGTATTCGCTGATGAACGAGGGAGCCATCTTGGCGGCGCGCGAGAATCGTAAAAAAGTTTTTCAGTTTGATTTGATTCGCGCTATTGAGAAAGTGATGCTCGGACCCGAAAGGAAAAGTCACTTACTTTCTAAAAAAGAAAAAGAGATTACTGCTTATCACGAAGCTGGGCACGCTATCGTGGCATCTGTTCTTCCACATGCGGATCCGGTGCATAAAGTTTCCATCATCGCTCGTGGTAATGCTGGAGGATACACTTTGAAATTACCACTTGAAGAAAGACGTCTGCAATCTAAAAAAGAATTTATTGACGACATAGCGATGTCTCTAGGTGGGTATGTCGCGGAGAAAATGATTTTCGGAGATATTACGACTGGGCCATCTAGTGACTTGCAAGTAGCTTCAAATTTGGCACGTGCCATGGTCACGAGATGGGGCATGTCCGATGTTATCGGTCCAATAGCCTTGGTAGACTCTGGGGGTAGATCACAATTTGGAGAAATAGCAGAAAAAGAATTTTCTGAGACGGTTTCTACTAAAGTAGATGCGGAAGTTTCCAGGATCATAAATGATGGATTAAAGTCCGCGGAGAAAGTTTTGATTGAAAACCAGAAGGCGTTTACCGCTATAGCTAAAAAATTGATAGAAGTAGAGACTTTGGAGCAAGAAGAATATGAAAAGATACTTACATCCCACGGAATAGAATTAAAGAAAAAGGAGGTGGTAGTTTTGTCTGAAATAATAAACTAATTTTCTTGTTGTTTTTCCACTAAAAATAAGATAATCTTCTTATGTTGGTTGTTTTTATGAAGATATCCGCGTGTAGCTCAGTTGGTTAGAGCATCGAGCTTATACCTCGAGGGTCCCACGTTCGAATCGTGGCACGCGGACAAAAATTAGTTTATACCTGGTTGAATTTATTTCAAGGACTGTCGTCTTTTGAGCTTACAAATACTCGGTCGGAGCGCCTAGCTCTTGTCTTCTTTTTTTTAGTGTTTTCTTTTGTCAAAATTGGTGAAAAGTACTGGTCATTTTTTGCCAAATTCATGTATAATGACTCACACATGATGACAGATAAAAAAAAATATCCAAAGATTCTTCTCGTCCTCATCTTATGTCTTTTGGCGCGGTTAATTCCTTTTCGTGTGCCCAATGTTGAGCCGATTTTGGCGGCGACCATGCCGATAGGACGGGCAAGTGGCGCATTCGTAGGATTTTCTTTTGCCGTTTTAAGTATTCTACTTTTTGATGTTATTACCGGCACCCTCGGAGTGCAGACTTTGTTTACTACTCTTGCTTATGGGTTAATCGCGCTCTGGTCAGTGAGTTATTTTAAGAAACGTGAAGGAAAAACTCTTGATTATGTTCGTTTCACTATCATGGGAACCTTAGTTTTTGATGCATTGACTGGTCTTACCGTCGGTCCGTTGTTTTTTAATCAATCATTTATGGGGTCACTCTTGGGACAGATTCCATTTACGGCATTTCATCTACTCGGCAATATAATTTTTGCGCTCATTTTATCTCCCGCGATTTATCATTTTATGATTAGGAAAAAGAAAAACTTACCCGCCGTGGCGAGAGAAAACTTCGTTTCCATTATTAACACCCCTAACCCAAAGACAATATAAATTTTATGAAAAAAACAGAAAAAATTTTAAAAAGCGAATTGGCAAAAATAAAATCAATCCGAAGGAGAACCGGAGAAGTTGTGGCTTTTGAGTTGGAAAGAGTTGCCCGTGCCATTTTTAAAGCTTTTGAAGTCTCTGGAGAGGGTGGGGAAGAAGATTCACAAGAAGTAGCAAAACGAGTTTTTAAAACTCTTCTCGGTCTTAGAAATGAGTTGGTAAGCAAAAACAAAGGAGCAAAATTTTTACCGACCGTAGAAATGGTGCAAGATTTGGTAGAAAAAGAATTAATGAAAAACGGTTTTGCCGAAACTGCCAAAAAATATATTCTTTATAGAAACAAACGTTCAGAACTCCGAGCCGAGTTTGGTCCAGTGCCCGAAGAAACAAGATTGGCGGTGGAAGAATCCAGTAAGTATTTTGGGAGCGCTTATTCGGAGTATATATTTTATCAAATGTATTCCAGGTGGATTCCAGAGTTGGGCCGTCGTGAGACATGGGTAGAGACCATTGATCGCTATATGGCTTATATGAAGGAAAACCTAGGGGATAAGCTTTCTGCTAAAGAATACGGAGAAGTTCGCGAAGCTATCTTAAATCAAGATATTTGTCCTTCTATGCGCCTGTTGTGGTCTGCGGGCAAGGCTTGTAGACAGTCAAATGTTTGGGCTTATAACTGTTCTTATGTAGCTCCTACGACCACTCGAGATTTAGGAGAAATAATGTACATCCTTATGTGTGGAGCTGGGCTTGGTTTCGCTGTTGAGTGGGAAAATGTTCAACAATTTCCACAAATTAAAAAACAAGTTAAAGAAAAAATACCTACCCATCTCGTTGTGGACAGTAAAGAGGGCTGGGCCGATGCTTTTGTCTTGGGCTTAGATACTTGGTTTGATGGTAGAGATATTAAATTTGATTATTCAGCAATTCGTCCGGCTGGGGCGCGTTTGGAAACCGCGGGAGGAAGAGCTTCCGGACCACAGCCCTTGATAGATTTGATGGAATTTTCCAGGCGCAAGATTTTAGCAAAACAAGGACGCCGTCTTTCAAATTTAGATATGCACGATATTATTTGTCAGATAGGGATGATCGTAGTAGCAGGTGGAGTGCGTCGCAGTGCCCTCATCTCTCTCTCGGAGCTTGAAGATACAGAAATGCGAGATGCCAAGAAAGGACAATTTTATTTGACTGAAGGACAACGCAGTATGGCAAACAATTCGGCGGTTTTTAATACGAAGCCGAGTGCAGAAGAATTTCTAAATGAATGGACTTCTCTGGTAAAATCCAAATCAGGTGAACGTGGAATTTTTAACAGGGGTGGACTGGAAAAACAATTACCGGCTCGTAGATGGGAAGCGATCAAAGACGAAAAGCAAATAGGGCTAAATCCTTGCGGAGAAATTTATCTACGCTCCAGGCAGTTTTGTAATTTGACCAGTATCGTGATACGTCCAAAAGACACAGTCGCATCCCTAAAGAAAAAAATGGAGCTCGCTACTTTGCTTGGAACTTACCAATCTACTTTGACCAACTTCGGTTATCTTTCTAAAAAATGGAAGGACAACTGCGAAGAGGAAAGATTGCTCGGAGTATCGCTTACTGGGTATTATGACAACACTACTATCCGCAATGACAAAGTTTTAGACACTTTGAGACTTGATGCTATTGAAACAAATAAAAAATATGCCAAGCGTTTTGGAATTAATCAATCTACCGCTATCACTTGCGTAAAGCCTCATGGTAATTCCGGACAGCTCCTTGGCGTCGGTTCTGGTATGCATCCTTGGTACGCCCCTTATTTCATCCGTCGGGTCCGTATTTCTCATACCGATACCTTGCTTAAAATGGCGAGAGATCAAGGCGTGCCTTGTCTTCCGGAAGTAGGACAATCCGAAGCCACTGCAACTACTTTTGTTTTGGAGTTTCCGGTAAAAGCACCCGAGGGAGCGATATTCAAAGATGAAGTTTCTGCCTTGGATCTACTCAAAGAGTGGAAAAGATTAAAAGAACATTTTGTGGAACACAACCCATCGGCGACTATTTATGTCGGTCCAGAAGAGTGGCTTTCGGTTGGAAATTTCGTTTATGAAAATTGGGATTGGATTGGCGGGCTTTCATTCCTCCCACGTTCAAACCATGTTTATCAACTTGCCCCATATCAGGAAATTACGAAAGAAGAATACGAAAAAAGGACAAAAGCTATCGGCAAGATAGATTTCTCTAAGCTTTCTCAATACGAAGCCGCCGATAATACCACTGGGGCAAAAGAATTTGCTTGTGTCTCTGGTGTCTGTGAAATATAGCAATTTGTGAGATAATCTAGTTATGCTCTATACCAGAAAGGGGGACAATGGCACTACTAAGACTTTTGGTTGCGATCAGCGTATTTCCAAGAGTTCTATCGTGGCGGAGGCCCTGGGGGTTTTGGATGAGACCAACTCTTTTTTAGGTTTGGTGCGCGCCAAGACCGAAGGGATGAGTTTTGAAATTGCCGGCACAGGGATGAAATTTTCCAAAATTATTTTGGAAATTCAACAAAATTTGTTTATCGTTCAGGCCGAAGTGGCGGGATCTACCCTTGCTATTACAAAAGAAAAAATTACTAAGGTTGAAAATATTGTGGATGGAATTGAAAAAGTTTTACCACCGATTAAAAGTTTTTTTATAAGTGGCGCGACAGAAACTGGTGCAATTTTTGATTTTGCTCGTACTTTGATCAGAAAAGCGGAGAGGAGAGTCATCGCCGCCAAGGAAGAAGGAAAAGTAAAAGTGAGTGATGATACCCTGGCTTATTTGAATAGACTTTCCAGTTTGCTCTATGCGCTTGCCAGAATTTCTAGTCACCAAGAAGGAGTGGAAGAATTAAAACCGGACTATAAATAACAGAAATAAATAATTATTCAAAATGAAACTCTCCGGCTTTTTCGCGGACTTTTTGTTTGAGCAGGGGATATTTTGAAAGTTCTGGGTCTTCTTCTATGAGGCGGACTGCTTCAGCGCGGGCGGCTTCTACCATTTTTATATTTTTTATCGCTTCCATTCCGAGGTCGGTGATGCCCCATTGTTTTGTTCCTCCGAGTTCTCCTGCTCCCCGAAGGGCAAGGTCTAGTTCGGCTAATTCAAAACCATTCTTGGCTGTTTTGAGCGCCTCTAATCGTTCCACGGTTTTTTCGCTTTTAGCTTCAGCAAAAATATAACAATATGCTTGATGGGTGCTCCTGATGACGCGGCCACGAAGTTGGTGAAGCTGAGCGAGGCCAAAACGTTCCGCTCCTTCAATGATGATGATGGTCGCATTTGGCACATTCACTCCGACTTCTACTACACTTGTGGCACAGAGGATGTTTATTTTGTTTTCGGTAAAATCTTGCATCACCTTTTCTTTTTTCTCTTTGCTCATTTTGCTGTGGAGTACCCCTATCTCATATTCCTGGAATACTTCTTTTTTTAAACGTGTCGCCTCGGCTACCGCTGATTTCACGTTGAGCGCCAATTCCTTTTCCGGATCAGGTTCAAAAATTCTTGGACAGATGACGTAAAGCTGCCTGCCATTCTTTAGTTCTTTGCGAATTTCTTCGTAAGTTTCTTTTCTTTTGTTTGGAGTGATAATCTCCGTAATTATTTGTTTTCTGCCCACTGGCATTTCATCTAAAAGAGACAAATCCAAATCTCCATAGATAGTGAGTGCCAAGGTGCGGGGGATGGGGGTAGCGGTCATAGAGAGCAAGTGTGGGGCGACGTTGTCCTTGCGTACCAATTTTCTTCTTTGTGCCGTGCCAAATCTGTGCTGTTCATCTATCACCACCAGAGCTAGATTTTTGAACTTTACCGTTTTTTGAATAAGCGCGTGAGTGCCAATTAAAATCGGTATTTCTCCATTCGCCACCCATTTTAGGAGTTGGGAGCGAGAAATGGTTGTCCAGGAATTGGGATTTGTTTTAGATGGAAACTTTCTACAGCCTGAGCCAGTTATAAGTCCTATGTTTATAGGTAAATATTCAAAATATTTTATAAAAGATTCAAAGTGCTGGGTGGCCAAGATTTCGGTCGGTGCCATATAGGCTACCTGCAAATTGCCGAAGCTCTGTCCGTTTGGACGTTGTCTCACCGCCACATAACTTGCTGTGGCTGCTACTGCAGTTTTTCCCGAACCCACGTCTCCTTCAAGCAACCTAGACATTGGAAAAGTTCTTGCCATATCTTCCAGTATTGTTTTGATGGATTTTTCTTGTGATTGTGTGGGTTTAAAAGGGAAACGTTCTACGAATGTTTTTGTATCTTTTTTGTCGGCTTTAATCTGGAAAGATTTATTTTTTCTGTATTCAAACTTATCGTGCTGTCGTTCTAGTTGGATACAAAATACTTCTTCAAAAGCAAATCTTTTCCTGGCGCTCTCGGCGTTGTTTTTATTCTTTGGTTTATGAACCCAGACCAGGGCTGTTTTTAACGCGGGTAGGTGATACTTTTTTAAAATTTCTTCCGGGATACTATCTGCTATATCATCCAGCGTCTTCTCCTTGAATACTTTTTCTATGGCATGGTAAAACCATTTAGAGGTTATGCCTCTCGTCTCGGCGTATATCGGGTAAGAGAAGCCGTCGTTGGGCATATTTTCTTTTTTAAAAAGGGTGTCGTGTAAATCTATCGGCATGTCTGGAATTTTTTCAAATTCCGGGTTCGTCAGATAAATGCCTTGTTTCCCGCTTGCAATTTTACCGGTTAGCTTTACATTTTCCCCATTTTTTAGCATCTTAGCCAAGTAAGCTTGATTAAACCAAATTATTTTTATTTTTCCCGACAAATCTTCAATTTCTCCCTCGGCCATTGGAATATGAGAATGAAAACCTTTTTTAGTTTTTAGTTTTGAAACTTTTCCATAAATTGTCGCCATGTCTCCCGGGATCAATTCCGCAATCTTCTTTACTTCGCTTATATCGCTATATCGCACGGGAAAGTGAAAAAGTAAGTCAGCAATAGAAAAAATCTTTAGCCTACGTAAGGCTTTTTTCTGATTTATGTCCAGGCGGAATTTCTCTTCTATGTTGTCGCTTAAATTCATGTTTGAATTATATAACTAATTGTAATACAATGGAAAATATGGATACTTTATTACAATCGCAAGTTTTCTTCTTTATCTCTTCGGTTGGTTTTGTGGTTTTGTGGATTTTGACCGCCGTTTTTTTATTTTATCTTATCCGTGCGACGAAAACATTTTCAAAAATTCTTGACCAAGTAGGAGATGATATAGAGAGTATGGGAGACACAACCAAAGAGATGCTTGAAGATATAAGAGATAGCGCTGTGTTCGGTTTCCTTTTCAGAAAAAAGAAAAAACATCACAAAGAGTAGAAAATTATTAGAAATTTAAAAATAAATAATATAAAAACTATATGAAAAAAAATAATAAAAAAATGTCAGGAGCTAAGAAGGTGGCGATAGGGGCCGGAGTAGCGACACTTGCAGCAGGAGCTTTTTATCTATTTGGACCTAAGGCTAAAGCACATCAAAAACAAGCGACTACGCTAATGGCAAAAATAAAAAAAGAGGTAACAGAAGAGATCAAGAAGGCCAAGACCAAAACTGCACCAGTTTATCATAAGGTAGTAGATACTGTTTCTGCTAATTACGCTAAGCAATATAAAATTCATGAAAAAGATATAAAAGCTTTTGCTAAAAAATTAAAGAGTAAATTAAAGTAGGTTTGAGTTTATAAATCAATTTTATTAAATATATGAAAACAAAAATATTAAAATTTTCCCTTGTCTTCGCGTCATTTTTTATCGCTCTGTCTGCGAACGCCACGGGTGCGTGCGATTTTACTAGGGATTTGGAATTTGGTTCTACGGGGGAGGACGTACGTTGTCTCCAACAGTATTTAAATAATTCTGGTTATGTAATTTCTTCATCTGGGGCTGGTTCTGTGGGTAAAGAGACAGACACTTTTAAACAAAAAACTGAGAACGCTCTTGTTCTTTGGCAACAAGCAAACGGCATAAGCCCAGCCAAAGGATACTTCGGAGCTATCTCAAGAACAAAATATAAAATGCTAACCAGCTCTGTGTCCACTCCGGCAATTCCCGCTACTCCAAGTGCTCCGAGTGCACCAAGTACGATAAATACATCCAAGGGCACGACCAGCGAAGAGCTAAAGGCTATAAATAAAATCAAAGAAGCCTTGGATATGATAGATAAAGCAGATGACGAAATTGATGATTTTGATGGAGATACCACAGCAGCTGATAATAATATTGAGGATGCCAAGGAGTATTTATTTGAAGCTATTTCTTCTCTTTTCCGCGATAAGGACTTCGTTGAGGCTTTTGAATCGGCAGATGATTCTCTTAAGAATGCTGAAGATGCTTACGAAGATGCCGGAGGAGAATCAGACGAAGGGGAGGCAGATGATGTGATAGACGAGGCCAGAAAGGATATAAAAAATGCTGAAAATAAAATAGAAAATGCGGATGAAGATGGCGAGAATACAAAAGAGGCAGAAAATATTTTAGATGAAGCAAACGATAAGTTAGATCAAGCGGAAGAAGCTTTTGACGAAGAAAATTTTGAGGAAGCGATAGAGTTGGCTGATGAAGCTTCCGATCTAGCGGACGATGCCGTGGATGCTATCGGCGACGAAAATGAAAAAAATGATGCCGAAGACGCCATAGATGATGCAGAGAGTGCCATAGATGATGCAGAAGAACAAATCAATGAAGCGGACGATGATGGAGAAGATGTCAGTGACGCTGAGGACTTGCTCAATGACGCCAAAGACAAACTAGAAGATGCTCAAAACGAATTTGATGACGACAACTATGAGGATGCCAAAGATCTGGCTGATGATGCGGAAAATCTAGCAGGGCAGGCAATTGATGAAATATAAATCATTGAAATGTTTTGGCGGAGAGAGAGGGATTCGAACCCTCGGTCCTTTTAAGGGGACGACAGTTTAGTAAACTGTTGGTTTAAGCCACTCACCCATCTCTCCGTATATTAGCTCCGCTTAAACGGAGTCGCTTGCGCGATTCGATGGGTTCGTGGCCTGCACTTCGTGCCGGCTCGGAGGCAAGCAGTTGCCTCCTTGCCCATCTCACCCATCTCTCCTAAACTTAAAAGGAGTATAGCAGAAAAATGGAAAAATGAAACAAATATGCTAGAGTAACTACGTAATTAAGTAATTATTTAATTACGTACGGAGCCGTGTCAGAGTGGTCTAACGTACCTCTTTGCTAAAGAGGCAGGGGCTTCAAAACCCCTCGACGGTTCGAATCCGTCCGGCTCCGCAGGGTTTTGTGTTATAGTATTGCCATGACATTTTTTGATAAAATTAAACAAGATATCTGGAATTTTATTTATAAATTCTTTTTGCCTATCAGACAATTTCTTTTGAAGATAGGGCTAGTTTGGCATAAAAAGGGAAGGCAGAGATACCACATAGGATGGTTGGCCCCTGGAAAGACCTTGGAAGAATTAAAAAATCATCTGCATGATAAATGGGGTTTTGGCAATCACTTCATCGCTTGGATAGACGAAGATCAAGTTTTGAGTTGGAGGAAGTTGATGGATTTTCAAGATCAGTATCATTTGCGGGTTTACAAGGACGGGGAAATATGTGGACATTTTGAATTTACTCCTGAAGCACATCCACTGGAACATATGGAAGAAAAAGGAGAAATGGACAAGACGGAAGACTTTTTGAAATTCTTGGGTTCTTATGTCACACAAGAAAAGCACGTCTCACATTTAAAAATGGATCCGAATGCGTTTGATCCGAAATCAGAAATTACAATAAATAAATTTTAGACACTTTTGGATTCTGGTAAAACTAAATCCCAGAGACGGCCGGCGACGTTTTGTGGTTTTCCAAACATCACATAATGATGCAGATCTATAAATGGCAGACTATTGCACTCAATGATTCCGCAATGGTGTTGTTCTTTCCATGATTTAGTTATGTCTCCGATTATCAAGTCTACTCCTACCAGTGGGTCCTGTAGAAATCTGCCTACATGCTCCAGCATCTCCACGTTATCTGGGTGAATAATGTCGGTTACTTCTGTAGTTGTTCCGCCGCAGCTTCGGCTGGTCTTTTGTGAAAAGGTTATTACTCTATCTTTTTCAGAGATATTTTCAAGTTTTACATTTTGTCTTCTTAGTTCTTCCAGAGCTTCTTTATCTATTGATATTTCATGGAAGATTGGACCTTTGCGCTCTGGTCTTTTGTTTTCTTCATCCAATAATTCTTGTACCGTGTGAATACCATCTCCCAAAACTGCCGGCTGATCTCGTTTTACCACACCCACTAATTCACCACCGATTAAGGTACCCCTAAATAGATCTCCACTCAATTCTTCTTCAATGACGACGAGAGGGGAAAGCTTTTTAGCTTTTTTAAAGCCTATTGTCAGATCTTCTTCATTATTTATGTGGATCATCGTATGTCTACTTCTGGAACCCAGGTTTGGTTTAGTAATGACAGGTTTTTGGATACTATTGAAAATTTTAAGTGCAGTTTTTTTGGTAAAGGCCACTCCTCCAGGAGCTACCGGCAACCCCTCTTTTAAAAATTTTTGCTTCATTGTGCCTTTGTTGTCCATCCATTTAAGTGCGGAAGATTCTTTAAAACCTGGGCGAGGTAAGCCATCAAAAAGAATAGTCTTGCCTTTATATTCCGCCACGAAACCGTCTCTGACAGGACCCAGATGAAATTCGCGCATTTTTATTTCACGTCTCTTGGCTTCTTCCCAAAAACATTTTGTTCTCCAGCTATCTTTTGCATCCGGTTCATCGCTATAGTATCCAAGTTTCAAAAAAGTCATCAACTTAAAAAAGGGAAGGGATATTTTATTGGAGATGGCCTCGGCGGTGTTCTTAAAAATTATTTCCATTAAATCAAAAAGTGGCTGGTCTATCCAACCAAAGACTACAGACAAATAAGCGACTAGGTGTATTTCTTGGGCCGGTTCACAATCTTTGCAATGTTTCATAAGAGGTAGTATACAAAAATATGTTCTAATGCGCCACCGTAAAGGCTATAATTTTGCGTGCACCCGCTTGCCTCAAAACTTTCCTGGCTTCGTTTAAAGTAGCGCCAGTAGTCAGGATATCATCTATCAAAATTATATTTTTCCCTTTCAATAAATCTTTTCTTCTCGCCTCATCTTTTATCGCAAACGTGCCAATCATGTTTTTTAACCTGGCGTTACGATTCTTGATGTGTGCTTGGTGCAAAGTGTCTCTGGGTTTGATTAAAATATTATTTTCTAATTTTATATTTACGCCATGCTTGTCCGCCGCCTCCTTAGCGGAGGCGGAGCGTAGATTATTTATTTTCACTATTTCCTCACAGATTAGTTGCGCTTGATTGAATCCGCGTTCTCGGTATCTTTTTCGTGACAGGGGAATAGGAATCAGAATCGGATCATGGAAGTTTTCCATGATACTCAAATCGGAGAGTTCTTCTACGATTTTTTCATATATATTTTCCGCAAAAATATTGGCCAATCTTTTTCTACCTCTATATTTTAGAAGCCACAGCGATTTTTTGATGGTTTTATCGCGATAGTCATAAAGTGGAAAAATCCACCTCGCACTTTCCCTTTGTGCCTCAGGTACGTTTTGCAAGCATCTTCTACATAAATCAATCCCAGTTTTACCGCACAATACACATTTTGCGGGGAAAACTATGTCTAATATGGTGTTTAAAAAACGCATTTATGTTATAATTTTAGCATAAAACAAGATGAATAATTTATTGAAAAATTTTTTTTCGGGGTTCAGCAAGATTGGGGGTGGTGATGTGGATAGTGCTGTCGGGGTGGACATAGGCTCTTCCGCTATAAAAGTAGTGGAAATCAAACGAAAAGGGGGGAAGGCGATGTTGGAAACTTATGGTTCTATTGCCCTTGGTCCTTATGCTGATATTGAGGCCGGGGAAGTCACCAATCTTCCAGTTGATAAAATTGCCGTAGCTCTAACAGAAGTACTCAAGCATTCAGATGTTACCAGTAAATCTTTGGCCATTTCTCTTCCAGTCCAATCAAGTTTGATTTTTACCATAGATCTCCCCTCACAAGTGGGGAGATCCGATATCGCCACCATTGTTCCAACAGAGGCTCGCAAATATATTCCTGTTCCAATAACCGAAGTTTCTATTGATTATTTTGTATTACCGAAAAAAGAGGCTTCTTTTGAGGAGATGAACAATCCAGATTTGATGGCCAATGATGGAGGCAAAATAACAGTGTTGGTTGTCGCTACTCAAAATGATGCAGTCGCAAGATATCGTTCTATCGTCTCAGAGAGCAAATTGTCCGCTTCTTTTCTGGAGATTGAAGTATTTTCATCTATTCGGGCAAATTTTGAGCATGAGCTTTCTCCTGTTTTGTTGGTAGATTTTGGGGCGTCCTCTACTAAACTTTCTATTGTGGAATTCGGCATGATTAAAAGTTATCACACCATAGATAGAGGGGGAGCAGATATTACAAATTCTATTTCCAAATCTTTGGGTATTCCTTTTTCTGATGCGGAAAAAATGAAAAAAGAATTTGGTCTTTTTGGAAATCCTGCTGAAAAAAGTTTAGTTGATATCATAAAAGTTCATATTGACTATATCTTTTCTGAAATTAATAATGTATTATTAGGATACGAGAAGAAAGATGGTCGCACTATCAGCAAGGTGATATTTACAGGTGGCGGATCTTTACTAAAAGGGATTCAGGAGGTGGCTACGGGGAACTTTAACGCAGAGATAGAAATAGGGCATCCTTTTTCAAAAGTTGGTGCGCCGGCATTTTTAGAAAAAGTTCTTTTGACTATGGGTCCTGAATTTGCAGTTGCGCTCGGTTTGGCATTGCGAAAATTACAATAAATGCGATAATAGAATAAAGAAAATGGAGCAAAATTTTCAAACATCATTTATACCCCAGAAACCAGTCGTCAAAGAGCGTACTGCTCCTTCACGATCTGTTAGCATATTTTTAGTGGGTTCCTTATTTGTTCTATTTGCCGTGCTGATCATCACTGGTGGACTTTATTTCTACAAACAAATTGTCGGGAAAAATATTGCAAGCATGGAAAACAGTTTAAATTTAGCCAAGAATCGTTTTGAGCCTGCTAAAATCGCAGAGCTTCAAGTGTTGGATAAACGTTTGCGTGCATCCAGTGAGATTTTGTCCAAGCACCTGACTACCACTCCTGTTTTTGAGGCGCTTGAGAGACTTACAATGAAAACAGTTCGTTATACCAAATTTAGCTACGAATTGGATACTGAGAATAATTTATCGGTAAAGATCAAGATCTCCGGAGAAGCATTGGGTTATCGTTCTATCGCTTTGCAATCAGATCTCTTTACTCAAAACAAGAATCTAATTGATCCGGTTTTTTCCAACCTGACGTTAGACGATAGCGGGAATGTTCTTTTTGATTTGGAGTTTTTGGTTGATCCGAGTTTTGTAAATTACAAACAGACATTTTTAACAGAAAGCTAAACTTTTTATGATAAGATTTATCATGCCAATTGTGCTAATAGGAATATCTATCTCTGTATTTTTTCTATTTGCCAATCCTCTTTTCAATGAAATATCTGTACTGAAAGAAGAGAAAACTTCTTACAACGAAGCACTTGATAACGCAAAAGCACTGGAGAACGAGCGTGATAAATTGACTGCAAAATATAATGCAATTAATCCGGAAAACTTAACCAGAATAAAAAAGCTCCTTCCGGAGAATGTAGACAATATCCGTTTAATCCTAGAGATAGAAAAGATTGCCACGCCTTACGGCATGGTGTTGAAAGATGTAAAATACAACACGGCAGAAAAGGTAGACACGGATGATACAGCCATAACAAATAGAATAACAAAAGAAGAGCCGAAAGATTATGGAGTTTTTGACTTAGAGTTTTCAACATCAGGAACATATAATAATTTTATTAATTTCACTAAAGATCTTGAAAATAATCTAAGAATTGTAGATGTATCCTCAGTTACTTTTTCTTCTGACAATATTGTAGATGTAAGTGAAAAGACAACTTCTAAAGAAGTTTATAAGTATGATTTTAAAATTAAAACTTATTGGCTAAAAAATTAAGAATAAAAATATGCCAAAAATCAAAAACATTATAATATTTACGGCGATAGCGGCTACTTTTGTTTTAGGCTATGTCTTTTTTTTAAGGCCATCCCCGGACGAAGAAAATTTAGTCTCTTTACCAGCGACAACGCTGCCAGATATAAATAACTCCACAGATACTGTTTCTGGATCTGTGGGAGCACCACTAGTCGCAAAAGATTTTCTCTCACTTTTGTTGAACGTCAAAAATATAAAATTAAATGATCAGATTCTATCTGATCCTGCTTTTCTCAGTCTGCGTGATTCCAGTATTACACTGGAACCAGACGGAAATGAAGGCAGGCCAAATCCTTTTGCTAAATTTGGGAATGATTCTGTGCCAGTACAAGAAAATATAAATATTCCCGCTCCTTCTTCTGTTGATCCAGTATCAGGCAATTCTGGTGCTTCGGCTACTCCGCCAAGTGCACCAATCATAGAAACTCCACCAGCGAAGCCCTAATTAAATTTATTATGAGTTTTTTAGAAGTATTAGCCAAAAAGGGAGTTATAGAAAGTAGCCAAATAGGTGGAATAAAAAGTCGTGCTAAGCAGGAGTACAATGGTGATGCCGAACAAGCCTTGCTTGAGTTTGGCGTATCGGAAGAAAAAATCCTTGAAGCAAAAGGAGAGTACCTGGGTATTCCAATAAGAAATCTAAATTCACAAGATGTCTCTTTTGGTGCCTTGAAATATATTTCAGAGGATTCGGCCTTGCATTATCGCTTTGTTCCAATTGAACTAAGGGATGGTGTACTAGAGGTGGGTGTCATGGATCCGGAAAATGCTCAAGCCATGGATGCTCTACAGTTCATCTCCAATAAAATAGGTCTTCCTTTTAAGGTTTTTCTTATTTCCAAGAGTGATTATGAGAGTGTAATGCAAACATATAAAGGCTTGGGAAGTCAAGTAGAAGAAGCCCTGAATGAAATAAATCAGGAAGAAACAGCAGATGTTAAAAATTTAAGTGTAGAAAATCTAAGTAAAGAAATTAAAAATATCAAACCAGGGGAAGAAACAAAAATCGTTGAAGATGCTCCGGTGATAAAGATAGTGGCTGTTTTATTACGTAACGCCATAGAAGGAGACGCTTCCGATATTCACATTGAATTTACAGGTGAAAAAGTCAAGGTACGTTTTAGAGTAGATGGAGAGCTCCACACTTCCATAGTGCTACCCCCAAATGTTTATGGTGGAATTATTGCGCGTATAAAAATATTGGCCAAACTGCGCTTGGATGAAAAACGCAAGCCTCAAGATGGATCTTTTAGCACCAACATTGACGGACGAAAGATTGATTTTCGTGTTTCTACAATGCCTGCGTATTATGGAGAAAAAGTAGTAATGCGTATTCTGGATTCAGAAAAAGGTGTCAAACCTCTAGATCAACTTGGTTTATCTGAAGTGAATTTAAATATAATCAGAGAAGCAATAAAAAGACCATATGGACTTATTTTGATTACCGGTCCGACTGGTTCCGGAAAATCCACTACTCTATATTCAATAATGAATGAATTGGATAAGGAAAAAAGCAACATCATCTCCCTGGAAGATCCAGTGGAGTATCATATGCCGGACATCAACCAGTCTCAGATGATGCCGGAGATCGGGTATACTTTTGCTTCCGGTTTACGTTCAATTTTGCGTCAAGACCCCGATATTATAATGGTGGGAGAAATACGAGACAAGGAAACCGCGCAACTTGCCATCCAAGCGGCTCTGACGGGACACCTTGTGATATCTACTCTTCACACCAACAACGCCATCGGAGCTGTTCCTCGTCTGGTGGATATGGGCGTTGACCCGTACTTGATAGCGCCTACTCTTATCGTTTCTATTGCTCAACGTCTAGCCAGGATGACCTGTCCCTCTTCGCGAAAGCTTGTTCCCATGGATCCTGGAATTTTAAAACAAGTAGAGGAACAGATGAAAGACTTGCCAGAAGAATTCAAAAAGGATCTTTCTTTGAAAAAAGAGATGTATGAGACAGTTCCTTCTGGGGAATGTCCTTCCGGCACCAGGGGTCGTATCGCAGTCTTTGAGATGTTTAAGATAGATAAAGAAATGCAGGCCGTAATCCTGAAGAATCCGACCAACGAAGCCATTTATAAATCCGCCCGCAATAAAGGCATGCTCATGATGAGAGAGGATGCAATGCTGAAATCTTTAGACGGCATCATACCTTTCACTGAAGTTTATAACTTTAATAGCGAAAAAGAATAGTTTGGGTGCTTGGGTTGTGATATAATTAGAATGAGAGAAATATATGGAAGGAAATAAAAGAAAAATTTTAATAGTAGATGATGACAACTTTCTTTTGGATATGTATGCTCTCAAATTTAGTCAAAATAATTTTGAAGTTTACACCGCCGCGAGTGGCGTCAATGCCCTGGAGAAGTTGAAGGCGGGGCTCAGCCCTGATGTGATGCTGATGGATATAATCATGCCGGAAATGAATGGTTTTGAAGCATTATCAGAGATAAACACCCAAAAATTATCTCCGGATTGTATAAAAATAATTTTATCAAACAAAAGTGAACAACGAGACATAGATGAAGGTAAAAAGTTGGGAGTGTCAGGTTATATCGTAAAAGCAAATTTCACTCCAGCTGAGGTTATTGAACAAGTTGTAAAAATTTTACAGGAAAAGGTTTCTGTTTTAAAATAAAAATATAACAAATTTATGGATTATAAAAAAGAATTAGAAACGCTTATTTTAAATGTCATCCATGAAGATGGATCTGATTTACATCTGGGGGCCGGACGTATGCCGGTCATCCGAGTCGCTGGAGAGTTGATATTTTTAACCAAACATCCGGTTTTAACAGAAGAAGATATGCTTGGTTTTTTGGGTGAGATAATGGATAAAACAAAAATTTCTCTCTTTAAAGAAACCCAGGAAGCTGATTTTTCTTATGATTTTCGTGGGGAGGCGAGGCTGCGCGGTAATGCTTTTTTTCAGAAAGGTTTGATAAATATAGTTTTTAGGTTGGTGCCAAAAGTTCAGACCATGTCCGAATTAAAACTTCCTCCGATTCTGGCTGAACTGGCTCGTAAAAAGCAGGGATTCTTTCTCTGTGTTGGTCCTGTGGGGCAGGGAAAATCTACTACCTTGTCTGCTATGATTAATGTCATCAACAACGAACAATCCCGAAATATAATAACGATAGAAGACCCGATTGAGCATGTCTATACACCAAATAAATCTATAATAAATCAACGCGAGGTTGGTATTGATACCAAGGACTTTCATGTGGCACTCAAGGAAGTATTTCGTCAGGACGTAAACGTAATCATGATTGGAGAGATGCGCACTCCGGAGACTATCGCCACCGCGGTAACCGCAGCCGAGACAGGGCATCTAGTACTCTCAACCCTCCATACCAACAATGCTTCACAGACCATTGATAGAATTATTGATTCTTTTCCAGGAAGTCAACAGGACCAAATTCGCGGACAGTTGGCATCTTCTTTGCTCGGCATCTTTTCCCAGAGGCTTGTCCCAAAAATTTCAGGAGGTCTCGTTCCTGCTTATGAACTTCTTTTAAACAATAATGCAGTAGCAAATTTGATTCGTGAAAAACGTACCCATGAGATAGATGTAGTTATAGAGACGGGTATGGAGTCTGGTATGGTGGACTTGAACCATTCACTGCTTGAGCTCGTACGCGCCGGGGAGATATCTATTGAGAATGCTTATCAATATTCACTTAATCCAAAGGGTCTTGAAAGACTAATTTAAAAAACTATGTTATTCAAATATAAAGCCATAGATGACAAGGGAGCAAACAAAGAAGGAGAGATTGATGCTCCTAATCGTGATATTGCGATCAGTGGACTACAACGTAGAGGCCTAGTCGTCATCTCCATCAATGAAGAATCAGAAAAAAAATCAATTTTTGAGTTTTCGTTTTTTGAAAAAGTAAAACCAAAAGATGTAGTTATTCTTTCTCGTCAGATTGCTACATTGTTTGAAGCCCAGGTGTCCGCCCTAAAAGCTTTTACTATGTTAGCTGTGAATACTGAAAATAAACTTTTAGGACGTAAGCTTGTACAGATCGGTGATGATTTACAGGCGGGGGTATCTATCTCAGGATCTCTTGCTCGTCATCCGGATATATTTTCTGATTTTTATATAAACATGGTCAAAGTGGGAGAAGAGACCGGTAAATTGAATCAGACCTTTTTGCATTTGGCGGATTATTTAGATCGCCAATACTCCCTAACTTCTAAGACCAAAAATGCGCTTATCTACCCGGCCTTTGTTGTCATTACATTTTTTGTCGTTATGACTTTGATGTTTACCATCGTGATTCCAAAACTTTCTTCTATCATCTTGGATTCCGGACAAGAGATACCATTTTATACCAAGGTAGTGATAGCCGTTTCAAATTTGTTCGTCAACTACGGTTTCTTTATTCTCATTTTCTTTATTCTTTTAGGAATTTGGGTTTGGAGGTTGTCTTCTACCCCAAAAGGGAAAGTTTATCTGGATTCTCTCCGCCTCTCTACTCCGGCAGTGGGCAATTTGTACAAAAAACTTTACCTGTCCAGAATAACAGACAATTTAAATACGATGCTTTCTTCGGGAGTTCCTATCGTTAGATCTATAGATATAACGGCAGACGTAGTGGGTAGCCTAGTGTACAAAGAAGTATTGGGGGAAGTAGCTGATAGTGTGAAGTCCGGTGTTTCGCTTTCTGCGGCTTTTGAAAAACATGGAGAGCAAATACCTGGAATTATGGTGCAGATGGTCATGGTGGGAGAAGAAACTGGTTCTCTCGGCACTATCTTAAAAACTCTTACGGATTTTTATAAACGTGAAGTGGATGATGCGGTAGATACCCTAGTGGGTTTGATAGAGCCGGTGATGATTGTGGTTTTGGGTCTCGGAGTAGGATTACTTTTGGTTTCTGTGTTGATGCCTATCTACAATATGGCCGGTAGTATTAGTTAGGGTGTGGATAACTTTTTTGTTCATATTGTTATAATGTATGTATTAAAAAATAAGTCGAAATTTTATTATAAGTTATTTATTATTAGTTTAGGAATTTTATTATGAAGAATTCAAAGAAAGGTTTTACATTGATTGAATTGTTGGTGGTAGTGGCCATCATCGGTATTTTGGCTTCGGTTGTTTTGGCTTCGCTCAATACTGCGCGAGCAAAGGGTGCTGACGCAGCTATCAAAGCAAACTTGGCAAACACTCGTGCTCAGGCAGAACTCGTGTACGATACAGTAGAGACTCCTACTGATGTTGTGGGTTATGATGGAGTATGTGGAAATGCTAGTATTATAAGTGCGGTCAACGCAGCTTTGTTGTCCGCTGGTTCTGCTGGAACAGTAGCTACAAGATGTGCCGATAGCACTACTGCGTGGGCTGCATGGGTAGAGTTAAAGACAGAACCAACAGATTCCTGGTGTGTAGACAGTACAGGAGCATCAAAACTACTTGGAACTAACCCAGCTGGGGCAGTTACAGTATGTCCTTAATATTATTCTTGCTTTAGGTTAGTTTCCAAAAAACCACCCAAGAAGGTGGTTTTTTGTTATTTTATATATGATATAATAAAGATATTAAAAGGCCGGGATTATTAAATAAGTTGTAA
The DNA here is from genome assembly GCA_049303835.1 of Minisyncoccia bacterium. GTDB lineage: Bacteria > Patescibacteriota > Minisyncoccia > Phycocordibacterales > UBA9973 > UBA9973. The sequence goes on along the minus strand of JBAQNN010000002.1, from coordinate 19,260 downwards.
TTTATTTATATGAAAAATTTTAGCAAAAATTTTAAGTCAGGTTTTACGTTAATTGAACTCTTGGTGGTGGTCGCTATCATCGGAGTCTTGGCTTCGGTTGTTTTGGCTTCACTCAACACTGCACGAGGCAAGGGCGCTGACGCTGCAGTCAAAGCAAACTTGGCAAACATCCGTGCTCAAGCTGAGCTTTTATATGACACATGGGGAAATTATGCAGTAGATGCTACTCCTACATATTTTGCTCTTGCTCAGTGTGCAAATACTGCAGATACTCTTTTTTCCAATCCGACTATCTGGGATCAGATAAAAGCGGCATATGACGCTGGCGCTGGCGTTGCGTCCACGAGATGTTTTTCATCATCTGGGGCTTATGCCGTCGCTGTCCAACTTAAGACCGGCGGGACAGCAGGAGACACAATACCAGATTCATGGTGTGTGGATAGTGCGGGATCAAGCAAGTCATTTGTATGGCCTGCTGCACAAACAATAGCTTATTCTATAAATGTTAATGTTTGTAGATAATTATTGTAAATAATATGTTTAAAATAATAAATTTCAACAAAAATTCAAGCAAAAATTTTAAGTCAGGTTTTACATTAATTGAACTCTTGGTGGTGGTGGCTATTATCGGTATTTTGGCTTCAGTCACTGTCGCTTTACTTGGTAATGCCAAAAAGAAAGGAGAGGATAAAGCAATAACAAGAAATTTATACACGATAATTAATCAAGCTGAAATTTTTCTGACTGATAATGGAAATAAATATTTACCGACAGGTGGTGCTACTTTTTCCATCGCTACTTGCCCTACCTACAATGCATCTGGTACAAACATGCTCTCTAGGGATAAGACCATTGCAACCGCTATCGCCGAGGCGGTGAAGATAGGTAGTGGGAGTTCTTGCTACAATTCTGCCTCTGCTTGGGCTGTCGCGGTGGGGCTGAAAGAGTCCGCAAACACTTCTTGGTGTGTAGACAGCACAGGAATTTCCAAACAAGTTCCAGTTCCTCCTTCTTCTGCTATTACGGCGTCTTTTGGTTGTAATGTATTGGGTATTGTGCTTATTGATCTATGATTATCACCCTTACGACAATTTTCTTTATTTTTGGTTTAATTATCGGGAGTTTTTTAAATGTTGTAATTTTGCGTCTCAACACAGAGAAATCTTTTGGTGGCAGAAGCGCTTGTATGTCCTGTCAAAATAAATTGAGCTGGTATGAGCTCATTCCCGTGGTTAGCTTTCTTTTCCTTGGTGGAAGATGTAAAAATTGTAAAACTAAAATATCCGGTCAATATCCGATAGTAGAAATCATCTCCGGTATTATCTTCGCTTCTCTGTTTTTAAAGTTTCAAGATCTGTTTCTCTCAAATACAATCAATTTTAGTTTTACGTACGCGTACTATGTGGCGATATTTTCTTTGCTTTTGGTGATCGCCGTTTATGATGTCAAACACAAGATAATTCCAGATATGCTCTCTTTGATTTTGGGTGTTCTTGGTTTTGTCGGGTTATTTATTTTTAATAGTTCTGGTTTTTACCTGCACACACCTTCAGTTTTGGATTTTCTATCCGGATTGTTTATTGCTTTCCCTTTTGCTTTTTTTTGGTTTGTATCCAAGGGAACTTGGATGGGGCTAGGAGACGCCAAACTTGCAATAGGCCTGGGGTGGCTACTCGGACTTTCCAGAGTTTTTTCTGGAGCTGTTGTTGCCTTTTGGGTCGGAGCTATTGTCGGTTTGTTCTTAGTCATTTTCCGGAAGAATTATGGGATGAAGAGCGAGATTCCATTTGCCCCATACTTGGTTCTGGGAGCATTTTTGGCTTTTATTTTTGAACTGCATCTTTTTTAAATATAAAATGATTTATTTTTTTAAAAAATTAAAGATTAGTAAGCTAAATAGAGGCATGTCTTATGTGGAGTTGATCGTGGTCTTGTCTATTTTTTCCGTTTTATCTTCGGTCGCAATTTATAATTACGGAGATTTTCAAGCTAAGGTTGATATAAAAAATTTAGCTAGTGATGTTGCTTTAAAAATTGTAGAAGCTCAAAAGTCATCTTTGTCTGGGTTGTTGCCAACAAAAGTTTTTCCAGCCGGTTGGAATCCTTCTTATGGTGTGTATTTTGATTTAGCTACGGATGACAAAGGTTTTATTTATTTTGTAGATTTGAATAATTCAGGTACCTTCAATGATACAAACTGTACAGGAGAATGTATAAGCAAGATTGCTCTTACTAAAGGTAACTATATTTCCAGTATCAGTATTTTTTACAAAGGAAATCCTACGCCTGTTTCTCTAAACAATCTGACGGTGGCATTCTCCAGACCGGACTCAGGGGCACTAATCAGGGACAATGGCGGGGTGATTAATCAAGCCTTGCTTGATTATGCTAGAATCACTGTGAGTCTCTCAAAGGGAACCACTTCCGCTATTAAAGTATATCCTTCCGGTAGAATTCAAATAAATTAGGAAAAAATTTTAATAAGATTATCATGCCAAATAGATTACAAAAACAAAAAGGAGGATACACGATCATAGAGACGATGATCACAATCTCTCTTTTTACCATTATTGTCATGTCGGGGATGGGTGCACTTTTAAATGCCAATGCGCTACACCAAAAATCACAAAGTATGCGTTCTATTTTGGATAGTCTTAGTTTCATCACCGAAGATATTTCCAGAAATTTAAGGACTGGGTCAAGGTATCACTGTTTGGTGGGTGGGGAGGTTATCTCTCCGGCTTCCATTGATGGATTATCTGTTCCAAAAAGTTGTGGAGGTGGGGGATGGGCTATCGCTTTTGAACCGCCGAGAGGAGATCCAGGCGACACTCAGGATCAGTGGATTTATTATATTAGTAATGATGGAAAAATTTTCAAGGCCGCAGGTGCTCCTTATGGAGCATCGGATTTTGTTCAATTAACCCCAGATGGAGTGGTGGTTGATGTAGCAAAATCAGGCTTTGTCGTGTATGGGGCCGAACCGCCTACTACGGCTGATCGACAACAGCCATTTATTATTATTAGATTTGTCGGGTCTATAACTTATAAAAATGTTGTCACCCCGTTCTCCATTCAGACTTCTGCGTCACAAAGAACCATAGATATTTAAATAGCTATAAAGTTAAAAGTTCGTAAAGTTAAAAAGAAATGAAATTATTTTTTAAAAAAAATAAAAAAGGTAGAGGAGAAAAAGGTTTTACCCTGGTGGAGACCCTGGTAGCCATTTCTATTTTCACTGTATCAATTCTGGGTTTACTGTCTGTCTTATCTAAAGGAATTTCAGACACCGGATATGCCAAAAAGAAAACGGTGGCCGGTTACCTTGCCCAAGAGGGTATAGAATATATCAGAAACATGAGAGATACAAACGCACTATATACTCTTCCTGGTGGGTGGAATAATTTTAAAACCAAGATATCTTCATGCACTTTAGCCAATAGATGTGGTTTTGATGTTACTTTATTTCCTCAGAATGTATTTGTATGTACAACTCACAGTAACCAATGTAAATTGTATGAACAAAATGGGAATTATAATACCAATTCTATTGGTGTTGATTCGGGTTTTGTGCGCACTGTTTACATGGAGACAGTATCAGCCGATAATATTAAAATATTTTCTACTGTTTCATGGACGCAAGGCTCGGGTCAGTATGATGTGACTTTTTCGGAAAATTTATTTAATTGGACAGAATAATATGATTATAAAAACAAAACAAGAGAATAAGGCCTGCCCGCCCCCCCGAAATGTCGGGGGCAGGCGAGGGTTTGTAATACTTTTTGCTGTCACACTCTCTAGTATTCTCCTGGCTATCGCATTGGGGGTAGCGAATATATCTTTAAAAGAAATTAAATTTAGTACTTCGGCAGAGATTACCAATGAAGCTTTTTTTGCCGCGGACACCGCTATTGAGCGCGTTCTTTACAATGATAGGTCTGGTTTTACTTCATACCCACCTACCCCGGGGGCGGAAAGATCTTGGTCTGAAACTATAACTGGCGTAGGTAGCACTGGTGCAGGTTGTGCAAAAGTTACCATAACCAAGAACAATATTAATATCGCTATTCCCGTTAGAACTATGATAATTTCAAGGGGATACAATATAGGAGACGCTTCTTGTAATTCTACAAATCCCAATCGTGTTGAACGCGAAATTGAAGTGAATTACTGATTTTGGTATGCAAAAGTTCAACGACCAAAAAAGAATACAAAAATTGCGAAACGAAATCGCGCGACTGAGAGATGCTTACCATATAAAAGATGCGCCAGAGGTGACTGATGATGTGTACGATTCGCTTAATCGTGAACTTAGAGAACTTTTGAAAAAGTATCCGGAATTTATTGATCCCAATGCTCCCGAAAATAGGGTAGGGGGAAAACCTCTTCCGAAGTTTACGAAGGTTAAGCACAAAATTAGAATGCTCTCACTTAATGATGTTTTTAGTGAAGAAGAATTGCGAGAATGGGAAGAGAGAGTTAAAAAGTTGGCCGGGAATCGTAGAGGAGAGCTTGATTATTTCTGCGAAGTAAAGTTTGATGGATTGGCGGTGTCCCTTATCTACGAGAATGGTAAATTTGCGCGCGGGGCTACCAGGGGAGATGGTTTTGTCGGGGAAGACATAACAGAAAATTTAAAAACAATACATTCCATACCTCTTCTTTTAAAATCTCCTTATCCAGAATATATAGAAATTCGGGGAGAGGCAGTAATGAGCAAAAAGACATTAGTAGCACTAAACAAAAAAAATGAAAGAGCAGGTAAGTCAATTTTTGCCAACACTAGAAATGCGGCTGCAGGAAGCTTGCGACAACTAGACCCGAAATTGTCCGCCGAAAGAAAATTAGATTTTTTCGCTTATGATATAGCGGAGGTTCAGTTTTCAGAAGAGAAGAAAAATTTTTCCGGTTTACTTCAGCCTTTGGCTGGAACCTTCCCCGTTCAAAACTTTTCTTCTCTTCTGAAGAGGCACTCAGACAAGCATAAATATTTAAAAGATTTAGGTTTTCAGGTGGATTCAAATGAGGCTTTATGTAAAAATCTTTATGAAGTTTTGAATTTTATAAAAAAATTTGAAAAAATCAGGCAAAATTTTCCTTATGGCACGGATGGTATCGTGATATCGGTTGATGATTTAAAATGGCAAGAAGTCTTGGGAGTGGTAGGTAAGGCTCCGCGTTATATGTCAGCCTTTAAATATCCGGCAGAAAGAGCTACTACTATAGTGAAAGATATAAAAGTAAATGTGGGTAGGACGGGAGTAATTACTCCGCTTGCAATTTTTGAACCGACCTTGGTGGCAGGTTCAATGGTATCAAAAGCAACCTTGCACAATTTTGATCAAATAGAGCGCCTTGGTCTGAAGATAGGGGATACGGTGGTGATAGAAAAAGCGGGGGATGTCATTCCGAAGGTGGTAGAAGTGCTTGCCAGAATGCGCACGGGAAAAGAAAAGAATTTTAAAATGCCGGAAGCTTGTTCTGTTTGTGGAGGAATAATAGAGAAAAAATCCGCCCAGACAAAAAATTCTTCCACCTTACTCCACCCTGCGGGCGGATCCTTCCGCGATAAGAATTTTTTGTCTGGGCAGTTTTCAGTTGCGTATTATTGTACTAATCCTAAATGCACTGCCAAGAATGAGAGGTATCTGGAGCACTTTGTTTCGGTTTTTGAAATTTACGAATTGGGGCCAAAAATATTACGCAGGTTTAAAGATGAAGGACTTATTACCGACGCGGCGGACATCTTTACTCTTACGAAAGAAGACATTGCGCCCTTGGAGAGGTTTGGAGAAAAATCGGCAGAGAACATAATCAACGAGATAAAAAATAAAAAGCATATTTCTCTTGCGCGATTTCTTTGGGCGCTTGGTATATTGCACATAGGGGAAGAGACAGCTCGAGATTTGGCATATTATTTTGGTACTTTAGAAAAACTAGTTTCTTCCGCTAAAACAGGTCTAGTAGAAATAGATGGCATAGAAAACATAGGGCCGGCCGTTTCTAAAAGTATCAGAGACTTTTTTAACGATAAAAATAATCTAAATTTTATAAAAAAATTAGAAAAAAACGGCGTAGTGGTGGAAAAAATGGAAAAAAGAAAAATGGGCAAATTGGCCGGACTAAATTTTGTCTTGACCGGCACTCTCTCCACCATGTCGCGTGAAATTGCCAAAGAAAAAATTCTTGCCCTAGGAGGCAAGGTAGTGGGTTCTGTTTCTAAAAACACTGCATACGTCGTAGCGGGGGAAGATCCGGGTTCAAAACTTACTACCGCCCGAAAACTTGGTGTGAAAATACTAGACGAGAAAAATTTTTTAAATATGCTAGGATAGGGAAGTTGCAAGAAGGGTTTGCATAGCGGTCTAGTGCCGAAGGGACTACTGACTTGGAAAGCGTGTTTTTTGTTTATTTATTACGGAGGGTTCGCATAGCGGTCTAGTGCCGAAGGGACTACTGACTTGGAAAGCGTGTTTTTTGTTTATTTATTACGGAGGGTTCGCATAGCGGTCTAGTGCGCACGCTTGGAAAGCGTGTGTGGAGCAATCCACCAGGAGTTCGAATCTCCTACCCTCCGCCAATGAAGAAAGTGATTTTACTAAACAAAAAAGAGGGGGAAACTCCGCTTGAGGCTTTAGAAAATTTTCGTCTGAAAAAAACTAAAAAGTATCCGGAATATAAAAATATAAAAATGACTTACGCCGGTAGGCTAGATCCGATGGCAAGTGGTCTTTTGCTGATACTTGCAGGTGAAGAAACAAAAAATAAAGAAAAATATCTAACGTTAGAGAAAGAATATGAATTTCAAGTTCTTTTTGGTTTTAGTACAGATACTTTTGATATTTTGGGTAAGGTTGTTAGTAGAGAATTAGTAGAATTAAATAAAAGAGATTTAAAGAAAAAAATAAAAGAAAATCTAAAAAATTTTCTAGGGGAAATAATTCAAAAATATCCCATCTATTCTTCCAAAACGGTAAAAGGAAGGCCTTTGTTTGTATATGCGAGGAGAGGAGAAGAAGTGGAAATTCCAGAGAGAAAAATATTTATTAAAAAACTTAAATTAGATAAAATAATAGAGATAAATAATAAAAAGTTATTTAAAAACATAGAAAAAAGGATAAAAAAAGTAAAAGGAGATTTTAGACAAAAAGAAATTTTGGAAATTTGGAGAGAAACTTTACGTGTTTCAAACAAAGGACAGAAAGTCTTTCCAATAGCGAAATTTGACATCAAATGCAGTAGTGGAACTTATGTGAGGGGTATAGCAAATGCTCTTGGAAATATGGTTGGAATGCCCGCTCTGGCTTTCTCCATCAAGAGAACCAGGATAGGTAAATATGTGTTATAATAATCCGAGTTAAATATTTTGAATAAATTATTATTAGTAAGTATATAAAATGTATGGATAAAAAATTTATAATCTTAACGGGGTTATTGGTAGTCATTATTACGAGTCTGATAGTCCCACCAATATACACAGAGGCAGCTTCTGTCGGTCCCGCTGCTTGTTCCGTATCTCCAGCGAGTGCAAGTATGTCCCAGAGTAGCTCTCTTCTTTTTACTGTCACTTCCGATCGCCCTTCTGTCTCCGGAGACTATGTGTACGTCACAGCTAAAGAATTTTCCAAAGGTGTTTATTCCAGTCTCAATGTGGGGAAAGTAATTCCTATTGGGGCAAGTTCGTTGGATTTTAGGGTTTACGCGGAGAACACTGCCGAAGCAGGAAGTAAAACTTTTAAAGTTTATTGTTCTACCGGTTGTCCGATGTCCGGTTGTCCTTCGGGTGGATCGGCTGAAGTGTTAGGTTCAGCTACTGTGAGTTTGAATATCACTGGAAGCAATATTAGTGGTGGCGATGTTGTTCCTGTGGAGCCTGGAGAAAATGTACCTACCCCCGTCACCTCAAATGTTTCCGGTAAAGTAAAATTAACAGACTTTAAGGATCTTTTTGGGTCCATGTTCCCGAGTTCAGTATGCAGACAGGGTTTAAAAAATTGTAGAGGAGGATTTGGTGCTGGATCTTCCGGTATGGCTCCGTTATCTGTCATGTTGTCGGGCGGTGAGGCTTCTCTAGTTGGAGGAGAGATGATAGAACTCCCCGGGGGCTCAAATACCGCTCATCCGAGGTTGTTTGATTTGACCAATCCTTTACTTCCAGTAGATTCCCGATTGAGTGGTGAGATACGTTCGGGAGGCGCTTATGATACACACGGAGACTTTGGTTCGTCGCTTCGGGTAGTGGGTGTTGCTTATAGTAAAGATAGAAAAATCTGGGCAATCAGTGACAGCCAGGGGAATTATTATGTTTGGAAAGATGGAAAACGATACAAACAATCTCTACTTAATGGGGGTCCTATTCAGGGTATTGTAAAAGCCGGATATAGTTATATCCTTTTTGACATGCGAGAAGATGCGTATGATATCACAAATGGAATGAAATTTGTTGAGTCGTATGTATCTTTGGAAGGTACAGAAAAAGAGGTTCATGAGTTGGTTTCTGCTCCTTCTGGTTTTCCTAAATTGCCGTATGGCGAGAAAGTTGTTCTCGGAAATGATGAATTTATTTTAACACTCAACACTTCGTCTCAGGCTGGGAGGACTAGAGAAATATCGGTGCATTCTGTAAACAGTTTAAATATTATTGCAGAACATAATTTGCCTTCATACTTGGGGGGATCACTACCGGGGGGGTTTAGTTCCTACAGCCTTGAAAGATGGGGGACGATTCCTGTTTCTGGAGGAGAGTACATATATTTCTTGAGATCCTTAGCTCATGGCTCGGCCGTGGATCCAAAGCTCTATGGTGCTCAAAAATTAACTCTGTATAAATTTGATTTTTCAACCAAAAAAATAACAGAAGTAGTAAAAGAAGTTTCATTGTCTCCTGGGCTTATCGTGGCAAATACAGCCTTTGGCGCAAATACAGCCAACCCGGGGATCGTGGTTATTAGCAGATCCAGTAGCGAACAACTGAAGATGCAGGTATATTTAGTGTCAGATTTGATACAAGGAAAGGGAGCGGATACTTTGTATAATTCTCCGATTTTAGCAAACACCGCGGGATATTCAATTGCTTCTTTCTCTATTGGCAATACAACCTATGTTTATTCCAAGGACGCAAAAGTATATAAACTAGAATTTGATCCAAGTTCTGGAAGTGCAACGACTCCATCACCCGGTAGTGGAGTTCCTTATTATCCCAAAACTCCAGACCAACCAGAAGTAGCCGGTTGCCCCGGAGGAACGGTATATCAGACTTCTGCGGGATCGTTGTGTGTAAGTAGCTCTGGTGGTGTCACCACTACGACGACGTTTAATTTTGATACTACTGTCGTGCAGACTGGGTGTCTCGGATGGAACGCCTATTCTACTTCTACGGGGATAAAATGTGCAAATTATAGTAGTACTGTAAATAGCACAAGTGAGGAGAATAAAAATGGTTACAATTTAGGAGTTGTTACCTTGAGAGAGGGTAGTGCTGGTGAAGCAGTCAAAGAACTCCAAAGATTTTTGAACAGCGAACTAAGTCTCAGTCTGGTAGTGGATGGTAAAATGGGTCCGAACACAGTGGATGCCGTGAAGCAATGGCAAAGTGCCAAGGGCCTAGTTTCTGATGGACTTGTCGGCCCGAAGACGAAAGCAATGATGAACGCGGAATTATAGCAATAACAAGTTATGTTGGATATAAACAAAATAAAAAATGACTTTAAGATACTTAATCAGCCGGAAGGAAAGATTCCCGTGTATTTAGACAGTGCTTGTATGAGTCTAAAACCGGATAGTGTCGTGGAAGCGATGAACGATTATTATTTTAATTTTCCTGCTTGCGCTGGTAGGAGCGCCCACAAATTAGGGGACAAAGCTACCCAAAAAATAAAAGAGGCTAGAGAGCTTGTCGCTAGATTTATAAACGCAAAAACTGAAAAGGAAATAATCTTCACTCGCAACACGACAGAGGGTATAAATTTACTGGCGAATTCTTTTGGTTTTGTAAAAGGGGATGTAGTTTTGGTTTCTGACAAAGAACACAATTCAAATCTGGTGCCTTGGTTATTACTTCGGGACAAGATAGGGATAGAAGTGAAAATAATTCCGGCAAATGGGGATGGTACTTTTAATTTGGATAATTTTTCTAAATTAATTTTTGGAGCAAAATTGGTTTCAATCGTGCACACTTCAAATCTAGATGGAGTCACGAATCCGGCGAAAGAAATAATAGAAATTGCACACAAGAATAACGTTTTGGTTTGTTTAGACGTCGCTCAGAGTATTCCGCATAGAAAAATTGATGTGCAGGATTTGGATGTGGATTTCTTGGCATTTTCCGGACACAAGATGCTCGGCCCTACTGGAACAGGAATTTTCTATGGGAAAAAAGAACTTTTAGAAAAATTATCTCCTTTCTTAGTGGGTGGAGATACAGTGGAATTTTCCACTTATGACAGTTACAAGATGCTCCCGGTGCCGGAGAAATTTGAGGCTGGACTGCAGAACTATGCGGGAATTATTGGATTGGGGGAAGCGGTAAAATATCTGAGTCAATTTGACTACAAAGATATTGCTCTACACGAATTAAAACTCAATACTTATATCACCGGAGAATTGCGAAAAATTTCACAGATAAAAATAATCGGTCCAGAAGATCCCACTCTTAGATCCGGGATTGTTAATTTCTATATTGAAGGCACAGACATGCACAAGTTTGTTATTATGTTGGACGAAATGGCAAATATTGCGATACGTTCCGGACAGCACTGCGTGCATTCCTGGTTTGCAGATAAAAAGATTTATAATTCTGCTCGTGTATCATTATATTTATACAATACGATAGAAGAAGCAGAAGTATTTATTACTAATTTAAATAAAATATTAAAAATACTATAAATTTATGCCTTGTTTAATAGCTTTAATTGTTTTTGGTGTCATGGGAATATTTTCTGCTTCACATAGAGCTTTGGCGAGAGAGGCTTTTGATTGTATTTTTCGTAGAGTGACTCTTCGTCCATGCAATACCGGTTTTCAGGACAAAATAAAAGGGAAGATTCTTTCAAAATTAATCGCTCGCTCCACTTTTTTGGCGAAGATGGTCAATAAGCATTATGAAGTTCTGTCCTGGATATTTTTTATTTTGATGGTTGGCAGCACCGGTTATGTTTTATATGGCGGGTATAATTTTTATGTTTATGGAAGCTGCAATGGTCTAAACGAAAGTGGATTCTGTGCTTTTGATCCAAAAGGAGAAAACAATAAGACGACGGCAGTGGGAGATTCTACTTGCGGCATCACTAAAAATGAAGAAAAAAAAGTCGCCTTAAACGACGTAAACTTATCGGATTTTCCGATACAAAACACAGGATCAGCAGATACGGTGATATTTATCGGATGTTATGCTTGTGATTATAGTAGGAAAGCCTATCCGGATATTCAAAGACTAGTGGAGAGAAAACAAGCAAATTATATTTTTGCTCATTATCCGGCCAAAGGGGATACTAATTTTTTGGGTGAAGCAGGGTATGCAGTCAGAAAAATTTATGGTGATGTCGCTTTTTGGCAACTAAATGATTATTTATTTACTGCGGACAAAGAATACATCTTAAACAAAGATAATCTGGATGCTATTTTAACGAGTTTTAATCTTGATGCTAAAAAAGTAAATGATCTTATAAATAAAACAGAAACGAAGACAGCCGTAGAAAATCAAGTAGAAGAACTAAATAAAACCAATCTTTATGGTACGCCGACCATCTTTATAAACAGCAAACCTTTTGTGGGACCGAAGCCGTATAGGGTGTATAATAGTGCTATTAATAGATTTATTTTCTTTTAAAAATATATGAAAGGATACAACGCAAATATAGAAAAAGACACAATTGAGAATACAAATTTCCGCAAAGTTCTGTATACCGGAAAGCATAGTCAGCTTGTCTTAATGAGCCTCAAGCCTGGAGAAGAAATAGGGATGGAGGTGCACAAAGAAAATGATCAATTTTTTCGTTTTGAGAAAGGAGAAGGGAAGTGCATTATTGATGGCAATGAATACACCCTTGCCGACGGATCGGTGATTGTCGTTCCCGCTGGGGCAGAGCATAACGTCATCAATACGGGAACGACAGAAGACCTGAAACTTTATACGATTTACTCTCCTGCACATCACAAAGATGGCATAGTCAGAGCCACCAAAGAAGAAGCGGAACAAAACGAAGCAGAATTTGACGGATTGACGACTGAGTAAGACTTCTGCAAAAATATCAAATTATCCCCATAATTCCTTCTATTGTGAATATATTATTGATATAATATAAGTGTTTTTGGATATTTTATGTTCAACAATTTGATAAGAAGGATAATAATTATTTTGGTAGTTTTTTTACCTATTGCTTTTTTTGCATTTCATGTTTTTGCCTCTGAGACAAACGGAGTTATAGACACTACACATAAATATGCTTGGGGAGAAAATGTCGGTTGGATAAATTTTGGTTGTGATGGATGTGCTGTAGGAGTTACCGACACTGAAATTACCGGGTATGCTTGGAGTAGTCAGTTTGGGTGGATAAATTTAAATCCGACGAGTTCTGGAGTAAAAAATGATGGAAATGGAATACTCTCCGGTAGTGCTTGGAGTTCTAATTTAGGCTGGATTGATTTTGTCGGGGTTACTATAAATTCTGATGGAGAATTTTTAGGTTATGCGTCCATCCAATCTGACAATAGTCAGATAAATTTTAATTGTGTCAATGCAAATTCTTGTGCGGAGGCAGATTTCAAAATAAAGACAGATTGGAGGCCGGCCAGTGCCAGGCAGACTCCAGGCGGTGGTTCATCAAGTGGAAGTCGTCCGAGACCTCCTGTTAATCCTCCCGTCAACCCCCCTGTAAACCCTCCACCTACTCCACCATTTATCCCTCCTCCATTTTCAGTTATTCCAAACAAAATTTCAGATATAATAAATGAAGCTTCTGATTTTATTTCTTATTTATTTAATGGAGATTTAAAAAACGTTCCAGATACTTTAGTGTATATTCCCAAGGTAGCACCAGTAGCATTTAGTGCACGATGGAACCTCTTGCCGGTAAAAGCTATCAATGCTTTCGTTTTCGCTCCATTACCTTATGAAGTTCGTGTTCTCACCAATAAATTCCCGGAATTGGATAAAACTCTCAAAGATGTCGGAGTAGAAAGATTAAACGATCTGAACAAGTTGGCCGGAGTTTCTCTAAAAATTCCAGGACTTTCCGGTATGAATGAGGAGATGATAAATAGCGTTGGCACAGGTAAGATCGCTCTTATCCGAGGATTGCCGGTAGCCAATTTTTCTCTCACCGCCAAGAAAAATTTGCCGTCAGAGTTCGTATTTGCCAGAGCAAGTGGTGAGCTTGTTGATCTGCATGTAGCCATGTCTGTCGGTAATAGAGGAGAAGTGATAGAGCAGACTTCTTTTCTGCCAGGGAAAACTATGCGACTCGTAGTCAAACCTATCAGTAGTGCACGTAGTGTCACTGGGTATTTTATATTTAAATCTGCCACTCCCAGAATTTCCAAAGAAGACAATCAAAATGAAATTTCTCGCTCATCTCTCATCGCTTCGGCTTTATTTGGAATGGCTGGTTTAGTAGAAAAAGATCCGGAACCCGTGCCAGTAGAAAACAAGCTGGTGCTTTCTTCTTTTGAATACACCGATCCTGATGGAGATGGTATATACACTGCTGATGTCGTTTCTCCTCTTGTACCCGGCGAATATGAGATCGTCACTGTCATTAATTATACCGATCCAGTGCTCGGCACTCGTCAGATGAGGATGACGACAGTCATTGATCCAGAAGGATACGTATACGAAAAACAAAATGGCAAAGAGACACGCATTCCAGGAGCTATCGTGTCCTTGTATTATTTGAACACGACTACTAAAGCATATGAACTCTGGCCGGCAGGAGACTACCGACAAGAAAACCCACAGATCACCGATGTCCGAGGTACTTATTCCTTCCTGGTGCCGGAAGGTTCGTATTATTTCCACGTAGAAGCGCCCGGTTATGACCCCTACCAAGGCAAGGTATTTACTGTCAGAGAGGGCAGTGGAGTACATACGAATATAGAATTAAATTCTGGGCAGAAATGGCTAAACAGCCTTGACTGGGAAACAATTCTTTTGATTGTAGTGGCTCTATTATTAGTGTATAATTTATATCGTAATAAAGAACGAGATAGATTATTAAAGTTGTTAAATAAAAATGGAGAATAAGAAACGTATCATAGAGTTTGTCATCGTAGCACTCATAGTAAGTAATGCATTTTTTGCCTATAGTTATTTTAATTCCTACAAAGAATTAAAAAAGATAAATTCCACAGAGGCAAAAGTAGAGTTGAATAGCAAAGTCATAAACTTTGCTTCTCTGTTTATAGAAAAAGTATTACAGGCGGAAGAAGAAGTTGATTTTGAAACTAGGCTCTCGCTTGAAAATGCAGTTCGTGATTTGAAAGATGAAGAGATAATGAATGAATGGAGCAACTTCGTCAGTTGTAAGACGGAGATTGAGGCACAGAATAGCGTCAAGAGGCTTTTGGGTATTTTAATAAATAAAATACAAAAATAAACAGCGAGTTTTCAGTCTATTTCTATAAATATGAACTTTGTTCTAAACAAAAAAATTATTGTATCATTTACGTTCATCGTAGTACTTTCCTTTTTTTACCAAACGGTTTTTGCCGCGTGGAATGGCACTTTCTATGACCCAGGAGACACCTTGAATCCTGAGTGCCTGCCGACCGATCCGGATTGTGATGTACGCTCACCATTGACTGCTGTAAACATAGACGATACTGCTTATGGAGTTTCTTGGGACGCGGATGCTACTCATGCCCCAAGTAAAAATGCCCTTTATGACAAAATTGAAGGACTTGTCGCTGGTAGCCATGATCCAATCACTCTCGGTACGGCAAACGGACTTTCTCTCATTGCTCAAGTATTGAGTTTGGGTCTAGCCTCTTCTACGACTACGGGGGCACTCTCAGATACGGATTGGAATACTTTTAATAATAAACAAGATGCTCTCACTGCCGATGTGGACTATCTGACTCCTGGAACCGCTACTTCTACTTATGAACCCCTGAAAGGTGTAGATGATAATTATGTTACTGACGCAGAAAAAATTGTTATCGGAAATACTTCCGGTACAAACTCTGGCGATAATGCTGTGAACACTTTGTATAGTGGTTTGGTTTCAAGTCAGTGGACGACTTCAGTAAATGATATTTATTACAATACCGGCAACGTAGGTATAGGGACAGCTACTCCTAGAACAAAATTAGAAATCGGGGGAGATGGAGCGATGTTGGCTACTGGAACTTTTGGGGCAGGTTGGACAGAGCCAAATCTAGGAGCAGGAACAAGAATGTTTTTTTATCCGAGAAAATCCGCATTTAGAGCTGGATATGTAGATGGTACCCAATGGAACAATGCAAGTATTGGAGATTACTCTATTGCGATGGGAAGAAATACAACGGCAAGTGGTTGGAGTTCAGTAGCTATAGGGTCTGGTGTTGTAGCGAGTGGTGACCAGGCCATAGCGATGGGAGACAGATCAACAGCAAGCGGTCAAACTTCTTTAGCTATAGGGACAATGACGACAGCCGGCAATTATGGTTCAGTGGCATTGGGGGTTAGTACAGACGCAACTGGACATATTTCTACAGCCTTAGGAAATAATACTACAGCCAGTGGGTTTTTCTCTACCACCATGGGAAGCAATACGCGAGCAACTGCATACTATTCTACTGCTTTGGGTTATCAAACAAACGCAAACAGCTATGCCTCTGTAGCCTTGGGGCAATACAATGTAGGTGGTGGAAATATTTCATCTTGGGTCGCTACAGATTCAATTTTTGAAATCGGAATAGGAACAGCCTCTAATGCAAAAGCAAACGCATTGACAGTGTTAAAAAATGGCAACGTCGGTATCGGGACGACGAGTCCCGGAGAACTCCTTTCTCTAGGTTCATCTGGCACCACCAAGGGGGTACTTTCTTTCGCGGGAAATACTTCAGGAAAAATAATTATCCAACCAGCCGCGGCTGCAGGGACATATACTCTTACCCTTCCTACTTCTCTGGGGTCTCCAGGACAAGTGCTCACAGATGTAGCAGGAGATGGAGTATTGAGCTGGACGACCCCTGGTGTCGGAGGGTCTCAAACTCCTTGGACAAGCAACATAAACGCAGCAGGATATACTCTCTTTGGGAACAGTACAGTTAGCGGAAACCTCACTCTAGATTCCACTTCTCATGCTACAAAGGGTAATGTGTTAATTAATCCTACCGGGGGCAACGTCGGCATCGGGACGACTACACCACTAAGGAAATTTGAACAGAATGGGGGTAAATTTCTCGTGTATTCTTCTGACCAATCATGGGGGCAATTTCAATTATTAAATCCAAACAGCACTGAAGTTTCCTTCGCTTTCGCCGCGGCAGCCACACCATTAAGCGATGGGACATACACAACTACAAACAATAATTTTGCTTGGGGGTTCGGGGCTGGAACATATGGCACTTCTCCTGATAATTTTCAAATTTCCAACCTTGGATATGGAGGGATCATTTTGAATATAAATACAAATGGACGAATGGGTATCGGCACAACCGATGCTTTTGCAGGGAAACTCCATGTAAATAAAGCAGCCTCTGGTGCTCTTGGTGGCGATGTCTGGATTACTAATAGTGGAATCATCGCAAATGGTAGCTCTTCCCGTCTTGCCTTTGGGTCAGATGCGACAACCGACTCAATCCCAAATGCTGGAATTGAAAGCATAATCACAAACGCCGGAACATTTCTCTCTGATCTTGCATTCAAGTTTTATGACGGAGTTGGATACAATGAAAAAGTGAGAATCCAAGGAAACACCGGCAACGTCGGGATTGGGACGACGAGTCCTGCCGTGACACTGCATTCAAGCGGTCCTTTCCGTGTGTCGTACCCAACACACTCCGCTGGGTATCAACTCACGAGTGCATCCGACGACACGACGGCGACGCTCTCCTATTACAGCGACGCCACCACGAAGTTTTCCGACATTCTGACCGCCACCTATACAGGCAATGTCGGTATCGGGACGGTGACGCCTGAGGCAAAATTGGATATTCGTATTCCAACTGCCGGAGTAGGAAAATATTCTCTCATACTTGGGCAATCAACCGTTAGTGGAATTGTTTTTGAACACACCTCACCTGTGTTAAATAAATTAATAGACTGGGGTTGGGGGGTTGACTTGGGTTTCTCTACTATGACATCTGGGGGGTCAGAAAACGCGAACCAACTATATTTAAAATCAAACGGCCGTGTCGGAATCGGGACATCAAATCCAGCGCAACAATTTGAAATTTATAAGGGCACAGGTTCGTCAGGAATTTCATTGACAACGAACAGTGATGGTTTCTCTGGGCCTTACGTGATAATGAAAGATATTGGTGCGGGCGGTCACGAATGGGTTATGATAGCTCGTCACGATACGGGTGGTTACTATTCTTTTTATCCAGACACTAATTATGGAAATGGATTAAACATTTCGGCAGCGACTTCAAATATTCTTATTGGTACTTCCAACGGTACCTTAGATATGGCGACTGATTTGAAAGCCAAGTTGGCTGTTCAAGGCAATGTGGCGATTGGCTCTGGTTATCGTACAACAGCACCACCTACGAATGGTGCAATAATAGAAGGTAGTGTCGGCATCGGAACTACGAGTCCAGGTGAAATTTTGCAAGTCGGCAATGCTACCGAAAACAGTACCAACAGAAAGACATTGTTATTTGGTGTGGGTGGATATTCTTCCCCTGGCGCTTTTGGTGTTAATTCAAACGGAGATAAGATAATTTTTTATAAAGGAGCTGACTTTGATGGAAGATTTGGTATAAGTTCTGGCGCTGAAGTTTGGACAAAATCTGTTTCAACAAATTCTAATGCGACAGATGGTTCGATTAGTTACTATACCGGCAATGGTAGTAATCCTTTTGGTTTGAGAATGAATGTTGGTCCGGGTGGCTCATTTGCTTTAGGAGGCAGTATTACCTCTTACTCCAATTATACTGGAGCTAGTTTGATCGGATTAACTAACGGCAACGTCGGCATCGGGACGACGAGTCCAAGCTTGGCACTACATATTAGTAAAAGCACCAGTGATGCAGTCAACGGTCTTCTAATAGAAAATACTAATATTGGCAGTAATGCTGCTCCAATAATACAATTAACTAGTAGCGGGGGGACTTCACAAATTTATAGAACATCAAATGCTTACTTGGGTGGACTCGCAGATAGTTTAATAATTCAAGAAAATGGTGGCGGAGATATTATTTTTTTCAATAACGGCAATCAGTCAATGACGTTAAAAGCAACCACTGGCAACGTCGGGATAGGCAACACTACCCCGGGTAGTCTGCTTCACGTCGGGAACGGAACTTCATATTTAACCTATGGCGGACACTATATGCGAGTAATTGAAGGTTCAGTAGGAAGCCCAGTCACAACTTCGGGCCCGACAATAGAGATTACAAAATTTCACAATATAGACAACACTGTATGCGGAGGCAATCAATTCAATGATAGTTGCGCAACTGCCATGGCCATACAATCTATCGGCGCAGCTACCACTACCATGCAGACTTCCGGTATTCGCACAATTGCTACTACCCTAAGTACCTCAGGAAGCGATGCCTTTGGAATATCAGCCAGAGGTCATGTGAATGGTTCAGGCACTGGGATAGGAGGAGGCGCATATCTGGAAGGATACAGGGACACTACGACTGGGTATGCGAATGGAGCTGAGATCACAACCTGGAACGATACTGCTTCCGATTGTACTTACGATACTGTCGGATTTTCCAGATGTATAGGCTTGTGGTTGGCCTCCAGAGGACTCGCTGGATCAGATACATCCTCTGCTATTCAAGTTGATGATATAGACGGATCTCAGTTTTCTTACGGCATAGGGTTCAATCCTGGTTCAGTCAAAGATGTTTCCCTTTACGATAATTCTTCTTCCACCAACTCAATTTTCGTAGATGGAACTCATACCTATGCTCTTCTTACTGGAGCTACTGCAGGCAATACTGGCATCGGCGACACCACCCCAGACGCACTACTAGACGTCAAAGGCACCGTCTGTCTAGACCTAAATGCGGACGATGTCTGTACCGATAACACAGCAGCCCTCTCTGATTCCAGATTGAAAACAAAAGTCATAGATATACAAGATAGTCTTTCTTTAGTCC
>JBAQNN010000001.1:0-68209 GCA_049303835.1 Minisyncoccia bacterium | reverse complement strand
TCCCTGAGTTAGTAATCACCGATACCGCAGGTTACAAGAACCTGGACTACAGTAAACTTACTGCTGTCCTAGCAGGAGGTATTCAAGAACTTGATTTGAATCTAAGTGCTCTCTCTGGTACCATCACTCCCCTCGCCGATTCGGAGAATGAAACTTTTGTCACGGCTTTCTTTGCCAATCTCTTTACCAAGATTACTGTCTGGTTGGCGGATGCGGGGAATGGCATCGGGGAAGTATTTGCGACAGAGATAAAAACAAAATCATTGTGCGTCTCTGACGAAAATGGTGAACAGACATGTATCTCCAAAACACAACTGGATGCTCTCCTTCTAAATGCAACCATCGCCCCACAACAGACACAAACCTCCCCTACGCCAGAGCCAGAAGAACCCCTCGGCGGTAGCCCTGATGTCACCCCAACGGAAGAAGAACCTGCAACTACAGAACCTACGCCCGAGCCGACACCTGAACCAGAACCAACACCCGAGCCAGAAGTTGCCCCAGAACCTGCTCCAGCAGAAGAAGAACCTGCACCGACAGAGTCTACCCCTGAGCCGAGCCCAACTAGTCCTACAGAAAGTGGAGAAACAGCAGCAATATAAAAAACCCGAGTCATACTCTCGGGTTTTTTGTTCTGCGTATTTATTTATTCAATTCTTTTTCTGCCTTATTTGCCAAATCAATCATGATCCCTATTTCTTCTGTGGTTAATTTCTTGGGTTTTGTATCTTTAACACAAAATACCCCTATCGGCTGACGAGACTTATGGTCAAACAAGGCAATCCCGGCATAGAATCTTATGAAGGGTTCTCCGACGACAGTAGGATTGTCAGCAAAACGCGGATCTTTCAAAGTATCTTCTACAATAAAAACATTGGTAGCGAGTAGCGCATGTCCACAAAATGATTCTGCCCTACCTCCTTGTTTTTTATCAAAACCGACGCACGATTTATACCATTCCCTATCAGAATCTAAAATTGAGACCATAGACATAGAGACATTCAATTTCTTGGCCGCTTCTCTAGTCAATACGTCAAACCTTTCTTCTGGCTCCGTGTCTAAAAGTGCCAGACGGTGTACTACCTCTATCCTCTTGTCCTCGTCACTTGGCATGGGAGCATTTTGCATAACGTTTATTATAACATAAACAACGTTTATTACACCACAAAAAAATAAATATTATCTGTGGAAAAGATTATTTTAGTGGCGCGACTTAGTGAACAACGTTAGAACCGATATAAAGAATCATAAAGGCTATGTATATATACCTGACTTGAGGTCATACAAAGGAACTGAAGTAAAACGGCTTGAAAACCTTGTAAATTCTGAAACCCTTGATCCCCTTTCTATGGTATCAGAACTAACCCCATCTTCAAAGTGATGCGCTTTTACCCTACACCCCATGACACTATATCTCTACAGAAAACATCGCCGACTAGGCGTAATTAGAAGCAAATTCGGATTTCTCCGACCCCTAGTCATATGGGTGTACAGCTATGTCCACAATTACGGCATTAACCACCAAAATAACTATATTAAATAGGTTATTCGTCCTTTTTATCTATTCTATAAGCATTTATAAGTATCGCGATTAATAACCCAGCAAAAACAAATACCAAAGAATGTGAAAGAAAATTATTCACTGTGTAGCTAATAATTCTAGTAGGTATGAAGGTCAGTACAAGGAACAACCCAACAATAGCATCTGCGTATAAAGCCAGTTTCTTTATTACCCCTTTTACTTTGAATGTTTCAATATTAAGTAATACAAGCATTGCTACACTTAAAACTCCCATTGAAATACCAAGCCACATAGGAATCAATGTATCAAAAATAAAGGTTAGGGCTAAACAAGCTATTAAAACGATTGCTGATATTTTTATTTTATTCATATTTTTTAGTTAATTTAATAATGCTTTTGATTCGTTATACCTCTTTAAGGCTTCAGTACACCTATTATCAATCCAGTATTGATATCGGGCCTTATTCCAATCTCCCAGTGTCGCGCCTGGATGATTGTCGTAGAAATCATTAGTCCATTTATTCATATCTGCCATTTTCTCGTTAAACCCTGCATCAGTGTCGGGATAATCGTCGGGGCATTTGGACAAATTCGGTGCTGGTCCATAGTGGAAATATAAAATAGCTAAAGTAGTTAAGATAACTGGTATTGAAATATAAAGTATTTTCTTTTTCATATTATTTATATCGCTTATAACATTCATCTCTATCTATTTTTGCCTTAGCACGTATTTGTTCTGCCTCTACTTGCAACTCTTGAAATGAAGGTGGTTTGCAGTATTCCTTATCACCAGAAAAATTAATACATTCTTCCTGTGATTTTGGTGAACTTATATCTAGAGCTAATTCACGATTCCTTTTAATCTCATTTTCTGCATTATTGTTTATTTCATCAATGCATTGATTTAATGGTTCTTTTGCTAGTTGATCCAACTGAGCCCTTTCTTGCAATACTGCTTTTTCTTTACTCTCTTGAATACTGGAAGAAATTATTTTATATCCAACTAAAGCAATAAATATAATTCCCACAGTTATAATTATTTGTTTATTATTAATTAAATTATTCATATTATTTTTCAATTTAAATATTAATCACAAACTTATAATCTAAAAGGAGAGGATGTGGAATAAAAATGATAAGCCTAATCTGGCTAGTGAAATTTTAATATATAGTTCCTCCAAATATTATTCGAATTAATATTTAGATGTTACTAAATCTTGATTAGTAACAAACATCCTCTCTTTACAAATTACAAATCTAAACGCAAAAAACCTACCACATAGGTGAGAACTTGCGTCCTCCATACCTGTTTCCAGATATGACTCGTCAGAGTAAACCCTATATGATAGGTTTTTTGACTCTGACGAGATTTCTTTCACCATGCCTTTTTTGCTAAAGGTTTAGGCTACTGATTTATTAAATTGTACTTCAATTATACACCCATAAAAGGGTTAAGCAAAGAGGGTAATTTCTGTAAAATTTTTTGAAATTTTTTTGAGCCTTTGATTTTAGATTCTAGAATAAATTCAAAAACCGCAAATAACATCCTTAACCCTAGAGGAACCCGCCAGTATATATCTTTCCGAACTGCCCCCCTGGATCACTTATTTAAAATACTTAATAACACAAACATTAAAAACTATGTAGATAAAGATAAAGGTCGATGTATCTTTTAAGTACAAGTTAGTCTCTTGTATAAATTTAATCTATTTATTATCTATGATTCAAAGTATAAAAGAAATCTTAGCTGGCCCTAAAGTTAGCAATTGGCATGGGTCAGAAAAAACGCGTGACATGGTAGCTGAGCAAATAAAGAAAATATGGGGTGAGAGTGAACTAGCTAATTACTCAGCAGAAAAGTCTGCCCTTCCATTTTCCGTTTGGGCCTCTTTGGGATACCGTCCCAAAAAAGGGAGTAAGGCTCTGAAGAGTGTAATGTACATTGAGCGCAAAGATGCTCAAGGAAATGTTATCAAACGCTATCCTAGAAAAGTGAACCTCTTTTATTATAGATCTGTCGTTCCTATAGAATAAACCTTTATGAGAAAAGAAATGAAGATTTATTACCAGCATAGACATGGAATTCGAGGAGATCTTTCAACAGTTCCCAAGATAGTCATCGCAAACCACTTTCTAACCGAGAGTGGTTTTTCGATTGGAGATAAATTTACAGTTGAATATCTTAAAGGCTCTCTTATTATTAAACTTAATTCAAACTTATGATTGAAACAATGGTCCAAACAGATATAAATTCTGTTAAAAAAGGAGTAGAAACGCTAAATGAAAAACGCAGATTCTTTCTTGATAATATATTACCTACCTTAGTTGAAGGACAGGATTACTTTATCGCAGACAATGGCAGAAAGGTTCTAAGTAAAGGAGGTGCTGAACGATTGGCAGAAATATACTCTATTACTGCTCAATTTGTGGCTGATAAGGAATCTTTAGCTTTCTTTGGCGATACTAGCGGAACAGTTGCTTATCGTTGCATTTTGAAGAAAAACGGTGTGCTTTGTGGCGAAGGACGTGGTAGCGCTTCAATTAAAGACCACGACGAGTCTATAAATTCCACTATTAAAGTTGCACAGAAATCAGCTTTTGTGGATGGAATATTGCGAGCTACTGGTATGTCTTTCCTGTTCTCTCAAGACTTTATGGCAGAAGACAATTTATCTGAACCAGATCTTGAAGGTCGCGATAGAGTTGCCTCATTCAATCACGAAGATTTGCCAAAATTTGCCACTGAGAAGCAAAAAACTTTCTTGGCGCAATTGATAAATGAGAAATGTTCTACTTCATCAAAAGACGAATACCTATCCCAGTTGAACTCGCCTTACCTATCACGGTTCGATGCTTCGGAGTTAATTTCTAGTTTACTGCCGATGAAATAATTATTATTAACTTAATAAAAAACATGATAAATAATACAGCTGTAGCTAGTTTTGAAGGTCCAAGAAGAGGTTATTCTTTTCCTGTGGAATATGTAGACGAAGGAATGATTTCTGAAGGACAACGTCGCACGCTCACTAACTTGATTTATACATATATTCAAGGAGAAAGTGAACAAGAAGCTCGCATTAAGGAGTTAGATGATTTGTCATTCTCAGAAGCAGAAGATTGTATACTTGATTTCAGTTTTGCGAGATGGAAATAGAGAATAGAACAAACAACTTAAGCGGTATTTCTTATTACAAGAATACCGCTTTCTTTGTGTTCCTTTTTATATTTTTAGACAGCAATTAAATCTTTCTCGACTCGCTTAAGTAACACCGCATTTGTTGCAACTATTATTGAGGATATACTCATAAGGAGAGCCGCAAATTCTGGACGGAGCATAATACCAAAGTTTGGATATAGAATTCCACCAGCAATAGGAATAGCCAAGAGGTTATAAATTGAAGCCCAAAAAAGATTTTGTTTCATTTTGCGAACTGTTGCCTTGCTTAAAGTAATAGCCCGAAGTATGTCCAGCGGATCAGATTTCATAAGAACAACTTTAGCCGTTTCTATAGCAACATCTGTACCCGCACCAATGGCAATTCCTACATCTGATTGAGCAAGTGCAGGCGCATCATTAACTCCATCTCCAACCATTGCCGTAAATTTTCCTTCATCTTGAAGTTTTTTAACGTATTTTGCTTTATCCTCAGGTAAAACTTCAGCAAAAACTCTATCTATACCAAGTTCACGACCAACAGCTTCAGCTACTTTTTTATGATCCCCAGTAATCATAGCAACTTCAATACCAAGTTGTTTTAATCTAAGAACTGCCTTTTTAGCATTAAGTTTGATAGTATCAGCTGCTGCCACAACTCCTGCCAATTTTCCATCTACGGCAATTAAACTTAAGGTCTTTCCCTCGCTTGCCAAGCGGTCCAATATTTCTCTAGCATTACCAATTTCAATTTTATTATCAGTAAGAAGTTTTTCATTTCCAGCAAATACAATTTTTCCTTTGATTATTGCTTTTAATCCATGACCCGCAACTGATTCAAATTTTTCGATTGATTCAAGCGGTATTGCTCCTCTTTTTGTCGCTTCTTCCATAATTGCTTTAGCTAATGGATGATTGGAACTAGCTTCAACACTTGCTTCATAATTCAATATATCTTTTTCCGTGAATCCATTGAAGGCAACCACATCTGTGACTTTTGGTTTTCCCTCAGTGAGCGTACCAGTTTTATCCATGACAATCGCTTCTATTTTTGAAACTTGCTCAAGGGTTGGTGCATCCTTTATAAGAATATTGTGTTTTGCTCCAAGTCCAGTACCCACAGCCACAGCTGTCGGTGTAGCAAGTCCAAGCGCATCAGGACAAGCAATAACAACAGTTGCTATTGCAAAAGAAAGTGCTAATAGAAATGTTGAGCCTGCTACAAAATACCAAATAAAAAATACTAAAAGACCTGATCCGACTGCTGCAATGACTAAGTACTTCGCAAATCTATCAGCCAATCTTTGTCCTGGTGCTTTTGAGTTTTGTGCTTGTTCAACCATCGCTACGATTCGAGCCAGAGCAGTATCTTTGCCGATTTTTGTTGCCTTGAATTTTACTGAACCAGTAACATTGATTGATCCTCCGATTACTTGATCTCCAATATTTTTAGCTGTAGGTATTGATTCTCCTGTAACTAAAGATTCATCAATAGCTGTTTCGCCCTCTACTATTTCTCCGTCAACAGGGACTTTATCTCCTGGCTTAAGAATGATAATGTCTCCGAGTTGTATTTCGGAAGTTGAAACAAGTATCTCTTTACCATCTTTAAAAACTCTAGCTTGAGGTGGTACGAGATTAAAAAGCGCTTGCAGAGCATCTGTTGTCCCACGTCTAGATTTCATTTCCATCCAGTGACCAAATAAGACAAAAGTAATAAGCATAGCAGCTGCTTCATAGTATGAATCCATACTGCCAATCAAAGTAAGCAGAATACTAAAACCATAAGCAGCGGTAATGCCAACAGCGATAAGCACTGCCATATTAAGCAGTTTATTTTTTAGAGCAAAATATGTTGAGTATAGAAAAATCCAGCCAGAATAAAAAAATACTGGTGTAGTTAAAATAAAAAGGAGCCATGGAATAGGTAGCGGTGACGGAAGGTTTATTTTAAGAAAATTTGTTCCAAGTGGTGAGTAAAGGATAATTGGAATAGTTAATAAAAGTGAGAAAAAGAATTTATTGCGAATATCTATTTCCATAAGGCGAGCCATTTCTCGTCCAGCGAGACCAGTATGGTCCATTCCCATAGTCATAGACATGCTCATTTTAAATTTCTGCCAAAATCCCATTTTAGACATATCTCCCATTGAATGTCCCGAGTGAACACTTTGGTCTGTTTTTGTTTCCTCTTTTTTAACAAGTACCATTCCACACTTTGGACATTTGCCCGGTGCAGTTTTTTGTACCTCTGGATGCATAGGACAGGTATAAATAACTTTTTCTTTTTCTTGTATTGTGTTGTGATTATGTTGATTCATGTTAAAAATTTTAATACTTTTTAAAAACTCATAGTTTAATGACTTCTGTAATGAAGAGACTCTTTGATAATATGAAATGATGAATAAAGCACGACAATGACAATACCCAAACCTGCAAGAATATCAGGCACAATTGAGTTGAAATAACCCACAAGAAGTCCTGCAATAATAACAGCCACATTTGCCCATATGTCGTTTCTAGAGCAAATCCAAGAAGACCTCGCATTTATGTCACCATTTCTATATTTAAGTAAAAGCAAGAAAGAAACAGCGTTAGCCAAGAGAGCAATAATACCAATGATTGAAATAACTTCTGCTGTTGGAATAATTGGATTAATAATTTTATAAATTATTTCAACGACCACATATAGACCCAGTAGCATCATAATTACTCCTTTTACTAACGAAACATTTGCTTTAACAGTTTGCTTTTTGGTTATGGCATAAATACTAATACCGTAGACAAATGTGTCTGCTAGCATATCAAGCGAGTCGGCAATCAGGGCATTAGAATGAGACAAGGTACCAGAAATAAACTCGGTTAAAAACATCGACAAGTTAATGATAAGAACTATCCAAAATACTATCTTGAGCTTATCATTTTCTTTATTATTAAGTTTTAGTTCATCTATATCGCAACAATCTTTTGACATATTATTTAAGTTGCCAAATAAAACTTCTGACAACATCACCTATGCTGGAAATTTTTAATTCAACGGATTTTGGGGTTGGTGTTATCTGACTAAATATTAACACACCTTCTCTGTGATGTCCTCCTGCTTCCGCACCTTCCCAGCGTATTGGTTTATATTCTTTGCCTTGATCATCGACGATGATAGCAATTTTTATCATATCTTGATCTAGTTCGACTGAATGCGTGTCCATGACAACGTCAAACTTCCATTCTTTAGAATTCAATGATAAGTCTATAGGAGTAATGACTACCGTTACATTCGCTTGCTCTTCTGTCTTCGTTTCCCAAGTTTGTTTAGTGGTTGTTTTCTGGTTTGCTTGATTAACAACAGGAACTAATTCTTTCGTTGGACCACCACGATAAAAAAAGAGGAAACCTCCCAGAAAAGCAAGTACTAATGTAAGTATTGTTAAGGTT
The DNA here is from genome assembly GCA_049303835.1 of Minisyncoccia bacterium. Classification (GTDB taxonomy): domain Bacteria; phylum Patescibacteriota; class Minisyncoccia; order Phycocordibacterales; family UBA9973; genus UBA9973. Next base: position 60,101 of record JBAQNN010000001.1, on the reverse strand, counting down.
TTATTATTCATGATCTTTTTTAAATTTAATAATTCTATTTACCATATACACAATGCCAACGACATTAAAGAAAATTCCCACCCAAAATAACTTAACTTGATATTGTGCTGCAAATGTTGCAAGTCCAGTCACTCCAAGAATAGGCACTAGATTCACTAAATAGTGAGCACAACAAGAAATCATGGCAGCTGTAGAAGTAGTTCCGGATACGCCAACCATCTTACCCATACCTTTTCCACTATGCACTAGACTTTTAATATATTGGTAAAGTGCAATCTGAATTCCGAAACCTACAGCCAAGCTAACAACAAAATACCAATAATCTACGAACTGCTCTTTTGTAAAGCTCCAACCAGAAACTAAGGTAAGCACCACAAAATAAACTCCTAGCAGGATTAAGCTTGCGAGTATTCCATATAAAACTGGTTTTGCAATATTATTAGTCATGATTATTTTACAATATAAGCCTCGGGATCTTTCTCAAACTGTTGTTTACAGTGATCTGAACAGAAAAAATAACTTTCACCTTGATAGTCAGCCTTTAATAAATCACTTGATACTTTCATCCCGCACACAGGATCTATGTGGTCTTTATTTTTTGGCTTAACGTGATAGCCAAGCCTGCTTAATTTTTTAATTAATGATTTAATTCTGTTTTCCATATAATTTAAGAATTAGTTGTTAATTTTTTTCGTCGGGGAATAAAAGCTGGAGTTCTTTTAGCGTATTCATCCCATGATTCTCCAAATTCTTTTTGAGAATCTTTCTCTTCACTTTTAGCAAGTCGTGTATACATCCAAACAAGAATTGGGAACATTACAAGGGTAAGAAGTGTGGGCCATTGCAACAAAAATCCAAACATAATCAGTATAAAACCAATGTATTGCGGATGACGAATGTAAGAATAAGGACCGTCAGTAGCTAGGGTATGTTCAACTTGCGCCTTGTAAAGCACTTTCCATGCTTTGGAAAGAAGAAAGAAACCATAAAAGATTAGGATATAACTTGCGATGTGAAATGGTCCGAAATGAGGATCACCGCCCCAGCCAAAGAAATCTTCAAGTAAGTGTCCCGAGTTATGCGCAAAAAAATCAACACTTGGGAACTTTGATGAAAGCCACCCGGAAAGAAGATATATGGTAAGGGGAAAACCATACATCTCGGCAAAAAGTGCAACAAGAAATGCCGAAAATCCGCCAAATGATCGCCAGTCTCGAGAAGTTTTTGGTTTAACAAAACTAAAGGCAAAAATAATGAAAACCAAAGAATTAATAATAACTAATAGCCAGAGGCCGTAAGAATTTTCCATAAAGTAATTTTAATGACAACAACTACCACCGTGACCAGATTTATTGTATTTTTCTTTTGCCTCTAATTGTTTTTCTGAAGCATCATTAGTTTTATCTTCCCCATTATCATCACCGTGCCCTCCGTGTCCCTTAAACATCATCCAGACATGAGGAACAACACAAACACCAACGATAATCAACCAAAGATATTTAGACGAGGCTAAACTACCTCCACCAAAAAGTGCAAATGCTATCAGAAGAAGACATGGAATCATCATCCACATCATCGACTTACCATTTCCTCCATTATGATTATGCATATAATTTTTTTAATCTATTAAACAATTTCTCCTTTTTTCTCCAACATCATGTGATGAATTGTTCCAATCGCAAGCCAAATTGCAATTAGAATAAGAATTGCGGAACATAACAAAGCATCGACCTTTGTAATTCCAAACACAAGATTATCCGACCCATTTAAAACAGCACCCGCGAAAACGATTACCCCAACCAACCCTACGATAACACTAGCAACATGCATTAATTTTGATAATTTCATAATAAATTTTTTAATAATCTAATAATTTTAATCTTTTATTACTTATTTATACCAACTCTTATACCATTCCTGCATTTGTCCTATTTCTTTTGATTGTGATTCAGTAATATTGTTAGCAAGAGTTAACATCTCTGGTCTATTTGTTCCAGCTTTTAACATTTGCGCCATTATAATAGCCAACTGATGATGCGGAATCATCGCTTCGATAAATGCTTTATCGAAATCTGATGCGTTTTCTAACGCCTGGGTATTATCCTGGTTTCCAACCATATGCATTCCTCCAGAGGACATCATGCCACCCATCATTGAGTATGAATTTCCCGTTTTGACATCTCCTCCAAACCAATTTTTATACCAACCTTGCATTTCTATTACTTCTTTTTCTTGAGCACTAATAATGTTTTGAGCGAGAGTTTTGATTTCTGGTCTTTTTGCTTTTTGTAAAGCAAGCTTTGCCATTTCGATGGCTCCATCGTGATGCGGAATCATCTGCTCAATAAAATGCTCATCTATATTATTCATCATCCCAACCGTTCTGCCTGGGGTTATATTGTTTGAATTATTTACTCCCCCCATCATCGATCTATATTGCCCCGTAGAGCTTAACAACAAAACAATGACTGCCCCGATCAATATTCCTCCGGCTCCAAACGCAATTTTGTCATTCATATTTTTTTAATTAATTGATAATATTGACCTTTTTATTTAACTGGAATAAGGTCCATTCCACACTCCGGACACTTGCCAGGATTATTCTGTCTTATATTGGGATGCATTGAGCAAGTATATGAAGTTGCATCCATTACTGCGACAGTATCGTTCTCACCACAACACCCATGAACACTGCATGTGGTCTTGTCACCATCGCAACACCCATGCGTACAAGTACTTTTTTGTTCATTACTATGATTATGATTCATATTTTTTTAATTAATTTATTAATTTTCTCCTATATACATATCAGGATCACTCACAAAATGACCCTTACACGTACTAGAACAGAAGTAATACTCTTTACCTTCATGTTCAAAGGCATGTGTGACATCACTCATATTAAGTTCCATACCACACACAAGATCAAACACCTTTCTTGGTTTTTCGTCTTGATTTTTACTAGATATTTTATCCATGACTTTTTTTAGTTTTTCTTCTGCTTGGCTAGCGACCTTATTTAATGATTTATTTTCTATCATTTTCATAGCCACAGTTGGAATAATAGCCGACACAAAAACCTTCCCTTTATCTTCGTACACAATCACATTACAAGGCAGAAATAACCCAATTTCTTTTTCTTCTTGCAAAGCTTGATAAGCCAAACTTGGATTACAAACTCCCAAAATAACATAATTATCCCACTCAACATCCAGCTTATTTTTTAGAGTTGCTTTAATATCAATCTCCGTCAGAATTCCAAATCCTTCTTCCGCTAATACGGCTTTGGTTTTTGAAACTGCACCAGTGAAAGAATAATTAACTTGTTTTTTGATGCTGTAATTCATATATTTTAAGAAGTTAAATCCTTTTTCTTTTCCTCAAATTCATTTTTATCAATTTCACCTTTAGCGTATCGTTCTTTTAGAATATCAAGGGCTTTTTTGTCTTCAGCTCCACTTGTTCTATTATTACGAACTAACCAAACAATGAAATAAATAACTGCTGCCCAGAATAGAATCATCATGATTCCACCACCAAACCATCCCATCATATTTCCCCAACCCCATCCATTATATATTCCGTACATCATAATTTATTTTATTTATTTGATAATGCGTACAGATCTACAAGTTCTTTAATGGCTTTGCCTTCCTGTTTCGTATCATTAAGCATGTGCTTTACATGACTACTAAGATGGTTTGCCAAAAGAACTCTATCCATACTTTTGAGTGAAAGTTGTATTGATCTCGACTGTGTTATTAAATCAATACAGTATTTTTCTTCTTCTATCGCTTTTATTAATCCTTCGGCCTGTCCACGAATTATTCTTGCTCTATGGAGCGCTTTCTTTTTTAGTTTTTGATCTAACATATATATTTTATTAGTTATTAGTATAAGCTCGACCTTACCTATACTCTATACCCCCACCCCCTATTTGTCAAACATTTGTTATGAGCACTTATATTCCACATCCACTTTGTTGTTTTGGAGCTGGAGCAGAATCGTTTGCGTGTGCTCCCCCTGTGTCAACCCCACATCCACCTGCACTTTGAGAACTAGCTGGTTTAGTTACTTGCGCTGCAATTTTTGCAAACCCTTGACTACTAGAATAATTAGCCCCAAGCATTTCTTGTGGATTTACATTTTTCCATTCAATTCCTTTATCTTTCATATAGGTTGCTATTGTAAGATATGTATCAGGAAACCAATAAGAATTAACTACTAAAGCTGTTTTCCACATATCTTGTTCACTAGCACCCTGTGAAGCCATTAACTCCAAAAGCCCAAGCATTGCCATTCCATGATTACAATCTGGAAAATGAACTGAATTACCACAGCATGGTCTATATATTCCACGTGATACTTTGTCGACTAAAGCTTGCTGTTCTGGTGTTAGTGTAATGAATGCGTGCTTACTATAGTGGTCCATTGGTTTACCTTTTGCGATTGTCCATCCGCCAGTAGAGGCAAAATTACCTGCTCCACCATATCTTGGATCTACCATTTCACCTGTGTCTAAAATAGGATTTTTATTTGCAAGACCAAGTGCCCAAAAAAGATTAAGATAATACCCTGAATTTTCTCTAGTAATTTTGATTTTACCATTATTATCCCCAAGTAATAAATTTTTATATTCGTCAGTGAAAGCTCCTCTTTGCTCATAGATAGCTTTAAATTTATCTGCATCAATAGCACCACTATCCACAAGTTGCACACCAAGATTACCCCATGATGCGGGCAAAACCACACCCTTAGATGGTAAGACAGCTTCTTCAAGTGCAGAAACTTGTGATTGCGCTTTCTGTAAAGGTGTTTCTTTTGAAGGATTTCGTAAACCATAAAACACAGCTCCAGATAACATCACCCCAACAATAACAATAGCTATTGGCGTCGCATACGGACTATCTTTTTTTATTATTTTTTCTTCAGGTTTTTCGTTTTCCATTTTTTTAATTATTAATTAATAATTACATTTTCTTGGTCTACTCATCACAACAATTAGCCAATTTAGTCACTAGATCTTCAAGTTGTGAACTCTCTTTTGCTGTTTGCTTTATTTTTTCTCCGGAAATTAATTTCAATTTGAGCGCCCAAAATATAGAATATATTTGGTATGCTTTTCCAAACATTTCTTTTGCTTTATCTTTTTTGCTTTCGGAATTAAGTTTATTACCAACTTCTATAAGTCGCATGGTTGCAGACAAAAGATGCTTTGAAATACACCAAGTTTCCCCTTCATTATTTGGCATTAGTTTAGCCAATAAACCTTTCCTCATTTCACGTATCTCTAGTATGGTGTCAAAGTACTCATCTTTCTTTGTTTTAACACCGGTAAAGAAGAAATGCTCTTCTAAACTAATCAGATTCATCACTGCGACACTTAGATCCTCAGTGGTTGATAAGTCAACTCCGCTATTTTCTTTTAATGAATCTATTTTCTTCATAAATTCATCTATCGTTATTATTTTATTCATGTTAGATAAAGAATATTAAGATACCAATAATAATCATTGCGATGCCAGTCCAAAGTTTTAATCCTCCTATGTTGTCGCGCTTCCATATTTGCACTTTATCAACCAATAGTTTATCGGCAGATATGAACAATACTGCTACTAATGGAATAATCAGAATGAAATTGTAGAGCAGAAGATAGTTAAATCCACTTATATAAGTCATTTGATCCCGTAGAAGCCCAATAACCATAAGGTACGGTCCACCCATACATGGGAACTGACAAATACCAACAAGCAATCCTAAACCAAATACAGCTGGAAAGGATGCTTTATCCATTAGTTTAGCTATTGGACCTTTTACCATACTAGGTATTTTGAGTTTTATTGGGAATGCTGGAAAAAATCGGCTAATAAGATTTAGCACACCAAAGCTGATAAGTAATGTTGCTCCCAACTTTCCCATAAAATGGGGAGTGTTGAAGAGGTGCAGAACTTTCAATATTCCAAGCCCAATCAAAAAATACGCTGTGAATATTCCGGCAATATATGTACCACCCAATTGAAGAATTTTTCTTCGACTTAATTGCATTCCAAAAAGAAATGCAATAGTAATAAGAAGAATTGAGAATGAACAAGGATGCACGCTGTCTAAGACAGCAGCCACTAAAACAAGTGGTAATAGCCATGTGCCACCTTTGCTCATACTCCAGATAATTTCTGAAGTTGCTGGATTGTTCTTAAGTATTACTATGCCGACTATGGCAATAAGTAAAACACTAATTGCAATTATAATTTTTTTCATATAATTTTTACGGAGTTACATTCGCCTTAATTTCAATTTGAAGTTTGTTTCCATTTTCATCTTCAAGATAAACAAACCTATCAATCTTTCCGACCCCAGCTGGGCCATGCGCGTTAGGATCATAAACCACTTCAATATCTCGTGATTCTCCTGCGGGAATTATTTCTCCTGCCTTGCCATTGCCATGACCTGGCATGTCACCTGCGCCCCCATGTCCAGGCATACCAAAGGGCCCGAGCTTGCTACCGTCATTTTTAACGATGTAAGCCGCAGTACACATACAGGAAGTACTAACATTGGTCAAATTAATATCTTCGGTTCCAGAATTAGTAACCTTAAATATCTTACTGACATTTCCATTTTTCATAGATATTGTTCCAAAGTCATAGAATTTTTCGAGAGTCGTGAGAGTGTTGTTTATCGAAGCTGTATTTGAATTTGCTAACTCCTGAGTACCTTCTTTAATATTACTTGCGTTGTTTCCATTTTGATCGGGTTTTGAAAAAAAGAAGAGTCCGATAAAAAGAAAAACGATGATAGTGATGAATATAATAATTTTGTTTTTGTCTTTCATAATTTTTAGAAGTTAAATAGTAAAAAATCCTCTTGTGAAGGATTCAGAAGACATAGCTAAAAATTTTACGACAAAATAATTAGCTATGCCTTACATATGAAAAGGAAGGGCTATTCTCAAACAAAGAAAGCCAAGAAATGATTTTTTGTTTACTATAAGAAAGATTGGTTTCTAGATCATGTAAGCGTTTTCGTAACAGCTCTAGCTTTGGAAATAGTAGATTTTTATATAATTGAAATATTGAAACCGAAACAAGAAGTATAAATGCAAGCAACATAAGCAAGCTAGACATCGATGGGGTTACTGATGTTAGGAGTGTTTGCAGAGAAGAAATATGATGTAATGTCATAGCCACAATGCTGGTCGGGCATACTGTTCCATCTATGGGAGAAGTAACACAATTATTGTCGGAACTATTCATCCCATGAGCAAAAACGGTAAAGCCAAAAAAAGCTATCCCGACAAAACTAACTATTAAAATAAATGTAAGTAAACGCTTCATAAGATTACTGTATAAGTATATACCCCTTGGGGGTATTAGTCAAGTCAATGTGTCTATGAATAACTAATAAAACTCTTAAAAGTATCATATAAAAAGGTCAGTTTTTAAATGCTACTCTTTAAAAATCTCTTAGCAAAAGAAGGATTATTTCTCATCGCCTTCAAGTGGTATTGTACCACCACTCATATCTTTCCAAAAATCCTTATAAACACCATCTAAGTATTTATTTACAGGTTTTTTGCCTATTTCTTTTTGAATAATAGAAAGAAATCCATCAGCTAAATTATTTTCATATTTTGCAAAAACCTCCTCTAGTGGAATTTTATCCATTACATCAGTATATAATTCTAATTCTTCAATATTTAAAAGATGTATCTTTGCATTTTTTATTCCCACTAAACCATTTTTCTCTAAATGTTCTAGCTCCTCAGCTATCATTTCTTTATAGAGTTGTCCTGAAATAAGAGGTATTTCCATAAAGACGATGAGTGGTACTATCTTTCTGCCTCGAAAAATCGCAAGTTCATCATATTTTTCAATTTCTGACATTCTTTTATAAACCTGTTCAATAGATTCAATAATTTTAGATTTAACTTCTTTAAGTATAAGCTCAAGATCACCTGTCTGTTTAGTTGGTAAGGCAAATTGGTATGATTTTACTTCAAAAAGATATATTGTTGATTTATGCTCAACCCACCAATCGATAAACTTCTTTTTATCTTTTGAATATATTATTTCTGGATGTACATTCGCCGTGCCATATGCTTGTTTTAAAATTCTTCCTACGTACATTTCAAATACTTCACCGAAATAATCTCTAAAATTTTTGTGCGTATTATCTATTTCAAAATGGCGATGAAACCACCAATATAATCCACCAAAACCCCTTTTAAAAAACGAGAGTGTATTGGGAATAACATAGGGATCTGTGCTGCCTTTATCAGTTTTTATAACTGGGTATATAAGCAAGGGATTAAAACGGTATTTCGTAAATACAGATTCCATGTTCATATTTGCATTATTATCTACTTCTCTAAATGTTTTGTAATCAGCCGAAAGTATATTTAAAAAGTTCGTAACTTTTTCATCCGTTAAGCTCGACTGCATTGATGGTATTATCGCTTCTGTTAGTGCTTCTTTTCTAAAGGTAGCTGTTTTCTGAGATACAGCCCAAACAGCCATTACTAAGAAAAAATAATGTTGAAAAGTTAATCCTGTCTCTCTTTCAAATATTATTTTCAGTGACTCAAATTTTCTAGGAATGACAAGATCAATTATTTCATTAAAGATAATAAGATTTCTTGCAACCAAGTGAAGATAATCAAATTGATATTCAAACTGTTCAAAATGCATCCGAACCATAGTTGAAAGCATATCTTTGTGGGTAAAAGTAACACTACGATCACGTACTAATTCGGGAGCCACCAAATCATTGCTGTAAATATTTAATAATGTGAGAAGATTCTGTTTATTATTAATTTGTTTTGATTTATAATCGTTTGCACCAGAAGCAATAAGAACATTTGCTAAATAAGCAAGAGCAAACTCAGTAACAAAAACACCAGTATTGGAATCTCGAAAAGCGCTCCTTCCTACACGATATTTACCATTATTATTAAAGGCAAGATTAGATACTTGACCCAAGGCAATCAAGCCATCTCGTAAATTATATCTACGCAAAACCTCTTTTAGTTGTTCCTCAGTAAGATTACCCTCACCTTTTCCTATCTCTTTTAAGGCTCCTATATCACTATCGCACCAAAGAATTTTTTGGGGAAATGGGGAATCATTTTGATCATCATTCATAATTTAAAAATAGCATTTTAGGCTTAATTTTGAAAGTGCTTTTTGAGTAGTATTTTCCCGTTAAAAATAGTAAAATATATCAAATGCCAGAGCTAGCCGAAATTACAGAGATAGACATTTACAAAGAGCCAATATACAGATTGTGTGATTTTTTATTGCAAAAAAAGTATTCAGCTGAGGGAAGAGGTCTTAATAGACCCCTATCTTTTCGTATTAATGAATTAGCTAATATTTTTGAGCATAGCGGTAATGAAGAAGAAGAAATGAAAAAAATCAAAACTGAATTATATGGGTTAAGCACCGAGACCATTATAACTGAAAGTGGAAAACAAAATGTTATTGAAATACTCAATTTTGAAACTCTAGAATTATTTTTAGAAAACTTTAGAAATAATGTTGAAGTAAGAATTGGATGCACTAGTAAAAATTTGGAAATATATCAAAAAGAACTTAGAAAACGCACAGAGGCATTGAAAAGAAAACTTGGAGCTGTCTCTGTTGTTGCTATCACAAACGGTGGAGTTTCAATTTCTGTTGGAGAAAAAACAATGGAAACACACAGAAGAAGTCTTTCCCGTCTTCCGATTGCACCATATCTTATACTCTTACTTGCAGGCGAAAATATCCGACTTCCAAGGAAAATTGTATCTATAGATTCCTTTTGTAAAAAATACGACATAGGAGAAGCTGACTCTAATTACAAAAGGGGTGATTCAGTTGATATAAATCTTCTTCAAAAAATCCTTACATATACCAGATATGGTAATGACTGGGGTAACCAAACGCTCATTACAAGAAAAGCGATTCTCGACTCATTAAATGGTGTAAATAAAAAATCTCGCTTGGAAGAAAATTTTGAAACTGATATTTTTTCAGTAGAAAATAACGTTCGGTGGATTCTATAACTTTTTAAACTATACATAAAAAATTCCAAACAACCCTTAAAATATGGGCTGTTTTTCTTTTACTCACCGTGAGTCACTTGACTCACGACAGAAGTCGTGTTTATTTGCGTAATGTTATAAACTCACAATATCACAATTTTATTTATAAAAAAAATTTAGATAAAAGAAAGTGATTGGTCGTAGATTATTAGAATTAAGTTTTAAAAAATAATATGTCAAAAAAAGCAAAAGCTCCTAAGACATCCAAGAAAGAAGAAAAGAATCTTCACTTGGAAGTTGTCCTATTGGACGACGTGTGCGAAGTGCTCATGAAAAACGTTTTTCGCGCAATGGATGTTCTTCGTGATGCTTCATTTTGTGCAGAATGTAGCAGTAAAAAAATTAAATAGAGACTATGTGGGATCACCTTGCCTGCGAAAAGTAGGCAAGGAACATCCTGCAATTATTAAAAGTTTAAAAAAAATTACATGACAAATAAAACAATAAAAGAAAAACGTTATCCATTAGCAGAAGCCGAGGCGATAGCGTTAAAAGTGTTAGAGCAATTGAAACCGTATTGTATACGTGCCGAGATTGCGGGAAGCATCCGCAGAAAGAAAGCGGATTGTGGTGATGTAGAAATTGTGGCAATTCCTCTCCCCTATTCAACGGGACTTTTGGAAGACGGAATCGCAAGTGTTGTCAATAAATGGCCAAAAATAAAGGGAGAAATGGAATACGAAAAAACCAAATACACTCAACGTATATTGCCAGAAGGAATAAAGCTTGATTTATTTTTCGCCGAAGAAGGAAATTGGGGATCTGTCTTTGCAATTAGAACTGGCTCAGCAAACTACAGCCATAAAGTATTAGCCAACGGTTGGGTCCGACAAGGATTCAAAAGCGAGGGCGGATATCTATTCAGAGATGGTGAAAGATACGAGATTCGAGAAGAAAAAGATTTATTCAAATTAATTGGTATTCCGTTTGTCGAACCAGAATACAGAAACTTATAAGCAATTATTAAAATGAATGAAATAATTTATGAAGAGCATTAAAAGATTGTTTGATAAAGTGTCTAAAGAAAACCCTAATTTGGGTTCAGTTATCATATTCAATCGCATAGTAAGTGGAAAGAACTTCTCTCGCGACAGAATCGCGAGATGGTTCAATCTTTTGGTCGACAAAGAAGAGTATGACAGATCAGAGAAGAAGCAGATTCTCGAATATATCTATCTCCTAAATTCACCCCTTAACCGTACGAAAAATGACGGTATTACACCTCCTGGAGCAGAGAAAAAAGCAAAAATGAATACGGATAAGTCGGGCATTAATAAAGTGGTTAAAGTAGAGCAAATTATATGCAAGAAAAACTAACACAAGAAGAGTTTATAGCGCTCTTCCCCAACACTCGATTCCGCTATATACATGACTCAACAAATGGATTAGCCATACAAGGAAGCAGTGTACTTGATCTATCGTGGAATAAAAAAGGGTACGGCATCTTTTTCACAGTCAATGGATTTCCTCCTACTGGTAAGGCAGACCAATCACAGTTGCTATCTTTAAATGGTAACTATGTTGATTTTGATGTAGAGGTCAGACTACCCCAAGAAGAAAAAGACAGATTGATTCAAGAAACTCTTATGTCAGGCCTAGAAACTGGTGTGCCAACTCCAACGATAATTAACCGTACTCAAAAAGGAACTCATCTCATTTGGCTTTTTCCAGAATCTCTTAAACCTACATTAGAAAACATCATGAAATGGAGAGCTGTACAGAAAAGACTAGTGCAGTGTTTTAATGGTGACAAAAATCCCATTGATCCATCACGAGTGCTTCGTTTGCCTTATACACTACACTTAAAAGATCCTAATAATCCTTTTGAAATTAAAATTGTGTCATATAAGCCAGAAGCAAGATGTACACTTGAAGAGCTGGATGCAATGGTCCCAAAATATTCTGACGATGAAGTTAACACTAAAACTCCTGCAATGGAATTGTTGCTTAAAGGCGTACCAATAGGTAAAGGTCTACGACATGGAGCATTAGCACAGATAGCAGGTCTTCTTCTTAAACATGCAGACACCGCAGAAAAGGTTGAAACTGCCAGAATGAATTATTACGCATGGGATCAAAAAATCGTAGGATCAAAAGAACGATTTGAGGAACGTAAACAAGAATTAGATAACACTTTCGAAGGGATACTTAAACTTAAAGTAAAAGATAGAGAAACTGAAATGAAAGCCAGAATGTCCTCCACAAACAGACCTCGCTTATGGACGATTGGGGAAATTCTAGAGCAAGACTTTGGAGAGGAGGAATGGCTTGTAGATTCATTAATATCCAAACAAGGCATGATGGCACTCTCTGGTAACCCTGGAGACTTCAAAACTTGGGTGACTATTCATATTGCACTTTGTGTATCACGCAATCTTCCTGTCTTTGGTAAATTCAAGGCATCACAGGGAGGTGTATTGATAATAGACGAAGAAGATCACATACGACTATTACAAAAGCGTTTGGAATTACTTGGTGCAAAAGAAACTGATAATATTCATTATCTATCACAGAGTGGTATTAAAGTGGATATGGAAGAAGTCCGCGACATGATACTAGGGATTGTTAAAGAAAAAAATATAAAACTAGTCATACTTGATTCTCTTGTTCGAGTTCATGGACAAGATGAAAATGATGCAGGTGGTATGGCAAAGGTGTTTAGTAATCTCCAAAAAATAATTACCGAGGGAGCATCTATCCTCTTTACTCACCACCACAGAAAACAACAAAAAGGACAAGGGTCAAATAATCCTGGCCAAAGTATGCGAGGTTCATCAGATATTTTAGCAGCGGTAGATTGTCATATGACTATTGAGAAGAAAAACGAGAACGAAGATCGCCTTATTCTCCGACAAACGAAATTACGTCAAGGTGAATTGTTGTCACCGTTTGAAATCAACATCATTAAAAGCGAATCGGGTCCATCTGGATTTGAATATGCTGGTGATCACGATGAAAAGAAGAAGAAAGCCGAAGAAGTAGGAACAGCTTTAGTGTCATTTCTAGGAGAAGAAATGAAAAGTCGTTCAGAAATTCTTGAATTTTTTGAAGATGATTACGGTAGAGATGTTATAGACCGAGGAATAAAACTAGCAGAAGATGATGAAAAGATTGAAAGAGTTCCAAAAGGAGAAGTACCAAAAGAAAACCGCAAAAAGGCACACTACCGCCTCCCTTGGATACTTTCTCCTATCAAAATTACCCAAGTTGATGATCTTCCTGCTTCCGTATCCTATATAGAGGCAGGAAAACAGGAAGATTATAAAGAATCGTTTGAATGTGAAGAGGTCGAAAGAGACGAAGATGGCATTGATAATCCACCATTTTAGATGTCGAGATTAAAGTGCTATAATTCATATGCTGTCTAATACAAAGATAATAGGAATAAATAGGTATAATGACCCTGAAAGGGCGGTTCTGCCATTATATCTATCCTATTTTGGAGAAAATGTATTGGACAGCCAGAACCGTCCTTTTAGTTTGTCTAAACTAGAAAAATTACTAATCCAAATAAAAAAATGGATAAAATTACAAATAAATTTAATAGGATGAACTTAACCAGCATGAATATTTCTAACAAAAGACTTCTGCAGTTTATAAATCTCTTTAAAGCAAAAACTGGTGTAACATTATCGGAACCAGAAGCACTCACACGAGCAGAAACACTACTCCGAACAATAGCAATTCTTTATCAGCCAGTAAGTATATCCGATTATTCCCATGCTCTGGCTAAAAAGATGTTTCTTAAAACTAAGAAAGTCTCGATTATTAATTAATATAAAAAAATTATGAAATATAAATATGGAGGGTATATACGTAAATCGAGTGAAGCAAAAGAAAAACAAGCGCTTTCAATTGCCTCGCAAAAGGAAGCAATCAAAAATAAATTTCCAGACTTCGACATTGTCTGGTTTGAAGAAAGTCGTAGTGCCTTTGAACCCAACAATAGACCAGAATTTGTAAGAATGCTTAATATGGCATTAAGTGGTGAGTTGCATGGAATAATAGCTTGGCACCCAGATCGCCTCTCAAGAAATGAAAAAGAAGCTGGAGATATTACCTATTCTATAAGAAAAAATCTAATTAAAGATTTAAAATTTGTAAGTTACACTTTTGAAAATACACCAGATGGAATAAAACACCTACAAAACGCTCTTTCAGATTCACAATATTATTCTTCCAAACTTGGTGTTGATGTAAAACGTGGATTAGGCGATAAATTAAGTATGGGGAGAATGCCATGCCTAGCACCAGTTGGTTATTATAATACAAAATTAGCAACACGAGGAGAAAATAAAATAATGGAAGATGTAGAACGATTCCCTCTTGTTCGTAAAATGTGGGATTTATTACTAACTGGAAACTATAGTGTCCCCCAAGTGCGAGAGATTGCTACAAAAGAGTGGGGCTTACTTACTCCCAAAAAGAAAAAAGTTGGTGGAGGAAAGATTGGCTATACTAGCGCTTACGGCATGTTTACCAATATGTTTTACACTGGATACTTTATGTATAAAGGTAAAATGTATAAAGGAGATCATAAACCAATGATAACTATGGCAGAATTTGACCGCGTACAGACGCTCCTTAAAGAACATGGTAAACCAAGAGCAAAAACCCATGAATTTGCCTATGGTTGTGGAACTTTTATGTGTGGCGAGTGCAATCGTTCATTCGTTGGGATTGAGAAGATTAAATTTATAAAAAGTACTAAAGAAACAAAAGTTTATGTATTTTATCTCTGTGGTCATAAAAAGAGTGTAGTTTACTGCAGCCAGAAATACAATATTAACGAAACCAAGGTAGAGGAACAAATAGAGGCTGAAATCCAAAAATATACAATTGATTCTGCTTTCTTAAGTTGGACACTTGAAGTACTGAAAGACAATAATGTTCTAGAAACGGTAACGGAGAAAGATGTAAAAGAAAATGTATCAAAGACCGTAGAAACTAAGCAGGAAGAATTAAAGAAGTTGATCCTAATGGCATCTAGGGGGTTACTTTCAGATGATGAATTCAAAGAATCTAGAGCAGAGTTAGACAAGACAATAAATAGCCTAAAAACCCAATTAACTGAGGTTGAAGCTGACAAGAATGAAAATCTTATGGAATTAACTGAGAAAGCATTCTATTATTCTACTTATGCCTTGATTGCTCTTAAAAATGGGGACAAAAGAACCCGAAAAGAAATCATCAAGAGTCTGGGTATGAACCGAGAGATAAAAGACAAAATAGTCAATATTAAAGCCTTCGAATGGTATTTCCACATTCAAAAAGCCTACTCTTCACTAAGAGAGCAGTTGGCTAGTACTGAACCAGAACTAGCTTGTAAACAAAAGACGATTTATGACTTTCCTCATCTTCGTTCACTGTTGCGCGGACTATTGGACGATGTTAGAACTGCGTTTGAGCTTGTAAATGATACTACAATCTATATTCCGACCTTTCAATCATCGGCGCAAATATGCTAATATATTTTTATGGAAGATTTATCCAATTACGAAAAACTAAAAGAAGACGCGCAAAATTTTTATAACAATGTTCACAAAGCCTTTTCCCCGGCTCTAAACCAGGACATCTATTTCAACTCAGAGGGCTTCAATCATATCATTTTCAAAGGCTCACGATCTGAAAGAGAAAGACCGTCTCAAATGTTGCGCTTTAAGCTTTTGCACCTCGCTGTAAAATTGGTTAAGCTCTCTACCACTCATCAGGAATTTGAAGAAACTCTGAAAGAATTTGAAGTTAAAAGCCACAAGAAAAGAATTAGAAAATCAAAACCTGTAAGATATTGGGGTATCATTGCCATTATTGATAGCAGAAAAATTAAAGTAATATTGAGACAAATTGGAGATGGTGGAGCGATGCACTTTTGGAGTATTGTGCCTGCGTGGACAACAAACAAATATCGGGATGCTAAGTTTTATACAACGATGAAAGGTAGTCCGGATGAAGACTAAATATGAACTAGAAACAAAAATACCACCGATTAAGGTGGTAGCTTTGTTATGCCTGCCTTCGGCTTATGAATTAGCCGAATAGGGCTGACGCCCCACAAGCACATCTATAATATAGCAAAAATATTATGAAAAGTCCATTAAGCAAGGGCAACTGTGGATTACTAGAAAATCCCCCACCGCACGAACAGCTTCTAAAAAAATCGCAAAAGTATTGCATTCGTCTAAATCTGTTGAGACTGAAAGGCTTTTATCGTTTCCGTTGTTGTCTGAGCATCTCTTACTTGGTTAAACAATCCCGATTGATTACAGAGTTTCAAGAAACGTTGAAAACGCTTGGTCCATTTAGATTTATACAGAGGTCGTGGAATGCTTTCGCGCATATCAAGGAGAGCCAACCTCTTGCTTTGTTGATAAAGCATTCGGCCATGATCACTCCTGCTATTAATCGTAGTAGATTTATAACGAAGGCTATGACACTTGAAACAGGCAAAGAACGTGCTTCCTGGGGTGTTTTTGAGGTATAAGGCATTGGTTTTGTGTCCACAAAGGCAGGTTAAATAAGTTCTTGTACCATAGGTTAATTCTCGATCAGATAAAAGTATTTTCTGCGGTTCTGCATTAAAGTTAATTACAAGATAGGTATTCCCATCAAAACTATCCTCTATGGAGTAGAAAAGAACAGACGGTTTACCGTTATGTATAAAATTTAAATATTCTTCCTCCACTAGTTCTTTATTTCTAGCTTTCTGTAGACCCTTTCTCAATAGTTTTGTACTTAGCGCAAAGCATGATTCTTTTAATGTTTTCATACCTATATTATACGCTAGTACCTAAAACTACTGAGTTAAAAATAAAAAACAGCATGCAAGTAATGCACACTGCTTTTTATTTTTATATTAAATTTATATTTTTTTTCTCTTTAAAAAGTAATAAATACCATAAAGAGCAATCAAAATAACTAATGCTATTGCAAAATAATTAAACCAATTAGAACCAGTTGGTGTTATGTCAGTTGCTCCTGCATTTGCTACTAGATTATTTTCTGGAGCTGTCTCTTGAACAGGAACTTCAGTCTTCTGAGTTACTTGCTCAATTGGTTGAACGGCTTGTTTAGTTGTTTTAGGAGTTGTTGTTTCAGTATTTACTTTTGGCGTAATTGGTACTGGAACAGCATTAATTGTGTAATTTCCACTTATTGAAGCTGAACCGACTGATGCACCTTCTCCTATTACATCAACACTAGTAAAACCAATAGAGGCTGGTCCAGCACTTCCTGCCTTAACCGATGTCGTAAATAATACCTTATCTGCTGTAGTACAATTTGGGATACCGATCATAAAGTAAGGGTTAGAACAGGTAGGAGTCGTTTGAGTCATAACGCCACTTGCAACAGTTATACTTTGACAAGACAAATTCTTAAAATTTAACGTTCCTTCAACTGCACAAACTTTATTACCAGAAGCATTAAATCCCACAGAAGCGTTAAAAACATCTCCAGCGGTTTTAGTAAGACTTGCTGGGGAAACATACAAGGAAGAACTCGCAGCATGTACTGTACCAATAAAACTCATAACTGATAAAAGTATAATTGCTGATAATATAATTTTTATTTTAATATTTTTCATTTTTTTAATTAATTTTTATAATCCCCAGTTCGACATTAATAATGCAAAATCATATTTATCAACTTTGTTGTCACCATTAAAATCTGAATCGCTTGTTCCGGTCTTGCCCCAATTAGCCATTATCAAAGCAAAATCATATTTATCAACTTTACCATCTTTATTAGCATCACCTTTTTTAGTTGCTGGTGGCGTAGATCCTCCTCCACCACCTCCACTTGGAGGAGGAGTAGTGACAATAACTGTGCGTGTTACTTCAATGGCGGCATTAGTTGCGACATCAGAAACATTGTAAGTAATGATATACGTTCCGGCATTAGCGGTATTTACTGTGTCTCCTCCGACTACAATGTTAGCGGTAATGTTTCCATCAACATTATCAGAAGCGGTTGCACCTGGATCTGAAAAAGTCTGCCCAATTACAAGGTTCATAGTTGAACTTCCTGTAAGAGTAATAACGGGAAGAGTTGTATCTGGTAGAGGAGTACCAACAATAACAGTTCTTGTAACTTGAACAGCATTATTACCAGTCATATCAGAAACATCATAAGTAATTGTATATGTTCCTGCAACTGTAGTATTTACAAAAGTTCCACCCTTGATAATATTATCTGTAATATCTCCATCAACAATATCTGAAGCGGTAGCTCCTGCATCCGTATAGGAATCACCAACAGTTAGTTCAATAGGAGTTGAACCCAACATAGTAATTGTTGGAATAGTTGTATCTTCAATAATTACAGAGAATGCTACCCCATTGCCTTCATTTCCAGAAGAATCAGTAGCTGAACATGAGACAGGAGTTGTTCTAAGCGCAAAAATAGAGCCGGATGCAGGAATACAGGACCCTGCATCTACAGAAATGACACCGTCAATATCATCAGTAGCAGTTAAAGTACTTTCATCATAAATTACTATTGCCCCACTAGCGCTGGTTGCTTCTGTAGTAATATCTGAAGTACTATTAATAGTTGGGGCTTCTGTGTCAGAAACATTAACTGTTCTTGTTGTTTGTGTTGCAGGATTACCGACAGCATCAGCTACGTTATAAGTAATAATATAAGAACCAGGTTGTGAAGTATTTACGACATCACCTCCCTGTATTATGTTTCCAGTTAAGTCTCCATCAACAATATCTGAAGCGGTAGCTCCTGCATCCGCATAGGAATCACCAACTATAAGATTTATAACAGTATCACCATTTAATGTAATCTCTGGTGGTGTTGTGTCTTGTACTATTACATTAAAAGTTGTTGGTGTAGCTATATTTCCAGCTGTATCTGTTTTATTACAAGTTATTTCTGAAGTGCCAATTATAAATAATATTCCAGAAGCTGGAAGACAAACTGCGGGTTCTGTTGCATCTACGTTGTCTGTTGCATTTGGAGATGTGTAATTTACAACAGCACCAGCACTTGAAGTTGCCTCAGCTGTAACAGTATCATGAGATTCAATAATAGGAGGTATAGTATCTGGAACAACTTCATTTACATTCACTGTTCTAGTAACTTCTGTCGCTGGATTATCAGCTGCATCAGAAACATTGTAAATAATTGTGTATGTTCCAGCTACTGAAGAATTAATGAAGGTTCCAGTTTTTATAATGTTCGCAGTAATGTCTCCATCAATATTATCAGAAGCAGTGACGGGATCAGTAAAGGTATCACCAACTGTCAGTTCTGTAGGATTGGTACCATTAAGGGTGATGACTGGAGCAGTTGTATCTGGTTCTGGAAGAGCAATAATGTCAACTGTATAAGTTGTCGTTTTTCCATTAACTGTAATTGTTAAAATTTGACCAACTATTGGTACTAAACTATCAAAACCAGTTATGTTACTGTTTGTAATTGTTTCTATTTGGGTAGAAGAATCTGAATATGTTCCAGTAACTACTAATCCTGTAATATCTAGTGACTCACCAACTGTATAAGAGAGTTTCGTTGCGGGAGTTGTTATTTCAATACTATTTAATACTATTGGTACTGCAACAACATTAATTGTTCTTATTACCGGAGTGGCAATATTTCCTGCCACGTCAGTGGCAGTATAAGTAATTGTGTAAGTACCAACAACATTAGTATCAACCGAACCAGAAGGTGTAGCTGCAAATAAACCATCTACAGCGTCGGTAGCAGTTGCTCCGAGTTCAGTATAAGAACCACCAACTTCAATGTCTGGAGTAATTCCATTAAGGGTGATGATTGGAGCAGTGGTGTCGGGTTCTGCATTAACAGTCACTGTATAAGCTACCGTGGTTATACCATCTTGAGCAGTAACAACTAAAGTATTTCCTGTAACGACTGGATTATTTATTCCTGCATCATTCCAAGTTTGATTTAATTCTCCTTTTGTTAAAGCAGCTAAGAAATCAGTTTTTGATGTGTTAAATGTAACATTACTAATTGTATTAGCGCCTACTGTATAAGTTGAAGAAGTTATTGTTGTTACGGTGCTTGCTGGTAATTTTAATACCGTTAATGTGAATACTTTCGTATCAGTAATGACACCTTTTGTGATAGTGGCAGTCATAGTAATAGTTGCATTTCCATCTGCAAAAGCTGGCCTATTGATTGTCTGTCCATTGTTTGAAACAACAGCTGAATCACTTGATAACCAAGTGATAGTTGAACCATTAGCTCCAAGTGATGGTAATGGATCTGTAAGAGCTACTTCAATATTTGATAAATCAGAATTTCCTCCTTTAATAGAATCATCTACTAAAGATGCTTTGTCAGAAGCAACAAATGCAATATCTGGGTTTAGTGTTTCTGCAAGCACTGTTAGTGTAAATGTTTTTGTATCGGTTACAACACCTTTAGTTATTGTTGCGGTTAAAATTACTGTGGCATTTGCATTTCCAAAAGCTGGTCTCACTACTGTTTGTCCATCATTTGAAACAACAGAAGGAGTATTTGATGCCCATGTTATTGTTGAACCATTAATAGTTCCAAGAGCTGGTAATGGACTTGTAAGTGTTGTTGTTATATTTGATAAATCAGCGTTTGCCCCTTGAATTAAACTATCCACTAGTGCAGCTTTGTCAGTAGCCACTTTGGCAATGTCTGGATCAGTATCAAAAGCTACAGTTACTACATAAGCTTGAGTTGAACTATCCAAAGCAGTAACTGTATAAGTTTGTAGAGTTGTAAAATTATTAGCTATTCCAGTATTAGGAACAATTGATGCTCCAGTAATTTCTATTGTTGGAACAAGTGCAGTTACATTAGTTCCAAAAGGTACTGTCAAAGAAATCGTTTTAGCACTCTCATCAATAACTCCTGTTGCGGTTGGAGCTGTAAAATCAAAAGAAGTGATTGCTTTTGCAGGATTAGGAGTGACTGTAACTGTTACTGTATAAGACTTAATTAAACCATCCACAGAAGTGGCTGTATAAATTACAGGACTAGAAAAATCTTGAGCTACACCAGAAAGTGGACCAACTGAAGTCCCAGCAGAAACTGCAATCGTTGGTACAAGGGCAGTGATATTAGTTCCGTAAGGTACAGTTAGTGAAATTGTTTTTGCATTTTCATTAATAACACCTGTGACTGCTGGGGTTGTAAAATTAAATGAAGCAATTGTCGGACCAGTTTGAAAAGAAAGAAGCGAATCAGCTCGTCCGTGTCCAAAGATAGAATCGGTCCCAGCTGTACCTAATTCTACTGCTGAATTTAATATGTGATTTTTTATTTGAGTACCCGTTGCTGTAGGGTATTGTCCCCATAATTGAGCAACAATAGCAGCCACCGCAGGGGCAGCCGCACTTGTGCCACAAAAAGGATGTAATCCTGTTGCAATAGGTATTGCTGCAGAAGTTGATACACAATCAATACCTGTTATGTCTGTTTTTGCTCTTTGAGCTTGACCAATTATAGTTACAGGACCCTGCGAAGAAAAAGGTTCTATCGTATCATTACCAGGATCGTTAGCATTAATAGCTCCTACTGTTATTACTCCTGGTACTGCTGCATGACCAAAAATAGAGTCTACGCCCGTTATATTGGTTGGACTAACAACTGCACCATCTTTTGGATTTATAAATAATTCTAGGGTTTTTGCAACACCAGAAAATTTATTAACATAAATACCCACTGGAATTGTGCTTCCGCTTATATTTGTATATATAACTCCTTCAAAAGGGTCGTCATCACCGTTCTGGACGCTTTCACTTGCATCCAAAAGGGCTCCTGAAGATTGGTTGACTAAATATAAATCGTAATCATTTGAAGACGATCCAAAACTATCATTCCACTGCAAAATAGGTATTATAGAACCTCCGTTGGGCACAGAGACCAAAAGAACCTGATTCAAACCTGCACTAAAATCATGCCATCCACTTCCATTGTCATTAAAAATTCCTTGATAGTGTTCTTCGGCGTTATTCCCAGCAGATGAAACATAAACAATATTATTTACCGCCAACACAGAGGCAACATGCGAAGCTACTGTCCCATCTTCAAAAAATGGTTCGGTTATCCAGCCAACATCATCAACAATAACATTGGCACCTGCCGCAATTAAAGCGTCAATAGCGGAGTTAAAGGCTATCACATTACTACCAGCATCATGAAAATAAAGACTGGCATTTGGTACCATATCGTGAATAATCTCTAACATCGCAGTACCTTCATCACCTCCCTCAAAATTACTAAGAACCGTTACAGCTGGTGGCAAATCACCACTAGTTTGTGCAGAAGCGAGATTATCAACCCCGTCAGAAATAACTCCAATTTTCATTCCAGCTCCTCCTTGAGAATAAGTATTTCGAACATCATCAGTTTGATGAATTAAATCTCCTTCTGTAACAACAGAGCCACTTCTAGTAACCGGTGGCAAAACTAAACTAACTGATTTTACTCCCTTTAACGAAGCAAGTGTTTCTAATTTATTAACCTCGACTAAAGCAACTGCTAAATGATTTTTTTCATCTCTATCAGTTACTTTCCATGCAATAGAATCAATTACGAAAGTTGAAGTTGTTGGTTGAAGATTTACATAAACATAAACTAAATCATTATGTATTTTGTTGGTTACTCTTTTGTCTACAGTTTTTACAGAATCAGCACTTGCAACAAACTGTTTTAATCCTTTCATTTCAGATATAACCTGGGTACGATTTTGATTTGGTAATAAGAAATTACTATCGATCAATCTCAATAAATCTGTACCTAGTTTCTTTTTGGATTCTGATAAATTTTGTTTTTTATTAGATAAATCTTGTGAAAGGGTGCTAGTTGGCTTAGATATAGAATCTAATTTATTTAAAATAGTTTCACTATTATCAGATAAGGTTTTAACTTGCTGTAAATTAACACTACTTTTTTCATATGCAAAGACAGGTGAGTTAAAACTGCCAAGCGCAATGGAAAAGGTTAAAACAACTACGACAAATGAACTCAACTTTTTTAATTTCATAATAATCAATTATACTATAATTAAATAAAATGTCAAGCTTTCAAGTTCGCCAACCGAGAACATAAAGCTCCTAGCCAGCGATCTCTTGCGAGACCCGTAGACCTTTCGGAATACGACATTTCACAGTGCTCTGACTAGGAGCTTGATACTGTGAAATGTTTTCTTCACCATGCCTTTATTTCTAAAGGTTTAGGCTACTCTCTTCGTTATTAAGTTATATCAAAACTATACACCTAAAAAAAAGTTTAGCAATGACAAAAAGTTGAAATTTTTTTTAGAATTTTTTTTGAGCCTTTTGTTTTGAAATCCAAAATTCCACCAAAAAACATAAACGGGTACGTTTCACTACATCCAGCCAATCCTAAACATCCACAAATCAACAACCCCCCCATACCCTTTATTTAAAATACCTAATAACAAAATATTCAAAACTATTTAAGTGAAGCAATTATTAATAACAAAAGCTTCACAACATGTTGGTCGTCATGAATTATTAGTTAACTATTTAAGGTTATGAAATCTATAAAAGAAATATTAGAAGGTCCTGAGATAAGTAATTTTAGTGGGTCATCCAAAACGAGATCTATAGTTGAGGATGAAATTTGCCGCAGGTGGGGCAAAAGTGAATTACGTAACTACGATCCGTTACGCTCAACTCTTACGGCGAAAAATTGGATTTTGAAATTTAATATGATCCCTAAAAAAGGTGAGCATGCTATCCGTTCTTTTGTTGTGTTAGAAACACGTGACAAAAAGGATCCGACTAAAATTGTTAAAAGAATCAAGAGTGTTTATCTATTCCATTATAGACAAGTCACTGAATTAGCAAAAAAATAAGATGGAACGATTAATGACAGTAAGTTATCAATATCGAGGTAATAGGCCTATGACTAGTAAACTTGTTATTGCTAATCATCTTCTTGAAAAGTTCGGGTTTCCAGAAGGCACAAAAATAAAAGTCCAATATTCCCGAAATAAAATTCTTATCACTAAATTAAAAAACAATGAATAAAACAATGTATAAAAATGAGATTCCATCTCCATTTCAAACGAAACAGAAACTAGATCCAGTTCAAGAAGCCATAAAGGCAAACGAGTGCAAGTTAAACCTTGAACTATTAATCGAGGAGGACAAAGAAACCGTACTTCAACTTAAAGATCTACCTGGTCCCGTCATTGCTTATAAATGCACTATCCGGAAAGGAGCGCAAGTTCTTGGTATTGGTAGAGGTAGCAATATCTTAAGCAAAATTAATAAGTGGGTAGATAGGTCAGTTCGTTATACGCTCAACGCTTCAATTATTGACTCCATTATTCAATCAGTCAAAGCATTAGACGTTCTTTATCTTAAAGATAATGGTGAAGTTTTAACTCAAGAAACAATTGGAGTTGACCTCGCTTCCGATCGTCAAAAAAATTACCTCCGAGAACTCATTCGCTCAAATGTTTTTGACGAAAGTAAACGCAAATATTGGGAGGCGCAAATTAATCTGCTCACAAAGGATGAGGCCTCTGAAAAAATTCAATCTTTTGTGAAAAATTACTAACTTAACATAAAATTATGATTACAAAAACAATCACAGCTGACTTTGAGTTGCCACGAAACTATTGGCCTCTTAAGTATTTAGGTGAGGAAAAAATGATTTCGGACAGACAACGAAACACGCTTA
Source organism: Minisyncoccia bacterium (assembly GCA_049303835.1). Lineage (GTDB taxonomy): Bacteria > Patescibacteriota > Minisyncoccia > Phycocordibacterales > UBA9973 > UBA9973. Next base: position 35,353 of record JBAQNN010000001.1, on the reverse strand, counting down.
CAGAAATAATCTGTGCTAACTTCCAAGAAGAGGAACAAGAACTTCGTTTGTCTCAATTGGAAAATATGACAGCGATAGAAGCTACCGATGCTATCTATGATTATTCAGTTGGTAATTGGTCCTAATTGAATACAAAATATCAGAGCAGGTTACGCGCAGTCGAGCGGTAACCTGCTTTTTTATTTATACTATCACGCATTTTTATTCTTTTAGAGTTGTGTTACCGATATCAAATATTGTTTCCTTCATCTCTTTCCTCGACAATAAAGAGAGATTTCTAACAGAAAGAAAAAGATTTAGTTCTTTCATAAAACTACGAATTTGCTCTCGTTTAATACTTTTGTTTGCTTCAAAAAATTCCAAGACTGTTATGAGTATACGGTTGTCGCGACCTAATCCCCGTTCAAGCACCTCTGCATAAATACTTTCCATTGAAAGTAATATTTTTGTGAAACGATACGGGTCATTTGTTTTTAAATCTGCAAAAAATTCTGGTTCACGTAACCATGGAGCATGTGTGAGATGTACTGGCCACCATAAACGAGCTGCTGCGTTACGACGGAGTAAACGATCGTTGCCACCAGAAGCAAACCAGTGACTTAGTATAAAATCAATGGTAGTAGCTTGCTGTTTGCTATCAGTTTTTATCTGTTCACAACTACCTCCGATCGGCCATCTAGCAAATACATAATCTCGCAGGGTAACGTGGGTAAGATATGTCCAAAGTCTAGGGTCTGAAGCCTGTGTTTCAGTTAAGTCTGGAAATGCTTCATATAAAGCTATGGCGTTTTCTAGATCGTTACTTGCTGATTCGTTTTTACCACGATATTTTAGTTTAAGTTTCTCTGGATCTGTTTTAATTGTAGATTGAATTAAAGTCTCTATGGGGTATTCAACATCTTTTTTAAAATAATCACACAAAGATTCTCCGCTTCGTATTTTATCTCGAAGTTCTGCTACATACATCCGTTTGAAAATATTTTGATTAGTCATATTTGTTTTTTATTCATCCGCTTCGGTTGTTTCGACGAGACCTGCTAAACAACGTTCTATTGGACTACGCAAAATCTTCTGTGAGCTAATAAGTGGATCTTCATCTGAAAGTTCCTGCTGTCGTAAAATCACCTCAAGACGTCGAAACCAGTGTCTATCCTGTGTTTCTTCATTATTTTCATTAACTAAACGAATAGCATCAGTTAAAACAGGCAACACAATAGAAGAATGCAGAACCCCGGCAATAGTTGCTTGTCCTTTTATTTGCGAATAGTTTTTATGGTCTTTATGAGAAAGTTTAATAAAAATTTTGTCTTGTGAATAATCTATTTCCATGGGTCCTGTATCATTATTCCCTTGCTTAATTGCAATAAGAGACGAAACAGCGGGTTGCATTGGATCAAAATCTTTTTCTGCAATAAAAGACGTAAATCCACCAAGCGCCAAAACATCTCCAGGTCCTACATCAAACTTAAATCCCTTATAATCAGAATGACAACCAACTATTTCATATTTTGGTATATTGTCGGTAGCACGAATAAAAAATCCTACCGAAACATGTTCTCGTACTATAGTTGAAGGTAATACAAAATCTGCCTCTGGCTCAAAAGTAGAAAAAAGTTTTCTAAAAAAAGTACTAGGACATTCTACTTCCACTGTATATATAGCTTTTTTTTCTTTTATGAGTTTTTCGAGAGTTTTATTTTTCAGTGAAAAACGAGATTTAAGAATTATATTATCTCGCTTGAGCATGTGTTTAAAAGAAGCGTCGAGTTTACCCTCTACATCATCGTCATTGCCTAGAACAGGATATGGATATGATATGTTTTTAGCTTTCATAATTTTCTATTCCTAGTGCATACCTCGACCTAGACATTGTACCTATTTTAATGCGTTGGGTTTTTCCTTTTTTAAAATTTAATCCGTTTATATAGGACCCCTCAGCACGAAAAGAATCATTACTTTTGTCCCACGGTTCAACATAAGCAAGTGGAATTGGATATACCGTAGAATCATTACCAAGAGCGACAATTTCTATGCCCCCTTCTACATCAGCAAGAGGTTGAACAACTAGGCAATATTCTGCATTTCCCTTTTTTGACTGTCCAGTGTAAATTATTCTAAATTTTACGGAAGATGTATCAATTCGTTTAATATTTTCGTTCCTGTCGTCATTGTCTCCACCAATACTATCACCACCACCACTTCCACCATTACTGCCACCACCATGGCTAAATCCTGGTCCACTACCACCTGAAGGTCTTTGGCTTGATGGCTTTCTAACATAGTCTTCTACCTCATCAACTTCTTCCTCACGTTCAGCTCCAGTTTCAAGTGGTCCTTCATCCAATTCTGCTGAACCTGTGGGTTTACTTTTATTTTTATTATTTAGAGATGTATTTTCAGAATCTTCATCATACGGCAAAAACTGTTCTAGTCCGGGAACTTCTTCCGAATCATTACTTTCGTCTGCCGCCAATTCAAGCAAACTATCTTTTATCCACGACCTTACAATATCCAAAATTTCTTTACCTTGTAGGGGTTCTAGTGTTGCTTTCCAATCATCATGTTCTGGTGGTTCAAGGTTTCGTAATAATTTACTTCCTTCTACATCCTCACAAATAAATACACCAGCGTGAGGTTCATGAAGTGTTTTATTAAAACGCCATTTATTTACACACATTTTAGGGCGACGCATATACACTGTTTCTCTAGGAAATTTTTCTTCAATACGCACATAATAAGTGCAAGCACCAAGTAACGGGAGTTGTTTTTTAAATGTTCGCGTTGGATTAATTACAGTACGATAATAAATAAGACCATCATTTCGGCTGTATTTTTCTAAAAGACCAAGTAGGCTAGCTCGATCAATGTGGATATCAATCAACCCTTCTTTTATAATAACCTCAAGATCACCAGCATGTATAGCCATCCAAAAATTATCTAAAACTGATTTTGCAAGTTCATCCTTCCACGCTAATGATGGGCTGTATCCAATAATATTAATATCTGTTCCTTGTTCATTTCGTATAAAAAAATTCGGTATATCATTTACATCTCTTACTGACTTATAACCACCAATACCAAAAGAACCTACTCCACGATAATCTTTACTTTCCCATTGATGACTAAGAAGTCGTGCTTTTCCTTGGAATATGGTTTCTCCTAATGAATTTTTTGTTGAGTAATAAACTGTCCTCATAAGTGAAGCAACAAATGGCGCACCCTTTCCAATTCCATATGATCCGCCACCAGCACCTGTGAGTTGATTTTCTCCAACTGCTTTCACAAGGCGATGCCATTTACCCTTTTTATCATCATCATTACCATCCAAGCCAGAAGTATTGTAGTCGGAAGCTCTAAGAATGACAGTATGAGAAGCCTTAGTAGCTTCTAATGCTTCATGATAATGTTTCTCTGCCTTATCATTTTTTTCACTTTTGGCTTGATCTAAACAAATTTTTATTCGCTCTTGCAACTCTTTTATTCCTGGAATTTCTGCTGTGGGCAACTTTAGTTTTTCGAATTTAACCAACACCGGATGTTCACTGTCGTTTCGTGCATCTATAGAATTCTGTATTACTTCTCTTGCAACATTTTGATTGTAGTCACCACTAAAGTATCCAAGAAGTGGATCATTCAACCCTTCTGTGTCAGCGTGATCAAGAGCTGGGAAATGCCAACTTAAAATCTTATTGTTTTCATTTTTGTTTGAAGTATTGGCCATATTTATAGATGAAATTCTTTACGACCTTTTGGGAAATGAAATTTTGCACGTGCATCTTTAACGTGTCGCTCTATTTCAGTAAATATTTTATTTATTTCCTCCTCGGAATATTCATATGCGCTACGATTACCACAATTTCCAAGAACCTTTAAGCGTTTTAGGACTTCATTCGTGCGATATACCGCAAGGCGTTCAAATCTAGCGCGTTTTAATGTTTTCATGTTATCATACACCACACCCTTAGCAAGGGCATGATACTATTACAATAGTTTATACCATACTACTCACTTGTCAAGTGACATGTGTTAATAAATTAAACAGTAAACTCAGCTAATTGTTTTACAGAGTGTCGCTTCATAATATATTTTTTATTTATGTATTCTTTATGTGTTTTCTCAACTGTCTCTAACGCAAGGCTAATGTTGTGAGCGATACGCTCCACTACGGGAATTGTTACAGAATTACCAATCTGTTTGTATAAACGAGAATCCGGCAACGATGCTGGCAATTTAAAACTATCAGGAAATCCCTGTAAACGAGCACATTCGCGGGGAGTAAGTCGCCTCAATCCTTTTTTGTCTCGGATCAAAGGAACATTATGACCCCCCATTCCCATATTTGCGGTCAAGGTAGAACAGAGTCCGCTTTTGTTTTCTCTTAAATAAACCCTACGCCATTGATACACAAGCCCCTGCTTCATACCTAGCCCTTTTATGCGATCGTATAGCCAGCCTTTTTTATAATAATATTTTTCTAGCACATCTGTTTCCAACAAATCAGCAGTTGATTTTTTAAGAATTTTTTTAGATGGAAATTCAAAAGCATCACGAGCCTTTGGATCCAAAAATCCTACAATATATATACGGTCCCTATTTTGCGGAACATTACCATATTCAGCACTGTTCATCGTTGCAAATTTTACATAATAACCACAACGCTCAAGAAGCTCTTTTATGACAATAAAAGTACGGCCATGATCATGCTTAGCTAGATGTTTGACGTTTTCAAGAAATACCACACGTGGCTTTTTTACTTCAAGAACTTTCATTATTTCAAAAAAGAGATCCCCCCTTCCCTTGTCCGCAAAACCTGCCTTACCACCAGCCATAGAAAAAGATTGGCATGGGAATCCCGACAGCAAAACATCAAAATCAGGGAGAGTTTTTGGAACGATATCAATTATGCTCTCCATAGTAAGAGGCGTAGTTTTATAATTTGCATCATAAGTGACCTTGCACCCTTTATCTATGTCCGAAGCATAGAGTGTTTCAAAACCGGCTCGTTCAAATCCTTTACGGATTCCGCCGATACCGGCAAAAAGATCAATTGTAGTTAATATTTTAGGCATTATGTATATTATACCAAGAAACAAAAAAATCTGCAGCAAGTCAGTTTTTAAAATTGAACCAATAGTAGATACACAGGAGGGTTAATCTCTGTTATAATTTAATTACGGGAAAAACTTTCCCCCCGCTTTATAAATATCCCAATAAAACAATGTCATATTTATCCTATCTTAAACAGCCAAAACAAAAGCAAAAACTCAACGCCCTTTTACATATTTATGAATTATATAAAGATGTTATTTATAATTATTTAAACAAACCAACCCATCCATCAACTAAGAATTTAAACATTTTTTACATACGCGAACTGAAGCCAACTATACTAAAATTAGTCAAAGAATTACATTTAGACGCCATGATAGCCAAAAAGGAAATAGAGTTATCAAAGAATTATATACTTTTTACAAGTTTACTTGTGGCAGAAAAGGAGTTACAAGACCAAGGTAAAGATGCTGAGTACGCAAGGAAGGAGGTTACTAATAATTACGGTAAAATCAAGGAACTTTCAGAATTTGCAGTAGCTGTCATGCAAGACCCGATACCAGAGATAGAAGAAATAATAGGCGAAGGTAGGAGGTTAATAAATACATTAGAACTTACTCAAACGAAACAAAATTCTCCAGAAATAATAATTAATGACAAGGAAGAAGAGAAATATCGATTTCCACACAAGCTACCCAGGGGGACAAAATGGGAAAATTTTATTATCAAATTTTTGGATGAAGAAAGTGTTTTGATCAAAGTATTTAAATTTGAACGTACTGCCACTTATAGAGAAATGGGTTTTATTGGACGAGGTAAAAATCCTGAACCAAGCGTAGCTTGGGCGTTCTTAAAAGTGTTAGCAAAACGAAACGGTGAACTTACTATACGAGACCCGGAGGCAAAAACTGCATACAAAAAACAGAAAGAAATATTATCGAAAGTCCTTGAAAATTATTTTTTGATTGAATATGATCCATTTTATCCTTACAACAGAACAGAGTCTTATAAAGACTACGACAGTAAAAAAATGAAAAAATTCACTTATCAAAAAAGAGAAATGGAATCTTTTAGAATAAAAATCACGTTAATTCCACCACCAGATTTAGTGGAATCTAAAAAAGAAAAATCAAAGAACACCGTTATTGAGGAAAAGGAAGATGAAGATGATCCTCTGGGAATAAAAGAATATTTGAATGAACAATATCCAGATGTGTACAGAGAAGATGAAGACGACTAGCGAATTTAGTTTTTAAATTCTTAATAAATAACCTCAAAAAACCTTTAATCTGTAAAGGTTTTTTATTTTGCTTTTCTATACCGTGAATTTCGCCATATATCTATAGAGGCCCTTTAATCCAAGGATCTTCTGAAACACCGTCGAAATGTTTCACTTATTAAAAATAAGAAACTTATTATGGTCCTATCAGACAAAGACATAGCCAAATTCCAGGAGCTTTATAAAAAAATCTTTGGAATCAATATCAGCAGAGAGGATGCCCTTGATCAAGGCGGGAAGCTTTTGCGATTGGTGTCTATTGTCTATAAACCATTAGTCGAGAAAGAGTCTAACTTAACTCAAAACTCTCCTCGTCAATAAAATTATTAGTTTAAAAATAAAAAACATGAAACAAGAAAATGTAAAAAATGAAGTAGTAGAAAAACGCTATCCCTTAGCGGAGGCGCAAGCAATAGCGTTAAAAGTGTTAGAGCAGTTGAAGCCGTATTGCATACGCGCTGAAATTGCTGGAAGTATTCGAAGACAAAAGTCAGAGGTCAAAGATATAGAAATCGTGGCAATTCCAAAACCATATTCAGTGGGGCTTTTGGAAGATGGCATCGCTAGTGTCGTTAATAAATGGAAGAAAATTAAAGGAGAACTTCCCTGTAAATACACTCAGCGCGTTTTACCGGAAGGAATAAAACTCGATTTGTTCTTTGCAGAAGAAGGAAATTGGGGATCTGTGTTGGCAATTAGAACTGGCTCAGCGGATTACAGCCACTACGTTTTAGCGAATGGTTGGGTCCGAAATGGATTTAATAGTTCGGGCGGTTACTTATACCGTAACGGCGAGAAATATGAACTGCGCGAAGAAGCAGAGTTATTCCGGCTGATAGGTATGTCCTATGTCGAACCGGAGGATAGAAACTTATAAGCAATTATTAAATTAAAATTATATGGAAAATATGAAAAATGTTTTAGATTCAGCGTTAGATTATGAGGCAAGAGGATTTTCGGTGATTCCAGTCGGTGCAGACAAGAAACCATTAATCAACTGGAAGGAGTATCAAAACAAACGAGCAACTCCGGAGGAAATTAAGGAGTGGATTGAAAAATATCCAGCGATGAATATTGCAATAGTGACAGGAAAGATTTCTGGCATAGTTGTGGTGGACATCGAAAAGGGTGGAAACAGTCAAGGCTATCCTCCAACCGTTACAGCAAAAACAGGAGGCGATGGGATTCACCTCTACTACAAACACCCTGGTTACGAGGTTCCAAATGGCACAAGAGTTAAAGAGTTAACAGATATTCGCGGAGACGGCGGTTATGTTTTAGCTGCTCCATCTGTAAGTGACAAGGGAGAGTACGAGTGGCAAATATCCCCGTCTGATTCAGATTTTTCGGAGTGGCCAACTTGGATTACCAAAACAGCAAATGCAGAAGAAAAGATCGAAAAGAAGTGGTTATTAGGTAAAAATGGTGTCGCTGAAGGCTCCAGAAACGACACAGCGGCCTCTATGGCAGGCAAGATTCTAAGTTCTACGGATTCAGAATTGTGGGAGATTTTAGGTTGGGAACAATTGCAAATCTGGAATACTAAAAATCCAAAACCTCTTGCAATCAGAGAACTAAGGAGTACTTGGGACAGCATTAAAAGACTGCATGTTCAAAGTAACAAAATACAAGCAAGAAATACATCGCAGGTAAAATATAGTAAAGGTAAAGCCATAGTAAAATGCTTTACTGATATACAGTCGGTCCCGATTAGCTGGTTATGGCAGGGACGAATAGCTCTTGGAAAACTTACTATGGTTGCAGGAGATCCAGGACTTGGAAAAAGCCTAGTTACTGCCACTTTGGCAGCTCATGTTTCTAAAGGTTACGCTTGGCCAGTTGATCAATCAATACCTCCAACTGGAGACATAATATTGATATCGGCAGAGGATGATCCAGCGGATACAATTAAGCCCCGTCTTGAAGCAGCAGGGGCTGACTGTGCTCGTATTCACGTAGTGGAAGCAATACAGGAAGAGATAATAGATTCTGAAAGTGAATCAACTCAGCATATGTTTTCATTCAAGCGCGACATCGCAACGCTTGGAGATTTATTATCTAGCCTACCAGATTGTAAGCTAGTTATTATTGATCCAATATCTGCGTATTTGGATAGCGCAGATAGTAATAATAATTCTGATATACGAGGCCTACTGGCACCTTTAGCAGAACTAGCATCAAAACACAAAGTCGCGATTGTTCTAGTAAGTCATCTTAACAAAAACAGTGGAGGTAATGCATCGTATCGAGTTATGGGTTCACTAGCCTTTACCGCTGCTGTCCGAACTGCTTATATAGTTACGAAGGACAAAGAAAATCCAGAGCGTCGATTGTTGATGCCTTTGAAAAACAATATCGCAAAAGATAAAACTGGACTTGCTTATTCTATTGTTGAAGCAGAAAATGGACAACCCGTAATTGCCTGGGAATCTGAACCAGTAGAAATTACAACGGAAGAAGCTCTTGCGTTCTCTCAATCAACAGAGCAACACACTGCCACCGATGAAGCTGTCAATTTTTTGATTGATCTTTTAGCGGAAGGACCAGCCAAGGCAGACGAAGCGATCAAGGAAGCTCAAAGAATTGGCATTACCTCGAAACCATTGAGAGATGCTCGTGGAAAATTAGGCATTAAATCAAAAAAATCTTCTTCATTTAAAGACGGTTTTTGGGAGTGGAAACTTCCCGAAGGTGCCCTCAACACCGAAGATGCCCAGCTTAAAGAAGTGGGCGCCTTGGAACAAGCAAGGCATCTTGGGGATACTCCTAAAACTAGACTTGATAGTTTTATTGACAGTTTGGGTCTAGAGGTCGAAAAAGATAAAAAGGTTGTTGATAATACTCCCCCAAAATTACCAGAACAACCACCGGAGCAGAAAGATTTGCCTTTCTAGCTCCACAGATAAAGTGCTATAATTATTATGTTAAGTTTAATCGAAAATAATATGAAAAATGAAATTAGTAAAATTAAATATTTCCTGTATGCTAGAAAAAGTTCCGAATCATCGGAAAGGCAGGTCCAGTCTATCGACGATCAAATAAATAGTTTAAAGATTTTGGCAAAGGATGAAGGTCTTAACATTGTTGATATTCTTTTTGAATCAAAATCAGCAAAAGCACCATTCAAGCGTAAAGTTTTTGAAGATATGATACGAAGAATCAAGACGGGTGAAGCAGATGGTATTTTGTGTTGGGAAATTAATCGACTATCACGCAATCCGGTAGACGGCGGGACAATTCAATGGTTACTTCAAGAAGAAGTTGTTAAATCAATCCAAACAATGAGCCGAGAGTATTTGCCAGATGACAATGCCCTTATTCTCAGTGTTGAAACTGGATCTGCTAATCAGTTTATCCGAGACATGAAGAAAAATGTCAGAAGAGGCGTGAACAGCAAGATTGCAAAAGGGCTGGCTCCGCTTCTTGCGCCACTAGGCTACTTAAATACTAAATTCGAAAACAGAGGCGAGAATTACATCAAGGTAGATCCAGATCGTTTCGATTTAGTCAGAAAAGCCTGGGACATGCTTCTTTCTGAAGCCTACTCCCCCACTCAGATACTTGAAATGATGAATAATGTCTGGGGTTTCAGAACACGAAAGACAAAGAAAAGAGGCGAAGGTCCAATCGGACACAGTAGTATCTTTGAGCTTTTTTCCAATGCCTTTTATACTGGAATGTTTAAATATCGAGGAGAATGGCACGAAGGAACCCATAAGCCGATGATCACACTGGAAGAATTCGACAAAGCGCAGATAATCCTAGGCAAAAAAGGCAAGCCTCGTCCTCAAAAGCATCAACATGCTTTCACTGGCTGTATTCGTTGCGGTGAATGCGGTGGAAGTATGACGGCGATTGTAAAAACGAAAATTATCAAAAGCACTGGCAAGCTTGCCACCTTCGAATATTATTATTGTATGCGAAGAAACAAGGGTAGTAAGTGTGGCCAAAATAACTACACTACCGGCAAATCGCTAGAAGGTCAGATAAAAACTGAACTTGAAAAAATTACCATTACTCCCGAATTCAGAGACTGGGCCATAGATATAATCAAAAGAAGTAATGATCAGGAAATCAGCGATAGAACAGCAGTAGCCAACACCCAACAAAAAACTCTTGACGAAACACAAAGCCAACTGGATCGATTAACGCAAATGCGATACCGAGACCTCATTGATGATGAGCAGTTTTTGAGTGAAAAAACGAAACTAAAAGGGCAGATTGCAATACTCAGACAAAATGCTCGTGAGACAGAAAACAGAGCTGATAAGTGGCTAGAATTAACTGAAAAGACGTTTAATTTTGCTTCAACAGCCAGAGAACGATTCATTGCAGGCGACATTCAAACTAAAAAAGAAATATTTTTAGCTCTGGGTGGGAACTGCGTGGTAAAAGACAAAATACTCAGTATTGACAGTATGAAATGGCTAAAACCGATTGCAAAAGAGAAGAATACCATTGAGGCCGCTATCGCAGGGTGGGAACTGGAAAAAGCTAATGGCAGTAAAGCTCAAAAGTCATTTGAGAGAATTAATCTCATGTTGCGCGACCGAGCGGATTTGAACCGCCAACCTCTCGCGTGACAGGCGAGTGCTCTAACCAGTTGAGCTACGATCGCAAACAATTTTTAAAACAAAGAACACTACTATCGCGACCTGTTAGTTTTAGACTAGCCAAAACAGCTACAATCGCAAACAATTTTCTTTAAACACTTCCTCTTTTTTGAGGGTGTCGGCGGCAGGGAGTGCGCCTGCGACCCCGGGCTTATGAGTCCCGTGCTCTACTAACTGAGCTACGCCGACAATTATACACTATATCCGACAATTAGACATGCCATGTCACTTGGCCGGACTTGTTGCGGGGTCACGAATCGAACGTGAGTCTTAAGGTTATGAGCCTTACGAGATGCCTCTTCTCTACCCCGCTATGAAGCAATAAACATTAATCTCCAAAACCTTAAAGTTATTCGCGCTATTAGTCCTTTTGGAGATGCCTCTTCTCTACCCCGCTATTTGTTAAAAAACATTAAAAAATGCCTTCTACGGCACTTATCAATTTTACCTTAAATTGTAAAAAAAGCAAACTTGGAAATTAAATATATCCATAGGTATGAAAAATCTGCTCGTATAGAGCGATGATTCTTTTTGCTTCATGTTGCGAAAGTTCAAAGGCAAGCCCTTCGTGCGCTATCTTATTTCTGACAGTATGCACCTCCCAAGCAGTAGTAAGTTGTGGAAAATTTTCTTGATTGGCCAATTTCAATTTATCTCCCAAACTCTCCCCATGAAAACCGAGTTGGTCCATCAATCCGTCCAACATGGTATCCGCTTCAATGATGGCGAGTTTCCAGTCGCTCTTGTGTTGGGAAAAAAGATAACTCAAAACCGTCCCCCAATGCTCGTTTTTTGAACCTCCGACTTCTTCATGCAATCTTTTTTCATACTCTGCCTTATTGTGAGCATATTCGTGTATCTCATGATGTAAATGGTCATGTTCTTTTTTCCTGATTTCCAACATACGAACGATAACATAAGAAATAATCGTCAAAAAAAACATAGCGAGAAAGAAGAGGATAGTTTTCCCGATATTTATGGCTTGATCGCTAGTAATGTACTGTATAAATTCTCTAGCCCATATCATCCCCTGATTGAACAAATATTCTGGATTAAAATACTGAGAATCAAAAACAGTGCCACCCAATAGATTATCTTCCGCTGCTGTTTCCATATACAAAATTATATCATATATCTTATTACTCTCTTAAATCTTTATCTAAGGTAAATAATGATTCGTCAGAAAATAGTGGTCCGGTAAACTGAACACCGATAGGCAGACCGGAGTCGTCAATACCAGACGGAATAGATATAGCCGGAAGCCCCGCCAGGTTGGCTGAAACAGTAAAAATGTCCGACAAATACATCTGCACCGGATCTTTTTTTTCTCCGAATTTAAATGCTGTCGTCGGAGTCGTAGGTGTCATCACAAAATCAACCTCTCTAAATATTTCTTCGTATTCTTTCATGATCGCCCTGCGAACTTTCCATGCTTTGTTGTAATAAGCATCATAATATCCGTGAGACAATACATAAGTCCCCAAGATTATTCTTCTCCTTGTCTCAATACCAAAACCAGCTGATCTGCTTTTTTTATAACTATCAAAAACATTCTCCCCTTCTTTCCTCAACCCATATCTTACCCCGTCCAGCCTAGATAGGTTGGTAGAAACCTCTGCCGGCATGATGATGTAATAAACAGGTAAAGAATATTTTAAATACTGCATCTCTATATTCTTTATTTTATATCCCCTTTTTTCTAATTTTTTTACTGTCTCCTCAAAATTTTGCAAAACTTCGGGGCCAACTCCTTCTTTCAAAAAATCACGTGGTATGCCGATGACTTTGGCCTCCAAACCTGATTTGGGGGCGACAAGACCGACAGAAGTTGAATCCATTTCATCTTTACCCGAAATACAATCAAAAATTATTTTTGCGTCTTCCCCAGTTTTAGCAAAAGGCCCTATCTGATCAAGTGATGAAGACATAGCAGTGAGTCCGGATCTAGAGACTGCTCCATATGTGGGTTTCATCCCCACCAAACCACAAAAAGATGCCGGTTGTCGTATTGAACCCCCTGTATCCGACCCCAGAGCTGCCAGAGCCATCCCGGAGGCTACTGCCGCCGCCGAACCCCCCGAAGAACCTCCTGGAACCCTAGATGCATCAAAAGGATTTTTGACTGGTCCGTACGCAGAGTTTTCTGTAGAAGAACCCATAGCAAATTCATCCATGTTGGTACGGCCAATCAAAACTGCCCCGGCTTCTTTTAATTTTTTTATAACAAAAGCATCGTAACTAGCTATATAATTTTCTAGCATTTTGGAACCGGAACTATTTTTCTTACCCGTTATCAAAATATTATCTTTGATGGCGATAGGCATACCTGTGAGCTTTGTCCCCTTTCCACTTTTTATTATTTCATCAGCATTTTTTGCTTGAGCCAAGGCATCATCTCCTCCATAGGCGGATCCAGAAAAAACTTCCAAAAAAACATTGAGCTCGGTATTCTTTTCTTTAATATTTTGAAGACAAGCTGACACCAGCTCCACGGAAGTCAGTTCTCCATTCTTCATCAGCTCATACGCTTTTTCTATTGTGAGATTTTTTACATCAATCATAATTTACAAAATTTTTTTAACCTTAAGAAAATCATCTTGTGCATCTGGAAATTGTTTGATAATTAAATCATCAGAAAAAACGGAAGTCTTAATTTCATCCTCTCTCCAAATATTAAACACCGAGTGTTGAACATTTGTATCCTCTACTTCTACTTGTTCCACAACTTTCACATATTCCAAAATACCCTCCATGTCGGAAAGAATTTTCTTTTTTTCATCTTCTCCAAGCTCTATTTTTGCCAGTTCAGCCAGCTTTTCTACATCCTTTATATCCATAACAAAAGTATAGCAAAATCAAGCTGAAAAGAAAATTCTAAAATAGATTATAAATTACTTTTCTCTTTTCCATTCTTCTATTTTTTTATGGTTGCCGGAGAGTAAAACTTTCGGCACTTTGTAATTTTTCCCTTTGTATTTCAAAACTTCCGGACGGGTATAAACTTCACTACTTGAAACACGCTCTTCTTCCAAAGACTCATATTTGCCGAGCACTCCGGGAATCTGGCGAGAAATGGAATCTATGATAATCATGGCCGGAAGTTCGCCCCCGGTTAAAACATAATCCCCGATGGAGAATTTTTTAGTCCTTAAAATTTTATCTACCCGCGCGTCTATCCCCTCGTATCTTCCACAGATTAAAACAACATCTGTATATTTTTTAGAAAACGTTTTAGCAAAAGTAGTAGTAAATTTTTCCGCGCTCGGGATAAAATTGATAACCAGAGTTTTCGCTTTTTTATCTTTAATTTTTTTCAAAGATGCTTCCACTGCTTTCAAAATCGGTTCAGCTCGCATGACCATTCCCGGCCCTCCGCCATATGGCCGGTTATCTACGGGTCTGTAGCCATTATCTTTTTTGGTCACCCCGCCACGGCGGACAGGTTTTATAAAATCTCTGGGATTATAGAATTTTATGGAAATTTTCTTTTCTTTGATCGCTCGCCCTAAAATAGACTCTCTTAAATAAGAGTCAAACATCTCTGGGAAAATTGTAATGATATGAAAACGCATATGTGTATTATCGCACGAAAATTATCTACTTTAAATAAGGAAGGCCGGGGCACTTAATATAAAGCACCACCGGCCGCGAGGGTTTAAGGGTCCTCAGCCCTTACTGCCTGAGCCCACAGCTCTGGCAGAACAGAGATCCGACCATCATCCTCCTACAATATCTGCAGGTACGAGGGCGAAAGAGGAAATCCTTCTTGGACTTCTCTCCGGGAAGAATCCTCCGTCGCTGAGAGAGATACGAATCTTCCTCTGGGTGGGTCGTCAGGACGACCTCCACGGGAAAGTCTTCCGCCATTTCACCTTCTCCTTTTCAAGACCCTTTCAGGTGTACTTAAATTCTTTCTCAGTACATCATACTTCATGAAAAAAGTCAAAAACAAAAATACCCCCATTTGGTGAGGGTATTAATGTTTATTTTTTATTGAAACTAGATTCCTTTCAAATCTTCCATCGCTTCATCCACAGTCTTTAGCGTTGAAGGAGCAGCTCCTAGTCCGCTACCAGTAGAACCCATCATAGGTCTCTCCGGTCTCATGCTTCCTGCTGGTTCATTGATCTTCAGATTAACGCGAGCGTTGTTCTTCATACCGATGATGCGAAGCAAGGTGCGGATAGCTTTGGCGGTGTTTCCCATTCTTCCGATTATCTTGCCCATGTCGGCAGGATTGACGGTGAGAGTGATCAATACACCCATCTCGTCCACCGTACGATCAATTTTCACATCGTTCGGGTTGTCTACGAGAGCCTTCACCACATATTCTAGAAATATCTTATCGTGTTCTTCCATAGTGTTTCAGAATTGTTTATATTTTTAATTAAAAAAACTTTTTTGGCAGTTTACGACCGACACTGCTTTGCTGTAATTATAGGATATTATTTCTTGGCTTTCAACTCTTTTCTTTTCACGGTAGGCTTCTTTTTTGGCAAAACGTTTATTTTCTTACCAGAGATGACTTTATCGTGCACTAAAAAGTTGTGCATGGTGTCAGAGCACTTTGCGCCCTTCCCCATCCAATATTTTATCCTGTCAGCCATCAAATTCTTCTCTCCGGCCTTTGGATTGTAAGTGCCTAAAATTTCCAAAAACTTTCCGCTCTTGGTACTGTTTTTTGAATCAGTCAAAACGGCCCGAAACGACGGGTCATTCTTCCTACCAATTCTCTGAAGTCTTATTTTTAACATAAAAAGAGTTTAACATAAATTATTAAAAAGGCAAATTAAAAACGACGTCGCTTGGGATTTCCCATAACGACGTCGTTGATGTGTGTGCCGAGCATTGCTCGGCTGAGGGACGACTAGTGCGCCCCTCCGGTGTTGCCACTTCCTCCGGTGTTGCCGCCGGGAGGGTTTCCTCCTCCGAAGGAGGTATTGCTTCCTCCGGGTCGGCGAGACGGATTCGTGTAGTTTCCGCCCCCAGTCCGGAAGTAACTGTTGCTCCCTCCGGACCCGTTCGAGTAGTAGCCGACCCCGCCACCGCTATACCCATAGCAGTAGCTGGGGGCCATGAACCAGCTCGCGCACGGGTTCTCGGCTCGAGCCTTCGCCTTGGCGGCATCCGCCTCGGCCTCGGCCCGCGCGATTTCCACGCGAGCCTGTATCTTGGCCAAGCGTTCCTGATGCTTGGCCATGTCCACCGACATGGCGGACTGGAACGTCGTGTCCGTCGTCCTTTCCACGACGGTGACGTCCCCGTGGGCCTGGATCGGCCCGCCAGGAGTGTTGATAGACGACATGGTAAACGAGGTCGTGCAGCCGGTGAGAACGAGGGTTGCGAGGGCGAACATGATGACGAAGAGCGAGATGAGGCTACGGTTGAAGTTCATGGTATACCTCCTTAACTACAAGTATAGCACATTATGACATGATTGTCAAGCTAAATTTGGTAATTTAGCTTTATATGGTATGCTTAAAAAAATGAAACACTTAAAAAATAAAGCTACCTTAAAGGGCATAATCTCTATTTCAGCTAAAGGTACAGGATACGTAGCTATTGAAGGAATTAAAGAACCGGGCCAAGACCCAGAAATTGACTTCAAACATCTCGGCACTGCCCTACACGGGGATACGGTAGAGATAATCTTGCATCCCAAAAAATTTGGACGGCAGACAGCGGAAGTTTCTAAAATTATTTCTCGTGCCAAAACTCGTTTTACCGGAGTGCTGGAGACAGACCCCGCCAAAGACGGGGCAAGAAACAATATATTTTTCTTAAAGCCGGATGATACGAAAATGTACACGGACATTCTGATTCCAAAAGAGTATTTGAATGGTGCTAAGATGGGACAAAAAGTTTTTGTTGAAATAATTTCTTGGGCAGATTCCCGAAAAGCCCCGGAAGGAAAAGTAATAAAAATATTGGGCAGACCGGGCGACAACAATGCCGAGATGCATGCCATAGCGATAGAAAAAGGTTTTGATTCGGAGCTACCGGACAAAGTAGAGCTTGAGGCCAAAAAAATAAAACAAGATGGAATAAAAAGTGCTGATTATGAAGGACGCAGAGATATGAGAAAAACTTTGACCTTCACCATTGATCCCTCGGATGCCAAGGATTTTGATGACGCCATTTCTTTCAAGGAAATCACAAACGGTGAGTATGAAATAGGCATCCACATCGCCGACGTCTCCTATTATGTAAAGCCCGGAAGTGCTTTGGATGCTGAAGCACGCGAACGAGGAACTTCTGTTTATTTAGTAGATAGAACTATACCGATGCTTCCGGAAGTTCTTTCCAACGACCTGTGTAGTCTGGTACCAAATAAAGACCGACTCACCATGAGTGCTATTTTTATCATTGATAAAAATGCAAAAGTAAAAAGTGAATGGTTCGGTAGGACAGTGATACATTCACAAAAAAGATTTACTTATGAAGAAGCAGAAATTTCCATAAAAAAAGCAGGCTCTCCTCTACACAAAGAGCTAGCTATCTTAAATGATTTAGCAAAAAAATTAACCAAAGAAAGATTTGCCCAAGGAGCAATATCATTAGAACAAGACGAAGTAAAATTTGTCTTGGATGCAAATGGAGTGCCTATAAAAGTGATAAAAAAAGAACGTGGAGATTCAAATAAATTGATAGAAGAATTTATGTTGCTAGCAAATAAAAAAGTGGCAGAAGTTCTCTCCCCTAAGAATGGAAGGGGTGTAAAAAATGCAAAAGAAAACGAAGGGATATCAATTTACAGAGTGCACGATTTGCCAAGCAAAGAAAAAATGGCTGACTTGGCATTCTTCTTGCGCAGTTTAGGGCACAAGGTATCCCTCCGAGATGGTATCATTCCCAGCCATGAAATAAACAAATTATTAGAAAGTCTGGAGGGAAAAAATGAAGAAGACACTGTAAACAGAGCGGTGATCAGGTCTATGGCCAAAGCAATTTATTCCACAAAAAATATCGGACACTACGGGCTCGCTTTTAAGTATTATACTCACTTCACTTCCCCAATCAGACGATACCCGGACATTATGATCCATAGACTTCTCTCTAATTATCTGGAGAAGAAGAAAATCAGCAAAGATAAATTTGTTGAGTATGAAAAGATGGCACTGGTCTCTTCCGAACAAGAGAAACGCGCCTCCGATGCAGAACGAGCTTCTATCAAATATAAACAAGTAGAATACATGGGAAAACGTTTGGGTAAAATTTTTGATGGAGTGGTTAGCGGTATGACAGAATGGGGTATGTATGTGGAAGAAATAGAAACAAAGTGCGAAGGACTAGTCCGGATGCGAGACATGGAAGATGATTTTTATGTTTTCAATGAAAAGAAACTGGAGCTGGTCGGGCAAAAAAAGAAAAAAACATATCGTCTCGGACACCGTGTTAAAATAAAAGTCAAAGGGATTGATTTAGAAAGAAAAACAATTGATTATACATTGGTATGAAAATGGTAGCTAAAGCTAAAATAAAAATGGTGTTTTTTATAATATTTTCAGTATTAACTGGACTTATTTTTTCATCATTCTTGTTTTCAATATTTGAGAACAGGGGTGCGATAGAATCAAAAAACAGCCAAGCATCGCTCATAGAAGTAATCAATCCCAAAGAAGAAAAATTTCAATATTTTTATACAAACAAAGAAGCAACCACTGGTCCGAAGGTCTCGGCCAAGGCTTTTTTGGTGGGTGATTTGGATACCGGAGAAGTGATCGTGTCCAAAAATCAAGATAAAAAACTGCCACTGGCTTCTGTCTCCAAACTGATGACCGCAGTAGTCGCTACGGAAATAGCAAAACCGGAAGATACTACGGCCATAAGCAAAAAAGCCCTAGCCACCTATGGAACAAATGGCGCACTAAAATTGGGAGAAAAGATAAAGATAGCAGATTTATTGTATCCCCTTCTTTTGGAATCAAGCAATGACGCAGCGGAGGCAGTCGCTTTGTATTTTGACAGAGATGATTTTATTTCTAAAATGAACCAAAAGGCGGATGGATTGAAAATGTCCAGTACTTTTTTTGAAGACCCGAGCGGTCTTTCTCCAAACAATCAATCAACCGTTTCAGATATATTTAAATTGACAGGATATATAACCAAACAGTTACCAGACTTGTTTGATATCACAACCAAAAGAAGCTATTCCAACAAAAAACACAGTTGGTCAAACATCAGCCAATTTTTAAGCAAAGATGGCTACATTGGAGGAAAGAGTGGATACACTGATGCTGCCAGACAAACTGTCGTTTCTCTCTTTTCTCTGCCCTTAGGACAAAATACCAGTCGCCCCATCGCCATCACTTTGCTCGGTAGCACTGACAGAAAAAGAGATGTGG
The DNA here is from genome assembly GCA_049303835.1 of Minisyncoccia bacterium. Lineage (GTDB taxonomy): Bacteria > Patescibacteriota > Minisyncoccia > Phycocordibacterales > UBA9973 > UBA9973. The sequence continues at coordinate 16,067 of JBAQNN010000001.1, read as the reverse complement.
AAAACATTTTAAAATATTTGGAAAAAAATATATATTATGGGGGGAAAGCTGATGCAAACACGGACTGGGTTGAGGAAAAAGTAGGAATACCGAGTATAAAGGATCCAAACTTTGTGCTGTTAGCTTTTGCGGGCGATATCATGCTTGACCGCGGAGTGGAAAATTCTGTTATTAAAAATTTTGGAGGCAACTACTCTATGCTTTTTGAAAAAGCCCTCGGGCATAGCCCTACGGGCGAGCCAAAAAAATTATCTGAAATATTTACAAAAGCAGACATCGCTTTCGCAAACTTAGAAGGCCCCGCTTCTGACCAAGGAGCTGATCAAAAAAATCTTTATTCTTTCAGAATGGATCCATCTGTCATTCCGGCATTGAGGGGAGCCGGGCTAAGTGTCCTATCGGTCGCAAACAATCATGTCGGAGACTGGGGTAGACTCGCTTATGCCGATACCCTCTCTCGTTTAAAAGAAAATGAAATTCTTTACACTGGCGGAGGGCAAAATAAAACAGAGTCCGAAACTCCTGTTATTATTGAAAAATATGGAATGAAAATCGGCTATCTCGCCTTCTCGGATGTCGGGCCAAATTGGATGGAAGCAGGAGTTGAAAAAGCCGGCTTACTTCTCGCTAATAATCCACGTTTTGATGAGATTATAAGCACCGCATCAAAACAAGTGGACTACTTGATAGTTTCTTTCCACTTTGGAGATGAATATAAAAATATACACAATCAAAGGCAAGAAACTCTAGCGCATAGAGCCATAGATAACGGAGCAAAGATAGTGATAGGACACCATCCGCACGTAGTACAAGATACTGAAACTTATAAAAATGGCTTCATCGCTTACTCGCTCGGCAATTTTATTTTTGACCAGTCTTGGAGTAAACCCACCATGCAAGGGATGATTTTAGAAATAAAATTAAACAGAGACGGATCCATGGTTGTGCAGAAAAACGCTACCCAACTAAACTCCGCTTTTCAATTGGATAAAATAACTCCGGGCAAAGAAGAAACAATAAAACTAGAAGAGATATCAACTTAGTAAAAAATAAAATTTATTTAGCTATCTGGGTGGCTTCTTCAAACTTCACAGAGAGGAGTTTGGAGGCTTCATTTGAGCCTATGGTAACACCGTATAATATTCCAGCGCGGGACATGGTCTCGCGATTGTGGGTGACGACGATGAGCTGTGAATGTTTGGAAAGTTTCTCCAGCATATCCCCGTATTTGCGTGAGTTTGCCTCATCCAAGGCGGCATCCGTCTCATCCAAGACTAAAAAGGGCGGAGGATTAACTTGAGACATAGCGAAAAGAAGCGCAATGGAAGTGAGAGATCTCTCGCCTCCGGAAAAAGCATGGAGTTCTTTTACTTTTTTGTGTGGCAGAGAGACATTTATTTCTATCCCCTGTTCTGGGGTGGTTTCTTCTTCCTCGGATTCAATTTCTTCTCCTCCTTCTTCGTCGTAATCTTTGAGATTTCTTTTCTTTTTATTCTCAACCACTACGGACAGAGACCCGTGTCCCCCACCGAACATCAGAGAGAAAAATTCTTGAAATTCAACATTTATTTTCTTTACACCCTCCCTGAATTCTATATCTATTTTTTCTTTTAAATCTAAAATGAGTTTTTGAAGCGACTCTATGCTCTTTTCCATGTCTTCCATCTCTTTAGCCAAAAATTCATCCCTGTCAGAAACCTCTTTAAACTCTTTCGTTAATTCTGCCCCATTACCGAGCCCGGCATCTTCCAATTTTATTTTTATACGTTCAATTTTTTTCTTCAATTCTTCTTGGGTTACAGGAGATTGTTCTTCGTCTTCCAAAGAAGAATCTTCTCTATTTTTGTAAGACAAAATATCAGCTCCAATCAAGGCAGTTCCTTCTTTTATCTCATTCAAAAATGCTTCCCCACGACTTTTTAGATTACTTTCTTTTATCAGAACGAGTTCCAGGGCAGAAGATAGTTCTTGGTGTCTCACCTTGAAAGCAAATTTTTCTCTCTCCAAATCACGCAAGGCTTCCATCTCTTTATTTAAATCTTCTTTCAGTTTTTCTATGACAGAAATAAATTCTTTTTCCTGATCTCCTATCCCGCGCATTTCCTCCAAAATACTTTTTTGATTTTCCCTTAAATTATCTATTTCAAAATTTTGCTTGGTCTCTTTCCCTTCCTCCCTTGAAAACTTCTTCAGAATATTCTTTATACGCTCCAAAATAGGCCTTATTTCTCCAATACTTTCTTTTGAAAAAGCGGAGTCTATGGACTCATTTACATCATCAATGATAGTTTTGATTTCTTCTTGTGAAATTTCAATAACTTCCGACTTTTGTTCGGCCCTTCTCTCTTCCATTTCTATCATTCCTTCTATGCGCCCTAGCTTACGCTCCATTTCGCTCTTTAAAGCGCGAATAGAGTTTATTTTTTGTTCAACGGTTCGTAGTTCTTCAATCTTTGGATTGCTCTTGGCTGAATTATCATCTTCGGTATCGGAAATTTTACGGGTGATATCCGTAAGTTCATTTTGTAGTTTGTCCTTTTCTGTTTTTAAATTAACCTCTTCTTGTTCCAAATAAATATTTTCTTTTCTTAAGTATTTTCCGTAGAGAAGAGAGAGCTCTGTTTGCATCTCTTTGGTTTTTTCAAATTTTTCAACTTGTTTCTTTAAAAAAGAAAGGTGCGGAGCGTTTTCTCGTCTTAACAGCACTACCTCCTTCATGTTTTCGTTCGTTCTTTCCAGTTTTCTTTCGGATTCTTTTATTTTGTATTGATAAACTCGGAGTCCGAGTGCATCTTCTACCATTTCCTTTCTGTCCCTGGCACTCGCATTTAAAATTCTATCTGCCTCGCCTTGAGAAATTATGTGGTGCCCAGAGGAACCGATATTGACCGAAGAGAGTAAGTTGTGAATATCTTTCAACCTGACTTCGGTCCCATTTAAAATATATTTATTCAATCCATCTGAATAAACTTCACGAGAAATTGAGATAACATCGTAATCCAGATTGATATTCTCCCCTCCGTCATTAGTCAGTTTAAAAACCTTATCCGTGTTATCAAAATAAATAGTCACAGCCGCCCTGGACCCTTTTGGTAAATCTTTTGATCCCTTAAAAACTAGATCTGAACCTCCCTTCCCACGCATAGACTTCATGGACTGTTCTCCCAACACAAAACGAATAGCTTCTACGACATTTGATTTACCTGATCCATTCGGACCTACGATAGAAACAATAGCACTATCAAACTCTAAAACAGTTTTTTGTGCAAAAGATTTAAAACCATTTAATGAAAGTGATTTAAGTCGCATAATATTTCTGTATCTCTAATCCAGCCAATTTTTTAACTTTAATGCAGCCAGAGCGGCACTTTGTTCGGCCTCTTGTTTTGATTTACCTTTGCCTTCCGTAATTAATTCTTTTCCAAAATAAACACCAACCGTAAAGTGTTTATCGTGATCCGGTCCTGCTTCATGCAAAACTTTATACAAAGGAGTGACCGACACAAATTCTTGTGCTTTTTCTTGAACCAAAGACTTGGCATCACGCCAGAGTTTTTTCTTTACTATTTCTTCCGTTTTGGGTAAAAGAGTCTTGGTGATAAATTTATCTACTATTTCATACCCCTGGTCCAAATACATAGCCCCGATAAACGCTTCATAGGTGTTTGCCAAAATATACTGCCTGGCTTTACCGTTGTCTTTTGCTTCGCCTTTGGATAAAAGTAGGTAATCATTCATTCCTATCTCCCCGGCTATTTCTGAGATTATGATGGCATTGACCAAGGCGGATCGTACCGCTGTCAGTTCTCCTTCCGTATATTGTGGATATTTCTTGTAAAGAAAATCAGTCACAACAAGTTCAAGCACCGCATCTCCCAAGAATTCCAGCCTTTCATTGTGAGAAGTAGTGGACGCCCCGTTTTCATTTATATATGAACGGTGAGTAAAAGCTTGTTTTAATAAATTCTTATCTTTAAAAACTATATTTGTTTTTTTCTCAAAATCTGAAAATTTAATCATAACTTATATTTATATATTATAATTTTTTGCTACTTAGGATTTCTATCGCCTTGCTGATCAGTGGAATAATATCATTATAAATACGTAGTTCTGGAATAGCGGAGAGTTCAAACCAACGAGCTCCGTCCAATCCTCCGGATTTTTCAAGTTCAAGTTCTTTATCTCCACTTTTAGCTAAAAAATAAACAACTTTTTTTAAACTTTTTCCTTTTTCCGGATGTGTCGCCACATATTCATTTTTTCCCAGCTCTCTTTCTATCTCAATATCAAGTCCGATTTCTTTCTTGATGGCCCTCTTGGTACCCGTCATCACATCTTCACCTGGCTCCATCTTCCCTTTTGACAAAGTCCAGTAACCAAACACATCGTGTACAAAAGCGAATAAAATATTCCCATCCTTTATCGTATAAACCAGCGCACCTCCCAATGTCTCAATCGGCAATTTTGTAATATCCGTCTCTTCTTCGTGTTTTTTGGTCTTACTTACTTGCTCTTTACCCGGTTCCCCTATTTCTTTGTAAACCGCACCCAAAACACCGTTGACGAATTTTCCTGAGTTTTCTCCACCGAAAGTTTTCGCCAATTCTATCGCTTCATTTATCGCTACTTTTGGAGGAACTTCATTCCTATCCCCAAAGAGAAGTTCCGTCAAACCGATTCTCAAAATATTTCTATCTATGAAAGAAATCTTATCTATAGGCCAATCAGGAGCTGCCTTTCCAATGATTTCATCAATCGTTGTGCGTTTTTTTAACACCTTGTCCATCAAGGAAAATACAAAAGCGTCATCCTCAAATCCAGGAGCAAATTCTTTTAAATTTCTTTTTAGCGCGTCTTTAATTTTTTCTTCGGCAGAGATGTCATCTTTTTTTGTGTCAGATTTAAAATCCCACTCAAAAAGCGTCTGTAGTACTATTGATCTGGAAAGGTGCCTATTTGCCATTTGTTTGGAAGCGGAGTTTCTTGAAATTTTTTATCTCCGCGGGTCCCGCTTACGGGCACAGGAGGAAAAAATTTTAAAAAACGCAGCCACTCAATAATAAATTACTTACTGTCTGCCGCCTTCTTTGCCTTTTGTTTTTTTTGCTTCTTTTCGGTCTTTTTAATCAAATCTATCACTTTCTTGCCCCTGTAAAAACCGCAAGATACACAGACTGTATGACGTCTTTTTAAAGCTTTGCAATTTTCGCACTTCGTAAAACTCGTACTCTCCAAAGCGTGGTGAGAGCGTCTGTTTTTCGTATGCGATTTTGTATGTCTCATTCGTACTACCATAATAGACTTATCCTAGCATATTAAAGATGAAATGCAAAATAAAATGTGATAATATGAAAATATGGAGAAATTACACAATTTAAGGCATACCTTGGCCCACCTGCTCGCAGCAGCCGTCGGGGAAATATATAAATTTGATAAAATCAAACTCACCCTAGGCCCTTCAATTGAGAATGGTTTTTATTATGATATTGATTTCGGGGATGAAAAAATCTCTGATGCTGATTTGAAAAAGATAGAAGACAGGATGCGCAAAATTTTGCCAAAATGGACGGAGTTTGAACACAAAGAGATCTCCAAAGATGAGGCTATCAACTTTTTCAAAAATGAATACAAGCAAGAATTAGTCAATGAAATAGCCGACCGTGGAGAAAAAATAACCACTTATACTTGCGGAGGATTTACTGATTTATGCCGGGGCGGACACTTGGAACATCCCGCACAAGAAATAAATCCTGATTGTTTTAAACTAGACCGCGTAGCTGGAGCATACTGGCGCGGAGATGAAAAAAATAAGATGCTCACCCGTATTTACGGACTAGCATTTCTAACCAAAGAAGAGCTGGACACTTACACAACCCAGAGAGAAGAAGCAGAGAAGAGAGACCATAAAAAACTAGGGAAAGAGTTAGGATTATTTACTGTTTCTGAATTAGTCGGTAAGGGATTACCTATGCTTTTACCAAAAGGTAATATTATCAAAACAGAATTAGAGAATTTTATAAGAAAAGAAAAGGAAAAATTGGGTTACTCTTTTGTCTCGGTTCCACACATAGCTAAAAAAGAACTATATATAAAAAGCGGACACATGGGAAAATATGACGCCATGATGCCAGTAATGACAGATGAAAATGGTGAAGAATTTGTCATGAAAGCCATGAATTGTCCACACCATTTTGAAATATATAATGCAGAACCTCACAGCTACCGTGATCTGCCTTTCCGAATAGCCGAAAATACTACTGTGTATCGCAATGAAAAAAGTGGTGAGTTAGCTGGACTTCTGAGAGTAAAAAACTTGACCCAAGATGACACACATCACGTTATCCGCGGAGACCAAATAGAATCAGAAATTGAAATGATTTTTGGTTTAATGCAAAAAGTGTACAAAATATTCAACTTTGATAATTACAAGGTAGAAGTGTCTGTTCGTGATCCGCAAAATAAAAAGAAATATTTCGGGGATGACGCTATATGGGAAAAAGCGGAAAAGATTTTGATAAGTTCCGCAAAAAAAATGGGTTTAAATTATAGCGTAGAGGAAGGTGAAGCAGCTTTCTATGGTCCCAAGATTGATATAAAAGTAAAAGACTCAATAGGAAGAGAGTGGCAGTTAACGACGATACAACTAGATTTCAATCAGCCGGAAAATTTTGAAATGGATTATACCGGTGAAGATGGAAAAAAACACCGTGCAGTTGTTCTCCACGTTGCCATATACGGATCTTTTGAAAGGTTTATGGGCGTACTGATTGAGCACTATGCCGGCGCCTTCCCTCTCTGGCTCTCACCGGTGCAAGTAAAAGTCATCCCTGTTAGAGAAAACCATAATGAATATGCAAAAGAGGTTTCTGAACTATTGAAAGCAAGCGGTATTCGTGCTGATCTTGATGACAATAATGGAAACCTCGGCGGGAAAGTCCGTGATGCCAAAAACAACAAACTCCCCTACTGGATAGTCATCGGCGACAAAGAAATAGAAGCAAATAAAATAACTTTGGAATCTAGAGACACCGGTCCACTCGGGCAAATAACAAAAGAAGAACTTCTCTCAAAGCTTTTAGAAGAAATTAAAAATAAAAAATAATTTTATGAAAAGATTATATAAGAGTGATACAAATAAAATTGTCTCCGGAGTAATTGGCGGAGTCGGAGAATATTTTGAAATAGATCCCACCTTGCTTCGTCTAGCTTATCTGCTCATAGCGATTTTGACAGCCTTTATTCCGGCTATTATCGGATACCTCATCGCTGCCATCATCGTTCCCAGGAAAATCGCCAAACAGACAACAACCTAAAAGTATTATTTATTCACGTCGTAGTTTTCAATATTTTCTTCAATAAAAGATTTTATCAAAATCATAGTATTTAATCTTTCTTCTGGCTTACTTTCAGCAACCCTGCACGCAAATTGATATATACCTTCATTGGAAGTTGAAAGCCATTTACCGTTTTGAACAAGAAATAAAATTAAGGTCGTGATCGCAATTCTCTTGTTGCCGTTTTGAAAGGGGTGATTCTTGATCATTAAATAGAACAGCATCGCAGATTTTCCTACGAGACCTACATACAAACTTTTTCTGTCAAAGGTTTGAAATGGTGTTTCAATGCAGCTTTCTAATTTGTCCGGGAATCGCGTTTCAAAATCCGGAATTGGTTCTTCCCACTCCATAAATTTTTTAGCTATTTGAAAAGCCGTATACTCCACATCGGCCAAACTAATTCTTTTAATCGTTTTGCGAGCCATAAAAGAATTTTATTCTTTACCTAGTTTGCGCAACGCGGAACCATATTTTTTGAACACTCGGTCAACAGTATCTTCTATCGCTTTTTTTCGTCGCTCTGGAACAAAAATACCTAGTATAGCTTCATATTCTTCTTTCGGAATAATGTAATTTCTGCCAATCTTTTCAGCATGTATTTGTCCAGATTTAATTTTTTTAAAAATAGCTGTACGAGAAATACCCAATAATTTTGCTATTTCGGGCGCAGAAAAGTATTTTTTATCTCCTTTTTCAAAAACATGCTTATTTTTCAGCATATATATAGGTTAACATATGTTAACTCATAAATCAACAACTAGATATCAATCTCCGCCAATTTGGCGTTGGATTGGATGAAGGATTTGCGCGGAGGAACTTCAGAGCCCATCAAGATATCAAAAATATCATTAGCCTCTTCTGCGTCAGAGATATCCACTCTTTTCAAGATACGATGCTTTGGATCCATCGTAGTCTCCCAAAGCTCTTCCGGGTTCATTTCTCCGAGACCTTTGAAACGTTGAATATGAATCTTATTTGATTTTTTAGCTGTTTCTTCTTTCTCTTCTTCTGTTTCTTCAATAGCTTCGTCCCCTTCTACAACTTCTATCTCTTGGATATCACTCACGTCGCTACTCTTACCAACTATTTTTAATTTTTCATCATCAGTATAAGCATAAGAAATTTCTTTGCCCTTTTTAATTTTATAAAGTGGTGGTTGGGCGATATAAATATACCCAGCTTCTATCACTTGTCTGAAATATCGGTAAAATAATGTCAGAAGCAAGGTACGAATGTGTGAACCATCCACGTCGGCATCGGTGGCAATAATTATTTTATGATAACGCATTTTACCCAGATCAAAAGTATCTCCGATAGAAGTACCCATAGCGATAACGAGCGACTTTACTTCTTTAGAAGCAAGCATCTTGTCTATACGCGCACGTTCAACGTTTAATATTTTTCCGCGAAGTGGCAAAATGGCCTGAGTGCGCCTGTCCCTACCTTGCTTGGCCGAACCTCCTGCGGAGTCTCCCTCTACCAAGAATAATTCCGACTCGGAAGCATCTTTACTCTGACAATCCGCAAGCTTACCAGGAAGAGTCATCCCCTCCAGAGCCCCCTTTCTAAGCACAGAATCTTTCGCTGCCTTGGCTGCTTTTCTGGCTCTTAATGCAAGAATTGATTTATTGATTATGGTTTTTGCCTCATCCGGGTTTTCTTCCAAGAAATTGGCAAAGGCTTCTCCAAACACGGTAGCCACGGCTCCTTGAGCTTCCATGCTTCCCAGTTTACCTTTTGTTTGTCCCTCAAATTGTATTTCGCGAAGTTTTACGGAGATAGCAACAGTAAGACCTTCCAAGACATCTTCTCCGGTAAATCCACCCTCTGCTTCTTTCATCATCTCATTCTTCTTGCAGTAAGTATTTAGCGTCCTGGTAAGAGCAGTTTTAAAACCAGTCACATGCGTTCCCCCCTCTTGGTTGTAGATGTTGTTAGCAAAAGGCAAAATTCTGTCTATAATATCATCCACGTATTGGAGAGCTATCTCCACCCCCACGCCGTCCAATTCTTTGTTGACATAAAAAATATTGTTTTGAACGGGTTTCTGAAATTTATTGTAATATTTAACGAGAGACACCAAACCTCCTTCAAAATAAAAAGAAGTTGAAGGAAGCTCTTGTTCTAGCTCTCTAAAATAAAAAACATCAGACTCATTCATTCCTTTTTTGTTATCCCACTCGCGGGCATCAATGATTGAAATTTTTAACTCCTTTACTAAATACGCCTGCTGACGAATGTGGTTGATCACTGTATGCCAATCAAATTTTATATCACCGAAAATTTTCTGATCTGGTTCAAAAGTGATGATGGTGCCGTGAAGTTTGGAAGCGCCTGTTTTTTTCACCGCTGCTTTTCTTTTACCTTCTGAATATTCTTGCAAATATTTGCCCCCATCTCGGCATACTTCGGCCTTACAGTAAGTAGATAGGGCATTCACCACTGAGGCGCCGACTCCATGCAATCCTCCGGAAACTTTATATCCTTCTCCACCGAATTTTCCTCCAGCATGAAGCGTAGTCATCACGGTTTCCAAAGCAGAAACTTTGGTCTTTTTATGGATATCCACTGGAATACCACGGCCATTGTCTGCTACCCGAATACGATTGTCTGGCAAAAGCACTATCTCAATATCGTTACAAAATCCGCCCATGGCTTCATCGCGGGAATTGTCAAAAATCTCCCAAATAAGGTGGTGTAGTCCTTCCGGGCCTGTAGTGCCTATATACATGCCGGGACGACGCCTGACGGGTTCTAGGCCTTCTAGAACGGAAATGTCAGAGGCATCATAATGATGCGCCCCACCAGAGGCGGGTGAACTTTTCTCGCCCTTTTTGTCTTCTTTTTCCTTTACCATATATAGATATTATATCAAAAAACTATTTAAAACACTAGCCCTCTTTTCCCCAAAAAACCTTTACTTTTAAGCAAATTTTCTTTATATTAGAAAAATGAAACGAGAAAACTACAAAGTTTCCCTTGAAGAAGAAAAGACATTATTAAAAGAACTGGAATCAAGAAAAGATATTGAAGCAACACGCATGAAACGCTATTTGTCTATGCCAGATCTTTCCAGAACCGGCGGCAGTCCAATTAAGGAAATTGTAGATCGTATCCTGGCTAATCAATATTTTAAAGACCTGGACACCATAGAAACCCCCGAAGTTGTTCCTGCCGACATCAGTTTTGATTTATTTGATTTTCCGGCCGATCATCCGGCCAGAAGCAAATCCGACACATATTATGTTAATGAGAAAAATATTTTACGCACCCATACTACAGTGATGTGGTATTACTATCTCCACAACGAAGATGTAACAAAAAGAATCAATGAGAATAAACCAGTCGGTGCCTTTTCTTTTGGAAAAGTTTATCGCAAAGATGAAGTGGATAGAAAACATATGAATGTCTTTCATCAGATTGACGGATGGTTTCTGGCACCCAAAACTGAAAAAATTATAGGACAAAAAGATCTAGAGGAAGCATTGGGAAGTATCGCCAAGGCTGTATTCGGCCCTGATGTAAAATATCGCTTAAACAAAGACACTTTCCCTTATACTGACCCATCACTTGAAATGGAAGTTGAGATAGACGGTGCTTGGGTGGAAGTCGTCGGATGCGGAGTAGTCAAAGGAAGCGTACTTGAAAAGTTGGGAGTAGATTCTTCAAATTATACCGGTTGGGCTTTCGGATTCGGCTTGGAAAGACTTGCGATTGTGAGTATGTCCCTTCCGGATATTCGCCTTCTTTGGAGCGAAGATGAGAGGGTAAAAAAACAACTACAACTTGATCATAAGTTTATAGAAGTAAGCAAATATCCGCCGATAGTGAGAGATATATCTTTTGTGGTAAAAAATGATTTTGTCCCAAATGATTATTTTGATTTCGTAAGAGAGACCGCTCCTGGCATCGTTGAAGAAGTAGAGCTTCTGGACAAATATGAAAATACGGAAAAATTCGGGGCAGGAAAAATAAGTTATGCCTATCGTATCACCTACCGTTCGTTAGACAGAACCCTCACAGCAGAAGAAATAGATAAAATACATAAAAAAATAGAATCTGAAACCACTAAAATCTTTGGAGGCATGATTCGTTAGAAAAATAGACTACTATAGCCTAAAACTACTTTTCAAATTGGCACCATTCGCAATCTTTCTTATTGCAACCTTTTTTTAGAAATTCCATAGAGAGAACATCTTCCGCACAATTATTGATTTCATCTTTCAACTTATCCAAATGTTCTTTGGTTATGTCCAGGGAATATTGCTCAAATTTACCCTTTTTATTCTTTTCAATAAAATCCAGTACGCTTTTGTTTATAATAAATTCTTTTTTGTCATAATCTGTGAGCAGTAATTTATAAAAGACCAACTGCCTTTCATAATTTTCTTTTTGTTCTTTGGTCTTTTCAGAAAAAGCTCTGCCTGTCTTATGGTCAATGACATTGATGTTGGCGGAAAATAAATCATCTACGTATTCTATCTTGTCCAGGGTACCACTGATTTTTAAAACCTCTTTATTGTTGAGGGCAAAATCTCTCTCAATATGAAATTGCATATCTACCTTGTAGGTCCAGCTTTTGGAGTATTCATCATAGTATTCCGAGAGAGCCTTCTCTCCTCTTTCTCTAAATTTCTCTTCATCCTTTTCCGGTAAATTGAATTTACTTAGTGCTTTATCAAATTCCGTTAAAAGAATTTCTTTGGACAAAATACATGCCTCTTTTTTAGATTTTTCAAAAAATTTATTTAGAGCATGATCAATGATACTTCCGTATTTTAAGCTTGGAGAATATATATCCGGAATCCGAATCAGATTCTTATATAAATATTTCTTGGGACAATCTATATAATTATTAAGCGCAGAAACGTTCAACCCCCTACTGAAAAATAGCTGACGCACATACTCCGGATCAAACAAAGAAGCTGAGCGCCTTTCAAAATTCATAAAAGAGGCGAGTTTGTCTATGTTTTCTTTTTCAAAGTCTTTCATTTTTTCTTCTTTTTTGAAAATTTCTTCAATTTCTTTCACAAACTCCGATTCTTCGTGTTCCTTGCCGTCGTTGTCTGTCCTCCCAAAAGAAATACTCAAGGTATGCTTGGCTCTGGTCATGGCAACATAAAAGAGCCTCCTTTCGTCTTTTATATCACCATCATATTGATAAATAGGCAGAGAAATATTATTTTCTCCCCTGCGACTTTCCCAAGACTTTCTCGTCGCATTAATGATATAAACATGTTCAAATTCCCTGCCTTTTGACCCATGAGCTGTCATCAAAGATACTCCTTCTATAATCTCCGGATCGGTACTTTTGATGTCTAGATTATATTTGATAAATGAATCAATAAAGTAAATAAAATCAGTAGTGTCGTAATTCTTTTTTGTCTCATTTTGTTTTTTTATTTCGTCCAAAAATTTATCCAGTTTGACCAACTGGATACGGCTGTCAACTGACGAAATCATATATTTCAAATACCCAATTTTTTCCAAAAACACTTTAAAAAAATCGGGGAAACTCTGGTTGTTTGATTCAATTTTTAACTCTTTGAGAGTATTGATTAAAGCGGAAAAATTATCTACTGTCTTTACTCCAATTTCTTTCAGAGTTTTTTTATCTTCCATGATCGCAAAGAGATGTTTCTTTTCCTCTTTGCGTAAAGATTTAAATTTATCCAAAATCCTAACCGAATCATAGGCATCCAATTTTAAGAAGTTAGCAAATAAAACTTTTCCGAAGTGATGATCATCATTCGGATTGGCAATTACTCTTAAAATATTTATTAAGTTCGCGATATTCGGATCATCCAATATTCTATCTTTGGAAAAGATAGTGTAGGGAATTTTATAAAAATCAAAAATCGTCTTGATGTCGGAGACATTCTTGTTAGCACGATACAGGACCGCTATCTCCCTAGGCTTGATACCTTTTTCAATTTTTGACTTGATATCTTCGGCCAAATACAAAAGCTCAAACTTGTAATTTGAAAAATCTCGTACATTTATTTTTTCATTTTTGTTTTTTGAATTTGCCTCTAGGCGAACACTATCTTCCAGCCCGGGAGTTTTGATGATTAAACTATGTGCCCCGTCCAAGATGTTTTGAGTTGAGCGATAATTGTCTTTGAGGGTGATAGTGTGTATGCCTTTATATATATTTTGAAAACGTGAAAAAGTCTCTGCACTGGCGCCTTGGAATCTATAGATAGACTGTTTCTCATCTCCCACCGTAAAAAGATTCGGCTTGCCTTCCAGATGAGGAGCGTCGGTCAAATATTCTATCAACCTGTTTTGCCCTTCGTTTGTATCTTGATGCTCGTCTATCAAAAAATATTGGTATTTTTCTTGTACATCAGCTTTTAGTTCTTGATTCTCGGAAAGCGCCTCCAACACATACAAAATCATATCTGAAAAATCATACAATACGCGCTTCTTTAATTCTTCCTGATAAAGTGAAAATATGGTGCCCAATTCTTCTGCCTTGCCTATTTTTTTATTTATTTTCTCTTTTTCCGCCGGCTTGATATCACCTTTTTTATATTCTCCATAATCCTTTTTGTAGTACAAACTGTCTTCAGCCAGGAGATCTTTTTTCCAGTCCGGTAATTTTTTAATAAATTCTAAAGGAGATAGGCCTTCCTTTTTTATCGCCAAAATACTACTTACTATCTTATTCAAAAAAGAAAATTCATCATGAAAAGAAACAAGGTGTTCAAATCTATTTTTTTTGATGATAGATTCTATAATTTCAACTCTCTCCAGGTCATCTATCACCCTGGCTCCTTCCAAGCTTTCAAAATAAAAAGAAAATTCTTTTATGATATGCTCACAAAATGCATGAAAAGTAAAAATATTTACCCTGTAAGCTCTGTCCCCTATCGTTTCCAAAAGCCGCTTCCGCATAGAGATGACACCCGCAGTGGTGTAAGTCAGAGCCAAAATACTCTCCGGAGCCGTATCCGTCTTTACTAAAATATTGGCGATACGAGAAGTCAGTATCTTCGTTTTGCCCGTTCCTGGACCTGCCACTACCATCACTGGACCATCTATGGCATCCACTGCCTCTTTTTGGGCCTTATTTAGCTTGTCATATTCTTCTTGGAAAATATCCCCGGACATTATTCTATTATATTACAAAAAAGGCTATTTGGGTCTTAAATTTTTTTTGGGAAAACAAAGGACAAAATGATAGATAAAGAAAGAGCAGCTAGGATAACTCCGAAGGAAACAAAGGAGGATACATGAAAACCAAATATTCCCGAGAGCATTTTAAGCCCGATAAAAACCAAGATGAAAGCGAGACCTTTCTGTAAATGATGGAAACGATGCAAAATATTTTCAATCAAAAAGAACAGGGCTCTCAATCCTAAAATGGCAAAAATGTTGGAAGTGAATACCACGAATATGTTTTGGGAAATGGAAAATACTGCGGGGATAGAATCCACCGCAAAAATGATGTCGGTTACTTCAACCAAAAGTACAATCATGAACAAGGAAGTAAAATAAAACCTGCTGTTTTCTTTGAAAAAGAATTTACCGTTGTGGTGACTATCGGTGAAAGGTAATATTTTGTGAGCAAATTTTATAACTTTATTATCATGAAAATTTATATGCTCTTCTTTTTTATCGCGCAACAACTTTATGCCCGTATAGAGCAATATTGCCCCAAAAACATACAAAACCCAGTAAAATTGATGAATAATATACGCCCCGGCTCCAATGAAAACCCCGCGAAAAACAATGGCCCCAAAAATACCCCAAAACAAAGCCCGATGATGGTACTTCTCTTCTAGTTTAAAGTAGTTGAAAATCAACATAATGACGAAAAGATTGTCCACCGAGAGCATTTTTTCTGTCACATAAGCGCTCAAAAATTCAACCGCTGTAACTTTCCCCAAAAACAAAAAAATCAAAAATCCAAAAGCCAAAGAAATTGCAACCCAAAACAACGACTGCCAGAGAGCCGCCTTGAATTCAATCTTGTGGCTTTTCTTGTTTAAAAAACCAAGATCTACAACAAAAAAACCAACCACAATGATACTAAAGAGAATTATCAGGTTGGTTTGCGCATCCATATATTCTATTGAAGAGTGGCCTCAACTGGTTCAACACTAACAGGTTCTTCTGGGGTAGGTTCTGGATCTGGCCCAGAGGCTACTTCTGGTTCTGGAGTTGTTGCTTCTGGTTCTGGGATAAGTTCGGGGGTAGGTGTCGGCGCAGGGGTTTCGTCTGGAACAACATCACCCGGCTCGGCCGTAGGGCTACTGCCGAGGGATTCTTCTGGAGCAGGTTCTGGATCAACTTCTGGTGCGGGTATTGGTTCTGGGGTTGATTCAAGAGTTGGCTCTGGCTCAGGCTCTGGTGTCGGGGTCGGGGTAATGCCTGCCCCCACTAAAAGAGCTTCAAGTTGTTCTCGGGTGATACAGGTCTCTCCACTTTCATTTTTAATACAAAAGTTCTCAGTACTAGATTTTTTACTCTCAATATTTTCTGTGAAAATATTGGCTACCCCATTCCCCGCATCCGCCAACCAAACAGTAATCTTGGTAAAGAGATTGGCGAAGAAAGCATTGACGAAGGATTCAGTCTCTGAACCTTCTAGCGGGGTGATGGTACCAGAGAGAGCACTTAGATTCAAATCAAGTTCTTGAATACCTCCTGCTAGGACAGCAGTAAGTTTACTGTAGTCCAGGTTCTTGTAACCTGCGGTATCGGTGATTACTAACTCAGGGA